>DBGAXC010000052.1:0-3649 GCA_048447565.1 Collinsella aerofaciens | reverse complement strand
GCGGCGGCTCCTGCTGCAGGATACCCACGGTGTAGCCGGGGGTAAGTCTGGCATCGCCGTTGGAGACTTCCTCGATGCCGGCCATGATCTTGAGCAGGGTCGACTTTCCCATACCGTTAGGGCCCACGACGCCGATCTTGGCACCGGGGTAGAAGCTCAGGGTCACGTCGTCAAGGATTACCTTGTCGCCATGGGCCTTACGAGCCTGATACATCTGGTAGATAAACTCCGCCATTTGCCTGTTTTATCCTTTCTACCTGCTGTTTCCCTATTCTTGTTTCGCCTAAGTGGAAACGAAATGGAAAAACCAGCTCTGAAACGTAACGAAAAAGGGGCATGGTTGCCCATATCCCCTAATACTACCTGGGAAAAGTTCCCCCGGAACATACTATGAACTGCGTACGCTAGTTTTCCGCAACCTTAGCGAGCGGCTCGCTGCGATTTGCGCCACAGCAGATACGAGTAGACGTAGACGGCTCCAACCGAACCAAACGCCAGAACCGCAATCACCGCGGCGACGACTTCACTCGAAAGCACGCTGCCTGCCACGCCCATCACAATCAGGCCAAAGCCCAGCACCATAAAGCAGGCACCGCCAAAGCGCTGCGTACGGCGCCAGTTCTCGGGATTGGCAAGCGCCCAAGGCGTCTTGATACCGAGCGTATAGTCCTGCTTCACACGCGGCAAGTAGTTGCCTACGCCGATGAACAGCAAACCGACAACACCGGAAATCAGCACGTTGACCGAACCGACCGCCGGCACCACGCCCCAGACCGTAAGCTCTCCCAGCCAGCTTATGGCGCACATGAACAATGTGAAGGCGATTACGAAGCCCTGATAGAACTTGCCCGAGGTTCGATATGCCTCACCTTTGGGATCGATGCGCGGCACCACGCAGAACATTGCGAGAAGCACCAGAGGCAGCACGCCGAGCGCGGAGGCCATCCAGCTGGGACCCCAACCGTCGACGGCGCCGTTCGCGCCCCAGTGCGTGGGAATCTGCCCAGGCAAGCTCGGCATCACCATGAGATGCGCTGCGACATTGGCGACGCACAGAGCGACCAGCGCAATCCACACGCGCGACGATACCCCCGTGGGGTGAATGCCCTTGTTTTCGTTATTCATCCTTATCACCTTCCGTGTTTGTAAAGCCCATAAACCAACCGATCAAGTCCTGCATGACGGTAGTGTTTAAGCTGTATACGATGTTTTGACCATGACGTTCGTCGGTTACCAACCCGGCGTTTTTGAGCGTCGCCAAGTGATGGCTCAGCGACGGCTTACTGATATCGAAATGCTCGGCAAGCTCCCCCGCCGTGCAATTGCCCTCGCGCAGCAACTCCAAAATGCGCCGTCGCGTTGGATCGGCAAGCGCCTTAAAACCCTCTCCCGGCATAAGACCCCCTTTCATCATCTCTCATGACGCGCACACTATACTCGATATTTAGATGTTTGTCTAACTATCTAATACAGGAACATCTATAGAACATTCGTTCGTATTTAGCTACAATGGAAGTTGAAGCAGATGGGCCAGCTCCCTCTACCCGAGAAGGAGATGGACTATGAGTATTGACGATGTCCTGACGTTGTTATTGCTTGTAATCGCGGCTGTGGAGCTCGGCATCCACATTGGAGGTCGAATGAAATAGCCGCCCCCGCGTAATGCGAAGACGGCCACTTCTCACGCTACAAACGTGTTTGGGAGTTGGCCAACCCGCGGCAACGGGTGCCATCTGCTTCATCTTATGCGAATCACTGCCTCATTTCAACAAGCCCCTAGGGCTCAAATGGAATCGCGATAATACCTATAATGACGATAGCTAAAACACGATTCGCTTCCCCATCGGAGGATGTCTATGACCGAAACCACAGCCGCAACCCCCAACGAGACACGCGACACCAAGCTCGAGATCATCATGGGCCGCGAGGCACTCGACAAACTCGCCGCCGCCACGGTGCTGGTGCTCGGCTGCGGAGGTGTGGGCTCCAATTGCTGCGAGGCACTTGTCCGCGGCGGCATTGGTCATTTCGTCATTCTGGATAAGGACATCATCGCGCCCAGCAATATCAATCGCCAGGCCATCGCCTTTCAAAGCACCATCGGCAAGCGCAAGGTCGATGTTATGGAAGCCATGATCCACGACATCAATCCAGCCGCTACCGTCATCAAGCGCACCGAATACCTGTTGAGCGACAATATCGACGAATTTTTCGCGCGCGTTTTGGAGCAGACGGACGGCAAGCTCGACTACGTCGTCGACACCATCGACACCATCTCGGCCAAGCTCACCATTGCCAAATATGCTCAGGACCACGACATTCGTTTGGTTAGCTCCATGGGCGGGGCCAACAAGCTCCATCCCGAGTGCCTCCGCTTTGCCGACATTTTCGATACGGTACGTGACCCCATGAGCCGCATCATGCGCAAAGAATGCAAGAAGCGCGGAATCAAGAGTCTACATGTACTGTTTAGCTGCGAGGAATCGGTTAAGACACAGCCCCGCGACCCTTCCAATATCCACGAGCGCACCGAGCTCGGAACCGCCAGCTTTATGCCGCCCATCATGGGCCAGATGATTGCCGGCGAGGTTATCCGCCAGATCAGTGGCCGCGGCACCGAGCGCGTGCGCGCCGATGGCCAGCGCTTGGACTAGCGGAGCGCGCCGAGATGGAGCCCCGGTTATTTGATGCACACTGCCATCTTGATTTAATGGCTCACCCGGACGCCGTTGCCGATGAGGCAACGGCGCTGGGCTTGGGTCTATTTGATTGCGGCGTCGATCCACGCGACTTTTCGGCCGCAAACGAGCGCGCTCGTCGCCACCCGGGCATCATCGCCGGCGTTGGGCTTCACCCCTGGTGGCTCGCCGATGGCCACTGCGGTTTTGCCGAAGTCAATCTGCTTTGCGAAGTTGCTGCCCAAGAACGCTACATCGGCGAAGTCGGACTCGACTTTTCCGCGCGCTTTGCTGGAAGTGAGCCGCTACAAATACAGGCACTTAACCGGCTCTGCGATGCGCTCGTGCAGCATCCTCTTACCGGGCGCGTGATATCAATTCACGCCGTTCGTTCGGCAGGAGCCGTACTGGACGTCCTCGAATCGCATGGACTACTCATCCCAAACCCCGACTCCCCCGCTATCATCTTCCACTGGTTTAGCGGCACTTCGGACGAACTCACCCGCGCGCGTAATGCGGGCTGCTATTTTTCCGTCAACGAACGCATGCTCGCGACCAAGCGCTGTCGCGAATACGCACGACAGATTCCACTCGACCGCCTACTGCTCGAGACCGATGCGCCGGCCGAGCCAAACACAGAAACAAGCACGCAGTCGCTCATCAGGTCGCTCACAAGGACCTCAGAACGCATCACCTCGCTCAAAAACTGCGACGCAAAGCGCATCGAGTCGATAGTTTTAACAAATGCGCGCTCTGTTTTTGACCTTCGCTAACCCCTGGTGTGCAAAAAATGCCAAATATGAGTACTGCTACCGGAATGGATACATTTCTTTTAACTTTCCAACCGCCAGAATAATCCTCGATTGTCCGCTAATTAAAGCTTTTACAGTCATTCATCCTGCGTTTTCACAAATCTTAAACCCCTCCAGACGCTCAAATCACGTCTGAAGGGGTTGATTTTGCTGCGACTA
>DBGAXC010000051.1:0-10637 GCA_048447565.1 Collinsella aerofaciens | reverse complement strand
TCGCAAGCGACGCCGAGCTCGACGAGTTCAACGAGCGCCATGCCGCCGAGTGCGTGAAGCGCGAGAGTCTCATGGATTACACGGGCGTTGCCTACCTGGGCATCGACGCGGGCTCGACCACGTTCAAGGCGACGCTCATCGACGAGGAGGGCAGCCTCCTCTGGTCGCACTACGTGTCGAACAAGGGCGACGTGCTCGGGTGCGCGAAGGCAGCCATCGCCAAGCTCTACAACGACATGCCGGTCGATGCCGAGACGGGCGAACCGCTCATCACCATCGGGCATGCCACGGTCACTGGCTACGGCGAAGCGCTGCTCCTTGAGGCGCTGCGCGTCGACTCGGGCGAGATCGAGACGGTCGCGCACCTGCGCGGCGCTCAACAGATGCTTCCGGGCGTGGAGTTCATCCTCGATATCGGCGGCCAGGACATGAAGTGCCTGCGCGTGAAAGACGGCGTGATCGACCATATCATGCTGAACGAGGCGTGCTCGTCGGGTTGCGGTAGCTTCATCGAGAGCTTCGCGACGGGCCTGAACCTGGACGTTTCCGAATTCGCCAAGACGGCAATCCATGCGGAACACCCCGTTGACCTGGGAAGTCGCTGCACCGTGTTCATGAACTCCCGCGTGAAGCAGGCGCAGAAGGAAGGCGCTACGGTGGGCGACATCGCCGCGGGCCTGGCCATCTCGGTCATCAAGAATGCGCTGTTCAAGGTTATCAAGATCCGCGACCCGCACGACGTGGGCACGAAGGTCATCGTTCAGGGCGGCACGTTCTTGAACGATGCCGTGCTGCGCGCGTTCGAGCAGCTCGCGGGCGTGCACGCCGTGCGCCCCGACATCGCGGGCAACATGGGCGCCTACGGTGCCGCGCTCCTCGCGCGCGACCGCTACCGCAAGCAGGTCGCAGCGTTGGAATCCAGCCACGACCAGGCGGAAGCCGCCGGCGAGCGGAGCGAAGGCTGCGCAGCTTCTGAGCGGAGTTCCGCCGACGCCGAAGTCGTCACTCCCCAGATCAAATCCACGCTGCTTTCCCTTGAGCAGATCGAATCGCTCGCCCCCACGCACAAGACCGTGCGCTGCAAGGGCTGCTCGAACGCCTGCCTGCTCACGGTGAACGATTTCGGCAAGGACGAGAACACTGGCAAACACCGCCGCTTCATCACGGGCAACCGCTGCGAGAAGGGCGCCGGCGCGCTCGACAAGAAGTCGCAGCAGGTGCCGAACCTCTTCGAGTACAAGAGCAAGCGCCTGTTCGACCACTACATGCCGCTTTCCGCCGACAAGGCCCCGCGCGGCACGGTGGGCATCCCCCGTGCGCTCAACATGTACGAGAACTACCCGTTCTGGTTCACCTTCTTCACGAAGCTCGGATGGCGCGTGGTGCTTTCCGACCCGTCCACGAAGAAGACCTACGAGGCGGGCATCGAGTCCATGCCGTCGGAGAGCGTGTGCTACCCGGCGAAGCTCTCGCACGGCCACATCATGAACCTGCTCGACAAGCATCCAGACTTCATCTGGTTCCCCTGCAGCAAGTGGGAGCGTCAGGAAGACGACACGGCGGGCAACCATTTCAACTGCCCGATCGTGGCGAGCTATGCCGAGGCGCTGCGCCTGAACATCGATGAGCTGCGTGAGTCGTCGACGCAGTTCCTGAACCCGTGGCTTCCCTACGACAAGAAGGAGCACCTGAAGAAACGCCTGATGGTTGAGCTTATCGAGGCGCACCCTGAGCTCATGGGCGAAGGTGTTTCCGCCCCGACGCAGGCGGAAGTGGACGCTGCGGTCGACGCTGCTTGGGCCGAAGACGAGGCGTTCAAGCGCGACATGCGCGTGAAGGGCACCGAGACCCTGAAATGGATGGAGGAGACTGGCACCCACGGCATCGTGCTGGCGGGCCGCCCCTACCATAACGACCCCGAGATCAACCATGCCATCCCCGAGCTGCTCACGAGCTTTGGGCTGGCGGTGCTCACCGAGGACTCCATCGCGCACTTGGGTACGCTCGAGCGCCCGATTCGCCTGGTCGATCAATGGATGTACCACACGCGCCTCTATGCGGCGGCGAAGGTGGCGACCGAGCGTCGTGACCTCGACCTCATCCAGCTGAACTCGTTCGGTTGCGGCTTGGACGCGCTCACCACCGACCAGGTGCAGGAAATCCTCGAGTCGGCGGGCAAGGTGTACACCGTGCTTAAAATCGACGAGGTGTCCAACTTGGGCGCTGCCCGCATCCGCGTGCGCAGCCTCCTTGCCGCACTGAAGGATCAGGCCGATGAAGAGGCTGAACGCACCGCGACGCCCGCTAGCTGCCCCGCGTGCGACATCGAGATTTCGCCCGACGCCGTCCCCGACGCGTTCAACGAGAAGGCTGCGCCCGAGGCTCAGGAGCGCATGCGCCAGCGCGAGGGCGCCGACACGGAGTTCCCGCGCGCGGTGTTCACCGAAGAGATGAAGGAGCAGGGCTACACCATTCTGGCCCCGCAGATGGCGCCGTACCATTTCGAGCTTCTCGTGCCCATCTTCAGCCGCTTCGGCTACAACGTCGAGCTTCTGCCGAGTGTGGACCACGGCGCGGTCGATGCGGGCCTCAAGTACGTGAACAACGACATCTGCTACCCGTCCATCCTGGTCACCGGCCAGATTATGGAAGCCGTCATGTCGGGGCGCTACGACACCGACAAGCTTGCCGTGCTCATCACGCAGACGGGCGGCGGTTGCCGCGCCACCAACTACATCTCGCTTATCCGCAAGGCACTGAAGGCTGTGGGCCTCGCGCACATTCCTGTGATCGCCATCTCGTTCAAGGACTTAGGCGAGCACAATCCCGGCTTCAAGATCACGCCGAAGATGCTGCTCCAGGCCGTGTACGCGCTGCAGTACGGCGACGTGCTCATGCAGTGCCTCTATCGCACGCGCCCCTACGAGGTGGAACCTGGTAGCGCGAATCGCCTGTTCGACCACTGGATGGTCACGTGCAAGGGCCAGTTGGAAAGCGGCGAGTCGTACGGCCGCTTCAAGCGCACGATCCGCCAGATCGTCGAGGACTTCGACACGCTGCCGCTTCAGGGCGAGGGAGCCAAACCGCGCGTCGGCGTGGTGGGCGAGATCCTCGTGAAGTCCCATCCCACGGCGAACAACCAAATCGTCGACGTGATCGAGCGGGAAGGGTGCGAGGCCGTGGTGCCGGGGCTCATCGAGTTTTTCCTGTTCGGTGTTGCAGGCGGCATTTTCCAGAAAGATCCGCTCGGGCGCAGCTCGAAGGGTGCGCTCGGGTCGAAGGTGGCGCTTTCCGCAATCAAAAAGTTCCGCGCACCGGTGAACAAGGCGCTCGCCGAGTCGTCGCGTTTCAACCCGCCGGCGAACATCTATGAGCTGGCCGAATATGCGAGCGAGATCCTCTCGCTGTGTAACTCGATGGGCGAGGGGTGGCTGCTCACCGCCGAGATGGTGGAGCTTATCAAGACCGGCGCGCCGAACGTGGTGTGCACCCAGCCGTTCGCGTGTTTGCCGAACCACGTGGTCGGCAAGGCAGTGATCAAGGAGCTGCGCCGTCGTTATCCCGAAAGCAACATCGTGGCCGTCGACTACGATCCGGGCGCGTCGGAGGTGAACCAGCTCAACCGCATCAAGTTGATGATCTCGGTTGCGAAGGCGAATTTGGCGGAGAAGGAGTCGGAGGCCCGCGCGGCCCGCGATACCTTCGTGAACGCCGACGGGTCGCACGGTAAAGCTCAGGATGCGGGCAAGCTCGAGGTGGAAACCGAGCTCGCGTAAGCGGGATGCGGGTGTCGCTGTGAGTTGATCGGGCGTTTCTCGTGCGCGGGGCACCTGCTTCCCGCGAACGCGAGGCGGACGCTTTGCAGTTGATGCGAGGCGCTCGCTTGCCGCCGAACGCGCTGGAGCGGGCGCCCGAGGGCATCTGGGCTTTTGTGCCAGAATCTTGTTTTCCTCCTGTGCTTTCTGCCGCCTACCGCCGCATCGCGGTCGCTTTGTTTCAAGTCTGTTTCCAGGTTGTCATAACCATGTTGCAGCTTGAAACAAAGCGCCCGAGAGTCGATACACTACGTCATAGACTGCCATTTTGGTAAAACGGCAGCCCTATAGACGAAGGATCGCATATGAACTATCAACTGAGCGAACAGGCGGGGGCGCCTCGGTGCGAAGCTGGGCAAGGGGCATGCGCAGCTTGCGAGGAGAAGCAGCCCGCGGCGGGTCTTTACCGCGAATCATACGAGCACGACGCGTGCGGCATCGGCGCATTGGCGCACCTGAAGGGCGAGCGCAGCCATGCCATGCTGGACGATGCGCGGTCGGTGCTGGTCAATCTCGAGCACCGCGGAGGCACGGGCCTCGAGCGCAACACCGGCGACGGCGCGGGCGTGCTCTTCCAGATTCCGCACCGCTTCTTTCGCAAGGAAGCGCAGAAGGAAGGCCAGCTTTTGCCAGGGGAAGGCGACTACGGCGTTGCCATGCTCTTTTTCCCGCACGATGACGAAGTTGGCGTGCGCGACGCGAAGCGCGTCTTCGAGGAAGGTTGCGCGAAGTGCGGTGTGCCCTTGATGTTCTGGCGCGAGGTGCCGGTCGATCCGCATGACCTCGGCAGCACCGCGCAGGCGTGCATGCCGACCATCCTGCAGGCGTTTTTGCGTCGCCCGGAAGGCGTTTCCGCAGGCCAGGATTTCGAACGCAAGCTCTATGTGTGCCGTCGCACCATCGAGCGTGCAGCTGACGCGAACCCGGCGCTCGCGAACAAGATCTTCTACGTGTGTTCGATGTCGAGCCGCACTATTGTCTATAAGGGCATGCTCGTGGCGACCCAAATGCGCCGCTTCTTCACCGATCTGAACGACGCGGCGGTCGAGACCTCCCTCGCGCTCGTGCATTCGCGCTACTCCACGAACACGACGCCGTCGTGGGAGCGCGCGCATCCGAACCGCTACATCATCCACAACGGCGAGATCAACACGCTGCGCGGCAATATCTCCTGGACGCGAGCCCGCGAGCCGAAGCTCTACAGCCCGGTGCTCGGCGAGGACCTGAAGAAAATCCTGCCAATCATCAATCGCGAGGGTTCCGACTCCGCCATCTTGGACAACGTGCTCGAGTTCCTGACGATGAACGGCCGTCCGCTCGACCGCGCCGTCACCATGATGATCCCCGAGCCGTGGGACCATAACGACCGCATCTCCGACAAGCGCCGCGCCTACGACGCGTACCAGTCCATGCTCATGGAGCCGTGGGATGGCCCGGCGGCCATCGCCTTTACCGACGGTCGCACGCTGGGTGCCGCCCTCGACCGTAACGGCCTGCGTCCCGCCCGCTACTATGTGACGCGCGACGGTCGCTTTATGCTGGCAAGCGAGGTGGGCACCATCGAGGTGAGCCCCGAGAACATCCTGACGAGCGGCTGTCTGGGACCGGGCCAGATGCTCGAGGTCGATTTTGCCCGCGGCCGCGTCATCTACAACGACGAGCTGCGCGCCCGTTACGCCAAGGAAAAGCCCTATCGCGACTGGATCGCCGAGGAGACGCTGACCGTCGACGCGCTCGACAAGCCCGTCGCGCCCACGCCCGCCGAGGATACCGAGGTGCCCGCCGCCGTGCGCATGGCCAAGCTCGGGTATCACTGGGATGATGTTGACGAAGTCGTGCGTCCCATGGCCCAGCAGGGCAAGGCCCCGCTCGCCTCGATGGGCATCGATGCGCCGCTGGCCTGCCTGTCCAAGAAGACGCGCTCGTTCTTCGACTACTTCTATCAGCTGTTCGCCCAGGTCACGAACCCGCCGATCGATGCCCTGCGCGAGCATATGGTCACCTCGACCACGCTCTACCTGGGCAACCACGGCAACCTGCTCGAGGATTCCCGCACGGCCTGCCAGCTGGTGCGCTTGGAGCGTCCGCTGCTGAGCGAGGAGGAGTTCGAGCGTATCTGCGCCATCGACCGCGTGGGCTTTAAGACCCGCCGTTTCCGTGCCGTGTACCGCCGCGACGCCGGCGAGGGCGCGCTGCAGGCTGCGCTCAAGCAGCTTGCAGAGGATGTTGAGGCTGCGGTCCGCGACGGCGTGAACATCGTGGTGTTGAGCGATCGCGCCGCTGCGGGTGAGGTGCCCGTGCCGTCGCTGCTCGCCGTGGGCTGCGTGCACAACCACCTGATCCGCGCCGGCGTGCGTACCTTTGCCGACATCGTGGTGGAGTGCGGCGACGCCGTGTCTCCGCACGACTTTGCGGCACTGGTGGGCTACTCCGCGAGTGGCATCTATCCGTACAACGCACATGCGTGCATCCGCGATCTGGCGGCACGCGGCGACCTGGACGTGACGGCCGAGCAGGGCATCGCCAACTACAACAAGGCTGCGACCGCCGGCATCGTTTCCATCATGTCCAAGATGGGCATCTCCACGGTGCAGAGCTACCATTCGGCGCAGATCTTCGAGGCCGTGGGCTTCACTCCGGAGTTCGTCAACGTGTACTTCGCCGGCACGGTGAGCCGTGTGGGCGGTATGGGTGTCGAGGACGTCGAGCGCGAGCAGAATGAGCGCTACGACGCCGCGCTCGCTATCCTTAAGAGCCCGGCTCCCGATCAGCTGCCCACGTTGGGTCTGACCAAGTGGCGCCCGCTCGGCGGCGAGGATCACCTCATCGATCCGCAGACTGTCTACTTGCTGCGGACCGCCTGCCGCGAGGACAGCTACGACACCTTTAAGGAGTACAGCGCCCGCCTGCACCGCACCGGCCGTGCCGTGCGCCTGCGCGACCTGCTGGACTTTGATGCCGGCGGCCGCACCCCGGTGGCACTCGACGAGGTCGAGCCCGCGCTCAACATCGTTCGCCGCTTTAACACCGGCGCCATGTCGTACGGTTCCATCAGCAAGGAAGCACACGAGTGCATGGCCATCGCCATGAACCGCCTGCACGGCCGTTCCAACTCGGGCGAGGGCGGCGAGGATCCGCGCCGCGAGACCCCGCTGGCTAACGGTGACTCCAAGAATTCCGCCATCAAGCAGGTGGCAAGCGCGCGCTTTGGCGTGACGAGCCGCTACCTGTGCAGCGCCTTTGAGATTCAGATCAAGATGGCCCAGGGCGCCAAGCCCGGCGAGGGCGGCCACCTGCCCGGCAAGAAGGTCTACCCCTGGATCGCCGAGGTCCGTCAGTCCACGCCCGGCATCGGCCTGATCTCGCCTCCGCCGCACCACGACATCTACTCCATCGAGGACCTGGCGGAGCTTATCTTCGATCTTAAGAACGCCAACCCCGGCGCACGCGTGTCGGTCAAGCTGGTCAGCGAGGCCGGCGTCGGCACCATCGCCACCGGTGTGGCCAAGGGTGCCGCCGACAAGATCTTGATCAGCGGCCACAACGGCGGCTCCGGTGCTGCGGCGCGCGATTCGATCTGGCACGCCGGTCTGCCGCTGGAGCTTGGCCTTGCCGAGGCCCAGCAGACGCTGCTGCAAAACGGCCTGCGCTCACGCGTGGTGCTCGAAGCCGACGGCAAGCTCATGGACGGCACCGATGTCGCCGTCGCCTGCCTGCTGGGTGCCGAGGAGTTTGGCTTTGCGACCATGCCGCTCATCTCCATGGGCTGCCTTATGCAGCGCGACTGCCAGCAGGATACCTGCCCGGCCGGCATCGCCACGCAAAACTGTCGCCTGCGTCGCGGCTTCCGCGGCAAGCCCGAGCACGTCGAGCACTTTATGCTCTTTGTTGCCGAGCAGCTGCGCGAGGTCATGGCGAGCCTGGGCTTCCGCACCGTCGACGAGATGGTCGGCCATCCCGAGTGCTTGCGCCAGATTGAGGTCCCGGGCAACCGCAAGGCCAACCTGCTCGATCTGTCGCCCGTGCTGGCGAGCGCGACCTGCGAGTTCGGTGCCCACATCCCGGGTGCCGACGGTCGTCACTTCCTGCCGCAGATGGCTGCGGACAGCGAGCTCGAAAAGACGCTCGACTCCACGTTGTTTGTGCCCTATACGGCCGATGCCCGTGCGCACCTGCGTCCGATTCGCTTCCGCGCCGATATCGCCAACGTCAACCGCTGCGTGGGCACCATCTTGGGCAACGCGGTGACCAAGGCGCATCCCGAGGGCCTGCCCGCCGGCTCCATCACCATCGATTGCGATGGTTCGGCCGGTCAGAGCTTTGGCGCCTTCCTGCCGCGCGGCATTACGCTCAACGTGTGCGGCGACGCCAACGACTACTTTGGCAAGGGCCTTTCGGGCGGCGAGGTGTCGGTGCGCCCCAACCCGCATGCGACCTACAAGTTCGACGAGAACATCATCGTGGGCAACGTTGCGTTCTTTGGCGCTACGAGTGGCCGCGGCTTCATTAACGGCCTGGCCGGCCAGCGCTTTGGCGTACGCAACTCCGGTGCCACGGTGGTGGTCGAGGGCTGCGGCAACCATGGCTGCGAGTACATGACGGGAGGTCTGGCGCTCATCCTGGGCGAGGTCGGGCAGAACTTCGCCGCCGGCATGACGGGCGGCGTGGCTTACGTCTTTGACCAGTACGGCACGCTCGATGCCCGTGTGAACCACGAGAGCGTTGAGCTTAAAGCCCCGACGGCCGGTGAGCTGGCGCAGATTCGTGCGCTCGTCCAGGAGCACGTGGACGCGACGCAGAGCCCGCGCGGCATTAAGTTGCTCTACAGCTTTGAGACGATGAGCAAGCACTTTGTGAAGGTCATTCCGACCGAGTACGAGCGCGTGCTGGCGATTGTCGCCGCCGCCGAGGCCGTCGGCAAGACGCATGAGCAGGCCGAGGAGCTGGCGTTTGACATTGTGACCGGTCGCGCCGACGCCGCCGATGTCGCTCGCTTTGATGTGGCGGGTGGTGTCGCTGGCGCTGTGCCCGCCGCCGCCAGCTCTGTTGCTTCGACCAAGAAGGAGGCGTAAGTGCCATGGGTAAGCCCGGTGCTTTTCTTGATATCGATCGCGTGACCCACGAGCTGCGCCCCGTGGAGGAGCGCAGCCGCGATTTCGATCTGCTGTACGTGGAGCTCGACGACGATGCGCGCCGTGCCCAGGCGAGCCGCTGCATGATGTGCGGTGTGGCGTTTTGTCAGATGGGCGCGAGCTTTGGCAAGGCGCGTCCGAGTGGCTGCCCACTGCACAATCTGATTCCCGAGTGGAACGAGCTAGTGTATCGCGGCCGCTGGAACGAGGCTGCCGAGCGTCTGTCACTCACCTCGCCCATGCCCGAGTTCACGAGCCGCGTGTGCCCGGCGCTGTGCGAGGCCGCGTGCAACCTGGGCTCGGTCGACGGCCAGCCCACGACGATTCACGACAACGAGCGTGCGATCAGCGACCATGAGTGGGCCAACGGCGGCCCGCGCCGCTTTGAGCCGGCAGGGGAGGATGCGCCCACGGTCGCTGTGATTGGCTCTGGCCCGGCTGGCCTGGTGGCTGCATGGGAACTTGCGCGTCGCGGCGCGCGCGTGACGGTGTTTGAGCGTGACGACCGCCCGGGCGGCCTGCTCATGTACGGCATTCCCAACATGAAGCTCGAGAAGTCCGTGGTCGAGCGTCGCGTGACACTTATGCGCGAGCTGGGCATTGTGTTCGAGCTGGGTGCTGACGTTACGAACCCTGCGGTGGCGGCCAAGCTCAATGGCTTTGACGCCGTCGTGGTGGCTGCCGGCGCTCGTGCTCCGCGTGGGCTTTCGGCTGCGAACATTGATGCCCCGGGCGTGGTGTACGCCGTGGACTACCTGACGGCTTCGACCGTCTCGGTGCTCGATGGCGGCGAGCCCGCGGTGAACGCGCGCGGCCTGGACGTTGTGGTCATTGGCGGCGGCGATACCGGTAACGACTGCGTGGGCACCGCGGTACGTCAGGGTGCGCGCAGCGTGCGCCAGTTTGAGTTCTTGCCGGCGGCGCCTGATGCGCGCGCGGCGAGCAACCCCTGGCCGCAGTGGCCCAACGTGAAGAAGACCGATTATGGCCAGCAGGAGGCCATCGCTGCCATGGGCGGCGAGATGCGCGCTTGGGGTGTGGATACGCTCGAGGTACTGTTGGACAAGAAGGGCGCGGCCGCGGGCCTGCGTGTGGTCGATCTGGATTGGTCGGCTGGCAAGCCCGAGCGCATCGCGGGCTCCGAGCACGAGGTGCCGGCCCAGCTGGTGCTCATCGCCTGCGGCTTTACGGGTCCCGAGCATGGCGTGTTCGACGCCGTTGGCGTGCCTGTTGCCACCGCTGGTCGTCCGCTGCCGGTGATGGCTGCCGAGGGCTCGCACCTTGCGGCCCGTGTCGACGGCGTCGCCGCGGGCGCCACACCGGTATACGTGGCCGGCGATGCTCGCAATGGCAGTTCGCTCGTGGTAAGCGCCATGGCCGACGCCCTGGCCTGCGCTGCCGAAGTCGCCGAGGCGCTGGAGCTGTAAAGTAGTCATTTAAGAACGTCCATTACAGTCGAAATTGTCAGCCCGGGACCGTCTCGGGCTACGATTGAGGCGCGCCCAGAACGGGCCGCCGACCGGGCGCCCGCGCACGGCCGAACGTCCCGGCCCCCGAGAGGGCCCGTTGGGTGCTGCCGGCGCGGGACGCGCCGCCCCCGACGGCTGATAGGAAAGTGCCGGGCAGGCGCCGCGGCTGGTAATGTGAGTGCCGAGGGGGAGGCCATCCGGTCGAACGACTACCGGAAGGA
>DBGAXC010000050.1:0-37176 GCA_048447565.1 Collinsella aerofaciens | reverse complement strand
AATCGTTTGCTTTTCATCGATCGCTCCTTCCGGGTGACTCTTATATGTAATTCTACAACAGCCATTATTTTTAAAGAATATGACTGTCCTAAATAACGTGCACTTTCGCTGGAGGGTCGCTGTTTGGCGGCCCTCTTTTTTTGCACAGGCGCGGTGGGATGGTAATATCGGGCGGGAGTCAGCCGCTCTGATAGAATCGTCCTTGCTGTCGGCAGCCCTCGTGCCGGGCAGAGCCCTCCATTTGATGGGAGGTGATGCCCATGACCGATTTCACCGAGCTCGTGAAGCTCCTGACCGCTATGGTCTCGCTCCTCACGGCCCTTGTCGGCCTTTCCAAGGCACTCAAGCAGGGTTCGAAGCCCAAAAAGAAAGGCCACCGTCGCTAAGACGATGACCCAACTTCATTAAGCAACGGCTCTGCCCAGCTCTCTACAACTTGGGCTGCCGTCGGCACTATTTTACCATCCTGACGAGGAATTCGTCCATATTTCAAAAATCAAATCCTGTTCGCGCGTGGGCGTAAACTTTTAGTTAGGCAAATCCGGCAGATTGGAGCTTGAAACATGAGGGATATGCACCTCATGTCGCTCATAAAACGTCTCCTGACCTCGAGGGAGAACGTTTTTTAGCGATAAAAGGAGACATAAATATGATCTGGTTTACCAGCGACACCCACTTCGGGCATGAGAACGTGCTGAAGTTCACCGACCGCCCGTGGGAGACGATTTGGCAGATGAACTCGGCAATCGTCGACAGCATCAACGGCAAGGTTGCCGTGGACGACGAGCTCTACATCCTGGGGGATTTCTCATTCAAGATGACCGCCCAGGACGCCTACGGGCTGCGCAAGCGGATCGCCTGCAGGCGCATCCACCTCGTCCCGGGAAACCACGACAAGGACTGGACCCAGCCGGCGGTCGCGGGCGCCTTCACCGTGGAGCCGCCGATCTGCGTGCTCAAGATCGACGGGCAGAAGATCGTCCTGAGTCATTACCCCATGGCCGACTGGCAGGGCATGAGCCATGGATCGTGGCACCTCCACGGGCACATCCACAGCAGCGGCGGCGCGTACAACGAGTTCAACCGCAAGCAGGGCCTTCTGCGCTACGACGTCGGTTGCGATGCCAACGGGCACTCCCCGGCGAGCCTCGACGAGCTGAGGGAATGGTTCGCCGGAGTCGACGAGCCGTGCGGCCGGGTGAAATGGCCCTGGTGGGTCAACGAGACCGGCGACAGGCAGGTCGAGCGCGAGCTGGCGGCGTACAAAAGGGAAGAGGTGATTCGATGACGGTCTATGTGACGGGCGACATCCACGGTGGGCTCGACATGCAAAAGCTCCGCGACTGGGAGCTTGGCGACAGCCTTACCAGCGACGACTATCTCATCGTTGCCGGTGACTTTGGCTTTCCGTGGAACTTTTCTGCCGAGGAATGCGCCGATATCGCCTGGCTGGAGTCGCGCCCCTACACGGTGCTGTTCGTCGACGGCAACCACGAGCGCTTCGACCATTGGGCGGAGCGCCCCATGGAGCCGTGGCACGGCGGGCTGACGCAGCGCCTGTCGGGCACCTCGCCCATTCGGCGCCTGACGCGCGGCGAGGTCTTCGAGCTCGACGGGAAGACGATCTTCGCCATGGGCGGGGCGACGAGCGTCGACAGGGCGTACCGCATCCCGTACAGCTCGTGGTGGCCGCAGGAGCTGCCGGACGAGCGCGATTTCGATGCCGCACGGGCAAGGCTCGACGAGGTCGGCTGGAAGGTCGACTGCGTCATCACCCATACCTGCGCCACGCGCATGCTCTCGCCGACGCTCTACCCGGACCCAGGCTGGGAACGCCCTGATGTGGACCGGCTGACCGGATTCCTCGACGAGCTCGAGGACCGCCTGGACTATAAGCACTGGTATTACGGCCATTTTCACCGAGACGGCAATCCGGACGAACGGCACACGGTGCTGTATGACCGGATCGTGAGGCTCGGGGACAAACTCCTGCCGTGGGATGCGTACTGATGACGGTCTATGTGACAGGCGACGTGCACGGCAGGGCCGAGTACGGGTCCAGCCGGTTTGCATTCAAAAATTGGCCGCTGGGCCGGACCCTGACGCGCGATGACGCGGTGATCGTGGCCGGCGACTTCGGCTTTGTCTGGGATGGATCCAACGCCGAGAAATACTGGCTCGACTGGTTCGAGTCGAAGCCGTGGACCACGTGTTTCGTAGACGGCAACCATGAGAACCACCGGATGCTGGCAGAACTGCCGGTGCGGGAGTGGAACGGCGGGCTCGTCCATGAGGCGCGACCGCACGTGCTGCACCTGATGCGCGGTGAGGTGTTCGATATCGACGGGCTCACAGTCCTTGCCATGGGCGGCGCCACGAGCAACGACAGGCAGTATCGCAAGGAGGGGAGGAGCTGGTGGCCCGAGGAGATGCCGAGCGAGGAGGAAATGGACCACTGCCGCGCCTCGCTCAACCGCGTGGGCTGGAGGGTCGACTACGTTGTGACTCACGAGGCTCCGGCTGCCCTTGCTGAGGGGCTGTGTCGCGATTGTGGACGCGAGTATCGGGACGACCGGCTTCAGCGATTCCTTGCCGAGCTCGACGGGCAGCTCGGCTACCGCGCCTGGTTCTTCGGTCACTACCATGGCGACAAATGGTGCAACGCCAAGCATCGCCTGGTCTACAAAGACATCGTGCCGATTGAGGATGCCGTGCTCGGTTCTAGAGACCTCCTAGAAGCGTTCTAGAAGGTCTCTGGAAATCAGCCGCCTGATAGGAGAAGCGCGGGGCTACTCGCCCTTCATCTGGGTCATGACCTCGACCTTGGCCTCGGCCACAGCCGCCCGCTGCTCGGCTACAGCAAGGCGGTCCTTGAGGGTGGCGATCTCGGCCATCAGGTCGTGCTGGGCCAGGAGCGCATCGCTCAGCTCGGCTTGGGCTTTCAACGCGGCGTCACGCTCGACGCGCAGACGCTCGATCTCATCGGACATGGCCTCAGCCTCGGCGTGGAGCTGGACGACCTGCCTGCCGAGCTCCCTGGCATCGGCGAGGTATCTGACGCTCGCGGCATGGAGCTCATTGTTCTCGAGCTCGATGCTCGCGGTGTCGAGCTCGAACTTCTCCTCGATAAAGGCGACCCGCTCATTGCAGTCGGCCTCAAGTCTTTCGTTCCGGTCTCTCGCCTCGCCGAGCTTGCGGTTGAATTCGTCGAGCTGGGCCCTGAGCAACGCGTTCTCGGTTCTGAGGTCGCCCGTCTCGCGCAGCAGCTTCTCCCGCCACGTCGCCTCGATTCGCCCGGCGGCCTCATCGAGGACGGACTTCACGCCGTAGATCTCCCTGATTTTCTTCTCGTCTGCCATGGTGCGGCACTCCAATCAACAACGGGCATGGCTCCGCCATGCCATATGGCTGGGAACAATGCACGGCCGCTGTTGATTTGTGTTCGCCCTGCGATCGGTGAGTTCTAAAAGGCGTCTCAAGTCATGCATTCACGCAGGTTTTCGGTTGGAGAAATACCGCACGTTTTCATGGTATCACGCGCCTTAAAGACCATGAATGGACGGTCATATCGATTCGTTGAAAATGGCACCTACGACGTGTTGGTGGCGGGAGAGTGATGGCGTTAAAGATGTCGAGAATGATTATGGGATTGTTTTAGATGCGGGCATGAAAAAGGGTCGAATCGAAGTGTCTGGCCGGACGCCAATTGTCCGGGAACTGTTTCGGTTCGACCCTGTTTCATTTTACATCCGCGACATGCTCTTATAGACGCCCGGCGATTACCGACCTTCACGACCTCGATAGTCGGGCTATGGACTTAAGATTTCTTGGGCTCCCAGCCGTTTTCGATTGCGGCGGGGTAGACTGCGGCGTAATTAAGCATCCAGCTGCCATCGCCCGCTTTTTGAATAAACCCTTTATCCTTCAAAGAGGTATAGGCCCGGGAGATCGTGTTCTTACTCAGGTGGTAGCGCTCCTCAATCCATTTGCTTTTTGCGTAAAAGCCCATGGCTCGTTTGTTTTTGGAAGGATTTCCAAGCTTCCATACTAGGCCGAGGATGAGGCGCTCGGCAGCGACAGTGGTGGCACAACACGCCCAGTCGGGCACCGAAATACAATTCGCGTTATCCATTTTCCTTCTAATCTCTCGTTGCTCAGTAACATCATCGGAATATTTGTCGGAAATCGACGGTAGCTCGCTCATGTTTACCGCCTAGTCAAGGTGGGCGGTACGACCTTCAAGCTGCTTGAAAAGTTCGTAGAACGAGCTTTCTAACATGTAATTCGAGCGATGGATTTGGATGAGCTTGCCGGACTCGCGCATAAACTTGCGCGCGGTGTTTTCGCTCCAGCCAGTGAGTTCGCGGATATCGTTAACGCGGAGCAACCGATCGCACTGAGCGGCACCAGTGGGGAAAGTCGGTGTGGACGCCTGAGTGCTAATCTGTGGAGTAGCCATGATGAGCTATCCTTTCAATGAGGGCCCTCCCTGTGCTTGTAAGACTTACCAGGTTCATAAGCACTTGGGGGGCCGGTTTTTATGACTACATGCGTAGCCATCTGACAGCTTTAGAATCTATTAAAACTCATTAGATGTCAATCAAATAAAGCGTCTACCTGCGGAAATAGTAGTATAGTACCGTAATATTATTGATGAAACGATGAATGAATAACATGCTATTTCTCGCTTTTCTGTATATAGGCGTTGATGAAGTCTTCGTAGCCTTTAACTGCTTTTATTTCTGATTGTTGAACGAGGCTTGTATACGTTTTGAGCGTGATATTGGGGTCCGCGTGGCCAAGAATACCTTGCACGCTTCTAACGTCCGATCCGTTCGCCAGCATAAAAGTGCTTACACAATGCCTGAGCTGATGCGGGCAGATGCCCTTATATAGTTTTCCGCCAGTCGAATTGTTCGGCTCATAGATTCCAAGGTTGCAGCTAACTGCGAAATCGCGAAACCAATGGTTGAAGATGTAGTTTTTCATGTGACAGACAGTAGGGACCCCCTGCTTGACAGCAATATCGCTAATGATGGGAGTGCTGCCAGTCTGGGACAGCCCCAGAGAGGCCAGGAGCTCTTTTTGTATGGCCGACCATGATTGAAGACGTTCGGCCAAGGTTTCTCCAACGGGGATTTTGCGTTGGCTTTCTTGTGACTTGGGTGCCCTCAGTTCATGGTCGTTGGTGTACTGCCTGTCAATTTTCAAGGTTTTATTGGCAGGGTCCCAATCGCGCCATTCGAGGCCCAACATCTCACCTTTCCGCATACCCGTATACACTAGTACTAGCGTACCAACAGCTTCGGCGGTGAGCTCAATGTGTTGAAGATGTGTGCATAGGGTAGCTACTTGGTCGATTGTCAGTGATTCTCTTTTGTTGCGTGGCCTGCGAACATGAACGGTAGCGCAGGGGTTTCGGTCAATTATTCTCTTTGCGACTGCATTCGACAGAATCTGACGCAGTTTCGCATTGATTCGCACAAGCTCTGATGGTCTGTATTTTCCCGTACGACGAGCTTCGGCATATGCTTCTTCGATTAGATCGGGAGTTAGCCCCTCAATTGTCTGAAACGCACCGAATAGGTCTTCGATATGCCTGCAATCGTACGCTTCTCTTTCATAGCTCGTTGGCGCAAGCTCGGTGTCCCTATTTTCATGAAAGGCCCAGCAGTAGGACGCAAGCAAAGTGGGCTTTTTAGTTTTAGTAATCGTGCCAGAGGAGTTGATTTCAGCCAGCTTGGCCTGCATTGCAGCCTTAGCTTCTGTTTTAGTCTTGCAACGAACTGTATAAGTTGGGGATCGTTTGTAGCGCCCCGTCTTAGGGTCCTTGACTCCAAGGGAAAAATAATATCGATAGGTGTTAGGTGATCTCTTGTCTTTCCAACACGTGCCTCTTCCGCTAATTAGTGGCTGTTCTGACATCTCTACACTCCGTTTCTTTGAATAGTTTTCAACAATTCATTGAGTGCAGTTTAGCTAAAGCTGTTAGTAATATGTTTGTAAAAGCGTAGGCGCCGCTACCGGAGGCAAAAGATACAAACTGCTATGTTTATCTGCGGTTATATGATGTTCAATGATGCTTGATGAATGGTAGGGGGTAGCATTAAATCATATCTCCTAAAGCGGGTGTCGACGGTTCGAATCCGCCCGGGGGCACCAGAGGATTATGACGGCGTCGCGAGAGCGGCGCCGTTTCTGGTTTGTGGGACCGCCGGTGGATTCGAGCCGTCGACACCCGCGTCACCAATTTCCCCGCGGGGGAGTTTTCGAATCCGCCCGGGGGCACCAGAGGAATATCGAGCCCGGTACCGTTACGGTGCCGGGCTCTTTTGGTTTAAGGCATGCCGTAGTATTCGCTGCTTCAGATAAAGAAGGCGCCCGCTTGCTGGGGGAGCAAGCGGGCGCCTGTGAGCGAATATGTTTGCGGCGAGAGCCGCGATGAGCGGTGGGGTGGCGACTAGTTGGTCGTACCGGAATCGTCACCCGTGCCCGAGCCAGAGCCCGAGCCCGAGCCAGAAAGTGCGACCGTTAGCGTGATCGTGCTGTCGGTGGACTGCTTGCCGGTGGGGGAGACGCCCGTAACGGTGGCATCCTCGTTACCGCTCACGGGATTGCCGTTCTGGTCACAGAAGCCAATGTTATAGAAACCGGCGTTGTTGAGCGCGGTAACAGCGGCGGAAATGCTCTTACCGTACAGGTTGCCCGGGACAGTGGCCTTGCCGGACTTCTTGGCAATGACGACGGTAATCGTGGCGCCGGGCTTCTGCTTGCCGCTGGGGTTCCAGCTGATCACGGTGCCCTCGGTAACCGAGTCGTTCTCCTGGTAGCTAACGTCGACGCCAAAGCCTGCCATATCGAGGGCGTTGCGCGCCTGGGCCTCGGTCATGTCGGTCAGATCGGGGACGGACGTGGTATCCGGGCCGCTCGAGACCTTGTACGAGATGGTCGTGCCCTTCGCGACTTCCTTACCGGCTTCGGTGCCCTGCTCAAAGACCTGGCCCTCATCGGCCTCGTTGGCCTCCTCGGAGGCGTTGCCCTTCAGGCCAACGCTTGCCAGCGCGGCTTCTGCCTGGTCCTTGGTCAGGCCGACAAGCCGGGGAACCTCAACCTTCTCGGAGGGCTTGGGGCCCTTGGAGATTACCAGGTTCACCTTGGTGCCCTTGGCCTTCTTGGTGTTGCCGTTGGGCGTCTGCTCGGCGACCTTGCCCTCGTCGACATCGTCGTTGTAGCTTTGGTCGATGGTGCCGGCCTCGAGGCCGGCTTCCTTGATCAGCTCGACGGCAGTCTGCTGGTCCTTGCCCAGCACATCGGGCACGGTGACCTGCTCGCCGCCAAAGAGTCCTGTGGCAAAGGCCACCACGATGCCGATGACGGCAACCGCTGCCACCACGGCGGCGATGATCTTGTTCTTGTTGGATTTGGGCTCTACGACCTCGTAGGAGCCGGTGGAGCCCGAAACCGAGCTACGGGCGGTATTCTGGCCGCTCACGCCCGAGACGGGACGCACCATGGCGCGCGTCTGATCGGAAAGCTCGCGAGTCTTGGTGGCGCCCAGCTCACCGGGGGCACCGATGATGCGCGTGGGCTCCGAGACGTTGACGGCACGGCCCGACAGGTAGCTGTTGAGCACCTGACGCAGCTCGTCGGCGGTCTGGAAGCGGTTTGCCGGGTCCTTCTCCATGCACTTGAGGATGATGCGCTCAAGGTCGGCGTCGACACCGGAGTTGATCTGGCTCGGCGGAATAGGCAGCTCGTTGACCTGCTTGAGTGCGACCGAGATAGCGTCGTCACCGTCAAAGGGAACGCGGCCGGTGGCGCACTCATACATCACGACGCCCAGCGAGTAGATATCCGAGGTGGGGCCGAGGTCCTGACCACGGGTCTGCTCGGGGCTGACGTAGTGGGCGGTTCCCAGCACGTTGTTGTCTTGCGTGAGGTGGCTGTTCTTGGCGCGCGCAATGCCAAAGTCCATCACCTTGATGTTGCCGTCGGGCAGCACCATGATGTTCTGCGGCTTAATGTCGCGGTGGATGATCTCGTGCTTGTGGGCGACCGAAAGCGCGGAGCTGATCTGCGAGCCGATCTGGGCGACCTTCTTGGGGTCGAGGGCGCCGTGGCTCTTGATGCCGCTCTTAAGGTCGGTGCCGCGCAGGTACTCCATGACGATGTAATAGGTGTCGCCGTCCTTGCCCCAATCGTAGACGCCCACGATATAGGGGGAGGAGAGACCGGCTGCTGCCTGGGCCTCCTGCTTAAAGCGTGCGGCGAAGGTTGCGTCGCCAGCATACTGCGGCAGCATAATCTTGACGGCTACCGTGCGGTCGAGGACCTGGTCCTGTGCACGGTAGACGGTCGCCATGCCGCCTGTTCCCACCTTATCCTTGAGGAGGTATCTTCCCCCGAGGACCCTCTGTTCCATTCCTGCTCCTAACATAACTATTCGCTCAACAATGTGTGTAGTACCTACGATGTGGCCGCTGGGGCCGTGTGGCGCGTTGCCGCTAACTCTTCGGCCGCGGCGCGCCTCGGGTGTCCGATTCGATCATGGGCATCACGCTCCCTGTGCGGCAAGCGCCGCGGTCAGGACGATGCCGGCGATCTTGGCGGCCTTGACGTCATGCTTGTCGTAATCCTCTAAGGCCACCGAGATGGCAACCGTGGGTGAATCGTAAGGTGCAAAGCCAACGAACATCGAGTTGACGTTGGTGCCGCCGGTCTCGGCCGAGCCGGTCTTGCCGGCGACCTTGACGCCGGGGATCTGGGCATCGGTGCCGGTGCCGGACTGGACGACGGCAAGCATGGCCTGCTTGACCTGGTCGGCCGTGGCGGAGCTGACGGCCTGCCCCAGCGAGCGGGACTGCGTGGTCTTGACCACGGTTCCGTCCGGGGCAAGTACCTGGGCTACAAAGTACGGGTCCATGACTACGCCACTGTTAGCGATGGCGGCGGCAATCACGGCGTTTTGCATGACGGTGGTTTGCGGGCCGGGCGTGTGGTCCATGCCGACAGGCTGGCCGGCACCGGCCCAGGCGGTCTCCCATTCGGTCATGAGCGACGGGTCGGCCATGATGGAGGCCGCGGAGGTCAGGTCCTGGCCGAGCTTTTGGCCGTAGCCAAAGGCGTTGGCAAACTGCACGAGCGTGTTTGCGCCAACTTCGTTTGCCACCTGGCCAAAGACGACGTTGGAGGACACGGCAAAGGCCTGCTGCAGGCTGATGGTGCCGTAGCTCTCGTTGGCATAGTTGGTGACCGGTGCGTTGCCGATGTCCATGGAGCCGGGCGCCTGGTAGGTGCTGGTAAGGCTGGCGGTACCGGTCTCGAGTGCCGCGGAAAGCGTAACGACCTTAAACGTTGAGCCCGGCGTGTACAGCGCGTCCATGGCGCGATTGTACATGGAGCCGTCCTCGCCGCCGCCCGTCTGCAGCAGGGCATCGATGTTGGTGTTGTCGTAGGTGGGCGAGCTGGCACATGCGAGCACCGCGCCGGTACGCGGGTCGATGACCACTACAGCGCCCTTAAAGCCCTTGAGCGCCTGCTCAGCAGCCGTCTGGATACGCGAGTCGATGGTGAGCTTGGCGGTGTTGCCCGGCTGGGTCTGGCCCGCGAGCGACGCGATGGCGTTGTTCCAGCTGGAGTAATCCTTAGAGCCGGTGAGCGTGTCGTTCATGACGCTCTCGATGGCGGTGGTGCCATACTGCTGGCTCACGTAGCCAACCACGTGCGCTGCTAGGTTACCGTTGGGGTAGGAGCGTACGTAGGTGCCGTCCTCCTGTTGCAGCGACTCGGCCAGCGTCACGCCGTCGGACGTGATGATGGAACCGCGCTGGATGTACTTGGAGCGGGCGATGGTGTGGTTGTTGGTCGGCATGTCCTGATAGTCCTTGGCCTTAATGACCTGGACATAGGTGAGGTTGCCGATAAGGATGGCGAACAGCGCCGTAAAGGCGAGCACCGCACGGGTTAGACGGTTGGCGAGCGCCACGCGGCCGAGTACACCGGATTCAGGCGTGTCGAGCAGGCGACGGCGCATGCGCGAGCCGACGGAATGGCTACCGCTGCCGTAGGAAGACGAGGTGGCAAAGCGTGTGCCCGTCGGGGCAGCGGCCGATGCGACCTGATCATCGGTGATGGCGGCCATGGTGCCGGTGCCGGTAAGCTCTGCCTCGCGTCCGGTCGCCTCGTCACCGGCGCGTAGCAGGAGCGCGACGATGATAAAGCTTGCCAGCAGCGAGGAGCCGCCCTGGCTCATAAAGGGCAGAGTGACGCCGGTCAGCGGGATCAGGCGGGTGACGCCGCCCACGATCAAAAAGGCCTGGAAGCTGATGGCTGCCGTAAGACCGGTGGCGCTAAAGGCGGCGAGGTCGGATTTAGCGCGGGCAGCTGTGGTGAGGCCACGCACGGCAAAGAGCATAAACAGGATGAGCACGGCGCCGCCGCCCAAAAGACCCATCTCCTCGCCGATGGCCGAGAAGATAAAGTCGGACTCGACGACGGGGATGTTGTTGGCCATCCCGTTGCCGATGCCAACGCCGACCAGACCGCCGTCGGCAAGCGAGAAGAGCGACTGGACGATCTGGTAGCCCTGGCCCTGGGCGTCCTTAAACGGATCGACCCAAACCTGGAAACGCACCTGAACGTGCGACAGGAACTTGTAGGCGCCCACGGCTCCAACGGCTAAGAGCGCAAGGCCGATAACGACATACGAAAAGCGCCCCGTGGCAACGTAGAGCATCAGCAAGAAGATGGTATAGAACAGTACGGCAGAGCCCAAATCGCGTTCGAAGACGACGACGAGCAGGCACACGCCCCATACGGCAAACAGCGGCAGCAGCAGTCGCAGGCGAGGGATTTTAAAGCCCAGGATTTTGCGGTTGGAGATGGAGAGCAGCTCGCGGTTCTCGGCCAGGTAGCCGGCCAGGAACAGGACGATAAAGACCTTGGCGAACTCGCCGGGCTGGATGGTAAAGCCCGCGATGCGAATCCACAGCTTGGAGCCCGAGATCGTGGTGCCGATAAAGATAGGCAGCATCAGCAGAATGATGCCGATGATGCCAAAGGTGTACTTGTAGCGCATGACCACGTCGAGGTTTTTGACTAGTGCAAGCGTTCCCACCATGAGCGCCACCGAGACAAACAGGATGATGAGCTGTGAGATGGCGAGAGCGGGGGCGAGACGCGTCACGAACGTGATGCCGATGCCCGAAAGTATAAATACGATAGGCAGGATGGCGGGGTCGGCACCGGGCGCCAAGATGCGCACGGCAATGTGGGCCGCGGCAAAGGCGGCAAAGAGGCCGATCGGTACGGCGAGCGTCTCAAAGGAGATGGCAGCGCCCGCGGTGAGGACGTACATCGCATACAGCAGGATGACGGGGAACGCCGAGGCGATGAGCAAGAGCAGCTCGGTGTTGCGGCGACTCATAAGCGGCACTCCCTTTCTAATTCTTATCGGAGGCTTCGGCCTCGGCGGACTGTTCGGCGGTTTTCTCGGAATCTGATTCGGAGGTCGATCCCTGATTGGTGTTGTCGCGAATCGTTTGCGCGTCGATCACCTGGCGGGTCTGCTCCTCGTCGATCTGGTGGCGGTACTTGGATATCGTGTCCTGCGCATCGTCGACACTTGTTTGCGGAATGCCCGCCTTGAGGCGGTTTTGCGTGTCTTCGGGCAGGTCGGACAGCTTGATGCTGGTTTCGCTTTCGAGCCAGTGGAGCTTGAGTCCGAGTGGCTTGCCGGGCAGGCCGCGCCAGACGGCGACATTGCCCTGGTAGGTACCCAGGTAGTACGAGCCGGTGACACCCGTGTAGGCCCAGATGCCAGCTGCCAGCACAAAGACGAGGGCCAGGATGGCGGCGATAGTAACGTTGCGGCGACGCACGCGTTGCGCCTCGCGCATGACGCCATCGTCAACCAGGTCAACGACTACTACGGTCACGTTGTCGTGGCCGCCGGCGGCAAGCGCCGCGTCCACTAGGTTGTCGACGCAGATTTGCGCGGTTGAGGACTGCGTGGCGATGTTCTCGATATCGCTATCGGGAATCATGCTCGAAAGGCCGTCGGAGCACAGGATCAGGCGGTCGCCTTCCTCGATATGCAGAGTGAAGTGGTCGGCATACATGGCGGGGTCCGAGCCCAGTGCGCGGGTGATGACCGAACGGTTGGGGTGGACGCGAGCCTCGTCTGCCGTGATCTCACCGGCGTCCACGAGCTCCTCCACATAGGAGTGGTCGCGGGTCACGCGGATGAGCGTGCCCTCGTGGAGCAGGTAGGCGCGCGAGTCGCCCACGTGGGCGATGGCGAGCGTGTCGTTTTCGATATAGGCGCAAGTGGCTGTGCAGCCCATGCCAGGCTTGCCCAGGCCGTTCAGGGCCGCCTCGATTACGGCGGCGTTGGCTGCCTCGACGGCTGCGGCCAGGCGTGCTGCGTCGGCGGACTGTGGGGCCGTCTTGGCAATAGTCTCGACGGCGATAGAAGAGGCTACCTCGCCCGCGGCGTGGCCGCCCATGCCGTCGCATACGCAAAAGAGCGGCGACTGCACCAGGTAGGAATCCTCATTGTGCGGGCGCACGCAGCCAACGTCGGAGCGGGCGCCCCACATGAGTTGCGTGGTGGTGCCGGCATCATAGGTCGAGTCGGTCTCGATGCGCTCCTCGGTCAGGGGCTCAAAGCTCATGGTCGAGCCGGGGTCTTTGAGTTTGGCCTCAACGGCGGCAACGTCGATCTCGGCTGTGTCACCGGGAGAGACGGTGTCGGTCTCGGCGTTTGATTCGGAATCACCGGTGTCCGGGGAGTCGGGCTCCTCGGACACGCGGGCGGTCGACTCGTCGTCTTGCGGGCTGACGTCTATAGGCTCGGGCGCCGGCGTAGACGCGGGCGCAACCTCGGATGCCGAGGCTATGGGAAACGCCGGCGCGGCGGGCTCGGGTGCCGCAAACACCGCAGCGCTCTCGTTGATTGCCGCGGCGACGGGCTCTGCAAAGTGAGCCGGCGCCGGGGTTGCTTCGGGCGCTGTGGGCTGTTCCGCAGCATGTGCGCCGATGGGCGCCGCTACGTCATCCTCTTCGTCCTCGTTATCGGCGAGATCCGAAATATCATGCGTTACATGCGAAAGAGGCAGGGAGAACACGGTGTCCTCGGGTTCCACGGGTGCGGAGCCCGCCGGAGCGGCGTGGGCCGGTGCAGCTGCGGCGGCAGCCGGTGCCTCGGTCATGGTTGCGGACTTGTTCTCCTCGTCGATCATCGACGGTTCACCTTCATGACCACGTCGCCAATCTGGACTTCGTCGCCCTCACGCAGCGTCGCGGGCTCCACGAGCTGGCGGCCGTTGACGAGCGTGCCGTTAAGCGAGTTGAGGTCCTCGATGATGAGCGCCGGGCCCTGCAGCGAAAAGCGCGCATGCGAGGCCGAAACGAACGGTTCGTTGATGCAGATGTCCGAAGATGGCGAGCGACCGACGATGACGGGGCCGAGCATGTCTACGTGGATGCCGCGGATACCGCGCGGACCCTTGTCCACATCGATCGTCCAGATAGCCGAGTCGCGGCGCTGCCCGCGCACAAGTCCCACGCCGGTCTTCATGACGGCGAACAAGAAGATATAGAGCAGGGCGACCAGGACGATGCGGCCTGCAAAAAGGACGATATCGATGTTCATAAGCGACTATCCCCTAAATTCAAAGGTGCTCAGGCCAAACGTCAGCAGATCGCCGTTGCGCAGCGGGCAGCGCGTAATGCGGCGGTTGTTGACGAGCGTGCCGTTGGTGGAATTGAGGTCCTCGATCGACCAATCCGAGCCCGTAAAGGTGAGCTGGGCGTGGCGGCGCGACACGTTGGGGTCGCGCAGGGCAATGTCGGAAACCGAGCGCTCGCGACCGATGGTCACCTGTGCGGAGGTGATGCTATGGCTCTCGCCGCTCACGACGTCGACGAGCTGGGCGAGCGGGCGCTGCGGGGCGCGAGTGCTCGCCATGTTGGAGGCGATGCCGGCTGCGGCGCCTAGGCCCACGGCGGCACCGGTCGCGGCGGCTCCGCCCATGCCGGCAAGCGCGTCGCGCGAGACGGTCTGAGGCACCGGGATGGGTGCGGCGGCGGGGTCGGGGACGCTAGGCGCGAAGGGGTCTGCCACGGCAAGCGGGTCGGGAGCGGCGGCGCGAGGCGTCGGCTGCTGCTGGGGCATGGCGGCGGGGCGCTGCTGCTGCGGGGCAGCAAACTGCTGCTGGCCGGCGCGCGGGGCGCTGGCGGCACGGCTTGCCGCGGAGTTGTTCTGGCCCAGGCCGTTTTGATAGGCGCGCTCTTCTTCGTACAGGCGGCCGAGCGTGGGGGCATCGACGTTCTCGGCAAAGACCGAGAACTTGCCGGCGCGCAGCTGCGGATCGATCATAAAGCGCACGAGGGGCTCGCCGACAAAGACATAGCGGCGCTTTTCGGCCTGCGCCTTCACAAACTCGCGGACCTCGCGCGAAAGCTCGGGGTAGAACGGGGCGAGCATGGGATCGTCGTCGGCGGCGATCAGGATGGTATAGAGTGCCGGCGCCGTGTTGACGCCGTTGATCACCAGAGTCTGATCCTCCATGTCGCGAGCGGCCTGCTTGGCAAGCTTCTTAAAGGAGAACGGGGCACGGGTGGCACCGAAGATGCCGGCCACGTGGTCCTCGAAGATGTTCAGGAAGTTCACGAAAGATCACTCTCCGTATAGGTTCTTTGGTATCCGAGCAAATATAGGCATATCCCAACGATTATAGAGGATAGGATTCCCGCAACCGCCGCCTTGGCGATGACCGCGGCTGCAAGGCTGGCAATTTCCATATGGTGTGCAAGACAGGACGCCGCTGCGCAGCCGATGCCGGTGACAGCGATTGCGGCGATTGCGGCAAGGTTTGAGCCCTGATTGGCACGCTTGGCATGGGCATTGAGCAGCGCAGATGACGCCGCGGCAGTTGCCGCGGCCAGCCCAAAGGCAGCCCAAAGGAGCGGGTCTCCCAGCGCTGCGGCAACGTTACCGAGCCCCAGCACGCCTCCGGCTGAAAGCGCGACCGTGGCCAGACGGGCAAAAAGCGCGCCCATGCCCGTTGCCGCGGCGGCGCTTGCCGGGCCGAGCCAAAATGACGCGACGCCGCCGGCGACCCCAGCTGCCAGGAAGGTATTGCCGGTCAGACAGCCAAGCGCGAGTGCACAGGTGAGCGCGGCGCTCGCGGCAGCCTCGGTACGACCCCACGCGATCCACCAACCGGACATGGCGGCGGCAAAGATCACCGCGACGGGCAGCATCGACAGGATGCCCTGTGCCTGCATGGTGGCGTTGGCCATGAGCACCAAAAAGCCCACAGCCGAGATGGCCGAGCCGATCTGGGGGGCCAGGCCAGCCGCCGCTCCGATCGCGATAGCCGCAATGACCAGGCCGGGAAGCGCCGCGACCCCGGCCGTTTGCATCAACAAAAAGCTAAAGGTGCCGCACGTTAGCGCCGAGATAGTGCGCATGGTGTAGTCGCGCGCATGGCTCCAGCGCGTGCCCGCCCAGCCGAGTGCGGGGTCGACCTCGATGGCGTCGTCCTCGTAGTGCGACGGCTCGATATCGTCGAGCTCCTGCTCGTCATCCGAAAGCTCGCCAACCATTTGCTCCAGGCTGCGACGGCCTTCGCGCACGCTGCCCAGACCGGCAAGGAGCTGGTCGCAAAATGCCTCGATGCTGTTGGGGCGGTCCTGCGGCATGGGGGAGAGCGCGCTCATGAGCGCGGCCTCGGCTCCCGGGGGAAAGTGTGGTATCAGCTCGCTGGGATAGGTGGCGCCGCCGATGATGCGGCCGAGCGAGTCGGCGGGCGTGGCCGCCATAAAGGGAGCGCTGCCACACAGGCCCTCGTAGATCACACAGGCAAGGGCAAAGACATCAGCGCGTTCGTCGACCGTGCCGGTCTCGATATCGAGCTGCTCGGGCGGCATGTAGCCGATGGTGCCGCCGCGCGAACCGCCAAAGCCACCGGCGGACGACAGTCGCGCCATGCCAAAGTCGGTGAGCTTTACATTGCCCGAGTGGTCGATGAGCACGTTGGCGGGCTTAATGTCCAGGTGGAGTACGCCATTACTATGGGCGAAGGTGAGCGCCTGGCCCAGGGCATCGGCAATAGCCGCGGCCTCGTCAAAGGTAAGTGAGTGGCCGTCCACGCGGTGCAAAAACTCGGCCAGCGACATGCCATCGACATACTCCATGACTAGGTAGGCATAGGCTGTGTCGTGCGTAAAGTCGATGACCTGCACGATATTGGGATGTTGAAGCATGGCGGCGGTGTGCGCCTCACGCAGGACATCCATGATGTCGCTGGCGGGCATGCCGGCACCGTTGATAAGGGGGATACGCTTAATGGCGACGCGGCGGCGCAGGTGCGTGTCGCGGCAGATCTCGATGGAGCCAAAACCGCCGGTCGCAAGTGTCTCGAGCGGCTGGTACCGCTTGAGCAGCTCGCGAGAGCTGGTGCCCTCCAAAGGAACGTCCGGCGAGAACCGGGCGGTATGTTGCGAGAAAAGCGGCATGGCCAACCCTCGTGCGTTTAAAGTTCGTTTGCGAGTGGCGGGCGCGGAGCCGAGCCGTTCGCGGTGGCATAGATGCTGCTAGTGTAGCACGCTCGGGCGCATGGGGAGGATAGCGGGATGTAAGGCTGCCTGTCTGGCTTGGCCTTAGTGCTTCTTCTTGTTCTTCTTCTGCTTGCGCTGCTTGCCCTTGGTCTCCTGGGGCTTGTCGCCCTGCTTGGCCTCGGCGGCGGCCTTCTCGGCCTTCATTTTCTTCTTCTTGGTCTCGATGCGGAGTTTTTTGTTGATGCGCGCCTTGAGGAAGGGACCGAACTGCTCGGCATCGCCACGGACGAAGGTGTCCTTGGGGATCGTCACGCCCTGGTCGGCGAACATAGCCACAAAGATGCGCTCGCCGTCGAGTACGTGGTCGAGCTTGTCAAACGGGAAGAACTGCGACTTGCCGCTCTTGCCCCAAACCATCAGGCCGTCCTCGTTGGCGGCGACGCGGCGATAGCGGCCACCCATGGACTCGTCGGCCTCGACGGCGTCGATAAAGTCGCGGGCTAGCGTGTGGTGCAGGTTCTTGCTCCACCAGGCCAAAAAGGCGCCGAACACGATCAGCACGACGCCAAACTTAATCCAGCTGCCGCCGGCCACCAACATGCCGATGCCGATGAGCGCGGCAATCGCGGCGGCGACGTACAGGGAGCCACGGCGCCTGGGCGAGGCGACCAGACGGGCGAAGTCGGTGACCAGGTCGTTTTCGTACTGGTACTCGTTGAGGTACAGGATGCCGTCATCGGCCGCGGCCTGCTTCTCGAGCGCGACCTCGACCTGGTCGGCTGCTTCGGAGGGAACGAGGTTGCTCTCTGCGTCTGCCATGCTCTTTGGACTCCTATCGCGGCGGGCTCGCCGTACGGGTTATTATGAATGCAGTATGCCGTGCGACCGCATGGCCGTCGCGGCAACAAGACTCAGTATACCCGGGGGAGCACCCATGGAATCGTTGTACCGAAAGTATCGCCCGCTCACCTTCGACTCCGTGGTGGGCCAGCAGCATATCGTCTCGACGCTCGAGCACGCCATCACCGAGGGACGCCTGTCCCACGCGTACCTGTTCTGCGGACCGCGCGGCACGGGCAAGACCACCATGGCGCGCATTCTGGCCAAGGCGCTGCTGTGCCGCAATGCCGAGGCGGCGCGCGCCGAGGGTGCAAGCGGCTGCATGCCCGACGGTACTTGCGAGGAGTGCGAGCTCATCGCCGAGGGCAACCACCCGGATGTCTACGAGCTCGATGCCGCAAGCCGCACGGGCGTGGACAATGTGCGCGAGGAGATCATCAACTCCGTCAACTTTGCCCCGGTGCGCGGCAAGTACAAGATCTATATCATCGACGAGGTCCACATGCTCACGACGGCGGCGTTCAACGCGCTGCTCAAGACTCTTGAGGAGCCGCCGGCACACGTGATCTTTGTGCTGTGCACCACCGACCCGCAAAAGATTCTGGAGACCATCCTCTCGCGCTGCCAGCGTTTCGATTTCCATCGCATCGGCAACGAGGATATCGAGCATCGCCTGGCATACGTGTGCGAGCAGGAGGGCTTCGATTACGACGACGAGGCGCTTGCCATCGTGGCGCGCCATGCCAAGGGCGGCATGCGCGACGCGTTGTCCACGCTGGAGCAGCTGAGCGTCTTTGGCAACGGTTCTGTGCATGCGGACGACGCCCGCTCGCTTTTAGGTGAGGTTTCGGACCAGATTTTGGGCGAGTTTTCCCGCGCCATTGCCGATCGCGATGTTGCCGAGCTCTATGGACTGATTCGTGCGCAGGTCGAGGAAGGAAACGACCTGCTGGAGCTGACGCGCGACCTGGTGGCGCATGTGCGTGACGTGTACGTTGCCTGCGTTGCCGGTGCCCGTGCCGAGCTGTTTGAGGGCGGCTCCGAGCAGGCCGAGGCGCTTGCTGCCGAGGCCGCTGCCTTTGGCGAGCATCCTGCCGACCGCCTGGCCCGTGTGCTGACGGTGCTCGACGATGCCGCACTGGAGATGAGGGGCGCGAGCGACGTGCGCCTGGTGCTCGAGATCGCCTGCACGCGTCTGGCGCGTCCCGAGGCTGATTTAACGATTGAGGCATTGGCCGAGCGCGTGGCACGCCTGGAGGCCATGGTTGCCAACGGCGCCGTGCCGGCGAGCGTGGCCGCTGCTCAGGCCGCCGCGCCTGCAGCATCCGTACCCGCTGCTGCCCAACAGCCGACGCTCATTTCGGGCGCCCGTGCTGCCGCTCCGGCGGCATCCGCTGCCCCCGCTGCTACGTCCGCGCATCAGGGTGGCATGCCTTGGGACCGCAGCGCTGCTGTTCCGGCTGCCCAGCCTGCTCCCCGGTCTGCGTCCGTGTCAGCTTCCAAGTCTGCAGCGCCTGCACCTCAGCCTGCGCCGGCTTCGACGCCTCAGCCCGTTGCTGCCCCCGCGCCTGCCACCGCTCCGGCACCTAAGCCCCAGTCCAACAATGCCGCCCAGGTTGCCGCCGCCGGTGCCGCCGAGACGCCCGCGGTCGAGGATGCCGGAGAGCTGCAGCGCAAATGGGCCGAGGTCGTCGAGCGTGTCAAGGCGCGTCAGGCTTCCTACGCAGGGCTTTTGCTCAACGCCCGCGCCACGGCCGACGACGGCTCCAAGCTCACCGTCTCGTTCCCTGCGGGCTCGACCTTTGCCATCAAGATGCTCGGCCGCGCTGACACGCAATCGGTGGTCCTGCCGACGGTCTGCGCGGTCTTCGGTCGTCGTACCGTCGACTATGTCCTGGATGGGGGCGGCACGCCGGCTCCTCAACATGAGGAGCATTCTCCATCTGCACGGGCTGCGGCATCTGCGGACCCGCAACCCGTGTCCTCGGCGGCCCCTGTATCCTCGAGCGCCAGCGCGCCGCAGCAGCAAACGGCACCGGTAGCGGCATCGACCCCGTCGGCGCCTAAGCCCGCGGCGCCCAAACCGGCTGCTCCGACACCCGCGCCCAAGCCCGTCTCGCCCGCGCCCAAGTCGTCTGACCTGGGCAAAGCCCCCTGGCTACGCTCCGACAACCCCGCCGGTGCTCCTGCCACGGGTAAGCTCCCGACCGAGCCCGCACCCCGTGCGCCCGAGCGCTCGGCTGCCCCCAAGGCTCAGCCTGTCGCGCAGTCCGCGCCGTGGGAATCCGAGCAGGTGCCCTACGACGATGCTATGGTCGGTGGTTTTGCTGCCGATGCCGGCGGGGACAATCTGCCCCCGTTCGACGTGCCGGGTGCGGCGTCCGCGACCAAGGCCGCTGCTGTGGCACCCGCAGCCTCTGCAAACGACGACGTCCCCGCCGCTCCCTGGGAATCCAATCCCGGTGCTGGCAGCCCCTTCGGCCATCAGGGCGCAGCCCCGAGCATCCCGCAGACCGAGGACGAGGCCAAAGACCTCATCCGCAGCGTCTTCGGTCAGGCCACCATCTTCAAACCGGTGGAGTAACCGTGCGGGCGGGTATGCTGCTCAAGAAGAGATCTCTTTGCCCGGGCGCATCTGTATTTCGGACATGTGCAACGTGGTGCCGCGTATGTCGCATTTGAGCAGACAGGTGCGTGACGGTCGGCCTAGGATGCTGAGGTCGATACGATACGTCGCATGGCTGTCCGTGTACTCGACTTGCTCGGCGTTAATGGTTGCTCCGATTGCCAAATAAACGCCTAGCTCGGCATCGACAATCTTGAAGTCCTTTATCTTGACCTTGAACTCTTGATAGAGGGACGGGCTGTTGTAGTAGACGGTTCGGGTTCCGTCGGTGCACTCATCGGTCGTCTCCCATTTGACGACGGGCTGGTCCGAGCTGGCTATCAGCAGTTCTGCTCCAAAAGCTATGGCATGGGTGATGACAACCAGCAATGCCCAGCCGACAAAGAGATAGAGAACCACATATGCAACGGGGTGTTTTGAGCGGATGTTTTGGAGCGCGTTGGGGGCATTCATGGGGCACCTCCAAATTACTATCTATGGCAATCAAATTATACCTCGCCGTCATGAGCGCCGCCTCGAGTAGTGGCTCGGCATTTAGCCATTTAGTGGTACGCATTAAATGTCGGATTCCGGCTCTACAAGATTTAGCTTTAAATATTATGCAGATGCGAATTATTCAACTTTGCATAATCTATGGGTGCGGCTTGCGCTCCAGGACATGTATATCGACTGAGGTAACACGTCCGCCCCGCTCGCTGGCCTCGCGCCGTGGTACGATTTTTGAGTTTGAAAGTCCCGCCGTGCTCCGGCTGCCCTTGCAGCTCGGCGTGCGGCCGCACGTAAAGGAGCCATCATGGCCGGTATGAACATGCAGCAGATGATGAAGCAGGCTCGCAAGATGCAGGAGCAGCTTGCCGCCGCGCAGGAGAATCTCAAGTCCCAGACCGTCGACGCCTCTGCCGGCGGCGGCATGGTCAAGGTGACCGTTAACGGCGAGATGGAGCTCGTCAACCTCACCATCGATCCCGATGCCCTCGATCCCGAGGACGTCGATATGCTGCAGGATATGATCATGGCTGCCGTCAACGAGGCCGTCCGCGGCGTCAACGAGCTTGCTAACAAGCAGATGGGCGCCATCACCGGCGGCCTCAACATCCCGGGCATGCCGTTCTAAGACACGCATATATATGAGTGCGAATCACAGTCTGCAAAAACTGCTCGATGAGCTGGGCCGTCTGCCGGGCATTGGTCCCAAGTCGGCCCAGCGCATCGCCTATTACCTGCTCGAGGCCGATGCCGAGGAGGCCCGCCGCCTGGCCGAGGCCATCCTGGAGGTCAAGCAGGAGGTCCACTTTTGCAGCCGTTGCTTTAACTACGCCACGGCCGACGAGTGCTCCATCTGCCAGGACCCGATGCGCGATACCACTCGTATTTGCGTGGTGGGCGAGCCGCGCGACGTCCAGGCGATCGAGCGCACGGGCAGCTACCACGGCCTGTACCATGTGCTAGGCGGCGTGATCAGCCCCATGGACAAGATTGGCCCCGAGCAGTTGCACATCCGCGAGCTGCTGGCGCGTCTGGGCCACGAGGATATCCATGAGGTCATCATCGCCACCAACCCCAACATCGAGGGCGAGACCACGGCGAGCTATCTGGCCCGTACCATCAAGCCGTTGGGCGTCGAGGTGTCGCGTCTGGCAAGCGGCCTTCCCGTGGGCGGCGACCTGGAGTATGCCGACGAGCTTACGCTTGGCCGCGCCATCGAGGCCCGTCGCGCGATTTAGGTGGCGAGCCTGCTCCTGCCGTATGTTTTCCTCGCGATGCACGGGGTAGTCATAATTTCCCCGTGCGACTGTGAGTTTGTTGTGCAACAAAGATGCTTCGTATCCGCTTATCGCATGGATGCTTCCGCTCGCATCCTTAATTTGCCCATTCGTTGCGCAACCTTTTAGGTTCGCTGATACACTCAAATATGGATTTGAATGAATGCGCCGCTTCTGAGCGGCGTGTTTTTCTTGGAGGAGAACGCATGCGGCCCGGTGGCACTCAGACAAAGCGCGGCGCCGCGGTGCGCATGCGACGCCGACTGGGCTTGGCGCCGCGGGCGTACGTGCTGCTGTCGTGCTCGCTGGTGCTGGTCATGGCTGGCGTTTCTGCCTATGGCATGACCGTGCCGTCCATGATGCAGGCGCATACCGCACGCGAACCGCGCGTGGGGCATGAGGTCAAAAGTGATCTGGGTACCACGACTGGATATGCTTGGGCAAGTGTGGTCGCGCATATTGTGTTTGGCACCGACGATGCGGACGGCGCCGAGGCCCCGGACAACGAAGTCACGCTTGCCAATGGCAAAACCATCGTGCTCACCAACACCAAGATCATCGATCGGTTGTCCAACAATAGCGTGGCGGCAACGGTGAATAAGGTCGAGCAGCAGAAGGAGCAGGACGCCCAGCAGTCCGGAAAGCCCGGTAGCTCGGATACTTCTGGCTCCGGCTCGGATTCATCGAGTTCGGGCGGCGGCTCTGGGTCGGGTTCCTCTACCGGAGGGTCTGGAAACGGCGGCTCGACGGGCGGCAACACTGACAACGATGCAAACTCCGGTGGCCTTTCCGCTGCTGAAGAAGAGAGCATTCACAGTTGGCTTGTGACCAAGTACAACATGCTCGACGGCTATGTTTCTCGTGCCAATGACGTGGTCTCGACCTATAACTCTACGGGAGATCCCAGACCGTGCGACAGCCTGGTCGGGGAGATGTTTGTCATTCGAGCCGAGTTCGGTCGTCAGACATTCTCGCCCCGGTCAAAGTGGTATCAGCAGTATGCCAATCTGTGGGGCTGTTACACCAACCTATGTCAATGGGTCGGCCATTACGGCGATGATAACGTCGCGCTCGGTAACTTCAACAATAACGTGGCGGCGCTTGCCCTATGATGACCGATCTTGCATCCATCACACCACAATCGCTCGGTCGCGATTCCATGGTCGGCCTGCGCCTGGCGCGTGTCGACGGGTTTGAGCCGGCCATTGCGCTCGGTCGGGACGAACTGACTGCCTATCTGCGTCGTTTTACGATGCTGTTTGCCGACGATGCCACCATGCGCCGTGGCGGTATCGGCCGCGTGACGCGTGCCGTCAACGCCCAAGGCGAGGCCGTGGCACTCAAGCAGCTCATCTTGCCGACGCGCGATGAGTTTGATGACGATGCCGCTCACGAGGCGCTGGTCGCCAAGTTCAAGGCGGCGTTTCGCGAGGAATACGAATGCCATCGCGCCCTTTCGGGCCTTAAGGGCTTTCCCCGCCTCTATGGCTGGGGCGAGGTCGACGGTGTGCCCGCAATTGTCATGGAATGGGTCGAGGGCGAGACGCTTGCCCGCTTGCGTTCGCGACTCGCCGTGGACGATGCCGGACGCCTGTCGCCGCTTGTGGCGGCGCGTCTGGGTCGCGACCTGTTCGATCTGCTCTGCCGTATGAGCCTGGTGGGCGAGGGCTTTGTCCATCGCGATATCTCGCCCGCTAATATTATGGTGCGCACGGCGCGTCTACCGCTTGACCGGCAGCTTGCCGAGGGCACCTTTGACCTGTGCCTGATCGACTTTGGCTCGTCGCTGGCGCTTGAGCCTGCGTCGGCCGTGGCCGGTACCGGCGGCAAGGCATCCTTTACCGAGCGCTATGCCACGCTGCGTCGCGCGACGGTTGCCTATGCCCCGCCCGAGATGCTCACCGACGATATTCCCGATCTGCGCGCTTTGCGTATGTCGCCGGCGATCGACGTCTATGCCGCGGCAAGCACGGTTTACGAGCTCATTGCCGGCGTCGCGCCATACGAAGCCGCGCCGGGCACTTCGGGCACCTCGGGTTCGCGCAAAAAGACGCGCGACATCGCGAGCCCCTACCGTCTCAAGATGGACACGCGGCCCGACTATCCCATTGGTGCCCATGCGCCCGGTTGTGATTTGACTCAGCTGCTTCGTCGTGAGCCCGATGTGGCGCTCGCCGCGGCCGAGCAGGCCCAGCAGCTAGGGCTTGAGCCGGATTCCGAAGAGCTACGCGATGCGCTGGCGTTTGTCGATGCCCAGCTGTTCGACGTGGTGATGGCCTGTCTGTCCAGCCATCAAAAAGATCGTCCCGAGCCGGCGGCGGTCGAGGCGGCGCTCTCGGCGTTTTGTGACCACTATGCGCAAAATGTCGGCCGTTCGCTCCGCGGCGAGCCGCTCACGCCGTGCCCCATGGATGCGTCTGGCCGCGCGGTTCGTCGCGCGCTGATGGTCGGCGCGACGGTCGTCTGTGGCGTGGTTTGGGCTGTGATCGTGGTTTCGGCCGCGCTGCTGGCGTCGGGCGCTCGCGTGACGGCGACTTTGGGATCGCTCGTGTGGTCTGGGTCGCTACCGGGTATTATTGCCGCACTGGCGTTGGCGCTGCCAGGCATGGCCGGCGTTGCCGCGGGGGCACTTGCGCGCGATCGGCGCTCGGGCTTCCTGCAGGGTGTGCTTGCGCTTTCTGCCTGCGAGGTTCCGGTGCTGGTTGTGGCTGCATGTAGCGTATTTTCCCAACGCGCCGTGATGGGCGGCCTTGTTGCCGCTCTGGTTGCAACCTATACGCTTACGTGGTTTTTGCTTGCGATGGGCTTTGCCTTTGAACTTCCCGTTTCGGCACCGCGACGCACAAAAGCCCAGATGGCGACTCCGCTTGCCGGTGGAGCCGCAGCTGCCCGTACTTTTGGCGGACCTGTCGAAGTATCGTCCGATTCTATTTCTACGACTAAGGAGGCCTAGGTCATGGCATCTCAAGTTGAGCTCACCCCATGCGGGGCCATGTTTGACATCTTTAAGCGCGCGGCGCATCTGAGCCATATCGAGCTGTGCGGCTTGGTGCTTTCGTCCCGTCCGCTCGCCGACGGCCGCAGCCCGCAGAGCCGAGCCGCCGATCGCTCTTGGGTTTCCCGCTTTATCGTTCGCGCGCCGGTCGGCACGCTTCAGCAGCGCTACTTTGCCGAATACGGTACCTCGGCTGCGCGCATTATGTCGCAACTGGCCCTGCGCCAGCGCAATCCCATGGACTCCACGGCTGTGATCAATATGGTGTGCGGTCCTGCAGGTGAACCGATGGTACGCGCGCTCGAAGAGTGCCACCAGGACACGAATCTCTATCGCAACGCGCTCGATCGCCTGTCCCAGGCGGCGGAACTCATGCCCGCCGAGCGCGCCGAGGCCGTGCTGGTGCTGTTTGTCGCCGTCGGTTGTTCGGCGGATGTGCGGTCCTCGGTGAACTATGCCATCGACTACGCGCACGCGACCTGTGGCGGAGGCACCTCCACGCCGCGTTCGCTTGGCATGTCGATGACCGCGGGCGAACGCGAACCCGCCCCGGCGCACCCCTTGGGCTTGCTGCGCGTACAAAACAGTTTTGTCGTGAGCGCCCCGCGCTGGATTCAGCCGAGTGAGCAGGGTGTTGAGATTGGCGCGCTGGCCACTGGCGAGGGCGATATTACCGACGTCGGCGACGATGTCTCGGCCCGCCATGCCCATATCTGGTGCGATGCTCAAAATATCTGGCACGTCGAGGACTTGTCGTCCACCAACGGAACCGTGGTGGTAAACGGGGCCACGCGCGTCTGCATTCAGGTCGAGCCCGGCCGTTCCGCCCAACTCAATCCCGGCGACGAGCTCAAGCTCGGCGAATCCACTACCTATGCCATCCTGCTCGGCGCCCTCTAGCCGGCAGTTAGGGACGTTCCTTTTCTGCCGGCACTTGGGGACACTCCTCGGCGCGCCAGAGCCGGTCGCCTGGGGATGGAGAGGCCATTTTGGCCCTTGGCGGTCAGTCGGGGCGAAACTAGAAGATCTTTCCGATTCGCGGCTGTTCATGCTTGTAGAGCATCTAAAACAATAGGATGTTATTCTGGAATATGCCGGGTGCGTGAACTTGCCTGTCTTAGCCTTAATAAGGTATAGGGGAGTTTGGCTCAGGGGTTCCGTCTTGTTCTTCAGCGCAGTATTGTGGGACAGATTTGCTGAGATTGGCGCCTTACACCGCAGAGCGCACGGAAGGCTCTCGATTTGTGTTCTGGCCCCAGAATACAGGGCCTGATACTTACCAACTGTGGCATGGATGTAACATCTGTAGAAATCAACCCTTTTGTTGTCGACCTTTGTAAGAAAAACACTGCCATCAACTCTTTGGATGACGAAACTAGGGTGCTTGAGGGGAGCCTTTACTCCCCTCTGAGAGATGACTCATGTTTTTCGCTTGTCGTTGTGAATCCTCCGTTACTGCCGATTCCGGATGAGATTCCTTATCCCTTCGTTTGAGATGGAGGACAATCGGGTCTGGATAAAACACTTCGTATTCTTAAGGGTGGCGATACGCATTTAGAGAAAAACGGTAAATACTGCTAATAGGGGTGACGACGATGGTGCAGGGGCGACCCGCGATGCTCTCATCAATACGTCGGATACTTGGGAAATCAGGTCTAGATGCATGTATGATGATGCTGTGTGGCTATTCAATTAATCCGCGTTCCGAATGGGTGCAGGGTATAGCTGCGACATCGTATGCTTTTGACCCGGCGCGATACTCAGATATTTCTGAGGCGGTTGACGAAGTTTATACGCACTATGCCGCGCAAGGCGTTTCGGAAGTTTGCACATCTACGTTACGGGCTTAGGTTTCTTCAAGCGAGCAGGCCGGTTGCGTTATTTCGAGCGATTTTTCTAGTCTAGACGACAAAAGGCAAAGGATTTGATGGGTATAAAACGCGGACGTTTGTGGGCGGATGCTCAAATCTATTGTGGCAATCGGGCGGTTGAAAAAGATATTTCAACCGCCCGATTGCCAGGTTCGTCGGAGGAGATGTCCGATTCCGACTCTCTTGTAGGAAGAGCTTGAGATCGTATTGGCCCAAGGCAATCTTAAAGCAGTCTCATTGGCAAATCTTCGCTCCTGTTGTGTTGAGGTGTAAGGTATCAGTGATTGATGTTTTGTGGCGGGTAGATTGGGGCCTTCCTTGATTCGATGCGTTCTCTCGAGGTTCATCAGAGCAAAAGGGGCTTTCGTCTTCATTGCTATCACGGTGATTGGAACCGCTCTCTCCTATGCCATGCCATACGTGAACGGGAAATTCTTAGATTTTCTTCTCGGTAACCGCAGCGAAAGAGACGCCGTACTCTTCGCGCTCCTGGTTGCGTCAATAGGAGTTTTCTCCACCCTCTTTACTTATTTTGCAGGAACACTTTCCATTCGCATAACCACGAGACTTTCCTTTGATCTTCTCAGGGAGGCCGTCTTGCGTTTTGAAAGAGACGATTACTTGGTGAGTCGGACCATCGATCCAGCCTATACAACGCAACGGATTATTTCCGACTCCAGCGTGGTCTCATCCTTCGTTTTGGCGAATTTTATCAGTGCGCCGCTGTCCATTGTAGCCATTCCCATCGTATTGCTTATCATATGGTCAATTGATTCAACTCTCGCGGTGTTTTCCATCATTCTCCTCATCGTGTATTTCTGTGTAATTACTGGGTTGAGGAAACTTTTGTATAGGGTCACGTATGAGAAGAAAGAGGCGGACAGCGCCTTTTACGCCGCAATTGCATCGCAGCTTAATCAGATTCTCAACATTCAACTGACATCTTCGTACGGCAAGAGCGAACAAGCGCTCGACGCTGGGTTTAAGAGCTATTTTCCCAAAGTTTTGCGCTCCGGAAAGCTATCATATTCTCTGACATCGCTCGATGGTCTTTTCGCAGCGTTGTTTCAAGCGGTGATACTTGTTGTTTCCGGAGTACGAATCATTAACGGAACTATGTCAATAGGCGAGTACACTATCATCGGTACATACTTCGCGGTTCTCTTTAAGACTTTGAAAAGTATGATGTCATTGTTCAAATCCTATCAAGATGCCAAAGCATCATGGGATAGGACGGCTATCGCGACGAGAGAAAAGGAGAGATCGGGGTGGAATCGGACCGATTTAGCTAAACTCGATGAAATAAATGACATTTCGGTATCTGATTTGGAATTCTCGGTTGCCCTTCCAGACGGATCTGTCCGAGAGGTCCTCGGCGGGTTTTCTTTCAAGTTTTCCGGTCCTGGTACATATTGCATAGTTGGGGAAAACGGAAGAGGCAAGACGTCACTTCTTTACTTGATGCTCGGGCTATACTCATCGAAAGGCAAAGTAAAATACAACGGCGTGCCAATCGAAGAATGCGACTTGGATTACATACGTGCGAGAGAGATATCGTGCTGCCCACAGTCGTGCTTCGCGCCGGACGAAACGGTGAAAGAGCTGTTAGAGTATTTCGACACGCCCTTTTCTTCCTATCACCGGGGTGTAGATGGCCTACTTTCGCTGGAAAACAGCGTGAAGGAGTTGCTCGGGAAACGTTGCTCCGCGCTTTCGGGCGGTGAGCTGCGCCGAGTGTACTTATGGTCGGCGATTTCACGCAAGTCGTCAGTTTTGGTACTCGACGAGCCCACGACTGGGTTAGACGCTGTAAGCCGCGCCGAGCTTGCGGCCTATGTTAAGCGCAACAAGCAAAGCCAGCTGATCATCGTTGTCTCTCACGATGACGAGATGGTCGGCGCGGTAGAAGGGGTAGTGGATTTAGGCAGCATGTACCAGGGTAAATGATGACAAGTGTAGTGCTACCCAACTGGCAGAGATAACAAAAAGGCGATGCAGATGCACGTAGCATTCAGGCGGTTCGGACTCGGTGCCTTCACGCCATCGCAACGCTTTCAGATATAGTTCTCGTTCTCTTACTAAAGGAAACTTTAGTCTACGTCATCTTGTCGAGACAGAGGTGAAGCGAAGTGTTGTCGCGACGTATCTTATTCCAGGTGGCTCAGTATCAGCGTGAGAATCGCACCAAAGTGTACTTACGATTCTCGTGTCCCACGGACAACATGAGCTGAGCATTGAGGTTCCACCCTTTGCTGCAACTACACGGGGTTGGACGGCAATGAATATGCCGGGCCGCATACCACGCGCAGCGGGGGTCCATGTCCCAGTATGTTGCCTACAGCAGCCTCGATGTCCACGCACACATCATCTCTGCCTTCGCGTTCAATCCATTTGCCGGAGAGTGCGAGGGTTGCCAGGCCGTAGAATTCGAGCCGAACAAATGAAATGCGGTATCAGCGCATAGGATTAAACTGACGATTGCTTTGCACTGAGAATACGCTTGGAAAGCCGCTATGGGTGGCGGCCCGGGTTAAATAGAGAAGCCCGTCCGATCACTTTCATGTGGCGAACGGTCGGGCTTCTTATTCCACTTGCCAATGCTCGGCTCATATTGGAAGAAAGCTACGCTAATGTTTGCGTGACACTCCTATTTTCTCCGAAGAAAGAGTCGGATAATGAAGAATAGAATTAAAAAAGGTGCCAGATATAACGCAAGTATAAAGGCTAATCCAACGAGACCTTGCAATAATGGCATAACTCCTCCCAGACACGAGATTTTGGTATTTGTTCCCATCTTATTCTGAATTGGACCAAATAGTTCCTAGCCACAAAACTACTCGTCAACTGGATCGCACCAATCTGCTGGCAAAACACAGCTTGATTCTTTATCGACATAGCACCAATCCGCAACAGGGCACTCGGCGATGTCGTAAAAATTGCATATATCAACTCCAAGACAACAAGGCTCAACGGGAGGATGTTCATTTGAACCAACAGGATGGATATGCTTCATAACAGCTCCTCACCTTAATCCAATTAGAGACTACGTTTGATCAATGCCACAGTGATCTACAACGCAGATGCTGCCGCCATCCATGTCATAGTCGCAGTAATCGTATGCACCACAGCCATCTGCTTTATCATAAACAGTACAGATGTCAGTAATGCCCAAGAGGCAGTCAAAAGACATCGGCTTCACGCCTGCCTCGTCGCCACTTCCTGGATTAATCGGATGAATATGCTTCACGACTACCTCCCTTTGAGTGCAGAAAAACCTCAATATTGTGTATAACAAACCAAGATGTCTAGTTCACCATATTTCTAGAATGGTTTCGGCGAACGTAGCAATAAGCTTCGCAGACGGTAATCAGAAGAACGAACACCTCCACAATGGTGACAGCAATGCGCTGAACCGCTTATTCCGATACAGTAGCTTCTCGTTGATTTTTCTCCTGCGAAGATGAGTGGCGGGAAATAAGGTCAAAAGCCATCTCGTAGCACATTTTTCTATATTCACATGATGCAGGGTGTAGACTCTTGGGCAAGTAGCCGTGCTCGTCTGCAGCCTCCCAGCTACAGCCCCCACCACAGAAAGACCGAGCCCAACAGTCCGTACAGTCAATTCTTTTTTCGACACCCTGACTCCAGTTTTCAATATACCTAGTTTCGTCAATTCCGGTGACGATGTTGCCCATTTTGAATCGCATCATCCCGACAAACCTGTGACAGGGGTATACGTCCCCTTCGGGAGTCACGGAAATAAAACGCCTGCCAGCCCCGCATCCGACAAAGGCGATCCTGTTGCCCATAATCAAATCAACTGCAGTTTTCAATGTTCTAAACAAGGGCTTTTCCCCTTGATCAATCTGTTTGAGATATTGATCCGCCAAATCTATTAGGCCCGCCCTGATTTTGTTTAATGAGTGTTCGTCGAGTTTGATATTCTCATCGAATGAGCTCACGGGCGAGAAGTAAATCCTTCTGAAGCCCATCTCTTTAAACTGAAGATAGTCTTCAACAAGGTTACAGTTATTATTTGTTAAGGTCGCTCTTGCGCCGAAGGGGAACGACTCGGAAAAACGACGAACGTTTTTGTCGATATCGGAGAAAGAGCCGCCTCCCGTCTTGTACGGGCGCGATGCATCGTGCTTGCATCCTGTACCATCGAGACTAATCAGAACAGAAAACCCGTGCTCCTTGAAAGAATTCACAGCAGTGTCATTCAAAAGCGTTCCGTTGGTCGTAATAGAATAGGTAAAGTTTCTATTGGGGTATATTCTTTTTGAATAGTCGACCGTTTTCCATATCAGCGGCTCGTTAATCATGGGTTCCCCACCAAAAAAGACGATCGCAAGCGTTTCGTTTTCCGATGAACTTGCGACGAGGTAGTCGACCGCCTTGAAGGCTATCTCGTCTGTCATCAGCAGAGGAGACGTTCCATAATCTCCTTTACCGGCAAAACAGTAACTACAACCAAGGTTGCATGCATGTGAAACGTGGAGTTCGATGGATCTAAGTTTTCGAGGCGTGTCTTTTGTTAAGAAAGTCCGCTCAGACAATCGTTGATACTCATCAATGTCGTCTTCAAGTTCTGCTATGGTCGTTTGGTCGTAGCCTTTCGCAGCAAGTGACTTTGTTAGCAACTTCGAGTTGACCGTTCTTCCCGATGCTTCAAATATGCGAAGCGCATCTTCTGATGCTTGGTCAACCTGAAAGCAATTGCGAGTGACCTCATCGAAGCAGTAACGACGATCACTTACTGAGAAAAAATGCATACGTTCCTCAATTTCATGCTGGACTGGCACTAACCTTGTTTATTGTTGCGCAGCTATAAAAAACCACCAGCGGGGATTCGGTGTGCGGCCCAATCGGACTCCCAAAAGGTTCTATTTGAGACTGGCAAGCTTTGTGTTGTTGGCACTTCGACAGCGCTCTTTATTCCAACATGGAGCCTCGCAGTTTGAGTCGACTTGCCTCTGGAAGGTCCGATCTTAACTTGATTTAGGATGAAAACAGATTACAGGCGCGCTCCTCTAGAAAGAAAGGAAACCAATCGCCGCCTTTCACCAGGAAAGTTTTTATAGCCCACCTCGAGCAAAATGAAAGATGCGAGAGCGATTGGGGAACAACGCGAATCTCCCCTTTTGGGTGGGAGCGAGCCTTCGGCCACCGGCGAACGACTCGCCCTGGTCAGAATCTGGAAGTGGTGCCGGGCCGCTTGGGCCTCCCCGGTGACTTCGTGGGGCTTACCTGCCTGACGTCGAGGAGTACATCCGCAAGATTCGTTCCCTATGCCGTTTGCTCTCACGCCCGCCTTAGTTCCAAGTCGGGCGAGCCGCCGCGCTCATGCGACCCGTGGCGGCGACACGTCGACGCCGCGCTCGCTGAGCACATCTTCGGTCGCGGGCGAGCACGAGGTCGCGCCGGCGCATCCGCTGGGACTGCTGTGCGTGCAAAACGGCTACGTGGTGAGCGTCCCGCGCTGGATTCAGCCGAGTGAGGAGGGCGTTGAGATCGGCGCGCTGGCAACGGGGGAGGGCGGCATCACCGACGACGTCTCGGCCCGCCATGCCCATATCTGGTGCGACGAGTCTGGCGCATGGTTTGTCGAGGACCTGTCGTCCACTAACGGCACCATGGTGGTAAACGGGGCCACGAGTGTGTGTATTCAAGTAGAGCCCGGCCGCTCCGCCCAGCTCAACCCCGGCGACGAGCTCAAACTCGGCGAATCCACCACCTACGCCATCCTGCTCGGCGCCCTCTAGCCGGCAGTTAGGGACGTTCCTTTCCTGCCGGTACTTGGGGACACTCCTTGGCGCGTCAGAGCCAGTCGTCCGGGGATGGAGGGACCATTCTGGCCTTTGGCGGTCACCCGAGGTAAACCTTTACCGCCCGCCTATATTTGTCGAAATTACACTTAACGGCGGGGTACAATAAACCCGCATGCGGATTTCCGTTGCGGGCGCTTCCCATCGCCGGGGCGTGCCCGGGAGCATCCGGCATGCGGCCTTTGCGGCGCTCGGTCATGTGCAAGACGGGCGGTCGGGTCTGTGGGGCGCATCAGCTGCCCCTCGCCTCGGCATGTCTTCTCTCCACGCCACGTACCTGCTGCTGAGCCTGCCTGCCAGATGATTGGAAGCAACAGCGTAAATCCCATCACGCCAACATCCCGGCGATCGCCGGGGCCTGTATACCTATATGAGAGGAGAGGGGTATATGGCGCGTAAGTTTAAGTCTATGGACGGCAACGAGGCGGCCGCATATGTTTCGTATGCGTACACCGAGGTAGCGGGAATCTATCCCATTACGCCGTCCAGCCCGATGGCCGACCATGTCGACCAGTGGGCGGCCCAGGGTCGCAAGAACATCTTCGGCACCCCGGTCAAGGTCGTCGAGATGGAGTCCGAGGCAGGTGCAGCCGGTACCGTTCACGGTTCGCTGGGCGCCGGTGCTCTGACCACCACCTACACGGCTTCTCAGGGTTTGCTCCTGATGATCCCGAACATGTACAAGATCGCGGGCGAGCAGCTCCCGGGCGTCTTCCACGTCTCCGCGCGTTGCGTCGCTTCCCACGCCCTGAACATTTTTGGCGATCACTCCGACGTCATGGCCTGTCGTCAGACCGGCTTCGCCATGCTCGCCGAGGGCAACGTCCAGGAGGTCATGGACCTCTCGCCGGTGGCTCACCTTGCCGCCATCGAGGGCAAGACTCCGTTCCTTAACTTCTTCGACGGCTTCCGCACCAGCCACGAGATCCAGAAGGTCGCCATGTGGGACTACAAGGATCTGGCCGAGATGTGCGACATGGACGCCGTCCAGGCTTTCCGCGATCACGCGCTCAACCCTGAGCACCCGCACACCCGCGGCAGCCACGAGAACGGCGACATCTTCTTCCAGAACCGCGAGGCCTGCAACAAGGTCTACGACGAGCTTCCCGCCGTCGTCGAGGGCTACATGAAGAAGATCAACGAGAAGCTCGGCACCGATTACGGCCTGTTCAACTACTATGGCGCTCCCGATGCCGATCGCGTCGTCGTGTGCATGGGCTCCTTCTGCGACGTGCTCGAGGAAGTCATCGACTACCTCAACGCTCACGGCGAGAAGGTCGGCCTGGTCAAGGTCCGCCTGTTCCGTCCGTTCTCCATCAAGCACTTTGTCGACGTTCTCCCCGAGACCGTCAAGAAGATTGCCGTCATGGACCGCACCAAGGAGCCGGGTTCCATCGGTGAGCCGCTCTACCAGGACGTCGTCTCCGCTCTCTACGAGGCCGGCAAGACGGGCATCAAGGTCGTCGGTGGCCGTTACGGCCTGGGCAGCAAGGACACGCCTCCTGCGTCCGCGTTCGCTGTCTTCGAGGAGCTTAAGAAGGACGAGCCCAAGCGCGAGTTCACCATCGGCATTGTCGATGACGTGACCAACCTGAGCCTGCCCGAGGCCGAGGATGCGCCCAACACCGCAGCCCCCGGCACCATCGAGTGCAAGTTCTGGGGTCTGGGTGGCGACGGTACCGTCGGCGCCAACAAGAACTCGATCAAGATCATCGGCGACCACACCGACAAGTACGTCCAGGCCTATTTCCAGTACGACTCCAAGAAGACCGGCGGCGTCACCGTCTCGCACCTGCGCTTTGGTGATTCTCCGATCCGCTCGCCGTACTACGTGACCAAGGCCGACTTTGTCGCCTGCCACAACCCCAGCTACATCGTTAAGGGCTTCAAGATGGTCCGCGACGTCAAGCCGGGTGGCACCTTCCTGGTCAACTGCCAGTGGAGTGACGAGGAGTTCGCCGAGCACATGCCCGCCGTGGCCAAGCGCTACATCGCGAACAACAACGTCAACGTCTACCTGATCGACGCTATCGACTTGGCGGCCAAGGTCGGCATGGGCAAGCGCACCAACACGGTGCTCCAGTCCGCCTTCTTCGCGCTGGCCAAGGTCCTGCCCGCCGAGGACGCCCTGCAGTACATGAAGGACGCGGCTACCAAGTCCTACATGAAGAAGGGCCAGGCCATCGTCGACGCCAACCACAAGGCCATCGATGCCGGCGCTACCGCTTTCCGTAAGTTCGAGGTTCCGGCCGACTGGGCTACCGCCGAGGATGCCGCTCCCGTCGAGCTCTCCGAGGAGACCAAGTCCGCTATCGCCCAGCAGGTCAAGAACCTGCTCGAGCCCATCGATCGCATGGACGGCGACAGCCTGCCCGTTTCTGCCTTCGTCGATTGCGCCGACGGCCAGTTTGAGCTGGGCGCCTCCGCATACGAGAAGCGCGGCGTCGCCGTGGTCGTTCCCCACTGGGACGAGACCAAGTGCATCCAGTGCAACCAGTGCGCCTATGTGTGCCCGCATGCCACCATCCGTCCGTTCGCGATGACCGAGGACGAGGCTGCCGCCGCGCCCGAGGCTACCCGCACGCTCGACGCCATGGGCCCCAAGGCCAAGGGCATGAAGTTCACCATGGCCGTGTCCCCGCTCGACTGCATGGGCTGCACCAACTGCGTCAAGGTTTGCCCCAAGGGCGCCCTCGAGATGGTTCCCACCGAGCAGGAGATGGACCAGCAGCCCGTTTGGGACTACATGGTCGAGAACGTCTCCGAGAAGAAGGAGCTCATCGCGGCCAACGTCAAGGGCAGCCAGTTTAAGCAGCCCTACCTGGAGTTCTCCGGCTCCTGCGCCGGCTGCGCCGAGACCGCCTATGCACGTCTGGTGACCCAGGTCGCCGGCGACCGCATGTTCATTTCCAACGCCACCGGCTGCTCCTCCATTTGGGGCAACCCCGCTGCCACCGCTCCTTACTGCAAGGACAAGGACGGTCACGGCCCGGCGTGGAACAACTCCCTGTTCGAGGACAATGCCGAGCACGGTCTGGGCATGGCCGTTGGCTATGAGGCCGTTCAGCACAAGCTGATCGCCGCTACCCAGGACATCATCGCTGCCGATGGTCCGTCCGATGAGCTCAAGGCTGCCGGCCAGGCTTGGATCGACTCCGTCAACGACGCCGAGGCTTCCAAGACCGCTGCCGCTGCCTACGTTGCCGAGCTCGAGAAGTGCGGCTGCGACGCTTCCAAGGCGATCCTCGCCGACAAGGCTTACCTCACCAAGAAGTCCTTCTGGATCTTCGGCGGCGACGGTTGGGCCTACGACATCGGCTTCGGTGGCCTGGACCACGTCCTGGCTTCCGGCCACAACGTCAACGTCTTCGTCTTCGACACCGAGGTCTACTCCAACACCGGTGGTCAGGCCTCCAAGGCCTCGAACCTGGGCCAGGTCGCTCAGTTCGCCGCTGCCGGTAAGGTGACCAAGAAGAAGTCCCTGGCCGAGATCGCCATGAGCTACGGCTACGTCTACGTGGCGCAGGTCGCCATGGGCGCCAACCCGGCTCAGACCCTCAAGGCCATCCACGAGGCCGAGGCCTACGACGGCCCGTCCCTCATCATCGGCTATAGCCCCTGCGAGATGCACTCCATCAAGAAGGGTGGCATGCAGAACTGCCAGGCCGAGATGAAGAAGGCTGTCGAGTGCGGTTACTGGAACCTCTTCCGCTTCAACCCCGAGGCTGCTGCCGGCAAGAAGTTCTCGCTCGATTCCAAGGAGCCTGCGGGCGGTTATCAGGAGTTCCTGATGAACGAGGCCCGTTACGCTTCGCTGACGCGTTCCTTCCCCGAGCGCGCCGAGGAGCTCTTCAAGGAGAACGAGCAGGCCGCTATGGACCGCTACGCTCACCTGCTGAAGCTCAAGACGGTGTACAACGAGGCCTAGGTCTCCCACCGCAGGATCTGAGGGCTGACCTTCGCGGACGTCCTCGGACATGAAAGAACCCCCGCTGCGCACTGAACTGCACCCCAAAACTTGGACGGCTAAAATAAGAACTACGCCGCAAGGGACTGTCTCCGGAACTCCTCCGGGGTCAGTCCCTTCAGTTTAACCTGGCGCCTCCTCGTGTTCCAATGGACCACGAAGTCGTCGAGGTCCGCCTTGAAGGACTCGAAGTCCGGCCACGTCCTTCCGCGGAAGAACTCGTCCTTGATGTGGCCGAACACCTGCTCCGTCGCGCCGTTGTCGATGCAGTTGCCCTTCCGGGACATGCTCTGCACCACGCCGGCCTCCTCCAACCGTCTGCACCAACCGGCCTGCTGGTACTGCCAGCCCATGTCCGAGTGCAGGATCGGCCTGGAGCCCTCGGGCTTCCTGGACACGAGCTGGTCGAGCAGCTCGTGCTGCTGAGCCATGTTGGGGTGCAGCGACGTGGACCAGGCGACGATCTCCTTGCTGCCGAAGTCGTAGACCGGCGCGAAGTAGGCCTTGCCCCAGGGCTGTTTGAACTCGGTGACGTCGGTGCCCATCTTTTCCCACGGCCCGTCGGCGGCGAAGTCGCGCCCGATGACGTTCTCGAAGGTCTTTCCGACCTTGCCCCTGTACGAGTTGTACCTGTGGTAGTCGGTCTCGCGGCGGATCCCGCAGCTGATGCCCATCTCGCGCATCATCTTCAGCACGGTCTTGTAGGCTATGCGCACGCCC
>DBGAXC010000049.1:0-79752 GCA_048447565.1 Collinsella aerofaciens | reverse complement strand
CAACGGGCCCTCTCGGGGGCAGGGACGTTCGGCCGTGCGCGGGCGCCCGGTCGGCGGCCCGTTCTGGGCGCGCCTCAATCGTAGCCCGAGACGGTCCCGGGCTGACAATTTCGACTGTAATGGACGTTCTTAAATGACTAGGTTTATTCCACCGTTCCGTAGACGGCTCCCCAGCCATGGGCGGCCAAGGCGGAGTTGAGCTGGTCGCAAAGCGATTGACGGTCGTAGTAGCCGGGCGGCAAAAGGTTCACGATTTCCATGAGATCGGGCGCCAGGTCCAAGATCTCGGCCTGTACGATGAGATCCAGGCGGTCGATGGCGTGGCGGTCGTAAAACAGCCCGTCGACCAGGCGCTGCAGGTCGCCGAATTCCTCGGCCTGGAACGATCCGTGCTCCATAGTGCCTCCTTGGGAGCCCCACGCCGGCATGCGCGGCGATTCGTATTTATTGCGATGGACTTAATCTATCACGGCTTCATAACGTTGCGGCGGTGGCGGTCTATACTTAGACGAACTGCAACGTACCGCTTCGCGAAAGGTCGCACCCCATGCAGACGATCTACCAGAAGATGGAAACCACCGAACTCGATGCCGCCATCGAGGCACTCAAAGCCGAGGTCGCCGAGGTCAAGGCCAAGGGTCTGGCGCTCGACATGGCCCGCGGCAAGCCGTCGCCCTCCCAGGTGGACATCTCGCGCCCCATGCTCGATATCCTCAATGCCGACGCCGATTTGCACGACGGCAACGTCGACTGCTCCAACTACGGCTGCTTTGAGGGCATTCCCTCGGCACGTAAGCTGGCAGGGGAGTTCCTGGGCTGCCCCGCCGAGCAGACGCTCGTGCTGGGTTCGTCGAGCCTGCTGATCGAGCACGACATCGCCGGCATGTTCTGGCGTTGCGGTTCGTGCGGCAGCGAGCCTTGGGAGGCTTACGAGGCCGCGCACGACGGCAAGAAAGTCAAGTTCCTGTGCCCTGTTCCCGGCTACGACCGTCACTTTGGCATCACCGCCGACCTGGGTATCGAGAATGTCCCCGTCGCGATGACCGACAACGGCCCCGACATGGACGAGATCGAGCGCCTGGTTGCCGCCGACGACTCCATCAAGGGCATCTGGTGCGTGCCCAAGTATTCCAACCCCACGGGCATCACCTTTAGCGAGGACACCGTGCGTCGCCTGGTCGAGATGCCCACGGCCGCGCCCGATTTCCGCATCTTCTGGGACAACGCCTACTGCGTGCACGACCTGTACGACGAGACCGACGAGCTCGCCAATATCTTCGACCTCGCTCGCGCGGCGGGCACCGAGGATCGCGTGGTGGCCTTTGCCTCGACGTCCAAGATCACCTTCCCGGGCGCCGGCATCGGCTTTATCGGTGCGAGCCCCGCGGTTATCGCGGAGTTCTCCAAGCGCCTGAAGGCCGGCCTAATCAGCGCCGACAAGCTCAACCAGCTGCGTCACGTGCGTTTCCTTCCCACCATCGAGGCGGTCAAGGAGCACATGAAAAAGCATGCCGAGTTCCTGCGTCCGCGCTTTGAGGCCGTCGAGCGCAAGCTCACCGAGGGCCTGGGCGACACGGGTTGCGCCACCTGGACGCACCCCCGCGGCGGCTACTTTGTAAGCTTCGATGGTCCCGAGGGCTCGGCCCAGAAGGTCGCCGCGCTTTGTGCCGACCTGGGCGTCAAGCTCACGCCGGCTGGTGCCACTTGGCCTTATGGCAAGGACCCGCGCGACACCAACATCCGCATCGCGCCGAGCTATCCCACGGTCGAGGACCTGGAGGCCGCGCTCGATGTGCTGGTGCTGGCCGTTAAGCTTGTCGCTGCCGAGCTTGCGCGTGCCGAGCGCGCCTAACGCGCGGCTTCCCGTACTATCCGCACTTTCGATACGTAAAGGAGCGTATACATGGATTTGGGTATTTCCACCAACCCCACGCCAGAGCTCTACACCATTAAGGTAACCGGCGAGATCGATATCTCTAACGCCGATAGCCTGCGCAATGCCATCGACCTGGCGCTCGAGCAGCCCACTGAGGCCGTTGAGCTCGATTTTGCCCAGGTGAGCTACATCGATTCGACGGGCATTGGCGTGCTCGTGGGCGCCGCGCACCACGCGGTCGACCACGGCAAGCGCTTTGGCTGTGTTAACGTGCAGCCCCCGGTGATGCGCGTGGTTCAGCTGTTGGGTGTCGACCAGGAGATTTCGATCACCGCTGCATAATCTTTGCGCCCAAAAGGGCGTGCCGTTTGGCATATGTTTGTGATGCGCTCGGACGTTTTGGCGTCCGGGCGCTATACTTGACCGAATGAATAGACGAGTTCCGGCCGAATGGCGCGGTGCGGGCTCGACTCACATCGAGCCTTGGAGGTATGTGTGTTTGGTATTGGAGAGGGTGAGCTCGCGATCATCGTGGTCTTCGGCTTTTTGCTGTTTGGCCCGGATAAGCTCCCACAGATGGGCCGCACGATCGGCCGTGCCATCCGTCAGTTCCGCGAGACGCAGGAAAAGATGACGGCCGTTGTTCAGTCCGAGATTATCGATCCGGTAAGTGAGGCCGCTTCGGCACCGGTCAAGCCCAAGAAGACTGCCGTCGATGACGATTCCGATGCGGACGAGGATGCCGCCGAGACGGCCGCGCCCGCAAAGAAGGAGACCTTTGCCGAGCGCCGTGCCCGCCTTGCCGCCGAGAAGGCCGCGAGCGAGGGTGCTGCTGAGGGCGAAGGTGCTGCTGAGGAGTCCGAGGCCGAGAGCGCCGAGCCTGCCAAGGCCGAGCCTGCTGCCGCCGCCGCCGAGCCCGAGCCTGCTGCAGAGCCGGAGCCCGAGCCCGAGCCGGCAGAGCCCACGACGGCTGACCTCTACGCCCGTCGTCCCCGCAAGCGCAAGGCCGTCGTCGACCAGCTCGCCCGCGAGCTCGAGGCCGAGGACGACGCTGCTGCCGCCGACGCCCCGAAGGGAGGCGATGAGTAATGCCTATCGGACCTGCGCGAATGCCGCTTTTCGATCACCTGGGAGAACTCCGTCGCCGCCTGACCATCGTGGTCGTGTCGGTGTTTGCCGCCGCTATCGTGCTGTATTTCGCCACGCCTGTAGTGCTCGACATCCTGGAAGATCCCATCCGCTCCTTTGTGCCGGACGGTAAGTTCTACATCACCACCACGCTCGGCGGCTTTGGCCTGCGCTTTTCGCTGGCCATCAAGATGGCCGTGGTCATGTGCACGCCCATGATCATCTGGCAGATCCTGGCGTTTTTCCTGCCGGCGCTTCGCCCCAACGAGCGCAAGTGGGTCGTGCCCACGGTGCTCGCCTCGACGGTGTTGTTCTTCCTGGGCGCCATCTTTTGCTACTTCATCATCATCCCTGCGGGCTTTGAGTGGCTCATCGGCGAGACCTCGGCCGTCGCCACGGCGCTGCCCGATCTGGAGAACTACGTCAACATGGAGCTGCTCTTTATGATCGGCTTTGGCGTGGCGTTTGAGCTGCCGCTCATCATCTTCTACCTGTCTGTTTTCCATATCGTGTCCTACGCGGCCTTCCGCGGCGCCTGGCGCTACGTGTACGTGGGCCTGCTTGTGGGCTCGGCTGTGATTACGCCCGACGGCTCGCCCGTTACGCTGGGCCTCATGTATGGCGCCCTGCTCTCGCTCTACGAGATTTCGCTCGCCATCGCCCGTGTGGTCATTACCGCGCGCGAGGGCAAGGAGGGCTTGTTTGTGAGCCGTCTGGACCTGTTTTCGGACGACGAAGAGGACAGCGAGGAGTAAATCGGTATGCACGAGGTTGGCATTGTCAACGGCATACTCGATACAGTGATTCGCGCGGCGCGTGGGGCGGGGGCCTCGCGCGCCGTTTTGGTAACGCTGCGTATCGGGGATATGACCGAGGTCGTGCGCGAGGCGCTCGACTTTGCGTGGGAGACATTTCGCGACGAGGACCCGCTCACGCGCGACTGCGAGCTTGCCGTGGAGGAGGTCCATCCACAAAGCGAGTGTCTGGACTGCGGTGAGGTTTTCGATCATGACCGCTTCCACTGCCGCTGCCCCCAGTGCGGCGGTGCCAATGTGCGCCTGCTGCACGGCCGCGAGCTCGACATCGCCAGTATCGAAATCGAAACCCCCGACGATTAGCCCGCTAGCCATCTGGTGATGGGGTATAAAGGGGCCGAATTAAGGAGCGCTAAGTATGGCCGAGAAAACGATTGATATCGCGTCGCCGATTCTGTCGCGCAATGAGCGCCTGGCAGATCAGCTGCGTCAGCGATTTAAAGAGACAAACACCTATGTGATCAATGTGCTGTCGAGCCCCGGCTCGGGCAAGACCACTACGATTCTGGGCACCAACGAGCGCCTGCGCGACAAGGCCGGCCTGCGCTGTGCCGTCATCGAGGGCGATATCGCCTCGGATGTCGATGCCATCACCATGAAGGAAGCCGGCATGCCCGCCATTCAGATCAACACGGGCGGCCTATGCCACCTCGAGGGCAACATGATTATGGAGGCCGTTGACGCGTTCGACCAGGCGGTGGGTCTGGAAAACATCGACGTCATCTTTATCGAAAACGTGGGTAACCTGGTCTGTCCAGTCGACTTTGACCTGGGTGAGAACCTGTCCATCATGATCCTCTCGGTGCCCGAGGGCGACGACAAGCCCATCAAGTACCCGGGCATCTTCCAGCACGCTGGCGCGCAGCTGCTCAACAAGGTCGACGTGGCTCCGGCTTTCGATTTTGACATGGATAGGTATACTAAGACACTCGATGACCTCAATCCGCAGGCGCCGCGGTTTGCCGTGAGCGCGCGCAAGGGCGAGGGCATGGATGCCTGGTGCGATTGGCTCATCGGGCAGATTGAGCAAGCAAGGGCGTAAGTCGGCCGCCATACGGGCGGGCGTAGCCGCAGAGATACGAGATAGGAGCCTCTTTTGAAGCTCATCATCGCCGAGAAAAACGACGCCGCGCGTCAGATTGCCGAGCGTCTGTCCACGGGCAAGCCCAAAAAGGACAAGGTGTACAACACCGCCATCTACCGTTTTGAGTGGAAGGGCGAGGAGTGCGTGACCATCGGCCTTGCCGGTCACATCCTAGCGCCCGATTTTTGCGACAGCGTGCTGTTCGATAAAAAGCTGGGCTGGTATTCGGTCACCGAGGACGGCGAGATGCTGCCGGCCGACATACCCGATGGCCTGGCGCGTCCGCCCTACGACACCAAGCGCAAGCCGTTTCTTGCCGATGGCATCTCAATCAAGGGCTGGAAACTCGAGAGCCTGCCTTACCTCACCTGGGCGCCCGTCATTAAGCTACCGGCCGAGAAGGAACTCATTCGTTCGCTCAAGAACCTCGCCAAGAAGTCCGACAGTGTCATCATCGCCACGGACTTCGATCGCGAGGGCGAGCTGATCGGTTCGGACGCCCTCAACAAGGTGCGCGAGGTTGCGCCCGACTTGCCGGTCGCCCGCGCCCAGTATTCTTCGTTTACCAAGGCCGAGATTACGCAGGCCTTTGATAATCTCGTCTCGCTCGACCAGAACTTGGCCGACGCCGGCGAGAGCCGTCAGCACATCGACCTCATTTGGGGCGCGGTGCTCACGCGCTACCTGACGCTCGCCAAGTTTGGCGGCTTTGGCAACGTGCGTTCCGCCGGCCGTGTGCAGACGCCGACGCTCGCCCTGGTGGTTGAGCGCGAGCGCGAGCGCATGGCGTTTGTGCCCGAGGACTATTGGCAGATCCGCGGCATGGGCGCCGCGCAGGGTGCTGCCGAGGACGACCGCTTTAAGATTGCGCACAAGACGGCGCGCTTTACCGACAAGGATGCTGCTGAGGCGGCGTACGGCCATGTCGACGGCGTTGCGACGGCAACCGTCGCCGCGGTGACCAAGCGTTCGCGCAAGCAGCAGCCGCCCACGCCGTTTGCGACCACCTCGCTGCAGGCTGCCGCCGCAGCCGAGGGCATCTCACCTGCGCGTACCATGCGCATCGCCGAGTCCCTCTACATGGCCGGTCTCATCAGCTACCCGCGTGTCGACAATACCGTGTACCCTGCGACGCTCGATCTGGGCGCCGTGGTGAGCGACCTGGCAAAGATCAACCCGGCGCTGGCGCCCGTGTGCAAAAAGGTGCTCGCCGGTCCCATGAAGCCCACGCGCGGCAAGGTCGAGACCACCGACCACCCGCCTATCTATCCTACGGGCGAGGGCGACCCGTCCGCGCTCGATGGCGGCCAGCGCAAGCTCTACGACCTCATCGCCCGCCGCTTCCTGGCGACGCTCATGGGGCCTGCGACCATCGAGAACACCAAGCTCGAGCTCGATGTGAACGGCGAGCCGTTCGTGGCTTCGGGCGATGTGCTCGTGACCCCCGGTTTCCGCGAGGCATACCCGTACGGTCTCAAGCGCGACGAGCAGATGCCGCCGCTGGAGCAGGGCGATACGGTCGACGTGTTCGACATTAAGCTCGAGGCCAAGCAGACCGAGCCGCCCGCGCGCTACAGCCAGGGCAAGCTCGTGCAGGAGATGGAAAAGCGCGGCCTGGGTACCAAGTCCACGCGCGCGAGCATCATCGAGCGCCTGTACGCCGTGCGCTATCTCAAAAACGATCCCGTGGAGCCGAGCCAGCTGGGTATCGCCATCATCGATGCGCTGTCGCGGTTTGCCCCGCGCATCACGAGCCCCGATATGACCAGCGAGCTCGACGGCGACATGACCCGCGTGGAGCGCGGCGAGGACACCGAAGAGCATGTCGTGACGCACTCGCGCGCGCTGCTGGCCGGCGTGCTCGACGAGCTGCTCAAGCATACGCAGGAGCTGGGCGACGCCATCAGCGACGCCGTCACGGCCGATGCGCGCGTGGGCGCCTGCCCCAAGTGCGGCAAGGACCTGGTTATGAAGACGAGCGCCAAGACCCGCGGCAGCTTTATCGGCTGCATGGGCTGGCCCGACTGCGACGTGACCTATCCGGTGCCGAGCGGCGTCAAGGTAAGCCCGCTCGAGGGCGAGGCGGCCGTGTGCCCCGAGTGCGGCGCACCGCGCATTAAGTGCCAGCCGTTCCGCCAGAAGGCCTTCGAGATTTGCGTGAACCCCACATGCCCCACCAACTACGAGCCCGACCTTAAGGTGGGCGAGTGCAAGGTATGCGCCGAGGCAGGACGCCATGGCGACCTGATCGCGCACAAGAGCGAAAAGAGCGGCAAGCGCTTTATCCGCTGCACCAACTACGACGACTGCGGCGTGAGCTATCCACTGCCGGCACGCGGCAAGCTCGAGGCGACGGGCGAGACCTGCCCCGAGTGCGGCGCCCCCATCGTGGTGGTCAACACCGCGCGCGGCCCGTGGCGCATCTGCGTGAACATGGACTGCCCGACCAAGGAGAAGAAGCCCGCCCGCGGCCGCAAGACTGCGACCAAGGCGAGCACGGCGAAGAAGACCACGGCAGCCAAGAAGACTTCGACCGCCAAGAAGTCGACCGCCAAGAAGACTGCCGCCAAGAAGACGACTACCAAAAAGACCGCTGCCGGCAAGTAACCGAGCACATATCCGAGCACATATAGACACGGCGGGGCCGGGCGCGCAAATGCAAATGCGCGCCCGGCCCCACTTCTAAGTTGTGGTGAAATAGGGACTGTTTTTGCTGACAAAAGGCCTAATCAATCCCTATTTCACCGCAAGTTTTGATCAGTTGTTGGGATTACTTCACCTCGACGGGCTTGGCGCCGGGATAGCGGTCCTCAAAGTCCTGACGGTACTTGTTGCTGTTGGTCCCCGGCTCGTTGTCGCGTGCCAGCGGCGTCACGATTTCGTTCTTATGGTCCGCGGGCTTTGCGTACTTCAAGCTGATCTCCCAGGCATCGCAGATCGCATCGATGCGGTGATCCAGGTCGTCGTACAGAGCAATGATGTCCTTCCACGAGCTGTAGTTCTTAGAGCTTGTGGGGACGTCCAGGTCCTCGACAATGTCGTAATACTGCTCGATGGTGTCCTCCGTGCGCTCGGCGACGTCAGCGAGATTTTGACGGGTGGTACGATCCTCTTCCAGATAGCTGCCATTAAACGTCTCTGCGCAGGCACGGACCTGGCTATCGAGATCTTCCAGCAGGTCGTAGTATTCACTCAGGCGACGGTAGAGGTTCTGTTCGGAGAGGCTTGCTTCGCCGCCATCCTCGTCGTCATCGTCATCATCGTCGTACAGGCTGTTGGGATTGCCGAGAGGCTTTAGATCATCGTCGTCGACGTCATGGTGCAGCTTAGCTACCTCGGCAGTCGTCTGCGTAGCGGAGTTGTCGAACGGCTTGATCACAAAAAAGATGACCAAGGCGATGATGATTGCCAACAGCACAACGATAACGGCGACAAGCGCCCTGGTAGCGCTCTTTTTTGCGGCGGGGGCCTGCGGTGAACCAGACGCGTATGTAGACGCCGGTTGCTGTTGGGGCGGGGTGTCCGCGACGGGTATGCGCTGCGTCGTTTCGACCGCTGCAGGGCCGGCGGCGGGGCCGGGGCGATAGGCGAGGGGGTCGTCCGGCTTAGCTTGCGGCGTATCGAGGGAGCCGGTCTTCTCAAACGCGGGTTGGCCATTGCTTGCGGTTGTCTGCTCAACGGGTGCACCGCACGAGGTGCAGAACTTGGCATCATCTGCAAGAAGCTTGCCGCACGAGGCGCAATACCGAGACATTGCCACTCCTTTCGCCACATTTCAAATCAATACGACGATTATACCCAGCGTCCAAAAGTCCCCATCATAAGTTGCGGTGAAATAGGGACTGTTTGGCGGTCTCAGAGCTTCAATCAGTCCCTATTTCACCGCAACTTTGGAAAGACACCTTTAGCCATTGGGGGCGCGCCTGCCCCTGGGGTATCATGGCTTGGTTGATATATCTGCATTTACGCGCCTTGTAGGAAGGGGCTGCGCTCATGGCTTTTGAGCCCGCTCAACATAGCTTTATCACGCTCGAGGGCGTCGACGGTGCCGGCAAGTCCACGCAGGCGCGTCTGCTTGCCCGCGCGCTCGAACTCGCTGGTTACCAGGTTGTGAGCCTGCGCGAGCCGGGCGGCACCGCCATCAGCGAAAAGATCCGTGCTCTGCTGCTCGACCCCGCCAATACGGCGATGGGCGACACCTGCGAGTTGCTGCTCTACGAGGCAGCGCGTGCCCAGCTGGTGCACGAGGTTATCGCGCCCGCCCTCGCGGCCGGCAAGGTGGTCCTGTGCGATCGCTTCTACGATTCCACGACCTGCTACCAGGCGTTTGCCGATGGCCTCGACCGTCAGATGGTACGCGATGCCAACAACCTGGCTGTCGCCGGTACGCATCCGGCGCTCACGCTCGTCTACCACATCACGCCCGAGCAGGCGGCGCTACGCATGGCAGCCCGTGGCGCGGCAGATCGCATGGAGGCAAAAGGCATGGCCTTCCAAGAGCGCGTTTACCAGGGATTTTGCGCTATTGCTGCCGAGGAGCCAAACCGCGTAAAGCTCATCGACGCCACTGCGACCGTCGAGGAAGTCTTCGAGAAGACGGTCGAGCAGATTCGCGCGTACGGTCTCGACATTTCGCAAGATGCTGTCGCCGCCGCGCTTGCCAAGGAGGCCGAGTAACATGGCCCCCGCTCAGGCAAGCCTGCTGGCCAAGCTCGACACCCAAGAGCGCGTTCGCGATTTTTTGACCAACGCCGTCGCCAGCGGCCGCGCATCGCACGCCTACCTGTTTTTGGGCGCTCCCGGTGCCGGCAAGCTCGATGCCGCATGGGCGCTCGCCCAGGCCTTCCTGTGCGAGCAGGACGGCTGCGGAGCATGCGACAGCTGCGTACGCGTTGCTCGGCATACGCATCCTGACGTGCACTATTACACGCCCGAGAGCGCCACAGGCTACCTCATTGCCCAGACCCGCGAGCTGCTCGATGACGTGCCGCTGGCGCCCATCCGTGCCAAGGCCAAGGTCTACATCATCGATCGTGCCGAGCAACTGCGCGCTAACACCGCCAACGCGCTGCTCAAGACACTCGAGGAGCCGCCCGAGGGCGTTATGTTCATCTTGTTGGGCACCTCGGCAGACGTGATGTTGCCCACCATCGTGAGCCGCTGTCAGTGCGTGCCGTTTCGGCTGGTGTCGCCCACCGTGGCCGCGCAGGCCGTGAGCCGCGTGACGGGTCAGGATCTCGCGCGTTGCCGCATGGCGGTCGCCGTGGCGGGAAGCCCCACACGCGGCATCGAGTTCCTTAAGAGTGCCGAGCGCCAGGATGCTCGCCGCCAAATGGTCCGCGCCATCGATTCGCTCATCGCTGCCGACGAGGCTGATGTGCTCAGCCGCGCCAAGTCGCTCATCGTCGCCGTTAAGGCGCCGCTCGCCGAGGTCAAGTCCACACAGGAAAAGGTGCTCGAGCAAAACGCCGACTACCTGTCGCGTGGAGCATTGAAGCAGCTTGAGGACCGCAACAAGCGCGAACTCAACGCGCGCGAGCGTTCGGGTATCATGGAAGCGCTGGCGAGCGCGCGGACGCTCATGCGCGACGTGCTGCTGACACTTCAGGACGAGGCGGCCGACGTCGTGAACGAAGACGTGCGCGACACGATCGGGCGGCTTGCCGCCGCGACGAATGTTGCGGGTGCCACCCAGGCGCTCGAGGCGGTTGCCACGGCTGAGCGCAACATAGCCAGAAACGTTACTCCCCAGCTGGCCATCGAGGTCATGCTGTTCGATATCAGGAAGGCACTGAAATGCCGTTAGTCGTACCCGTTAAGTTTACCTACGCCTCGCGCGACCTGTGGTTCGACCCGCAGGATCTGGATATCCTCGAGGCCGATTATGCTATCTGCTCCACCGAGCGCGGAACCGAGATCGGCCTGGTCACGGCAGACCCCTTCGAGGTGCCGCAGGACGAGATCGGCCAGCCGCTCAAGCCCGTGCTGCGCGTGGCGAGCGACATCGACCTGCAGCTCGCCGACGACCTGGCCATTCAGGGCGACGAGGCCATGGTCGATTTCCGCCGTCTGGTCAAAGAGCTCGACCTCGAGATGAAGCCGGTCGGCGTCGAGTACCTGTTTGGCGGCGAGAAGGCCGTGTTCTACTTTGCGGCCGAGGAACGCGTCGATTTTCGTCAGCTCGTCAAGGACCTGTCCTCGACGCTGCACATTCGCGTCGACATGCGTCAGATCGGCGTGCGCGATGAGACCCGCCTGGTGGGCGGCTATGCCCAATGCGGACAGGAGCTCTGCTGCACGCGCTTTGGCGGACAGTTTGAGCCCGTCTCGATTCGCATGGCAAAAGAGCAGGACCTGCCGCTCAACTCGTCCAAGATCAGCGGCGTTTGCGGCCGCCTGATGTGCTGCCTGCGCTATGAGTTCGAGGCGTACAAGGACTTTAAGAGCCGCGCGCCCAAAAAGAAGACGCTCATCGATACGCCGCTCGGCAAGGCGCGTATCCAGGAATATGACACGCCGCGTGAGCAGCTGGTGCTGCGCCTGGAGAACGGCAAAGTCTTTAAGGTCAACCTGGCCGATATGACGTGCTCGGAGGGCTGCAAAAAGAAGGCCGCCGAGCAGGGCTGCAACTGCCGCCCCGACTGCGTGACGCGTGACGTGCTCGAGCGCATCGAGTCGCCCGAGATGCGCCTGGCGCTCATGGAACTCGATCGCGAGAACGGCGTCGACGTGGGCGATGGCCTGTCGAGTGCCGATCGTCTGGCCGGCACATCGATGCCCAAGCGCCGTCGTCGCGATGCCGAATCCGATGCTCGCACCGCTCAGGGCCAGGGCGAGGGTCGTGGCCGCGGAAGGGGCCGCGGCAAGGCCGAGGCGCCCGAGACCGAGGGAGCAGCCGATGGCCGTCGCCGCCGCAAGCGCGCGGCGTCCGTCGACAATGGCGAGGCCGCGGGTAAGAACGCTTCCCGCGAGCGCGAGGCTCAGCAGCCCCAGCAGCAAAACCGCGGCGGTGGCATGAACCCCACGCGCCGTCGTCGCCGTCACCTGTCGAGCGAGGAGCGCGAGGACGCCTTCCGCGCCGCAGCTGCTCGCGAGGCCGGTGCCGCTCCCAAGGGCGCCTCGGCCTCCGACGCGCCTGCCGACAAGGGCGGCAAGCCGCGTGGCGAGGAGGAGCGCGCGCCGCGTCCGCGCCGTCGCCATTCCTCGGGCACGCAGCAGAAGCCCTCGGTTCCTTCTGTGGCCGATCAGGTTTCGGATGGAGAAGTCAAGGTCACGCGCCGTCGCCCCGGCGATGGTGGAGGAGCTGCCGCCAAGGCTTCGCGCGGCGCCGCTCGCGACGAGCGCGAACCGCGTGAGGATCGCGGTGGCGAGGGCTCAACCGACCAGGGTCAAAAGCGTCGCCGTCGCCGTCGCTCCCGCAAGCCGCGCCAGGACGGTGGTGAAGGCTCGACCCACACCTCGTCCGCACCGCAACCGCCTGCCGGCGAATAACGTCCGTAAGCGGATGTAACCCGCCTGACCCCAGCACCTCTGGGTATCATGGCTCTACACCGACAACCCTCCCTTCGCCTTCGCGTAGGGAGGGTTGTGTCATGAAGAGACATTTGAACGTACTGACTCGCTTGCAGGGTGCTGGCGTCTTGCCGTTTGCGGACGAATTGCTACCGCTTGCCGAGCGCGCGACATACGAGGCGCTTGAGGCGTTGTCGCCCACGCGCTGTGCCGGCTGCGAGCGTTCCGGTGCGCTGATCTGCCAGGATTGTCTGGCATCGCTCGCACTCATCGACCCGTGCCATAGCTGCATCCGATGCGGCGCCCCGTTTGGGGATTTGCTGTGTACCGAGTGTTCGGTCGAGGGCGCGTCTTCGGCAATGGCCGAGGCGCTCGATCGCTGTCTGGCGTGTGCCGTCTACGCACATCCGCTGCCGCGCATCATCAAGGCGTACAAGGATGCGGGCGAGCGCCGTCTGGCACCGTATCTGGCGGAGCTACTCTACGACACCGCCTTGCATGCCCAGGCGGCAGCCCCCGATCGCTACGGCGGTGTGCTGTCCGGTGCGGACGCGGTGGTGTTTGTGCCCGCGACTGCGGCGGCGTTTCGGCGGCGTGGATTCGACCATATGGAAGCAATCGCGCGCTCGTTTTGCGATCTTTCGGGTGTCCCGTTGCTGGACGCCCTGGTCAAATACGGTCATGGTGACCAGCGAGAGCTCGGCCGCGATGAGCGCCGGGAGCATGCCCGGGGCATGTACGAGACGGTCGAGGATGTGCGCGGCCGCCGTCTGCTGCTCATCGATGATGTCATTACCACGGGCGCGACCATGGCAGCAGCCTCGGCGGAGCTCAAGCGTGCCGGCGCCGCAGCAGTCGATGGCCTCGCTATCGCACGCGTTTGGTAGGGGGTGGTTTTGTGGCAGTGAAGATAGCGCGGCGCATCGAGCCGACAAGCGAGCAACTGGCGGCCTCCGTAGTCCTGACCGGTGCCTCGGCGCTGCGCATGATGCGCGCCGAGCGCCGACAAATGGGTTACATCAGCTGGAGAGACCTCGATCCCGATGAAGAGCGCCGTGTGCTGCATACATCGTCTCCCTCGGCCGAGGACATTTATCTTCCCGATTTGGTGCGGATCGGGGCCGTGAGTGGCGAGGTCCAAGAAGACTTGTGCCTGCTGGTGGGGTCGGCGAAGCAGCGTCGCCGCATGCCTGGTGCAAGCTGGTCCGTTTGTTCTACAGACCTGCCGGACGCCTCGATTTTGGAGGTGGAGCCGGGGGTGTACAGCTTGTCTCCCGAGGCCCTCTGTGCCGCCGTTGCGCGCGAAGTCGGCTGTATCCAGGCATTTGCCCTGGCCCAGGAGCTGTGCTCCAAGATTTCGCTGAGCGATCGCGGGCAGTATCTGCCCCCTTACAGCTCGCCTACCGTGAACAGGCTTGCAAAGGATAAGGACCAGCCGTCAGATGTGGGCTACTTTGAGGTCGAGCCAGTGCTGACGCCCGATCGCCTGGCAGATTACCTTGCGGCATGCAAGGGGAGCGCGGCCAAGCAGCTGCGGCGGCTGTGCCCCTTTCTGTCGGAAAACCTGCGCTCACCCATGGAATGCATCATGCTTGCCATGTTTTCGCTTCCGTTTTCTTATGGCGGATTTGCCTGCGGTCCCTTTAAGACCGACTGCAAGATCGAGTTCGATGACCGCGCGCAGGCAATCTCGGGGATGCCGCATGCAGTTTGCGATGCGTATCAGGAGGCAGCCCGGTTTGACCTGGAATACAACGGTGAGCTGGGCCATTCCTCCCGGAGGGGACGTATCCATGATGAAAAACGCAACACGGGCTTGATTACTATGGGAATCGAGGTCGCGACGGTCAACAACGAGATGCTCTGCGACATGGAAGCGATGGAAGCGCTCGCATGGCGCATCCACCAGCGTATGGGTAAGCGATATCAGAATCGTGTGGAGGCTCGTCGAAAGAGGCAAGATGCTCTGCTGAATACGCTCCGAGCGTGCTTTGGGCTCAAGCCGGCGTAAAACTATGGCTTTATAGGGGGTCTGTTTATATGCCCTGTGCAAAAAACGGCAAATATGAGTACTGCTACTAGATTAGTGACAGCAAAAATAAAGAAACTTGGGCCGAAAAACTGGATTCAGCGATGAGATAATAAACGAATGTGGAATATCTTGGCGCCAAGCGGGCTGTGTGGAACTCAAAAAGGGCTCGTGGGGCGGAAATACGCTGCTACTAAATTGGTAGCAGTACTCATATTTGCCGTTTTTTGCACACGGCACCCTGAGACGGGTGCCCCGGAGCTCCCCGTGGGGGGAGCTCCGGGCTTCATGGGGGCACGAATGGCCCGCCCCGACCTGCGAAATCTGTGCTCGCGATGCGAATAACGTCCCTAACCTTAAACTATAGCTTGAACTTAGCTATAATGCCCTACGTTCCTGCCAGGCTGTGGTTGCGGACGGACGAAATGCCCATCCTAGTCCAAGACAGACGCGGTCAAAGGGATCCACGTAAGCGACCGCGTGCGCGCGGCGCGATCATGGCGCGTCCTAGATGTAAGCCGCACCGTCCGTTCTACTTTCTTTGGGGCAATACCGCCTCGCGGGCGAGCGGGCCAGTCGTGAAGGTGGCTGCGGCCTCCCGAGCAAACGCCCCGGTGCGCAAGTGTGGGGTCAAATACCAGGTCAGCTGGTGGGAACAACCCGATATTCCGTGCAGGGCACGGATTGTATACGACACAGAAGGCAGGGTAGTGGACATGGTGAGGGGCAGCTTGATGCATGCGGCTCGGTTAGGTGCTGGGACCGCGGTGGTCATTGCCGTTTTGGGCCTGAGTGGATGTGCGTTCAATCCACTGTCCACGTTCACGACGCCCACGATCGACCAGATCGAGCGCGAGACCGTTACCCCCACGGTATCGGACGATGCCCTGGTCACGCCGGGAACCCTGACGGTCGCCCTCGATACTTCCGATGCCCCGCAAGCCATGCAGGATGCCGACGGAAACCTCACGGGCTATGCGGTCGATGCCGCTCGTGCCCTTGCATGCCGCATGGGTCTCAAAGTCGCCTTTGTCGATGCGTCCTCGGCCGATTCCGCGCTTAGCGATAAAAAGGCCGACATCTTTATTGGCGACGCCAGGTCTACGGACGGCGATATCAGCTCACTTGGCACCTGTCTGTACGACGCCCCCGCCGTATTCGGCAAGAGCAGTGACGGCGAGTCGCTGAGCGTTTCCACCGAAACGCTTAACACCGCTACCCTGGGCGTTCAGACCTCCTCGGCCTCGCAGGAGGCGCTCGCCAAGCAAAGCATCACCGCCAACCAAAAGACCTTCTCCAACATCAATGAGTGCTTTGAGGCGCTCGAGTCGGGCGAGGTCGATTACGTGATCTGTGATTCCACGGCTGGTGGCTACCTCGCGCGTCTGATGAGCCAGATCTCCTATGTCGGTACGCTCGAGGCGCCCTCCACGCTTGGCGTCGCAGGCCTAAGCTCTAACGATGAGCTGTGCCGTGCCGCGAGCGATGCCCTCGATGGCATCACGGTCGATGGCACGCTCGAGGCAGTCCACTGCGTCTGGTACGGACAGATGCCCTATGACCTTACCGCCAAGACCGTTTCGGGGGCCAATGTGCAGGCATCCGACTCCACGTCCAACGAGACCGAGTCCTCCGATGACGACGCCTCTGATAACAACGGCGACAGCCCGTCGTCTAGCCAGGAGGGCACCATCACCGACGATGACATCAACAAGCTCAATAGCTAGTTATTGGTAGGGGTGGCGCCTGCCATACATTGAACGAGGCACTTCTTCACGGTTTCAACACGCATAGCCGGGTCTCCCTAATAGGGGAGCCCGGCTTTTCTATTTTGGTAAAAACGGCAGGTAAAAGCTGATTTCCAGGAGAAAAACTAGCTTTGCCGACGCCTTCCTATAGCGCACTTTGCCACGGAAAAGTGCGAGACTTCGGTATGCGGTATCAAGCAGTCGTTATTCGGGTCTTTGGGAAATCGCGTGATTAAATGCACGGCAATGGGTACATAGCCAGTACAGTAAGTCCCCGAGGCAGATTGGAGCCACGTATGGATATCAAGGTTTCTGGACGCAAGACGACGGTAACCGATGCTCTGCGTGCGCATGTGGATGAGAAGATCGGCGAGGCGCTCAAGGTTTTCGATATCGAGCCCATGACGGTCGACGTTGTGCTTCGTTATGAGAAGAACCCCTCGAACCCCAACCCGGCAATCGTCGAGGTCACGGTTCGTGCCCGCGGTTCGGTGATTCGCGTTGCCGAGCACGGTGCAGATATGTACGCCGCCATCGACCTCTCCGCCGATAAGGTCACCCGCCAGCTGCGCAAGTTCAAGACCAAGGTCGTGGACAACCGCCAGGGCGGTGCCAGCGCCGCGGATGTCGCGCCGGTCGAGCGCGTCGAGGATCTGGCCGACCTGCTGCTGCCCGAGGAGGAGGACGACCTGCTCGTCCGCGAGAAGGTTATCGACGTCACCCCGATGACTGAGGAGCAGGCGCTGGTGCAGACCGATCTGCTCGGCCACGACTTCTACGTGTTCGAGAACGCGACGACCGGCCTTATCAATGTGGTGTATCACCGTAAGAATGGTGGATATGGCATCATCAAGCCCCGCATCGAAACACTTGACGAGTAAAATACGTTAACTTGCATGAGTTAACGGTTGGCGGCCATCCCATGCGGGTGGCCGCCTTTTTACGTAAGGAGTCGCTTTGATGGACAAGGCCGCATCTACCGGTCATTCGAACCGTTGCCGCATCGTCGTCGATACCTGCTGCGACTTTAGCCCCGAGGTCGCCGCGAACCTCGATGTCGATATCCTGGGTTTCCCTTTCATTATCGATGGCGAGGAGCGCACAGACGACATCTGGTCGAGCATGAGCCCTAAGGAGTTCTACGACCGCATGCGCGCCGGTGCCCGCGTGTCCACCTCGGCTGTGTCGCTCGGTCGCTATATCGAGTTTTTTACCGAGTGCGCCAAAGAGGGCACGCCCACGGTCTACCTGTGCTTTACCTCGGCGCTGTCGTCGAGCTACAACTCCGCGTGCCAGGCGGCAGATGTCGTGCGCGCCGAGTATCCCAACTTTGAGCTCTACGTGGTCGACAACGCTCTGCCCTGCGCGGCCGGTGCGCTCTTGGCGCTCGAGGCCGTGCGCCAGCGTTCGGCGGGACTGACCGCCAAGCAGCTGGTCGATTGGGCAAACGAGGCAAAGACCTACGTGCACGGCTACTTTACGCTCGAGAGCTTCGACGCACTGGCTGCCGGCGGCCGCATTCCTCCCGCGGCGGCGCAGCTCACGGCAAAGCTCGACGTCAAGCCCGAGCTCTCCTACGACCTGGCCGGCTCGCTGTCGCTGATCGGCGTCAACCGCGGCCGCAAGAAGGCGCTCAAGTCCATCCTCAAGTCGTTCCGCGAGAACTACGTGCCCGATCGCACCATGCCCATCGCCATCATGACGGCCGATGCCGAGAAGGACGGCGACTGGCTCGAAGCCGCCATCCGCAAGGAGGAGGGTTGCGCCGACGTCACGATCATTCGCGGCTCCGTGGGTCCCACCATCGGCTCGCACGTGGGCCCCGGCATGGTGGGCTGCGCGTTTTGGGGTAAGAACCGCGCCGACAAGGCGTCGCTTTCCGACCGTATCGCCCGCCGCGTGCGCGGTCAGTAGGCAAGCGCTGCGTCCGTAATCGCCCTCGACTCACAGCCCAAACGCTGGCACCGAGTATTCAACCTGGTAACAACACCCAACCCAAAAGGAAAGGTTTCATGGCAAACAAGCTCTCCGTCGCATTCATCGGCACCGGAATCATGGGTGCCCCCATCGCCGGCCACATTCTGGACGCCGGCTATCCCGTCACGGTCAACAACCGCACCAAGTCCAAGGCGGCGGCGCTTATCGAGCGCGGCGCCGTCTGGGCAGATACGCCGGCCGATGCCGCGGCGAACGCCGATGTCGTCTTTACCATGGTGGGCTATCCCTCCGAGGTCGAGGAACTCTACCTGGCGGGCGACGGCCTGCTCGCGTGCACTAAGCCCGGCGCGGTCTTGATCGACCTCACCACGAGCTCGCCCGAGCTTGCCCGTGACATTGCCGAGGCCGCCCAGGTTTCTGGTCGCATGGCGTTTGACTGCCCCGTCACCGGCGGCGAGTCGGGCGCTATCGCCGGTACGCTCACGGCTATCGTGGGCGCTACCGAGAACGACATCGCGCCGGTCCGCGACATCCTTGCCACCTTTGCGGCCAACATCTGCTGCTTCGACGGCGCCGGCAAGGGCCAGGCTGCCAAGCTCGCCAACCAGGTGTCGCTGGGCGCCTGCATGGTCGGCATGGCAGACGCCATGGCGTTTGCCGAGCTGAGCGGCCTCGATCTGGAGAAGACCCGTCAGATGATCCTGGGCGGCACCGGCAAGTCCGGCGCTATGGAGAGCCTGGCGCCCAAGGCGCTCGACGGCGATTACAAGCCCGGCTTTATGGTCGAGCACTTCATTAAGGACCTGCGCTTGGCGCTCGCCTATGCCGACGACCGCGAGCTTGCGCTGCCCGGCGCCGACGTGGCCTTTACGCTTTACGACATGCTCGACGCCATCGGTGGCGCCAAGCTGGGCACCCAGGCCATCACGGTCCTCTATAAGGAGGAGGCCGACGCCATCGCCGCCGGTCTGGACTGGTCGCAGTATCGTCCCGAGGAGCACGGTGCTCACGAGGAAGGCTGCGGTTGCGGCGAGCATGGCGACGACCACGAGTGCGGTTGTGGTCACCACCATGGCGAGGACCACGAGTGTTGCGGCGGCCACGGTCATGACGACGGCCACGAGTGCTGCTGCGGCGGCCATCACGGGGAGTAGCGCCCATGAGCTGGACGTTCGTGGTGCTTGCACTGGTGCTCTTTCTCTTTGCGATCTACATCGGCTTTTTGTGCGGCCAGTGGGCGTGCGAAAAGCGCGTCATCACCAAGCGCGACTACTGGATTGCCAACTTTGCGGGAGCGGCGGCAGTCGTCCTGCTGACTTGGGTGTTCTCACTGTTCCCGCTCGTGCAGTTTGCGCCGATCGGCTGGCTCGGCGGCTTTATCGCCGGCCTTAAGATGAGCTTTGGCGAGTCCGTCGGTCCGTGGCGCAAGCACGACGAGGTCTTTAACGTCAACAAGGCACACCGCGCCGCCGCCGACGCGGGTGATGCCGAGGAACGCCGCCGTGCGCGTCGCAATGGCGCTGCCGACCGACAGCTCATCTCGGTCACCGATGACAGCAAGGGTGCTGGCAAGCACGCCAAGAAATAGTAAAAAGAGGTAACTATGGCAGAAAACAAAGACGAACAGCTCACCGACGAGGAGCTGGCACAGCTCCAGCTGGCAGAGGAGAACGAGAACGCCGTCGACCGCCTGGTCAAGGAGCTCGGCTGCCCCACGCGCCGTATCCGCCAGTTTGCCGCCCGCGTGCTGCACCTGCTTGCCGAGCGCGATCCGCAGCGCGTCGTGCCCTGTGTGCCCGCGCTGATCGAGGCGCTCGATCGCCCCGAGGCTCAGACCCGCTGGGAGGCCCTCGATGCCCTGACGGCGCTCGCCACCACTTGCCCCGAGCAGCTGGGCGATGCCTTTGAGGGCGCCGAGACCGCGCTGTTCGACGAGATTTCCTCCACGCTGCGCTATGCCGCCTTCCGCCTGCTGTGCGTGTGGGGCGCCACGAGCGTCGAGCGTTCGCGCGAGGCTTGGCCCATCCTGGACGAGGCCATCCAGTGCTACCACGGCGACCTTGAGTATCGCGATATGCTCGGTTGCCTGTACGAGTTTGGCCAGGGCGAGATCGACGCCGAGGTCGCCGAGAAGCTTGCGCTGCGCCTTAAGTTCGACGCCGAGAACGGCAAGGGCAGCTATCTCAAGGCCCGTTCGAGCGAGATTTGCGAAATGCTTGTTAAACGTTTTGGCCTGGATCTCTCCAAAAAGAAGAAGCGTGCTAGCGTTAAAAAATCTGACGACGCCGAAGACGAGGAGTAACAGATTATGGCGCACGATGTAGTCCTGATTCCCGGTGACGGTATCGGTCCCGAGATTACGCAGGCCATGCGCCGCGTGGTCGAGGCCACCGGTGTCCAGATCAACTGGAACGTCCAGGAGGCAGGTGCCGGCGTCATGGACGAGTTTGGCACGCCGCTGCCCCAGCACGTGCTCGATGCGGTCGCCGAGACCAAGGTTGCCATCAAGGGCCCCATCACCACGCCGGTCGGCACGGGTTTCCGCAGCGTTAACGTGGCCCTGCGCAAGCACTTCGACCTGTACGCCTGCGTGCGCCCCTGCCTGTCGCAGCCGGGCGACGGCTCGCGCTTCCGCGACGTCGACCTGGTCATCGTGCGTGAGAACACCGAGGACCTCTACGCCGGGATCGAGTTCGATGAGGGCGCTGCCGAGGTCGAGGAGCTCTCACAGCTTGTCGAGCGCTCGGGTCAGAAGACCTTCGCCGCCGATTCCGCCATCTCAATTAAGCCCATCTCCATCGCCAAGAGCCGCCGCATTGTGGAGTACGCCTTTGAGTACGCCCGCCGCTGCGGCCGTAAAAAGGTGACGGCCGTGCACAAGGCCAACATTATGAAGGCGACCGATGGCCTGTTCCTGCGCGTTGCGCGCGAGGTGGCCGCCAACTATCCCGATATTGAGTTCAACGACAAGATCGTCGACGCCACCTGCATGGGCCTGGTCCAGAACCCCAACGACTTCGATGTCCTGGTGCTGCCCAACCTGTACGGCGATATCGTCAGCGACCTGTGCGCCGGCCTGGTAGGTGGCCTGGGTATGGCCCCCGGCTCCAACATCGGTGCCGACTGCGCCATCTTCGAGGCAACGCATGGCTCCGCGCCCGATATCGCTGGCCAGGATATCGCCAACCCCACGGCCGAGATTCTGTCTGCGGCTATGATGCTCGATCATCTGGGCGAGAACGATGCGGCCAATCGTATCCGCGCCGCCGTGTCCGCCACGCTCGACGAGGGTAAGCAGGTTACCGGCGACGTACGTCGTGCCCAGACCGGCTCCGTCGAGGGCGCCGTGGGCACGCAGGCCTTTGCCGATGCCGTTATCGCGCACCTGGCCTAAGACATGCAGGCTGCAAACGCCTAAATAGTACTTAAGTGTTTGCGTATAACCTAAGAATCAATACGCCCGGCACTCTGTCGGGCGTATTCTATTGAAGACTATGTTTCCTAACAAGGAGTAACTGATATGGGTCTGATTCAAAAGAAGGACGAGAAGGACGAGATCGACGGCATCCAGATCATCGAGCGCGGCGAAGGCCCCGACGGTGACGAGGACGAGAAGATCGATCTGGTCGCCGGTACGTCTGCCGAGCACATTGCCGCCGGCACGACGGCCGAGGAGGAGGACGCCCGACTGGAGGCTCAGATTGCCGCGGATGCCGCTGACGAGAATCTGATGCCCGAGGCCCAGGATGAGGACGACGATATTCTGGGTTCCGATGAAGACGACCATGCATCCAGGCACAAGAAGACGATGATTGCCGCCTTTGTGGTTGCCGTCGTGATCGCCGCCGTGGTCGGCTTCTTTATTGGCAGTGGCGGCTTTGGCGGCAAGGGTGTCGGCTCGTCGACCCTGACCGAGGACCAGCTCGATTCGACCGTGGCAAGCTATAGCTACAACGGCAAGAAGAGCGACATCACCGCGCGCGAGGCCATCGAGAGCCAGTACAGCCTCGACACCGTCAAGGATAGCGATGGCAACTACACCGCTCCTTCTGCCGACGTCATCCTGTCCTACGTGCGCAACAAGATCCTGCTCGACGCTGCCGAGGACGAGGGCATTACCGTCTCCTCTAAGGAGATGAAGCAGTACGCCGAGGAATCCATCGGCACTTCGGACTACAAGACCATGGCCACGCAGTATGGCGTGTCCAAGGACCAGGCCAAGCAGATCGTCCGCCAGTCCGCGACGCTGCAGAAGCTCTACAAGAAGAAGGTGGGCGATAGCTCCGCAAGCATGCCGACCGCTCCGACCGAGCCTTCTGACGGCAATGAGGACACCGCGAGCAAGGATTACGCCGACTACATCATCAACCTTGCCGGCGACGAGTGGGATAGCTCGAAGGGTACCTGGAAGGACGAGAACGGCACCTACGCTAAGGCCTTTGCCGACGATGCCTTTACGGCCGATAGCGCCACCTATAAGCAGGCCATGACCGCCTACTACACTGCTTACCAGCAGTACTCTTCGCAGGCTTCGAGCGCCAGCTCCAAGTGGACCGAGTATGCTAACGGCCTCTACGCCAAAGCCAACATCAGCATCTACGGCCTGTTTGCGTAAGGTTTGCCTGCACTACTGCGCGCTAGCCGATCTGCCTGATTTAGCCCGCTAGAACGGACAACGTTCTAGCGGGCTTTTTGCTACCGAAACCACTGGGGTAGGCCTCGCGCCCGCGCAAGCGCTCCATCGCGCTTCCCTAATTCATCTGGGAAAACAACTGCAAACGATTGCAAGTAACCGGTGAACGGTCGAAAACTACCGTTCACCGATAATCTCAAAACTGGTTCTAACTGGTATTAAGTCAAAAAGACCAATTCACATATCTTCACAATGACCTGCAATTTTTCTACACGCTATTTTTAGCCGCCCTGCGTTGTTTAGACACAGGAAAAGATCCGATTTTTTGCTAAAGCATTTCGAAACGGTTTCAAAACCGCAGGTAGAAGTGTTAACGACCGGTAAACGGTCGATTTATCACCGTGAGCGGTGCAAAAACGTTTTACCGTATGAATCAACGAAAGCGACCTCTTCTGGGGTGATATAGTGACAACAACACGTCACGTGGTTACTACCAGTTTAGAAACCACTGGTCTTCAAAGTACGCTTTCTAAGAAGCTTTAAGGGCGAGCGCCCGCTGGCTTCCGAAAATCATCGGACTCAGATCGTACACACCTTCGGAAGGGAAATTTGAATGGTTGGCTTTATTCTTACCGGTCATGGACAGTTCGCACCCGGCCTCGCAAGCGCTATCGCTATGGTTGCTGGCGACCAGCCCGCTTTTACCGTCGTTCCTTTTGAGGGCGACCAGGCTGCTTCCTACGGTGAGGATCTCCGCGCCGCTATTACCGCCATGCGCGAGGAGTGCGATGGCGTGCTCGTCTTTACCGACCTGCTTGGTGGCACCCCGTTCAACCAGGCGATGATGATTGCCCAGGATGTCGACAACGTCGAGGTTCTGACCGGCACCAACCTTCCCATGGTTATTGAGCTTCTGTTCCTCCGCGGCAACGCCACGCTCGCCGAGCTTGGCGAGCAGGCCGTGACCGTTGGCCAGACGGGCATCACCGCCCAGACGGTCGCATCCGTTGCCGGCTCCGACGAAGAGGATATCTTCGGCGACGAGGACGGCATCTAATGGCCGATTTCGGAGCCAACGTCCTGAGCTCCTCGGTCGCCCTTTTAGGCCTGCTTGTCATCATGGGCTTGATTTACACCATCTGGTCGCAAATCAACATGAAGAAGAAGCAGAAGTACTTCAAGGAGCTGCACACCGAGCTCAAGCCGGGTCAAGAGGTTCTTTTCGCCGGCGGTATCTACGGAACCGTCAAAGGCATCGAAGGCGAGAAGGTCCAGATCAAAGTCCGATCCGGAGCCGTCGTAGATGTTTCGCGTTACGCGATTCAGGAGATCAAGTAACTGTCGTCAGCAAATAACGAAAGGAAGCTGATCAACATGGCAGAACCCAACATTCTTCTTACCCGCATCGATAACCGACTGGTTCATGGTCAGGTTGCCACCCAGTGGAACTCCACCCTGGGCTCCAACCTCATCCTCGTCGCCAACGACGACGTGGCGTCCAACACCATGCGCCAGAACCTCATGAAGATGGCCGCTCCCGCCGGCGTCGCTACGCGTTTCTTCTCTCTGCAGAAGACCATCGACGTCATTGGCAAGGCGAGCCCGCGCCAGAAGATCTTCATCGTGGCCGAAACACCGGAAGACGTGCTTACGCTCGTCAAGGGCGGTGTGCCTATAAAGAAGGTAAACATCGGCAACATGCACATGTCGGAAGGAAAGCGCCAAGTCGCCACCTCCGTCGCAGTTAACGACGAGGATGTCGCTGCGTTTAAAGAGCTGCAGGAATTGGGGGTGGAGTTGGAGATCAGGCGCGTTCCGAGCACGCCTGTTGAGGACACGAGCAAGCTCTTCTCGTAATCCTCGTGATCCACGTTGTCAGGAGTGAAACCCTGACGTTCTGTACGTGAAATCCAAAGTGCGTACATACATTTTGAAAGGAGGAGCAAGATGGAATACTCGATCATCCAGATCGCTCTGGTCTTCGTCGTCACGTTCATCGCGGCAATCGACCAGTTTGACTTCCTCGAGTCTCTCTATCAGCCCATCGTCACCGGCGCCGTCATCGGTCTTATCCTTGGCGACCTCAACACCGGTCTTCTCGTGGGTGGTACCTATCAGCTCATGACGATCGGCAACATGCCGATCGGAGGCGCTCAGCCGCCTAACGCCGTCATCGGCGGCATCATGGCAGCCATTCTCGCTATCGCCACGGGCCTCGAGCCCAACGCGGCAGTCGGTCTCGCCATTCCGTTCGCTCTGCTTGGCCAGCTCGGCGTTACCCTGGTCTTCACGCTTATGTCCCCGCTTATGTCCACGGCCGATAACATGGCTCACAACGCGGACACCAAGGGCATCGAGCGCCTGAACTACTTCGCCATGGCTCTGCTCGGCCTGATCTTCGCTGTCGTCGTCACCCTGTTCTTCATCGCTGGCGCTACCATTGGTCAGACCATCGCTTCCGCCATCCCGACTTGGCTGCAGACCGGTCTGTCCGCTGCAGGCGGCATGATGCGCTTCGTCGGCTTCGCCGTCCTGCTCAAGGTTATGATGAACCGCGATATGTGGGGCTTCTTCCTCATGGGCTTTGGCCTCGCGCTCATCACCGTTGCCAACGATTCGCTGGCAACCCCTGCTCTGCTCATCCTCGCTCTCATCGGCTTCGGCATCGCTTTCTGGGACTTCCAGCAGCAGACCGAGCTGAAGGGTGCAGCTGTTTCTGACGGAGGTGACTTCGAAGATGGCATCTAATGAGTATGTGATCCCGGAGCACTACGAGGATCTCACTCCTGCTCCGCAGCTCGACCAGAAGACCCTCAACAAGATGGCTTGGCGCTCCTGCTTCCTGCAGGCATCGTTCAACTACGAGCGCATGCAGGCCGCTGGCTGGCTCTACTCCATCATCCCCGGTCTGGAGAAGATCCACACCAACAAGAACGACCTCGCGGCTTCCATGAGCCACAACCTGGAGTTCTTCAACACCCACCCGTTCCTTGTCACCTTTGTTATGGGCATCGTGCTTTCGCTCGAGCAGAACAAGGTTGACATCCCCACGATCCGCGCCGTCCGCGTTGCCGCAATGGGCCCGCTCGGTGGTATCGGTGACGCCCTGTTCTGGCTGACGCTCGTGCCTATCACGGCCGGCATCACCTCCAACATGGCCATCAACGGCAACGCCGCTGCACCGATCATCTTCCTGGTGATCTTCAACGTCGTCCAGTTCGCTCTGCGCTTCTGGCTCATGAACTGGTCCTACAAGCTTGGCACCAGCGCTATTGACGCTCTGACCGCCAACATGCAGGCCTTCACGCGTGCCGCTTCCATCATGGGCGTCTTCGTCGTCGGTTGCCTGGTCGTCACCATGGGTGGCACCCAGATCAACCTCCAGATCCCCAACGGCACCACCCGTGGTCTCTCCGCTACTACCGTGATCGTCTCCGAGAAGGAGGCCGAGAACTTCACCGGTATGGAGGGCATCGATACCGAGACCGCTGAGGCCGGTACCATCGCCATGACCGATAAGGACGGCAACGCCCTTACCGCTTCCGATGCCGACGGCAACGCTGTCGAGTGCGGCGTCACCGATCTGGGTAACGGCATGGAGTCCGTGACCTACGGCACCGTTACCGAGGATCCGGTCAACTTCTCTGTTGCCGACACCCTCAACACCATCGTCCCGAAGCTCGTCCCGCTTATGCTTACGCTGCTGCTTTACTACATGTTCGCTAAGCACAGCTGGACCCCGACCAAGGGCATTCTCCTGCTCTTCGTCCTTGGCATCCTGGGCGCTGGTCCGCTTGGTCTCTGGCCGAGCATCTGGTAAGGCTCTAGCTTGAGGGGTGTGTCCCTACGCGGCTCACACCCCGACCCCTTAAGCCATGTGTATGTTAAAAGCCGCGTGCTCGAAAGAGCGCGCGGCTTTTGTTTTCTTAATGATTCGGGTGTGGCAGACAGATAATGCATAACACCCTAGGTAGTTAGCCGAATTCGAGCAAAAGGGAGGATAGGATGGCGATCGGAGCGCGTAAGCAACCGCTGTACGATCAGCTGGTCGATATTCTGACCGAAAAGATTGACCATGAATATCGCGCCGGTGACATGATTCCTTCCGAGCGCGAACTTTCGGAGCGCTATGGTCTCTCGCGCACTACGGTACGCCTGGCTCTGCAGGAACTGGAGCGTTTAGGACTGGTGGTTCGGCAGCACGGTCGCGGTACCTTTGTGACCGACCGTTCGGCAAAAGCAACCAATCTTATGCAGTCCTACAGCTTTACCGAGCAGATGCGCGCGATGGGTCGAGAACCCGAGACCACGATTCTCGAGTTTTGCGAGATGGAGGCCGATAAGAATCTGGCCGAGCATATGGGATTGCGCATCGGTGATCGCATTTTTAAGCTCAAGCGCCTTCGCTCTGCCGACAACATGCCCATGATGGTCGAACGCAGCTATCTACCGGTTCGTCAATTTCTGTCCCTAAAGCGACCGCTGCTGGAGCGTAAGCCGCTTTACGATGTGATTGAGCAGGACTTTCAGCAAAAGATTCGCGTGGCCGAAGAGGAGTTCTATGCGAGCATAGCCCGTCCCACCGATGCCCACCTTTTGGGAATTGTCGAGGGCTCGCCTGTGCTCGATTTGGTCAGGACTACGTATAACGAGTCAAACGAGGTAGTGGAGTACACACTCTCGGTTGCTCGTGCCGATCAGTTTAAATACAAGGTTTACCACCAGCGCAGTAACTAGTGCTCGCATCGTTTCCATATGGTGATTCTTTGCATTTAACTGGTTACTACCAGATAACCAACCGAAGTGTATAATTGCACGTCAGAGGATTACTTCTAGAGAGAGGTATTAGAAATGTTCGAGAAGAGTGTCGAGGAGCTCACCGAGCTCGGCGCCCAGATCACCACGGCCGAGATTGCTCAGCAGCCCGAGCTTTGGCGTGATACGCTCAACATCTATCGCGAGAACAAGGAGGCCATCGAGGCCTTCCTGGCCGAGGCTCGCGCTATGGGCGAGGGTCGTCTGTCCGTTGTCTTCACCGGTGCCGGTACGTCCGACTACGTTGGCGATACCTGCGCCCCGTACCTGCGTCACGCTGGCAACACTGATCTCTACGACTTTAAGCCCATCGCCACGACCGACATCGTGAGCGCCCCGCGCGACTTCCTGCGCGCCGAGGATCCCACGCTCGTGGTTTCCTTTGCCCGCTCTGGCAACAGCCCCGAGAGCCTTGCCGCCGTTGCCGTTGCCAAGGAGCTCGTCCACAACGTCAAGTTCCTCAACATCACCTGCGCTCCCGAGGGCAAGCTTGCCGTCGAGTCTGCCGATGATCCCAATGCGCTGACGCTGCTCATTCCGCGCGCCAACGACAAGGGCTTCGCCATGACCGGTTCTTATTCCTGCATGACCCTGCTCTCCACCCTTATTTTCGACACTGCCTCTGACGAGCAGAAGGCCGAGTGGGTCGAGACGATTGCCAAGATGGGCGAGGAGGTCATCTCCCGTGAGCCCGAGATCGCCGATTACCTGGCTGGCGATTTCAACCGCGTGACCTACTTGGGTTCTGGCTCCTTCGGTGGCCTTGCTCAGGAGAGCCAGCTCAAGATCCTCGAGCTCGCTCACGGTCTGGTCGCTACTTCCTACGACACCTCCATGGGCTATCGTCACGGACCTAAGTCCTTCGTCGACGATAAGACGCTCGTCTTCGTGTTCGTCAATAACGACGCCTACACCCGTCAGTACGACATCGACATCCTCAACGAGATCGGTGGCGACGAGATCGCTCAGCACACCATCGCCGTTCAGCAGGAAGGTGCCACCGTCTATGAGGGTGAGTCCTTCACCTTTAAGGGCTACGAGGCACTTCCCGAGGGTTACCTTGCTCTGCCGTTCGTGATGTTTGCCCAGGCTATCAGCCTGCTCAACTCCGTCCGCGTGGGCAACACGCCCGATACGCCGAGCCCCACCGGCACGGTCAACCGCGTGGTTAAGGGCGTGACGATTCACCCCTTCACCGCTTAATCGCGTCCCCCTGTAAGGGCGCCCGTCCGCTCATAACGGCGGGCGGGCGCTTTTTGTTTTACGTGAGCTGGGTATAAGCATTACCACAGTCAACTGCTTTAGAAGCGAGGAGTGCATATGAGCACGTACGCAATTAAGGCTGACAAGTTCTTCTTGCCGGCAGGCCCGCAACTGGGCGGCTATCTTATGGTCGAGGATGGCGTTTTTGGCGCCTGGCAGGCCGACGAGCCCTCTTGCGAGATTAAGGACTACACGGGATCGTGGATCGCACCGGGTATGGTCGATACTCACATCCATGGCTTCTACAACCACTCAACTACCGATAACGATCCCGAGGGCATCGATATCAGCTCAACCGAGCTCGCCCGTCGCGGTACCACCAGCTGGCTGCCCACGACGTTCACCGATGGCGTCGAACAGATCAAGGACGCCTGCGCTGCTATCGCCAAGGCGGACGAGGGCCGCGGCCCCGACTTCTGCGGTGCCCGCATTCAGGGCATCTACCTGGAGGGCCCCTTCTTTACCATGAAGCACGTGGGCGCGCAGAACCCCGCTTACCTGATTGACCCCTCCGAGGAGGTTTTCGACCAGTGGCAGGAGGCTGCGGGCGGTCGCATCGTTAAGAGCGCCATGGCCGCCGAGCGCGACGGTGCCGCTGCTTATGCGGCTGCTCTGAACGCCAAGGGCGTGGTGACCAGCATCGGTCACTCCGACGCCACCTACGATGAGTGCATCGCCGCTATCAATGCCGGTGCCAGCTGCTTTACGCATACCTATAACGGCCAGCGCGGTCTGCATCACCGTGAGCCCGGTGTCGTGGGTGCTGCCATGTCCACGCCCGAGACCTACGCCGAGATCATCTGTGACGGCAAGCACGTAAACCCTGCCGCCATCAAGGCGCTGCTGCAGGCAAAGGGCTGGCAGCACACGGTGCTCATCACCGACTGTCTGGGTTGCGGCGGCATGCCCGAGGGCAGCTACACCAGTGGTGGCATGGATGTCATCATGAAGGACAACCTGTGCTGGCTCGCCGACGGCAAGAGCATTGCCGGCTCGGTGCTCACGCTTGCCCAGGGCGTCAAGAACATCGTCGACTGGGGCATCGCCAGCGCCGATATCGCCATTCGCATGGCAACCGAGGTGCCGGCACGCTCCGCGCACATCGAGGATAAGTGCGGCAGCATCATGCCGGGTCGCGACGCCGACTTTGTCGTGTTCGACCATGAGCTTACCCTCGTCGAGACGTATGTTGGCGGCCAGAGCGTCGGCAACGCCTTTACCGAGTAACGATAGAAAAAGACGGCGGGCCCGAATCTACTCGGACCCGCCGTATGGGTTAAACGCTCAAAAGCACCTTCACAGTTACAGCTTGTTAGCGATCTTCTTTGCCGTGCGCTTAACGCCGGCCACCAGGCCTCCTGCAGGATGCTCCTTCTCGTATGCTAGGCGCTTCTCGCGCTTGGCGTACTCTTCGACGATGATGTCGCCATACTCGTCTTCGATCTTGTCGAAGAAGTCGACGGCGCCCTTAATTTCCTCAGCGGTTGGGTGTCCCTTTTGGACACCGCCGGCGAGTTTGAACGGCCCCCACGTATCAAAGCCGGGGCAGCCGTAGACACCCATAAAGATGGCCTGCCTCATGCGGCAGATGCCATCGATATCCTTGCCGTACCATTTGTTCTTGCCACCGTAGGTCATAAGGCCAAACACCTTGTCCTGCGGCTGCAGCACGTTCGTGAGCACGCGTGCCATGTCCTTGTCGATCTCGGAGTAATAGATGCCCGTGGCGACACCAATCAGATGATATTCGTGCAGGTCGGGGTACTCGTTTTTACCGAGCGCCTTGACGTCGAGGGTATCGATCTCGGGGTGCGCCTCGACGATGGCGTCCACGAGCTTTTTCGTATTGCCGTGATGGCGCGAGGCGTAGAGGATGATGGTTCGCATAAGAAGGCCTTTCAGCTGTAATTGCATCAATGTCTGTATGGTACCCCGTTACATGGCTGGGATACCGGACGCATCGATGAACGCGCGGGTTTGTCCTTTGGTTAGGGCCGAGACGGGTACTTGCGAGCAAAAAGCAGTTGTTCGAAAGGATGGGCAATGGAATACGCTCTCTCCAACGATTCGATTTCTATTAAGGTGTCCACGGCTGGTGGTTCGTTTACCTCGATCGAGGCCGGAGGTCGCGAGTATCTGTGGCAGGGCGATCCCGCCGTGTGGTCCGGCCAGGCACCGATTTGCTTCCCGATTTGCGGAGGCTTGCGCGATAACAACGCCATGACGTTTGCCGGGCATCATGTAAAGCTCGCTCGCCATGGGTTTGCGCGCAAACAGGAGTGGAAGCTGCTGAGCCAGAGCGAGAACGAGCTGGCGATGTGCCTGGCTTCGGAGGATAACGCCGCGCTGCTGAGCGATTATCCGTATCCGTTTAAGCTTGTCGCCCGCTATACGCTCGAGGACGCCGCCGTGCGTGTCTCCTATGAGGTTACCAACGAGGGCACCGAGGACATGCCGTTCTTTATCGGTGGACACCCCGGCTTTAGGTGTCCGCTCGACGAGGGCGAGGCCTATACGGACTACGAGTTGCGTTTTGAGAAAGACGAGGCTGCGGAGCTCTGCACCGCCGTTCCCTCGACCGGATTGATTGACGTGACCAACCGCTCCAAGAACCCCATGGTGGGAAAGACGCTGCCTCTGTCACATGAGCTCTTCGATTTTGCGGAGACCATCTTTGACGTGCTCGAGAGCCGTCAGGTCACGCTTTCCAAAAAGGGCGAGGACAAGGGCGTTCGCCTGAGCTTTGAGGGCTTCCCGTACCTCATTGTGTGGAGCAAGCCCGAGGGTGATTTTGTGGCAGTTGAGCCCTGGGGCGGCCTCTCGACCTGTTCCGATGAGGATGACGTGCTTGAGCACAAGCGCGGCTGCCTTATCGCCAAGCCCAAAGAAACCATCGTGCGCTCGTTTACGATTGAGATTCTGTAATTCCGTTTTGTCGACTCGTATCGCGAGGCACAAGGAGCCTGCGAGATAAGGAGCTAAAAATGATCCTCACCGTTACGATGAACCCGTCCGTCGATACGCGCTATCAGCTTGATGAGCTCGTCATCGACGACGTCAACCGCGTGACGCCCGAAAAGACCGCCGGCGGCAAGGGCCTTAACGTAGCCCGCGTCCTTGGTCAGCTGGGCGACGACGTTGTGGCAACCGGCCTACTTGGTGGTCATATGGGCGCCTATATGGCCGAGCTCATGGATGCCAATGGCATTAAGAATGATTTTGTGCCCATCAAGGGCGAGACCCGCATCTGCCTCAACATCCTTCATGCTGGCAACCAGACCGAGCTGCTCGAGAGCGGCCCGACGATTGCCCCCGAGGAGCTCGATGCCTTTACCGCCAAGTTTACCGAGCTTGCGGGTAAAGCCGACGTCGTCACCATTTCGGGTTCGCTGCCCCGCGGCGTCGAGGCAGACTACTATGCCAAGATCACGGGCATTGCCGAGAACGCCGGTGCCAAGGTGCTGCTCGATACCTCGGGTGCCTCGCTCGAGGCTGCGCTCAAGTCCGAGGTCAAGCCCGAGCTGGTCAAGCCTAACCTGACCGAGATCAACGGCCTTCTGGGCACGAGCTTTACCACCGACGATGTGGACGAGCTCCGCGCCGCGCTCGCCTCTGACGCCCGCTTCTCCGATATCCCCTGGGTCGTCGTATCCATGGGCGCTGCCGGCTCCGTTGGCTTCCACAATGGCCGTGCGTTCCGCGCCAAGACCCCCGATATCCCCGCCGTTAACGCTACGGGCTCTGGCGATTCGACCATTGCCGGCTTCGCACATGCGATTGCTGCCGGCGCCGACGACGAGACGGTGCTGCGTACCGCCAACACCTGCGGCAAGCTCAATGCCATGGATCCCATGACTGGCCACTTGGTTATGGATCGTTGGGACGAGGTTTACAACGGCGTTGTCGTGACCGAGCTGTAGGAGCTTGTGCTGCGGCCCCGGCATCGGTTGCTAGCTCATGTCGCCGACAGGTGCAGTAGCATTATGCCGGGGCGCGACGCCGACACTGTCGTGTTCAATCCCGACCTTACCCTGGTCGAGACGCATGTGGGTGGCAACAGCGTCGGTAATGCGTTTGCCGAGTAGCCGCCAAAGAAACGATCCGAGAGGGGATTTAGATGATTTACGGTGCATTGGGCGATATCGAGGAGTACCGTGGAATGCTCAAGGGCCTCGACGTGCTGATCGATTGGCTCGAGGAGAACGATCCGGCGAAGCTCGAGGTCGGCAGCCATCCGATTCTGGGCGACAAGGTCTTTGCGAACGTCATGGCTCCCACGACGCGTCCCGAAGGCGAGGCTCACTATGAGACGCATCAGCGCTATCACGACCTGCAGATCGACGTCGAGGGTCGCGAGGCCTTTAAGGTTGCCACGGGCAGCCTGACGCTGGTTCAGGAGTTTGACGAGAAGGACGACTACGATCTGGTCGATTCCGACGCCTCGATCGCCGGCGATCTTGCTGACGACAAGTTTGCGCTGTTTGTTGCCGGCGAGCCTCACATGCCCACGCTCGAGTTCCCGGGCGATGGCGCGCAGCCGGTCAAGAAGATCTGCTTTAAGCTGCTTGCAGACGCTTACTGGGAGGAGTAACGAGCCGCTCGGCTGAGCTGTTCGTTTTGCGAGCGTTATCCCTTGGAGGAACGCGCTTGGGCCCCGCTGATCGCGGTTCCTTTGGGGATTGCGGTTGGCGGGGCTTTTGTTGAGTAGGAGAGTTTCCGGCGGCGTTGTGCTTGGATTGGCGGAAGCGCGCCCGAAATCAGCAACAAAAAAGCCGCCCGAAGGCGGCAATCTTGTGCAATGGAGCCAGCGACCGGGCTCGAACCGGTGACCCCCGCTTTACGAGAGCGGTGCTCTACCAACTGAGCTACGCTGGCGGCCATGTGATGGCGCAACTGAGGCGTCAACGGCTGTCTATGATACGGGACATCGCAAATCCGCGCAAGTGTTCTGACGGCTTTTCTCACTTTAAATGCACTAATATTGGAGACGCGATGTCTTGCTCTTACGGGTCTCAAACAGAATGGGGCAGCGATGACTCAACCCAAGATTCTTCTCGCACGCATCGACGACCGTTTCATTTACGGACAAGACGTTGAGCTGTGGAACGAAGCCGTGGGTTCCAACCTTGTCCTAATCGTCAACGATGAGATCGCGGCAGATTCGCGCCAATGGGCACCCATGAGGGTGGCGGCGCCAGAAGGCGTTTGGACGCGGTTTTTCTCGGTGCAAAGGACCATCGACGTCATTCATACCGCAACGCCTCGCCAATTGATTCTGATCATGGTGGCCTCACCCTCCGATGCGCTCGCGCTGGTTAAGGGCGGTGTGCCGATCACCAAGATTAGTATCGGCCATATGCGGGCGGGGGAGGGCAAGCGCTCTGCAACGCCTGCCGTTGCCGTAGGCGATACAGACATCGCCGCCTTCAAAGAGTTGCAAAAGCTCGGTATAGAGCTAGAAATCCGCCATCTCCCCAGTTCCGCCCCCGACCCCATCGGCAATCTGTTTAACTGATCCCTTGGGGACGGAGGAAAACGGATCATTTTGCCTTCGTAGGGGATCTGTGTGGCGCTGTCCGCCAAAACTATGCCGGTTTACTACGATGAATTGCTTATCGCCGAGCATGCCAAATTTGCAGAGAATAAAACCGCAGGTAGACGAGTTGCTAATTTTTTATAAACCAGCGCGTGGTCGGACATAGTGGGTTCATCGTAGTAATTCGGCATAGTTTTGTTATGTCACCAATTCGGTGGCATCGAAAAGAAGGATTTAGGCATGAAGCAGCGCCCGTCGGAGGTGGTGCCGGCGGGCGCTGCTGTGTGATATGTCGCGTTGTGGGTTTAGTGCCTCATAAAGTGGTACTCGATCACATTGCTGTAGGGGTGACCCGGGCCCACGATGCCCTGCGGGAACAGCGGCTGGTGCGGCGTGTCGGGGTACATCTCGGCCTCGAGAGCAAAGCCGGCACCCCAACCGTAGTTGGCATCGTCCTTGGCGTGCTCGTCACCCAACCAATTGCCGGTGTAGAGCTGCACGCCCGGGGCGGTGGTGTAGTAGTCCAGCTCGCGGCCGGTCCACATCTCCTCGACATGCAGGGCGCGACGCAGGTTGCGGCCGTACTGATAGCCATCGATGCACAGGCAGTGATCGTAGCCGCGTGCCTGCTTAATCTGCGGGTCGTCGGCCTCCATGCCGGGTGCGACGGGGCGCAGCTCGCGAAAGTCAAACGGTGTTCCCTCGACCGGAGCGATTTCGCCGGTGGGAATGTTCTGGTCATCAATGGGCAGGTAGTGGGCGGCGTTGGCGACAAAGAAATGTTCGCAGTCCATGCCGGCGTTATGGCCGGCAAGGTTAAAGTATGTGTGGTTGGTCATGGACACGTAGGTGGCGCGGTCGCTCTCGCAACCATACTCGATGCGGAAGACACCGGTGCGCGTAACGGTAAACACAGCCGTAAAGGTTCGGTTGCCGGGCAGGCCCAGCTCGCCATCCTTAAGCGAGGTGGTCATGCGCACGGCGTTATGGACCTCGTCGAGCTCAACATCCCACACGCGTTTATGCAGGCCGTGCTCAAGATCGCTGTGTAGGTTGTTGGCGCCCTCGTTGGCGGGCATATGCCAGTCCGTGCCGTCGATGGTGATCGTGGCGCCCGCGGTGCGGTTTGCCACGGGGCCGATGGTCGCGCCAAAGCAGGCGGGGTTGTCAAAGTAATCCTCGAGCTTATCGAAGCCCAGCACAACATCGCGCACGTTGCCGGGAATGTCAGGCACATCGATACCCAGCACGGTGGCGCCATAGTCCATAATGCGAACGCAGATCTCGGGCCCGTTGAGGGTGTAACGATGAACGGAGGTGCCGCACGGCGCGGTGCCGAAAAGCTCGGAAGTGATCATTTGGTTCCTAACATCGAGGTATTTCGGACAAACTGTAGCGCGAACAGGCGAGATTATCACTACACCCCACTAAAGCAGGGGGTATTTTTCTCAAAAAAGTGATGATTGGAGCTGTGCGGGTGTTCATTTTTGACGCGCACGAGTCTGATACAATTTGTTCGTTACTGTTTGAATGATATGCGCGCAAAGAACGGCGAGGATTCATCGTGATTAAAGCAGAGCGACAGGATAAGGTTCGTCAGCTGCTCGAAGAGCAGGGCACGGTTTCAGTCAAGGAGATTTCGGATGCGCTGGGCGTTTCGGATATGACGATTCGCCGCGACCTCGAAGAACTTGCGAGCCTGGGCGAGATCGAGCGCGTGCACGGTGGCGCCCGTAGCGCACAGGGACGTCCCCATGCTATGTTGCGCCATGAGTATTCGCACAGCGAAAAGCGCACTAAGCATGCCGAGGAAAAGCTGCAGATTGCGCGCCGTGCTGTGGAGCTTATCGAGGAGGGCTCGACCATCTTTTTGGGTACGGGCACTACGGTGGAACAGATGGCCTCGATGCTGCCGGCGTGTCGCCTGCGCATTGTGACCAACTCGCTTTCGGTGTTTAACCTGCTCGAGGCGCGCGAAGACTGCGACCTGTGCCTCGTGGGCGGTATGTACCGTCGCCGCACCGCCGCTTTTGTGGGACCAACGGCCGAGGATACCCTGCGTGCGTTGGGCATCGACGCGGCGTTTATCGGCGCCAACGGCATTCTGGATGGCGACGTATCTACGTCCAACATGGACGAGGGCCGTATCCAGCAGCTCGCCTTTAGCAAGGCCGACTCACGCTATCTGATCGCCGATTCCAGCAAGATCGGCAAGCGCGACTTCTACACCTTTTGTCGCTTGGACAGCCTGGATGCCGTGGTGTGCGAACCGGGTATCGCCGCCGAGAATCGTGCCGCCATCGAGGAACACACGCAGGTCATCTGCTAGCTAACGCTATGGGATTGCCAACAGGCGATGCGGGAGGACTTTTACCTCCTGTCATTGTGGGGAATCAGCGCGTCAGCGCTACGCGATATGACGCGTAAATGAGGACTCCACTATCAAATTGTCTCAATCTGTAACAGGTAGGGGCGAAATCACCAACCAGATGTTACAGATTGAGATTGAGAGGATTGTCCTGTGCATTTGTCTCAATCTGTAACAGCTAGGACCCAAAAACTCGACTAGATGTTACAGATCGAGATTTTGTCTACCCAGCCATCATCTTTGTCTTGATCTGTAACAGTTAGACGGCCAAAAGCGAATCAGATGTTACAGATCTAGACATTTCGAACCGGGTGCCCCCGTTCATCTCAATTTGTAACAATTGGGGCCAAAAATCTCTGCTAGATGTTACAGATCGAGACAAATGGCCTGCTCGGGCCGAGCCAAAACAAAAAGGCCGCATGCGAACCCGTGGAGGAATTCACATGCGGCCGACAGGGGGTATACGGCTTGAATTAGGCCATGAGCAGGCCGGTCTCCGCGACGTTCTTGTACCAGTACGCGCTCGCCTTGGGATAGCGCTTCTGGGTCTCGAAGTCGATGTAGAACAGGCCGTAGCGCTTGTTGTAACCGTTGGTCCAGGAGAACTGGTCCTGCAGCGACCACACAAAGTAACCGTCGACGTTTACGCCGCCGTCGATTGCCTTGAGGATCCATGCGAGATGCTGGCGCATGTAGTCGATGCGAGGGGCGTCGTCGATAAAGCCGTCCTCGAAGTCGTCCTTATAGCCCATGCCGTTCTCGGTGATGTAGATCTTCTTGTAGTTGGGGTAATCGTTCTTAATGCGGAGCAGCAGGTCGTAGAGGCCCTCGGGATAGATGATCCAGTCCCAATCGGTGGTGGGAACGCCTTCGCGCACGCATGACTCGCCCACGCCCTTGAGGAACCAGCGCGAGGAGCCCTTGTCGCCGGTGCCATTGTGGTTGATGTCGTTTTCGCCCTCGGCGGCACGCAGGAACTGGCACTTGTAGGTGTTGACGCCCAGGCAATCGTTGTAGGGGAGCGCGGCGGTCAGCGCGGCGATGTCCTCGTCGCGGACGTCGAGCTCGCCGCCGGCGATATGGGCCAGCTTGGTCGCGGCCTCCATGGTGTCGGCTGCATAGTGGCCGCGGAAGGTGGCGTCGAGTACCCAGCGGTTGTTGATGACGTCGGCCATACGAGCCGCCTCGCAGTCGGCAGCGCTGTTGGGATCGAGGGGATACTTGGGCTCCAGGTTCTGGACAATGCCGATCTCGCCCTCAAAGCCGCCCTCATGGAAGGCGACGACAGCCTTGGCGTGGGCCACCATCATGTTGTGCATGAGCTGGAAGGCCTTGTCCAGGCGGTACTTCTCGCCGTGCGGCCAGTTGCCGACGATAAAGCTGCCCTCGGCGGTTGCGGGAATCTCGTTAAAGGTAAACCAGTGCTTGACCTCGGTGAACTCGGCAAAGCAGAACTTGGCGTACTCGACAAAGGCGTCGATCGTCGTGCGCGTCAGGAAACCCTCGCCGCCGTTCTGGTAAAAGGCCTCGGGCGTATCAAAGTGATCGAGCGTGACGTAGGGGATAACGCCAGCTTTGTTGCAGGTGGCGAAAAGCTCGTGATAGAAAGCGACACCCTCGGGGTTAATCTCGCCGGTGCCACTGGGGAAGATGCGGCTCCAAGCGATGGAGACGCGAATGCCGTTAATGCCGAAGCGCTGGCACAAGTCGATATCGACCGGATATTTGTTGTAGAAGTCGCTTGCGGGGTCGGGGGAGAAGCGACCCTGAGCAGCCAGGAAATCGTCCCAGGGCACTTTGCCCTTGCCGTGCGTGCGGGTCTCACCCTCAACCTGGTAAGCGGCGGTGGCGCCGCCAAACACAAAGCCGTCGGGGAACTGCATGGGGTTGGTCATGAGTCATCCTTTCTGTGGGATACGAATAGGGAGAGGTGCCCGAACTGGGGATCCGGGCACCAACAGAGGAAGGAACTAGTCGAGGTTCTCGCGGAGCCACTTGATGGCGCCAGCGGGGTCGCGAGTAAGGTCGATATATTCCTTACCGCGCGGGGCGAGCAGCTTAATGCCCAGGCGATCGGTGTCGGCCTTCATGTCGTTGTAGTAGCTACGAACCTGCGGGGCGAGCACGATGACGTCGTACTGATCCATGATGGCAGTGTGCTGGCCATAGGCGCCTGCGGAGGAAGCGATGTTCTCTCCGGTCTGTGCGGCACCTTCCTTGATGGCGTTGGCGAGCATGCCAGAGGTGCCGGCGCCGGCGCACAGGACGAGGACCTTCAGGCCGTCGACATCCTTCTTGGCGGATGCATCGGCAGCGGGCTCGGGCTGATCGGCGACAGGCTTGCTGTCGGCGGCGGCAACAGTCGTCTCGACGGAAGCGGTAGCCTGCTCGACAGCGGGCGCAGGGGCGTTGGCGGCGATGGCAGCGGCACCATCGGACTCGAGACCCAGCTCGGCGGCGCGCTCGGCCTCCTGGTCGCAGAGCAGCTTATCGTATGCCTTCAAGAACGGCAGGTAGATGATGGCGTCCAGCAAGATGATGATCGCGACAAATACCAGGGCGATAAGCTGGAAGTTCGTGGTGATGAAGATGCCGATGGGGGCAGGGGTAGCCCAAGGCACCACGAAGGAGAAGCCGTTCATGCCCACATTGTCGATAAAGAACTTGGCAACACTCACGTTGACGCAACCGGCGGCAACAAAGGGGATGAGCATGTAGGGGTTAAGGATCATCGGCGCGCCAAAGAGCAGCGGTTCGTTGACAGCGAAGGCAACAGGAACAATCGAGGCCTTACCGACGGCCTTGAGCTGCTTGGACTTCATAAAGAGAATCAGCAGAAGCGGCACGATGAACGTGGCGCCGGTGCCGCCGAACTCACCCACGAGCGACATGTTAAAGGTGAGGGAGTGGGCGGGGTGGCCGCCTGCCAGCAGAACCTGCAGGTTCTCGGCCTGGTTTGCAAGACGGATGGGGTCGATGCCCGGCTGGACGATCGAGGGGCCGTGGACGCCGATGAACCAGAAGAACGCGGTGGCTGCCTGGATAAGGATAAGGCCAGGATAGGTTTCTGCAGCGGTAAAGAGCGGGGAGAGCAGCTTGATAAGCAGCTCGGAGAACGGAACGCCCATGAGGTTGCGCACGATGACATCGATGATGCCGCAGATGATGACGGCACCGCCAAAGGGGATAATGTCGCGGAAGTTCTGAGCGATGGCGCCCGGGACCTCCTTGGGCAGCTTAATGGTCAGATCGCGCGAGACGCAGAATTTGTAGACCCACACGGTAATGAACGCGGCGATATAGGCCGAGAACAGACCGCGCGTACCCATGCTGGTGCAATCGAAGACCGAAAGTTCGGAGCCGTTGAACTTGGTGGTGAACTGCGTGACTGCGAGCAGCAGCATGCTGCACTGGGCGGCAACCATGGTGGAGCCGTCGTTGAGCACTTTGCCGGCGGGCATGCGACGGTTCATGGAAGCCGTAAAGTTCTTGGCAGTGGTGCCGGCGACCATGATGCCCATGACGCCCATGGTGAAGTTGTACAGCTTGTTGCACCAGTCGATGAGCGGCTGGGGCAGCGTGATGCCAACTACGCCAGGAAGGGTGGCAATCAGCAGGAAGATCGAAGAGGTGAGGACGATGGGCATGCACCCAAGGAATCCGTCCTTAATGGCCTGGAGGTAGACGTTCCTCGAGATCTTCTCAAAGAACGGTTGATGCTTTTCGAGCATCTTTACGATGGCGTCCATAGAGCTCCTTTGCTGCTCGATGCGCGATGCATGTGGATGGAACTGGTCGTCGATGGATGGTCAGGACTGCCCGGAAACCTTCCTGTATAAGGAAGGCATTGCGAAATGACAACGTTGTCATTTCGTTAATGACAACGTAAGACATTTTTGGAAGAGCAACAAGGATATACGGGTGAGCGGTCGATATTGTCCGGTAAACGGTTGATTTATCAGTCAGGCAGGTAGTGTATGCTAGAACGCAAAAAACAAGCGATGCAAAACCGACTGGAGAAGTAGTGGCAACGATGGACAAGAAAAATGTCTCAATGAATGATGTGGCAGTTGCCGCGGGCGTTTCTATCAAGACGGTGTCGCGCGTGATCAACGAGCCCGATAGCGTGCGAGAGTCGACACGCGATAAGGTCCATTCGGCAATGGAGGCGCTCGGGTTTCGAGCCAACTTTGCCGCGCGTTCACTCAAGTTGGGCCGTTACGGGTGCATCGGCGTGGTGATGTTCCACTTGTCGGGCGGCGCTGTGGACATGATTGACGGTATCGCCGATGCCGCCGAAGAACGCGGCTTCGCGCTCACGATGATTAAGAAGCGCGCGGGGGAGAAGAAGACCCTTGCCGAAGCGGCGCGCAGGATGTCGCAGCTGCCTGTTGATGGCATGATCTTCAACCTGCGTCAGATGGTCGATGACTTTGATACCTTTGAGGCACCGAAGGACCTCAAGACGGTGATTATCACGCCGATGGAGCATCCTACCTGCTCTACCGTTAGTGACGATCAAGAGGGTGGTGCGCGCATGGCGTGCGAGTACTTCTTAAATCGCGGGCACAAGAACGTATACTTCGTCTCTGGTAAGAAAGAGTCGCTGTCGAGCCAGTGTCGTATGAAAGGTTGGCGTGCGGCACTCGAGGCACGTGGCATTGAGCCGCCCGAGCCTCTGCAAGGCGATTGGAATGCGGATAGTGGCTATGCCGCGGGCCTTGTGCTTGCCGATAAGCCCGATTGCACGGCGGTCCTCTCTGCTAACGACTGCATGGCAAACGGCGTGATGGTGGCTCTACGTGACAAAGGGCTCAGTGTGCCCGACGACGTGTCCGTGATCGGCTTCGACGATGAGCTCTACAAGACGATTCCCAACTCGATTCTGACGTCGGTGAAGTTTCGCCACCGCGAACTGGGCATCCGTGCGCTTAACGAGGTCGTCGCAGGTCTGGAAGCCCCGAGCTCCAGAAGCCGTACGCTCGTCTCGGGTGTGCTGGTCGAGCGTTCCAGCGTAAAGGACCTGCGGGCGTAGACGTGCTCGGCCTGCTCGTCTAAATCTGTAACAGGTGGGACCCGAAAACTCGGCTAGATGTTACAGATTTAGACAATTCGGCCCGGCTTATTCCGTTTGTCTCGATCTGTAACAGTTAGGAGTGAAATGACCAGCCAGGTGTTACAGATCTAGATTGATTGGATTGACCCATCTGTTTGTCTCGATCTGTAACATCTAAGCGGTCAAAAGCGGTCTACATGTTACAGATTGAGATTTTTGGCTTGGCCTGTGCGTTCACCTCGATCTGTAACAGCTGGGACCCAAAAACTCGGCTAGATGTTACAGATTAAGATGAACAGGAGGACGGGTGCGGTCTAAACAAAATGGCCCGCGCATCACGCATCGATGCACGGGCCATTTTTTTCTGCGAGCGGCAGGTGGCGTCAGCGTCTTATGCCTCGAGGTTTTCCTCGATCCAGGCGACGGCACCCTTGGGATCCTTAGTGAGGTCGATGTACTGTTTGCCCTTGGGCGACAGCAGCGTGATGCCCAGGCGGTCGGTGTCGGCCTTCATCTCGTTGTAATAGGTGCGAACCTGCGGAGCCAGGACGATGACGTTGTACTGGTCCATGATGGCGTAGTGGCTGCCGTAGGCACCGGCGTTGGCGGTAATGTCGATGCCCAGCTCGTCGGCGCCTTCCTTAAGCGCGTTGGCGAGCAGTGCAGAGGTGCCGGCGCCAGCGCACAGAACCAGAACCCTCAGATCCTTGCCCTTAAGGGCGGACGGAGCTGCGGAGGCCTCAGTGGCAGAAGCGGTCTCGACAACAGGAGCCTCAACGGCGGGGGCGGCAGCGGTCTTGACGGCCTTGGTCTCCTCGGCCTCTTCTTCGGCCAGGGTCTCGGCCTCCTGCTTGCACAGGACGTTGTCGTAGGCCTTGCAGAACGGGTAGTAGATTAAGAAGTCAACGACCAGCAGGACGACAACCAGGACCAGAGAGATCGGCTGGAAGTTGGTGTCGATGAAGGTGCCGATCGGTCCGGGGAGTGCCCACGGCATGGCATAGATAAAGCCGTTCATGCCCAAAAAGTCGATGAAGAACTTACCAATGAGGACGTTGGCCACGGGGGCAAACAGGAACGGGATCAGGAAGTACGGGTTGAGGATGATGGGCGCGGCGAACAGCAGCGGTTCGTTGACGGCGAACATCACGGGTACGACAGAGGCTTTGCCGACGGCCTTGAGCTGCTTGGAGCGCATAAAGAGCAGGAAGATGATCGGGACAATGAACGTGGCGCCGGTGCCGCCGAGTTCGCCGATGTAGTTACCGAAGTTCTCGGTCAGGGCGAGGGCGGGGTGACCGCCGGCCTGCAGCGTGGCGAGGTTGGTGGTGATGTTGCCAAACAGCGCGGCGTTGAGGGCAGGCTTAACGACCGAGGGGCCGTGGATGCCCATGAACCAGAACAGCGGGATCATGAACCAGATGAGGGCGAGGCCGGCGTAGGAATCGGCAGCGGCGAACAGCGGGCTCACCAGCGTGGAGATGACGTTGGCAAACGGGACGGCCAAGCAGGTGCGGCAGATAACGTCGATGACGGCGACAAACAGGATGGAGAAGCTGAAGGCGAAGATGTCGCGGAAGTTCTGGGCGATGGCGCCGGGGACTTCTTTGGGCAGCTTGATGGTGATGTCTCGCTTAATGCAGAAGGCATAGATGTTGACCGTGGCAAATGCGGCGACAAAGGAGCTCAGTAGGCCCTTGGTGCCCATGTTGTCGGTAAAGAACACCGAGACATCGGCGCCGTCGATCTTGGCACTCGTCTGGGTAACGGCCAAGATGAGCATAGCGCACATGGCGGCGACCATGGTGCTCGTGGCGTTGATGGCCTTGCCGGCAGGCATGCGGCGGTTCTTGGAGCCGGTCAGCGCGCTTGCGGTGGTGCCGGCGACCATGATGCCCACGACGCCCATCGTGAAGTTGTAAACCTTGTTGCAGAAGTTCACGACGTCGACGTTCCACCAGTCGGGCAGCGTAAAGCCGCCGACCGTGGCGACAACGCCCGGCAGGGTCGAAATAAGCAGGAAGACAGAAGAAGACAGGATGATGGGCATTGCTGCCAAAAAGCCGTCTTTAATGGCCTGAAGGTAGATGTTCTTAGAGACCTTGTCGAAGTACGGCTGACCTTTCTCCAAGAACTTAACGATCGATTCCATAGTTCACGCTCCTCTTTGCATGAAATCTTAATGGCATGGACGTTGAAAACCTATATGGTCTCCCGCTTGCTAAAAGCCCGGGTGCAGGCGGGGTCGGTCCCAGGGGGAGAGAGGGGAGCGGCTGGGTTTGTATCGCATAGGGCCGCTCCCCTCTCGGGGGAAAGCGAGGCGATGCGCTACTGCGCGTCCGCCATAGTGTCGGCGAGCTCCTTGTACCAGAGTGCCGACTGCTTGATGTAGCGTTTTTGCGTGTCGAAGTCGATGTAGAACAGGCCGTAGCGCTTGTTATAGCCGTTGGCCCACGAGAACTGGTCCTGCAGGCTCCAGATAAAGTAGCCCTGGACGTCGACGCCCTCGGCGCGCGCCCGGAGCACCTTCTCCATGTGCTGGTCGACAAAGTCGATGCGCTCGGGATCGGCGACGATGCCGTTTGCGTCGGGCTCGGGGTCCTTGTGGCCCAGGCCGTTTTCGGTGATATAGATGACGGGGAGGTTGGGATAGGTGGCGCTGATGTGCTTGAGCGTGTCGTAGAGGCCTTGCGGGTAGATGAGCCAATCCCAGTCGGTGGTGGGGATACCCGGCATATCGACCTGCTGCCCGACGCCCTTAAACTTAAAGCACGAGGTGCCCTTGTCTCCGGTGCCGTTAAAGCTGTTGGTGGACTCGCCATCGTAGGCGGCGATAAACGCCGACTGATAGTAGTTGAGGCCGAACATATCGTTGCGGGGCGCCGCCTTGGCGAGCTCCTCCATGTCGCTGTCCTCAACCGTAAGCGTGGCGTTGTTGGCACGCAGAATCTCGTTGATGAGTGAGAGGGTGCGCGCGGAGTAGTGACCCAGGAAGGCGCCGTCCATGATGAAGTCGGTGTAGAAGGCGTTGTACAGGTCGGCGGCGTGCTGGTCGGCGGGCGAGTCTGTGGCAGGATATGCCGGCGTCAGGACGTTGACCATGCCAATGCGTCCGCCCAGGTGCTCGGTTTCGTCAAGATCCTTATACAGGTTGACGGCGCGGGCGTGGGCAACGAGCTCGTTGTGCTGGCTCTGGATGCCGCTCGTCACATCAAAGTGATGGTTGGGCGGGAAGTTGCCTTGGATGTATTGGGAGTGCGAGAGGCTGATGAGCTCGTTGATGGTGAACCAATTCTTGACCTCGCGGAACTCGCGGAAGCAGAACTCGGCATAGCGCACATAGGCGTCGACGGTCTTGCGGTTGAGCCAGTCGCCCTGGTTGAACAGGGCGGCGGGGGAGTCAAAGTGATGCAGGGACACATAGGGCTCGACGCCATACTTTTTGCAGCAGGCGAACAGCTCGTGGTAGTGCTTAACGCCCTCGGCGAGGGGCTCGGCATCGTCGCCGTTGGGGAAGATGCGGGTCCAGGCGATGGACACACGGATGGCGTTGAGTCCATGCTCGGCAGAAAGGCGGATATCCTCCTCGTAGCGGTTGTAGAAATCACTGGCCGGGTCGGGCAAAAAGCGACCCTGGGCGACAAGGTAATCGTCCCACATGGTCTTACCCTTGCCTGCCACCTTCGTGGAACCTTCCGTTTGGTACGCGGCGGTTGCGGCGCCCCAAACAAAGCCCTTCGGCAGCTGCTGTACGCGGTTTAGCAAAGACATATGCATACACCCTCTCGTCTCGCTGTTCGATATTGTGCGTTTGCGCTCAGGAGGCTCCCTGGTTAGCGTTCAGCGGTGAAAAAGCCCGATAAACACTATCTTAAAATGATTAGAACCAAAATGAGCACGTGAACATTTGACAATGAGCACGTTAACATCCGGCTGGGATGTATAGAAACAAAACAACTTCAAACAGCCGCGAACGGTTGTATTTGTTCGGTAAGCGGTTTTGATTGACAGAGGTTTTCATGTTGTGGTATATGGCTCGGGTATCATGAGCACGTTATCGATGTATGTACGATGCGCCATGGGCGCGGGGAATAGTTGGGAAGCAGGTTAGCGTGGAAGGCATGGCTCAGCAGACAAGGAATGGTCATTCGGCGAGCGCGGCAGAGGTTGCGGCGCTCGCTGGCGTGAGCCGCCAGACTGTGTCTCGCGTGGTCAACGGTATGCCCAACGTGACGGAAAAGACGCGCAAGCGTGTGCTGGCCGCCATGGAAGAGCTGGGCTTTCGTCCCAATTTTGCTGGAGCGGCGTTGCGCGGCGGGTCGTATCGTTCTATTGGCCTGTGCATGTACAACATCACACGTGTCGGTAACCTGGCGACGCTCGAGGGTATCATGCAAGCGGCGCGCGAGCACGATTTTGCCGTCACTATGATCGAGATGGGCGGCGACAAGCCCTATACACTTGCCGATGCCTCGCGCCGCATGGTCGAGCGACCCGTCGACGGCATGATTCTCAACATGAACCGCATGGCTCCCGATTTTGAGGAGTTTGTTCCCCAGCCGGGAGTGCGAACGGTCATCCTGTCCATGTATGCGCATCCGCGCTGCACGACGATCGACTCCGACCAGTATGGTTCGTGCGAGCTGTTGACCAATTATCTGCTGGAACATGGTCACTCGAATATGCGGTTTGTGGCGGGTCCGGAAAACTCGATTTCCTCGCGTTTTCGTGAGGCCGGTTGGCGCGATACGCTGGGTCGTGCTCATGTCGATGCCGCTCCGATGCTGCGTGGCGATTGGAGTGCGGACAGTGGGTACGCCATGGGCGAGCGGATTGCGGCCGAGGTGCTTGCCGGCGGGTCGCAGGCGCCGACTGCCGTGCTTGCGGCAAATGACCAGATGGCGCTGGGCGTTATCGCCGCGCTCGAGAACGCGGGCCTGTCCGTGCCCGACGACGTGAGCGTGGTTGGTATCGACGACGCACTCGAGGGACTTGTTCCTCACAATCGACTGACGACGCTGCGATTTGATTTGCGCGGTGTCGGTAAGCTTGCGTTTGAGGCGGCGATTGGAGAGAGCTCGTCTATCGAGGCGATTCATGTGCCGAGTACGCTGGTCGAACGCTCGACTGTTAGGGACATACGGGGTTAGGTCCTACTCCGTTTGTCTCGATTTGTAACAGGTAGACGGTCAAAAGCGGGCTACGTGTTACAGATTTAGATTCTTCGGAAAGAGCAATCCTGTTCGTCTCAATCTGTAACAGCTAGGACCAAAAAACTCGGCTAGATGTTACAGATCGAGACAAACGGCTCCCGACCAGCCCAAAAACAAAAAGGCCGGGGGCGGCGCGCCGTGTGACGTGCCGCCCCCGGCTGAGAAATGGGGACAGGTTATGTGGGCAGGCGACCCCGCCAGCCGCTAGTCCAGACGACGGGTCTGCGCCACGTGCTTATACCAGTAGGCGCTTGCCTTGGGCGTGCGCTTCTGGGTTTCAAAGTCAACGTAGAAGAAGCCGTAACGCTTGTTGTAGCCATTGGTCCAGGAGAACTGATCCTGCAGGCTCCACAGGAAGTAGCCGCCCACGTTGACGCCCACCTCCATGGCCTTGAGTAACCAGCGCAGGTGCTGCTCGATATAGTCGATGCGCGGCTGGTCGTCCACAAAACCGTCCTTGTAGGGATCCTTGTAGCCCATGCCGTTCTCGGTGATGAAAATCTGCTTGTAGTTGGGGTAGCGCTGCTTAATGTAGACGAGCAGATCGAACAGGCCCTCGGGATAGATGATCCAGTCCCAGTCGGTGGTGGGGATGCCAGGCTTGTTCACATGCTCGCCAATACCCTTAACGCGCCAGCGGCCAGTGCCCTTCTCGCCCGTACCGTTGTGGTGCAGGTCGTTCTCGCCGTCGTAAGCCTTCAAGAAGCGGCACTGGTAGTTGTTAACGCCCAGGTAGTCGTTGTAGAGCGCGGCCTCGCGCATGATTTCCAGATCCTCGTCTAGGATCTCGATGGTGCCGCCCGAGACGGCAGCCAGGCGGTTGGCGCACTCGAGGGTGTCGGGCGCATAGTCGCCGCGGAAGGTGGCGTCGAGCAAGAACTGGTTTTGCAGCACGTGCTCGTTGTTGGCGGCCTTGATGTCGGCGGGGTCGTTCTCGTTGAGCGGATACTTAAACTCCAGCGACTGAATGACGCCGATCTTGCCCTTAAAACCGCCGTTGTGGAAGGCCAGCACGGCCTTGGCGTGGGCGAGCATCATGTTGTGCTCGCACTGGAAGGCCTCGGCCAGATGCGCCTTGACGCCACCGGGGAAGGTGCCCTCGATGTAGGTGTTGGAGGCGTCGGCCCAGATCTCGTTAAAGGTGAACCAGTAGGTCACCTGGTCGCCGTACTCCTTAAAGCAGAAGGTGGCAAAGTCCACAAAGGCGTCGATGGTCTCGCGGTTGAGGAAGTCGCCCTTTTCAAAGAGGGGCAGCGGCGTGTCAAAGTGATGCAGCGTGACAAACGGCTCAACATGGTGCTTATGGCACTCGGCGAAGAGATCGTGGTAGAACTGGACGCCCTCGGGGTTAATCTCACCGGTGCCGTTGGGGAAGATGCGGCTCCAAGCGATGGAGAGACGAATGCCGTTGATACCAAACTCCTCGCACAGCTCAAGGTCGACGGGGTACTGGTTGTAGAAGTCCGAGGCGGGATCGGGGGAAAAGCGCCCCTGGGCCTCCAGGAAGTCGTCCCAGGCAACCTTGCCCTTACCGTGAGTGCGGGTCTCGCCCTCTACCTGGTAGGCAGCAGTGGCGCCGCCAAAGACAAAGTCCTCGGGAAACTGCGCAGGCGGGTTAGTGACGCTAGCAGGGTTAACGGACATGATGATCCAATCGTCTAAATCGAAGGGCCAGCCGGTCTTGGATGGTCGGCTGGCCCTGAGCGTTACTTACTTCGAGAGTTGCTCGCTTACGAAGGCGAGAGACTTGTCGCCGTTCTGGGAGAGCTCGATGTACTGCTTGCCACGGCAGGCGACGCACTTGTTGCCCACGCGCTCGCAGTCCTTCTGAAGGTCGGCCAGGTAGCTTGCGGCCTGCGGGGCCAGGACGACCAGGTCAAAGTCGGGGAGCATGTCAACGTGGTTGCCATAGGCCTCGGCAGCGGTCTCGAGGTTAATACCGCGCTCCCTGGCAGCCTTGGCCAGCGCGTTGGCGAGCAGGCCCGAGGTACCGCCGCCCTGGCAGAGTACGAGCACGCGCTTGCCGTTGAGGTCGCTAGTGGCCGTAGCCTCGGTGGCGGGCGCTGCGGAAGCGGCGGGGGCGTCGGCCTTCACGGCCTCGGCAGCAGCGCCGGCGGCAACGCTCTTGGCGTCAGCCTTGCCCTGGAAGGCATCGTTGAGCTTGGCGGCCTTCTCAGCGTTCTTGGCGGCGAGCTCCTCCTGGGAGATCTCGGCCTCCTCGGTGCACTTCTGGGCGTCATAGGCACGGAAGAACGGGTAGTACAGGGCAAAGTCGACGACCAGGATAAGGGCGAGCATCACAAAGGCGAGCGGCTGGAAGCCCAGGCCCATGATGGTGCCGATGGGGCCGGGGACGGTCCAGGGCAGGGTATACATAAAGCCGTTCATTCCCAAGAAGTCGATAAAGATCTTGAGGATCCAGATGTTGGCGATCGGGGCAAAGACAAACGGGACAAAGAAGACGGGATTGAGCACGATAGGTGCGGCGAACAGCAGCGGCTCGTTAACGGCAAAGCACACGGGGACGATGGCGGCCTTACCGACGGCGCGCATCTCCTGGGACTTGGCCAGGAAGCAGAACATAAAGACCAGGACAAGCGTGGCGCCGGTGCCGCCCATGCAGACGACGAAGTACTGGGCACCCTGGGTCAGGACAGCGGAAGCGTGCTGGCCGGCCTGGAACGCAGCCAGGTTGTCGGTCATGTTGGCAACGAGGGCGGCGGCGATGGCGGGCTCGACGATCGAGGGGCCGTGGACGCCCACGAACCAGAAGAGGCTCATGGCACCGTAGATCACAGCAAGACCGATGTAGCCGTCGGCAGCGGTGAACAGGGGCTGGAACACCTGGATGACGCCCTGGGCAAAGCAGAAGCCAAAAGCAGCGCGGAAGACGATGTCAAAGACCCAAAAGACGGTGATGCAGACGGAGAAGGGGATGATGTCCTTAAAGGTCTGCGAGATGTTGGGCGGAACCTGCTCGGGCATCTTGACGGTGATGTTGCGCTTGATAAAGAACTTGTAGATGATGCCGGTCACAAACGCAGCGATGAATGCGGTCAGCAGGCCCTTGGAACCAAGGTAGGTGGTGTTGAAGCCACTGGCGGCGTCCGTGGCGATCGTGTCGCTCGAAAGGAGCAAGAAGCCGATGATGGCCGCGCACATGCACGAGATGAAGTTGATCTGGTTATTCTTGGGCAGGTCGCGGTTCTGAGCGTCGGCGAAGTGCTTGGCCGTGGTGGCGGCGCAGGCGATTGCCAGGATGCCCATGGAGTAGTTGTAGCACTTCCACAGGGCGTTGTTGATGTCGTCGGGCCAGTAGAAACCCCAGATGTTGGGGACCGAGGCTACGAGGCAGAAGATGGACGAGAAGATAATGATGGGGATGACGGAGATAAAACCGTCGCGGATCGCCTTGAGGTACTTGTTGCGGGCGATCGCGTTGAAAAAGGGCTGGCCCTTTTCGATAGTGGCGATGAGTTGCTCCATGCAAAGCTCCTAAGAGTCGGTGGGTTAGCAACGATGGTAGCTTTTGACGTTTGCTTGCCAAAATGTTGACGTTACCATTTTGCGACACAAAATAAGACGCGAACCGATGGCCCCTGTGCCTGCGGACCGTCGATTCCCTGCGCGTAAACGTTTGAGCCGCCCGGTGGCTCTGTGTTTGCATAATGGCAACGTTAACATTTGGGCGACAAAAGCCGTTCGGGGAAGCAAAAATGTCGGTGAACGGTAGGTTTTGGGTGGTAAGCGTATTGCGGGGGAGGCGTTGGATATACTTGAAGGCGTTAAAAATGACTGCGTAGGGTGCCACTAATGGCATCGTTGACATAGAAAGATCGACCTATGGCCGCTGTTAAAAAATCGGTTTCCGTTAAGGATGTGGCGCGCCTCGCGGGCGTCTCGGAACAGACGGTCTCGCGCACCGTCCACGATTCGCCCAGCGTGCGCCCCGAGACCAAGGAGCGCGTGCGTGCCGCCATGCGCGAGCTGGGGTATCGCCCCAATTTTGCCGGTCGATCGCTGCGCCGCGGCAAGTTTAAGACCGTCGGCGTCGCCATGTTCAACATTACCGGTACCGGCAACCTCGACCGTATGGAGGGCTTTGCCGCCGCCGCCGATAAGCACGGCTACGCCATTACCCTCACTAAAGTAGATGGGCATCCGTATACCCTCGAGAGCGCATCGTCGCGCATGAGCGGGCTGCCGGTAGACGGCATGGTTGTGATCATGAACCGCATGCCGGCGGACTTTGGCACCTTTGAACCGCTGCCCGGCATGCAGACGGTGCTCGTTACGATGTTGGAGCACCCGCTCTGTTCAACGGTCGATAACGACCAGTTCGATTGCTCGCGCCAGGTGGTCGAGTACTTGCTGGGGCGGGGGCACAAAACCGTGCACTTTATCTCGTGCCCCGAGCGCTCGCTTTCGGGCATGCGGCGCGAGGAAGGCTGGCGCGAGACATTGCGTGCGCATGGCATTGAGCCACCGCGACTTATCCGTGGCGATTGGACGGCGCAGAGCGGATATGCCGCAGGTCAGGCCCTGGCGGATGATCCGACCTGTACTGCCATCTATGCCTCCAACGACGCCATGGCCTACGGCTGCATTCGCGGACTCGAGTCGCGCGGAAAGCGCGTGCCCGAGGACGTGAGCGTGGCGGGTGTTGACGACAGCCTGGGCGATATCGTGCCCGACCGTCGCCTGACCACGGTGCGCTTTGACAACAAGCGCGTCGGCATGTGGGCGGTCGACAAGATTGCCGGCGCCGAGGGCGTTGAACCCGGTGTGGAGCACATGCTGTTTCCGGGCGTGCTCGTCGAGGGCGATACGGTGCGCGATTGGCGCTAGGGCGCGGGTCTGTTTGGGTTGCCGCTAATTGTGTTCGATATTGTTTAAATTGGTTTAAAAACCGTTCACGGGCAAAAATTGACCGTTCATAGCTTGAAATTACGTTTTGCGCTGTTCTTTTTTGTTTGAATGTTAATGTTTCTGCCATACAGAACGCAGCGCGTATGCCCGGACGCGATGCTCTCCATTGGTTCATATGTGAAAGGAACGCAATATGGCAACCAAAGAAGAAATCTCGATGGTTGGATTCGAGATTGTCGCATACGCAGGTGACGCCCAGACCGATCTGCTTGCAGCGCTCGATGCTGCTCGCGAGGGTGATTTTGAGAAGGCCGAACAGCTGCACAAGGATGCCAGCGATGCACTTATCGGCGCCCACGACACGCAGACCAAGCTGCTTTCGCAGGAGGCCGGCGGTGGCGAGATGGAGATGACCTTCATCATGGCCCATGCTCAGGACACTCTCATGACCACCATGATCCTGGAGAAGCAGGCCCGCTTTACCATCGATGCCTACAAGCGCATTGCCGAGCTCGAGGCCAAGCTCGCCTAACGAGCCCTCACAACCAAGTCCCCTTCCAAAAGCTCTGCCGCTACCCGCGGCAGGGCTTTTTCTGTTCTCCTCCCCGCAACTCATCCCGAGATAGTCATTGGGGACGTTCTTAAACGACTAGTCGTTGGGGACAGTCTTGGGGCTTCTGTTCGTCTTCCCGTTCGGTTTTTCGCAGGGTGGGTATACTTCCATCCGCAATACAGGCCGGAATGAGGAGGTATCCAAATGCCGGACAATGGATCGATTCAAAAAAGAGACGCGCACGAGATGGCTCATGGGTGTCCTGTCCAGATAACCGAGCACACGACGGTAACCGAGCTGCAGCCCAGCCTGTCCGATGTCGTGTGCGCAAACAAAAAGCTGCAGATCGGTATCATCGTTGCGCTCGTGGTGCTGGCGTTGCTGTCGGGCTTTGTAGCTCGTCCGCATTTCGCCGATACCAAAACTTGGGACTCCACCATCGAGGTTATCGACCAAAAGAAAGGCAACGTTTTGGCGCTCACGGCTTCATGCGTTGCTCTATCTGCGGGCATTACCGCGCTGCCTGGTGATACGGGAACGCCGGTTGCCGAGCAGCTCGCACAGCTTTCAGGCAACCTTGGTATCGTGCTTGCCGTGCTATACCTAGAGAAATATTTGCTCACGATTTTGTGGTCGGTTGGCCTGGGCATCTTAATCCCGTCTGCGTTGGTGCTCTTTGCGGTGTCGCTCGGCATTCACGGGCGCTGGAGCACGAGCACTGTCCTGCGCCGTGTGGCGACACGCGTACTGGTGGTTGCCGTGATCGGCATGGCGCTCGTGCCCGCGAGCGTATGGGTGTCGCAGAAGGTCGATGAAACGTATCGCGTAAGTATTGAGCAAGCTGAGCAAAAGGCTGCGGACGCTGCGGATGCGGCCGGCACCACGGACAAGTCAGCCGAGACCAGCTCAAAATCGAACAAGAAAAAATCCGAGACCACGGAGTCCAAAAACGTGCTCGAGCAGTTGACTGATGGGGCATCGAGCCTTGTTACGTCGGTGACCAGCGGCGCCAAGCAGATGACCGATGAGATCGTGCGGCAGGTGACCGATCTGATTGAAGGCGTCATCGTGATGATCGTGACTTCGTGCGTTATCCCGCTGCTGGTGCTCGTGGCGTTCCTGTGGCTGGGCCACGTGCTGCTGGGGATCGATATTTCCGGCCCGGCGAACTATTTGACGGGTCGTTTCTTGAGCACTCCTTCCAAGCACGCCAAAAAGGGTGGGCAGTCTGAGTAGGCGGCAAAGCGATCTTTGGAAAACCAACCGTAAGAAGGGCGGCCGAGATGCGTTCTCGGCCGCCCTTTTTGTTTGTTGAATACGTGACAAGCCGGGCATTCCCTGAATCCAAACGGTCAGCAATCATCCGTAAACGGTATTTGTTCAAAAAAGAACAAAGATAAACAAATAGTTGTTGCAGTTACTGTTCGAATGTGTTCAAATAAACATGAACAGTGAAGAACCGCACATTCAGATGCCCGGACCTGAACGCGATTCAACACTTCCAAACAGAAACTACGCACCTGCGTATCTCTCAAGGAGGATGTCATGAGGGTTGTAATCGCTTCCGATGCCGACGGTATGTCGATGAAGGAGTCCATCAAGGAGATGCTCATCGCCGACGGTCACGAGGTCGTCGACTATTCCGAGACCCCTGCCGCGGACTTTGTCGATTCCGCGACCGCCGTTGCCAAGGACCTGCTGGAGCACAAGGATTCCCAGGGCTTCGCATTCGATAAGTACGGCGTCGGCTCCTATATGGCCGCCGTCAAGATTAAGGGCATGGTCGTCGCCAACATTTCTGACGAGCGTTCCGCCTACATGACCCGCGAGCACAACGGCTCGCGCATGGTCACCATGGGCCCGGGCGTTGTGGGCACCGAGGTCGCCAAGAAGATCGCCCGCGAGTTCCTGCGCGCCCAGTACGCCGGCGGCCGTCACCAGATTCGTGTCGACATGCTCAACAAGATGGCCTAACGAGAGCCACCGAGAACTCGAACTTCTACCTCAACTTGTGAATTCAGACGAAAGGACGTTCTGATGAAGAAGACCATCGCAATCGGTTGCGACCATATCGTTACGGACGAGAAGATCTATCTGGCCGACCGCCTGGAGCAGGCTGGCTACAAGGTGCTCGACTGCGGTACCTACAGCCACACCCGTACGCACTATCCCATCTACGGTAAGGCCGTGGGCGAGGCTGTTGCCAGCGGCAAGGCCGACTTTGGCGTGGCCCTGTGCGGCACCGGCATCGGCATCACCAACGCCGTCAACAAGGTTCCCGGCGCCCGCTGCGCCCTGGTTCGCGACATGACCTCTGCCCTGTATGCCCGTCGCGAGCTCAACGCCAACATCGTGGGCTTTGGCGGCAAGATTACCGGCGAGTTCCTGATGGCCGATATCATGCTTGCCTTCCTGGAGGAGCCCTACGAGAAGACCCCCGAGCACGATGCCCTGATCGCCAAGATCGATGCCTGCAACAAGGCCGACGCCGAGGCTCAGGCTGACCCGCACTTCTTTGACGAGTTCCTCGAGAAGTGGGACCGCGGCGAATACCATGATTAGCGGGTATCCGGCGTAATTAACTAGTCCGTTGACGGCTCGCGTTTCTGTGAGGGGGCGCGGGCCGGTTTTCTATCAGCCCTATTGACTTGGCGGGCTGTCGTAAGAAAGGGAAGGCTCCTATGGAGTTTGTTCTTGATAACGGTTCTATTCGCGTAGCACTGAGCACGGCTGGCGGCTCGTTCACCTCAATTGTGGCCGACGGTCGCGAGTATCTGTGGCAGGGTGACCCGGCGGTCTGGTCGGGCCAGGCACCCATTTGTTTCCCGATCTGCGGCGGCCTTCGTGACGGTCGCGCAATGACCATGGGCGGCCGCGAGGTCAAGCTTGCCCGTCACGGCTTTGCTCGCAAACAGGAGTGGAAGCTCGAGGAGCAGGGCGACAACATGGTCGCGCTGAGCCTAAGCTCTGCCGACCATGCCGAGTTGCTCGATCAGTACCCGTATCCGTTTAAGATCGTTGCTCGTTACACGATCGATGCGGAGAAGGTGGCCGTGTCGTACGAGGTGACCAATGAGGGCACCGAAGACATGCCGTTCTTTGTGGGCGGTCACCCTGGCTTTAAGTGCCCGCTTGACGAGGGCGAGTCCTATGACGACTACGAGCTCCGTTTTGAGCAGCGCGAGGCCGCCGAGCTCTGTACTGCCGTTCCCTCGACGGGCCTGATTGATGTTGAGCATCGCAGCAAGAACCCGATGGTTGGCCATGACCTGCCGCTGACCCACGAACTCTTTGACTTCGCAGAGACCATCTTTGACGTGCTCGAGAGCCGCGTGGTTACGCTGACCAAGAAGACCGAGGACAAGGGCGTGCGCCTGACGTTCCCCGATATGCCGTACCTGATTGTGTGGAGCAAGCCCGAGGGGGACTTTGTGGCCGTGGAACCGTGGGGCGGCCTGTCCACCTGCTCCGACGAGGACGATATTCTGGAGCACAAGCGCGGCTGCCTGGTGGCCAAGCCGGGGGAGACCGTTACCCGCGGCTTTGATATCGAGATCCTTTAACGAGCTATCGTATGTTTGGGGCCGCGCGTGTCGTGCCCCGGAAACAGGAGTCCAACATGATTCTGACCGTTACCATGAACCCGTCGATTGATACGCGCTATCAGCTCGACAAGTTGATTATCGACGACGTGAACCGCGTGACGCCCGAAAAGACCGCTGGCGGTAAGGGCCTCAACGTGAGCCGCGTGTTGCTGCAGCTGGGCGACGACGTGCTCGCGACCGGTCTGCTTGGCGGCCACATGGGTGCCTATATGGCCGAGCTCATGGATGCCGATGGCGTCAAGAACGAATTTGTGCCCATCGCCGGTGAGACGCGCATTTGCCTGAATATTCTGCACGAGGGCAATCAGACCGAGCTGCTGGAGAGCGGCCCGCAGATCGCCCCGGCCGAGCTCGAGGCCTTTACGGCCAAGTTTGCCGAGCTTGCAGCGAAAGCGGACGTTGTGACGCTTTCGGGCTCGCTGCCGCGTGGTGTCGATGCCGGCTACTATGCCGAGCTCGTCAAGATTGCCGAGGAGGCGGGCGCCAAGGTGCTGCTCGACACCTCGGGTGCATCGTTGGAAGCCGCGCTGGAGTCCGACGCTAAGCCTGAGCTCGTAAAGCCCAACCTGACCGAGATCAACGGCCTGCTGGGTACGTCCTTTACGACCGATGATGTCGATGCCCTGCGCGAGGCGCTCGCCGCCGATGACCGCTTTGCCGGTATTCCCTGGGTTGTCGTTTCGATGGGCGCTGCCGGTTCGGTGGGCTTCCATGAGGGTCGTGCGTTCCGCGCCAAGACGCCTGCGATTGCGGCTGTGAACGCGACGGGTTCCGGCGACTCGACCATCGCCGGCTTTGCGCATGCCATTGCTGCCGGCGCCGACGACGTCACGGTGCTCAAGACCGCCAATACCTGCGGCAAGCTTAACGCCATGGATCCCAAGACCGGCCACCTGGTCATGGACCGCTGGGACGAGATCTACAACAGTGTTGAAGTAACGGAGCTTTAGAGTTACGCGGTTTTACCAAACCGCGTAACGGCTCGACGCTGCGCGGGCCGCATTTGGACAATCTGACGTTCAATTTCGAGGGCGCGACCAGAAGGTCAGCGCCCTTTCGTTTCACGTCACCTTGTCTCAAATGCGGCCCGCTCGCTGTCCGTCCTCTACCTGCGGCGTTGTCTTGCTCCGGATGCGGCAGTTAGGGACGTTCCTTTTCTGCCGGCAGTCTGGGACATTCCTTGGGGTAGTCATCGGGGACGTTCTTTAATGACCAGTCGTTTAAGAACATCCCCAATGACTACACTCAAAAACGGTGCCCGTCGGCGATGTTGCCGGCGGGCACCGTTGTCGTGTGGGTGGCTATGTCGTGGGGGCTGCCGTTGAGCGTCCGGGTCTGTGCTCTACAGCGAGTCGATAAAGCGCTGCTGGGCGGCGCGGCCGGCTTCGTCCCACTTAAAGACGCCGGCGTTGTCGAGCACGTGGCCGAACACCACGCCGACCTCCTCGTGCAGGATATCGATGGCGTTATCCGCCGTAAGCTCGTCGGCACGGCGGGCATAGACATCCTCGGCCCACGCGGCATGGCTGCGGCAAAGATCATCGCCCTCGAGCGCGCCGGCAAGGTCGTAGCTGACATCGGCTTTGGCCGCCAGCAGGTGCTCGCGGACAGCACCGAGCTCAGGAACCAAGCGCGGCGGCAAAATAGCCAGGCCCATGACCTCGATCAGGCCGATGTTCTCCTTCTTAATGTGGTGATACTCGGCATGCGGGTGGAAAACGCCCAGCGGATGCTCGTCGGTCGTGATATTGCAGCGAAGCGCCAGGTAGGCCTCGTAAATCTCGCCGCCGGCATTGCCGCGGGAGTCGACGCGGCGGATGACGGGCGTCACGGTGTTGTGCGCTACGCCGTCGGTCGTGTGTGCGATAACGCCAACCGACTCATCGGTCCACTCGCGCCAGGCGAGGATAATCTTCTCGGCAGCGTCGAGCAACTGGGCGCGGTCGTGCGAGCGCAGTCGCAGCACCGAAAGCGGCCACTGCAACACGGTACCGCTGACCTGGTCAAAGCCGGGCACGCTAAACTGCGAGACTTCGGTGGCATGCATCATGGGGAACTCGTGTGCGCCGCCCTGGAAGTGGTCGTGCGACAGAATCGAGCCGCCCACGATGGGCAGGTCGGCGTTGGAGCCAATAAAGTAGTGCGGGAACAGGTCGACAAAGTCGAGCAGGCAGGTCAGGCTCTTGCGATCCACGTGCATCGGGCGATGCTTGGAGCTCATGGCAATGCAGTGCTCGTTAAAGTACGCATACGGGCTGTACTGGAAGCCCCAGCGCTCGCCGTCGAGCTGGATGGGGATAACGCGCAGGTTCTGACGGGCGGGGTGGGCGCCGCCGTCGGTTGCGGCGGAGCGTCCAGGGTAGCTTTCGTTTTCGATGCACAGCTGGCAGGCGGGATACCTCTCACCCGTGTTCTTGGCCGCACCGGCCGCGGCGATATCGCGCGGGTCCTTTTCGGGCTTGGACAGGTTGATGGTGATCTCGAGGTCGCCCCAGTTGGTGGGGGTGCTCCATTTGATATTGCGCGCGATGGCGGCGCGGCGCACGTAGCCGGCGTCGCAGCACAGGCCGTAGAACCAGTCGGTCGCGGCGCGGGGCTCGTTGACGCCCATGCGTCCGTTGAACTCCTCGTTTACAACCGAAGGCCTCGGCATCAGCACGCCCATGATGCGCATGGCGATGCGGTCGCGGCCCGATGCCGTGTCCTCGGCAGCACCGTTGGCAACGGCGGCCTCGGCAAGCGCGGCAAGCGTGCTCTCTAGGTCAAAGTCGGGGAGGGTATCGGGGTGTAAGAGCGAGAGTTTCTCGACCTGGAGCGCCCAGATCATGTCGAGCGCCGGACCCGTGGCGCCGATGCACTCCAGAATGGTGTTGTAGGCCCAGATGCGATCGTCCTGTCCGATCATCGATCGATGGATGGCATACTCAATCAGGCCCTGCGCGGCCTCGCGCACATCAGTCATTACAGCCATGCCGCGTAAGCCCCCTTGTCAGAGATGGCGTAGTGACGGGCAGAGCCCTCGCCCAGCCAGCTGTTCATCTTGGTGATAAAGGTGTCGACTAGGTCGAGCGGCACGAAGGCCTGGATGGTGCCACCAAAGCCGCCGCCGTGGATGCGGACGGCGCCGCGGCCGTCAAGCACATGCTCGGCCAGTGCTAGGGCATACATCGAGGGCTGCTCGGAGCCCAGTTTGGCAACGACATTCTGCAGGTACATGGCAGAGCTGGCGCCGGACTTGCGCGTCAGGACCAGGAACTGGTCGATGTCGCCGGCGTTCAGGGCAGCCCAGCGCTTATCGACCAGGCCGTTCTCGTACCAGTAGTGAACGGCGCGCAGGCAGGCACGGTCGCCCAGCTTGGCGCGCAGCTCGGGGAGCTTGGCGTCAAAATCGGCAACGTTTACCTCGCACAGGCGTGCCTTGCCAAACTCGGCGGCGACGTCTTGCATTTCGCGCGGAACGGCGGCGTAGTCATCGGTGGCGGCCACGTGGTCGGCGCCGACCTTAACGAGCACGAGCGCATAGCCGTGGTCCTCAAAGTTGAGCTCGAGCTTCTGGGTCTTAGGCTGAGCCTGGTCCTCAAAGTCCATGTAGGCAAGGCCGCCCAGACATACGGCGGCCTGGTCCATCAGACCGCAGGGCTTGCCGTAGTAGTTGTTTTCGGTGCGCTGGCTCATCTGAGCGAGCGTGACGGGCTCAATGGCGGGCGCGCCCCAGAGCGTCTCCATGGCACGACCGTACGCGGCCTCGACGGCGGCAGAGCTGGAAAGGCCGCCACCCGAGGGGACGGAGCAGGTGAAGGCGAAGTCGAAGCCGTGGGGCTCAACGCCAAGGGCTGCAATCTCGTGCGCCATGCCGCGGACGAGGCTTGCGGACGTGCCCTTCTCGGACTCCTGAACATCTAGCGTGTCGAGCGTGATCTCAAACGTAGGATAGCCCTCGTCGGCGACGCGAATCTTGTTGGAGTCGGTTGCCACGGCGATGCCGTCGACGGCGACATCGAGCGAGCCGGCGATAACGTGACCGCCCTCGTGATCGGTGTGATTGCCGCTGATCTCGGAACGCCCGGGCGCGTGCACGTAGAGCACCTGGCGGTCGCCGATGGGGCCAAACTCCTCCTCAAACAGCTTGGTGAGCGTGGCGAGTGTCTTTTCGTCGGGGGTGGTCATGGGGGTCCTTTCTTTGGCGCGCACGGATGAGTTTTGCGTCGTTATGAGTACGTTAACAACTTGAAGCGGCATGAACCAAGTGTTCACGATACCGCACGTTACGGGCTATGTTAACGTACTCATAATACAACGCTTGTCACTTTTTGAGAATCTGGTAATCGGTAGAAATACAGCCGTGAACGGTACTGTCGTATGGACTTATAAAGCAGAAGAGATGCAGGTCGAAAAAGTAGAGTACGTTAACATGCGTCCGACGATAGCGGGCCTCGGCGCGGGATGTATTTCTGCCCGGGCCGGCATACACGCTATTCAGATTTCGCAAGGGTGAAGGTGATCCTGTGGCAAGGCGCCCGTCCAACGATATTAGTTCGCGTCCGGTTTCCATGGCCGACGTTGCCCGCGCTGCCGGTGTTTCGCAGCAGACGGTTTCGCGCGTTGCCAACGGCTTGCCCAACGTTAACGAGCAGACGCGCCAGCGCGTGCAGGCCGCCATGCAAGAGCTCGGCTTTCGTCCGAGTTATGCCGGTCGCTCGCTGCGCGATGGCCGTTACCATTCGGTCGGCCTGTGCGTCAACGATGTCACCAAGTTTGGCAACCTCTCAATGATCGACGGCATCGCCAGCGCTGCTCGCGAGCATAATTGCGCTATCACGCTGGTTGAGATGTCCAAGACCGAGGAGTTTTCGCTTGCCGAGGCCACGCGCCGTATGGCCGCGCTGCCGGTGGACGGCATCATTATCGGCATGAGTCGCATGGCGCCCGATTTTGAGACGTTTGATCCGTTGCCGGGTATCGGCACGGTCATCGTTACCATGTACGCACATCCGCGCGTGACCACGGTCGATTCCGACCATTACGGCTGCTCGCTATTGCTTATGGATCATCTGTTTGAGCTGGGGCACGAGCAGATTCGCTATATTGGCGGCCCGTCGTTCTCGGTCGACGAGCAATTTCGTCGCGCCGGTTGGCAAGATGCACTCGAGCGTAAACACATCGAGTCGGCAGAGCCGCTCGAGGGCGACTGGTCTGCCAACAGCGGCTACGAGGCCGGCAGGTACCTGGCCGAGCACGATCGCACCATGACGGCGATTTACGCGGCAAACGACCAGATGGCAAACGGCGCCATTGCAGCGCTGCGCGATAGCGGGCTGCGCGTGCCCGAGGACGTAAGCGTGGTGGGCGTCGACGATTCGCTCGACGATTTTGTCGCACACAACGAGCTCACGACCGTGCGGTTCGATCTACATCAGCGTGGACGCGAGGTATTCGAGCATGCGGTCCCCGAGGCGGGTACGGCGGGCAAAACCGTTGCCATTCGTATTCCCGGCCAGCTCATCATTCGACATAGCACGGCGGCACCACGCGCATAGTTTCCGCAGGTCAACGGGGATATGTTGAACATCAATAACAAATGGTAAGGATGCCGGCAGATAGCTGTTGGGATGCAGCCGAGTGCTATGATAGACGGGCTCTTTTGTCTATCTAGGAGGCTTTGCCTGATGGAGATCACCAAGGATATCCGCTACGTTGGCGTCGACGATCACGATATTGACCTGTTCGAGGGCCAGTACGATGTGTCCGAGAACGGTATGGCATACAACAGCTACGTTATCTTGGGCGAAAAGATCGCTGTCGCCGATTCGGTCGACGGCGGTTTTGTTGACGAGTGGCTCGACAACATCGAGGCCGTGCTCGATGGCCGTACGCCCGATTACCTGGTCGTCCATCACATGGAGCCCGATCACTCCGCCGGTATCGCCGCCTTTATGGAGCGCTATCCCCAGGCAAAGATTGTGGCCAGTATGGGCGCCTTCCGCATGATGACCAACTACTTTGGTACCGATTATCCGGAGCGCAAGATGGTCGTCAAAGAGGGCGACGTGCTCGACCTAGGCGGCCACAGCCTGACCTTTGTCGGCGCCCCCAACGTGCACTGGCCCGAGGTACTGTTCTCCTACGAAGTCACCGACAAGGTGCTCTTTAGTGCCGACGGCTTTGGCAAGTTTGGCGCTAACGACATCGAGGATCCCGAAGGCTGGGCCTGCGAGGCGCGTCGTTACTACTTTGGTATCGTGGGCAAGTTCGGCAAGTTCGTGCAGGCTGTGCTCAAGAAGGCCGCCGACCTGGACATCCAGATCATCTGCCCGCTTCACGGCCCCGTGCTGACTGAGAACCTGGGCTACTACCTCGACACCTACAACACCTGGTCGAGCTATCAGCCCGAGGACGAGGGCATCACCATTGCCTATGCGAGCGTCTATGGCCACCTGAAGGCTGCCGTCGAGGAGCTCGCCGCAGCGCTCGAGGCTCGCGGCCAGAAGGTCTCCGTCTTTGACCTGGCTCGCGACGACATGGCCGAGGCCGTTGAGGACGCGTTCCGTTACGACCGCCTGGTGCTCGCCTCCATCACCTATCAGGGCGAGATCTTCCCGTTCATGAGCACCTTCATCCATACGCTCTCCGAGCATGCCTACCAGAACCGCACGGTGGCGCTCGTCGAGGCCGGTTCCTGGGCGCCCGCCGCTGCCAAGGTTATGACCAAGGAGCTCGAGGGCATGAAGGACATCACCCTGACGCAGAACAAGGTGACCGTGCTGGGTTCGCTCAACGACGCCTCGCGCGCTCAGATCGAGGCCCTCGCCGACGAGCTGTCCAAGTAGCGACACGTTCACTTTTGACGCTCAACCATCACAACCACCACAAAGGGGACAGGCACCTTTGTGGTGGTTTTTGTTTAAGCGCCGGCGATGATGAGGGCTGGACGTGCACTGTCGGTGGCCTCGGCGATTGAGGTGGCGACGGCATGATCGGGGTCGCGGTCCATCACGATGGTGTCGACATCGGTCAGCTCGGCAAAGCGGTACATGCCGCGTCCGTTAACCTTGCTGGCGTCCATGAGGGCGACGCTTTGATGGGCCGCGGCGATCATAGCCGTTTTGGTCTCGGCCATCTGGGGAAAGTCGGTCGTAAAGCCGCAGCTGGAGACAAAGGCGCCGGGGCACATGACGGCCAGATCGGCATGGACCATTTGGAGCGCCTGCATGGTGAGTGGACCGTACAGATAGCGATGACCTTTGCGCAGTGCCCCGCCCAGCATGACGACATCGACCGAGGGCATGCTCTCGTCAATATAATCGGCGATGGTAATGTCGGCCGTGATAACGGTGATGCCGTCGCGCTGATCAAGGAGCCGGACGAACTCGAGCGCCGTGGTGCCCGAGTCGACGAGCAGCGTGTCGCCGTCATTGACGAGCTCGATGGCGCTTTGCGCGATGGCCTGCTTGGCGGCGACGTTGACATTGATGCGGCGATCCTGCGTGGAGACGGTCAGGCGCTTGTGAAGCGAAACGGCACCACCATGTGTGCGGCGCAGCTTGCCTGCTTCGGCGAGCGCGTCCAGGTCGGCGCGGGCGGTGACGGAGGACACGCCAAAGGTCTGGGCGATTTCTGCTACCTGCACCGAGGCGTTGTGCTCGAGCATTTCCATGATGGCGGCGCGGCGTTCGTCGGCAAAAGCACGGTTGGTAGCTTGGGTCATGTCTGCTCCATTCTCGGCTAAATTTGCAGGAATTGTGTTGACTCTATTTTCGTTCATTTTCTTTTTGAGTAAGAAAACACCTTTCGATTACTTATCTTTTCTATAAAAGAAAGACGCTCAACGCCCAAAATTCAATATCGAACACGCCCACTCGGCTCCAATTCCTTCCGTTTACTTTTCAAAAACGACGGTATTGACCTGCATGGGCTCAATATCTCGCACGTGCAAAGACGCTGAATTTCATACAATGAGCGCAGTAAAACGCAAGGTAAAACGCCTTGTGAACAACTACGCCCGATGTCCAGATGCGGGCGAGGGAGAGGAGCAAACGCTCATGGCACTTGTTACCACCGAAAAGATGCTCAAGGACGCTCAGGCCGGCCACTACGCCGTAGGCGCGTTCAACGTCGAGAACCTCGAGTTTGTTATGGCCGTTCTGGCTGCTGCCGAGGAGACCAAGTCCCCCGTCATCATGCAGACCACCCCGGGCACCATCAAGACCGCTGGTCTGGACTACTTCTACGGCATGGTCAAGGCTGCTGCCGAGCGCGCTTCCGTGCCCGTCGCTCTGCACCTCGATCACGGCGATGGCTATGACCGCTGCATGCAGGCTTTCCGCACCGGCTATACCTCTGTCATGATCGACGGTTCGCACGAGTCCTTCGAGGACAACATTGCCCTGACCAAGTCCGTCGCCGATGCCGGCCGCGCCATGGGCGTGCCCGTCGAGGCCGAGCTCGGCAAGGTTGGCGGCAAGGAGGACGACGGTCCCGCGGTTGAGGGCGAGAGCCCCTACACCGATCCTGCCGAGGCCAAGGAGTTCGTCGAGCGCACTGGCTGCACCTCGCTGGCCATTGGCGTTGGCACCAGCCACGGCGTGTACACGAGCGATCCGCACATCGAGCAGTCCGTGGTCAAGGCCATCCGCGACGCCGTCGACGTGCCGCTGGTCCTGCACGGCACCTCCGGTGTGCCCGATGAGCAGGTTGCCGAGGCTGTGAAGAACGGCATCTGCAAGGTCAACTACGCTACCGAGCTGCGTCAGGCCTACACCAAGGGCTTCATGGCCTACATGGCCGAGAACCCTGCCTGCTTCGATCCCAAGAAGCCGGCCAAGGAGGGCATGCGTGAGATCACCGAGCTGGTTAAGATCCGCATGACCAACCTCAACTCTGTGGGCAAAGCAGAGTAACAGCAAGGGTACTCCGACTCGCTACATATCCCGGGGAGGGACGAGGGCTTAGTTCCCCAATCGTCCTCGGGCATGCAAAAAGCCTCGCTGCGCACTTCGTGCGGCGAGGCTTTTTGCCCCCTGCGGAAAGATTGGGGAACTAAGCCCTCGTCCCTCCCAGGTTGACCTACTCGAGGTCGTCGCCCTTGTGGCGTTAGGTCTGAAAATAATAAGAGGGCTTCGCGCTGCGGAATGATTTTGGAAACTAAGTACGGGGACCCGCCCAAGCCGTCCTGCTCGATCGCCCTTGTGGCGTTGGGGCGGAAAGGATGGGGCGCGAGGGGCGCTTTGTTGATGAGGGGCTAGTATGCCCTTGCTTGGTTGGGAAATGACTTGTTTAGGGATGCTTGGAGCTTATCGAAGGATGCTCGCAGGTTGAGGCTTTGGTTGGTTGAGCGTTTGGCTTTTGGGGTTGGGGAGTCGAGGAGGCCGTTTCTCTGTGTCGGGGGGAAGGAGAAAAGGTTTGCATGATTTAGGGATGGCTGCTGTGCTGCGTCATTGGAAGAATGCATGCTTATGCGGCCTCCTCGATGTCCACCAAAAGGTTGCGCACGGGGTGTGCTGCTAGGTCCCGTGCGTTGGCAGTATTATGCCGCGGCTGTTGCAAAGAAGCGCTAAAGAAAGGCTTAATCAGGTTTGATGTAACAATGAAACCGCAGGTCAAGGCCATCGGGTAACACTCTTGAAAGGTTTTGAGCTTAAGGGCTTTCTAAGGTTTGTGGCGCGGATGTGGCTCGCCTGTGTGGGGCGTGTGAATGCTCGCTGTTATCGCTGCGGCCCTGCAGCCCGTACCTGTTCGATGACCTTTTCCATCGTGGCGTCGATGCGGTCTTTCTTGAGCTCACATTCCCAGACGGTGATGGGCGTCCAGCCCATTTGGGTAAGTGCGTTGATGGCTGCTCGGTCGCGCTCGACGTTGCGACGGAACTTTGCCTCCCAAAACTCAACGTTGCGCTTGGGCTGGCTGGGGTTGCACTTGGGGCAGCGGTGCCAAAAGCAGCCGTTGACGAAGATGGCGATCTTGCGGCCGGGGAAGGCGATGTCGGGCTTGCCGGGAACCTTCCATTCCAAGCGATAGCCCGTAAGGCCCGCTGCCCGCAGGCGCTGGCGAACGAGCAGCTCGGGCTTGGTGTTGGCGCGCTTGTTGCCCTTCATGGACTTTTTGATGGCGGCGCGACGGCGCACCAGTTCACGCTCGTCGGCGGAAAGGTCTGAGGTATCGATGCCGTCGAGCAGACCTGGTTTGGGACGCTTTTTGCTGCGGCGCTTGGCTTTGCGCTTGGGTTTGGTAACGGGCTCGTCGGCTGTGGTGGCCTCGGCGTCGTTGGCAGTGCCGTTGGCCTCGAGCCGATCTTCCTTCAACTCAATCAGAGCATCGATAAGCCCTTTGTCGGCGGGCATCCACTCAACCGTGGCAAGCGAGGTGCGCGGAATCCAGCGGATATCGAGCTGGCGATCGTGCTTCTGGGGCTCATCGGATTCATCGGCCAGCGAGCAGTAGTAGCACTCCATCGAGAGATGAAAATCGGGGTAGTCATATTCAACGGTATAGAAATCACGCAGGTTGGTGACCTTCACCTGTAGCTCTTCCATAAGCTCGCGTCGCACGGCGTCTTCGGGTGTTTCGCCGCGCATGAGCTTGCCGCCGGGGAACTCCCAAAGTCCCTGCATATCGCCGTAGCCGCGCTGCACGGCCAGCAGCTCGTCAGATCCTTCCTTGCGAATGATCCCAGCTGCAACATGAACAGTCTTCAACAGGAGTCCTCTCTCAACATCAACACGTAACAGGGTGGCTACCCCTACCTTACACAACGGTAAGGCAACCGTAAGCCATATCGATGGTAGCCGACTCGGCTTCTTGCGACTATAGATGCCGTAGACTAATCGCAAGAAAGGACTCGGTATGCAAACCACGCACATGGCGACCCCGGTACTGGAGGTCGCGAATCTCGAAAAAGTATATGGAGCGCTGGGCAACGTGACGCGCGCGCTCAACGACGTCAGCTTCACCGTCAACCGCGGCGAATTTGTTGGCATCATGGGCGCCTCGGGCTCGGGCAAGTCGACGTTGCTCAACTGCGTCTCGACCATCGATAGCGCCACGAGCGGCACCATCCGCATCAACGGGCAGGACGTTACGCGCATGAAGCAGGCTAAGCTTTCGCAGTTCCGCCGCGAGGAGCTCGGCTTTATCTTCCAGGATTCCAAGTTGCTCGATACGCTCACGGCACGCGAGAACATCGCCCTGCCGCTCACCATCGCCCGCACAAATTCGGCAGAGATCTCGACCCGCGTGCAGGACGTGGCCGCGCGTCTGTCCGTGAGCCAGGTGCTCGACAAATATCCCTACCAGATGTCCGGCGGCCAGCAGCAGCGCGTTGCCGCCTGTCGCGCGCTTGTCACCGACCCCACCATGATCATGGCCGACGAGCCCACCGGCGCCCTCGATTCCAAGAGCGCTCGCCTGCTGCTCGAGAGCCTAGAAGCCCTCAACCGCCGTCTGCGCGCCACCGTGCTCATGGTTACGCACGACAGTTTTGCCGCCAGCTACACGAGCCGTGTGCTGTTTATTCGTGACGGCAAGATCTTCACCGAGCTGCGCCGCGGCGACACCGACCGCCGAGAGTTCTTCGACCGCATTATGGAGGTCGTTGCCATGATGGGCGGTGAGGGCTCCGATGCTCTGTAAACTCGCTTGGGGCAACGTCCGCCGCGCCGGCCGCGACTACCTCGTTTACTTGTTGACGCTCACCCTGGGCGTCACGGTCTTCTATGCCTTTAACACCGTCTCGATGCAGGTCGACATCGCCGGCATCGAGGAAGCGGGCTTGTCCGAGGTCATGGGTACCATGCTCGGCTACCTCACGTACTTTTTGGCCGGCGTCATGGCCTTTTTGATGGTGTACGCCAATAACTTCATCATGAAACGCCGCAAAAAGGAGTTTGGCCTGTACCAGGTACTCGGCATGGGGCGCGGGCGCGTCGCCACGATTATGGCGCTCGAGACCGTGATCGTTTCGGTCGGCGCCTTTGTCGCCGGCATCGTGCTGGGCGTGGGGCTCTCTCAGCTCATGGTATTCTTTACGGCCTCGCTCTTTAAGACACAGATCGCCAATTTCCACTTCTTCTTCTCGGTGCATGCGTTCAACCTGACCCTTGCCTGCATGCTCGTAATGTTTGTGCTCACGTTGCTGCTGAACCTTCGCGCCGTGCGTCGTACCAAACTCATCGAGCTTATGGGTGCCGAACGTCGCAACGAGAGCATCAAGACACGCAACCCCTGGATCGCGATTGCCATCTTTGTCGTGGGCGTGGTGCTTGTGGGCGTGGCCTATTACCGTCTGCTACGTGATGGGTTCCCGCTAACCGCGACGGACAGCAAGCTGCAAGAGGCCATGAACCAGTTTGGTATTACGACCGCTATGGTTACCGTGGGCACCTTTGCCCTGTTCTGGGGACTCTCGGGCATGCTCATCAAGCTGCTGCAGAGCCTGCGCGGTGTGTATTGGCGCGGTCTCAACATGTTTACCGTGCGCCAGCTTGCGGCCAAGATCAACACGGTGTGCTTTTCGATGGGCGTCATCGCGATGATCCTGTTTTTGGCCATCACCTCGGTGACGTGCGGCATGTCGATAGCCAACGTGATGAACGAGAATCTGGAGCGCTATACGCCGGCTGATATGTCGCAGACGTATAGCTATTACACGCCCGATGATCTCGACCATTACAAAGAGTATGCTGACCCGTCTGAGGCCAATCGTATGGTGCCGGCCGACGCAACGGTCGACTTGTACTCTGCGTGGCATGGTGAGCTTGTCGATCCGGACAATGATACGGAGAGTATTTATGGTAAGTCGGCGGACAACAACCTCGAGACCGGCAAGAAGGTCAATATCGCCGATGTTGCCGGTGAGCATGTGCAGATCGATTCGTATCTGAGTTATCCGCTTGGCGGCTCGGATCCTTCGGTGACTCCAAGTGAGATGTGCAAGATCATGGGCGAAAAGCTCCCCAAGGCGCTCGAGGGTAGCAACGCCGACACGATAGACCTGTCTGTGACGCCGGCAAGTCAGTACAACAAATTGCGCCAGATGATGGGCAAGGAGCCGGTGAGCATTGGTCGCGACCAGTACTTGCTCACGTGTGATTTGGGCGGCGAGCTGGTCGACATGTACACCAAGTATATGGCTGGCGGCCATGTCCTTACCTTGGGCGGGCATACGCTCAAGCCCGTTGGCGACAAGTCGGACGAGGATACGGCTGCCATCGCCAACTCGGCGATGGGCAGTAATCCGGGTACCGTCGTCGTTGCCGACGAGCTGTTGTCCCAACTTAATCTGCAGCCGTATTCCAGTAGCCTGCTCGTTAACTACAAACAGGGGATGGATACGACTGAGGCAGACGAGAGCATTAAATACACTGTGCTCGACAATCTGCTCGTTGACGGCAAGGAGCCGGGGTCGTGGGGAATCTTCATCACACGCTCCGAGATGTACACGCAAGCAGCGCAAATGAACGGTCTTATTAGCTACCTAGCCATCTACATCGGCTTTGTATTGGTCGTTGCATGCGCGGCGATTCTGTCGATCCAGCAACTCTCCAACGTGGCCGACGGCAGCCGCAGCTATCGCGTGCTGGCGCAGATCGGCTGTGAGGACCGCCAGATTCGCCATTCGGTGATGGCGCAACAAGCGGTGTTCTTCCTGTTCCCGTTGGCGGTGGGCTTGGCGCACTCCTTTGTGGCACTTAAGGTGATCATCGAGCTGGTGAGCATTTTCGGAAATATGAGCATCGGCGGCACCGTGGGCCTCACCTGTGCAATCTTCCTGGCAGCATACGGTGGCTACTTCCTGGTGACCTACCTCATGAGTACCGGCATGGTACAAGTCGCCATCGCCACCCGCTACAGCGAGTAACAAGCGGGCAAAACCGTCGCAAAATTAGAGGCGTATGACCGCCGCGAAGGGACCAGGGGCCCTTTCGCGGCGGTTTTTGCCAATCTGGTGCGTCTGGGATGCAAGTGAGTAGACTTTTTTGAACCTGTCGAGCACATCGCGACAAATGTTCAATAAAATCGCAGGTCAGAGCTGTGGCGTTTTGGGGCGTGCTTGGCCTCCTGCAAAAAGCCTACTCACTTGGTTTTTCTGCTAGAAGACCGCCGCAGGTAGAGGACGGACAGCGAGCGGGTCGCATTTGAGACAAGGTGACGTGAAATGAAAGGGCGCTGACCTTCTGGTCGCGCCCTTGAAGTTGAACGTCAGATTGTACAGGTGCGGCCCGCGCAACGTCGGTCGGTTACGGCGTTTGGTAAAACCGCGTAACTCTAAATACGCTCCGCGATTTCGTGGATGAGGTAGTCGGTCTTTTCCCAGCCCAGGCACGGATCGGTGATCGACTTGCCAAAGACGCCGCCGTCGACCGGCTGATTGCCGTCCTCCAGGTAGGACTCGATCATAAAGCCCTTGACTAGCTTAGAGATGGACTCATTGCGGCGGCAGCTGTCGAGCACCTCCTTGCAAATACGATACTGCTCCAGCGGACGTTTGCCCGAGTTGTCGTGGTTGCAGTCGATGACCGCTGCCGGGTTGGCATAGCCGGCATGCTCGGTATAGCGCTCGGCCAGGCGCTCCAGGTGCTCGTAGTGGTAATTGGGGTAGGTACGACCGTCGAGACCGATGTAGCCACGCATGACGGCGTGTGCGAGCGGATTGCCGTCGCATTCAACCTCCCAGTTGCGGAAGATAAAGCTCTGATGTGCCTGGGCGGCGTAGATGGAGTTGAGCATGACGGTGGTGGAACCGGCGGTGGGGTTCTTCATGCCCACAGGCACCGAAATGCCGCTCGATACCAAGCGATGCTCCTGGTTTTCGACCGAGCGGGCGCCTACGGCGACGTAGCTCAGCAGGTCGACGAGGTACTGGTAGTTGGACGGGTAGAGCATCTCGTCGGCGGTAAAGAAACCGGTCTCCTCGATGACGCGCAGGTGCATGTGGCGAATGGCCTTAACGCCTTCGAGCAGGTCATCGGGCGCCTCGGGGTCGGGGTTGTGCAGCAGACCCTTGTAGCCGGTGCCTTTGGTGCGCGGCTTGTTGGTGTAGACGCGCGGAATGATGATGAGCTTGTCCTTGACCTCTTCGGCGACCTTGGCCAGCCGGTTCATGTACTCAAGCACCGAATCTTCGCGGTCGGCAGAGCACGGGCCGATGATGAGTACCTTGCGCGCGTCCTCGCCGGTAAAGACTTTGGCGACCTCGGCGTCAAATGCCTGCTTTTTGGCAGTAAGCTCGGCGGAAAGCGGCATCTCCTCGCGGATCTCCATGGGGATCGGCAGCCTGCGTTTGAAATCCATGGCCATGCGGGGCCTCCTCAATCTATAGAAAGAACAATAAGCGTATTGTCGAATGCTCGGCATTATCCGCTGTCGCACGCTAAAGTGCAAGCAAAACCTGCCAAAAAGGGACAGGTTTATTTTGGTCGGTTTTATCTGGGGAAATGTCGGCACTCGCTGGAAGGGGAGGACCGGCGTACGGCACGCTGGAGCAAGTTGGATCTCCTGCGGCATACCCCGTGGACAAAAAATGGCAAATATGAGTACTGTTGCTAGCTTAGTATCATATCGACCTTACAAGATAATAGACACAACAGTAAATATGTTCATTGACGTTGGCACACAGAAGCATGCTACCGGGCGTTTTGATCAATTTGAAGGAATATCTAGGCCGCAAAGACGTCGTTTGGGGCAGTTTTGGCTGTTACTAAAAAAGTGACAGTACTCATTTTTGCCATTTTTTGCCCACGGGGCCTTGAGGGAGAGCGTCAATCAGGCCCCAGGGGAGGCGTTTCGAGGGCCGCAGAACAAAAACGGGGACGCAGGTTGTCCTGCGTCCCCGTTCTCGGGCGTTATTTGTTCCCTGAGGCAGAATTTACGCCGCCTCGTCGAACTGCGAGTTGTACAGGTCGGCGTAGAAGCCGCCCTGGGCGAGCAGCTCGTCGTGCGTGCCCTTTTCGACGATGTCGCCGTCGCGGATTACCAAGATCACGTCGGCGTTTCGGATCGTGGACAGGCGATGTGCGATGACAAAGCTGGTACGGCCCTGCATCAGCGCATCCATGGCACGCTGGATGAGCTCCTCGGTGCGGGTATCCACGTTGGAGGTCGCCTCGTCCAGAATCAGCGCCGGGCGGTCGGCCAAAATGGCACGGGCGATGGTCACGAGCTGGCGCTGGCCCTGCGACAGGTTGGTGCCCTCCTCGTTGATCATAAAGTCGTAGCCGCCGGCGAGCGTATGGATAAAGTGATCGCAGCGTGCGGCGCGTGCAGCGGCCTCGACCTCGTCATCGCTTGCATCGGGGCGTCCGTAGCGGATGTTTTCGCGGATGGTGCCGTTAAACAGCCAGGTGTCCTGCAACACCATGGCAAACTCGCCGCGCAGCGCCGCGCGGTCCCAGTCGCGCACGTCGACGCCCTCGACGCGCAGCGAACCGCCGTCCACGTCGTAAAAGCGCTGCAGCAGCTTAATGAGCGTGGTCTTGCCGGCGCCGGTGGGGCCGACGATGGCAATGGTTTGGCCGGGCTGCGCCTCGCAGCTAAAGTCGTGGATGATGGTCTTGTCGGGCGTATAGCCAAACTTGACGTGATCAAACTCCACATGGCCGGGGCGCTTTTCGGGAATCTGCGCGTCGGCTTTCTGCTCCTCCTCGGGCGCGGCCAGGAACTCAAAGACGCGCTCGGTGGCGGCTGCCATCGACTGCATCGTGTTGCTCACGTTGCCCAGTTGCTGCACGGGCTGCGTAAAGTTGCGAACGTACTGGATAAAGCTCTGGATGTCGCCGGGCGTGGCATTGCCGGTCAGCGCGAGCTGCGCGCCCACCACGACGACGCCCACGTAGCCCATGTTGCCCACCAAGCTCATAAGCGGCATCATCAGGCCCGACAGGAACTGCGAGCGCCAGCCACTAATAAAGAGGCGGTCGTTTTGACGGTCGAACTCCTCGATTGAGGCCTCGGCGCGGTCGAACACTTGAATGACGTTCTGGCCGGCAAAGTCCTCCTCGATGATGCCGTTGACGGTGCCCAGGACCTGCTGCTGCTCGCGGAAGTACGGCTGCGAGAAGTGAATCATCACCATCAAGATAATTGCGGCTGCCGGTAGCGTGAGCACGGTGACGCCGGTGAGCGGCAGGCTGATCGAGAGCATCATGATGAGCACGCCGATAATCTGCGTGACCGACGTGATAAGCTGCGTCACGCTCTGGTTGAGCGACTGGCCGAGCGTATCGACGTCGTTGGTGATGCGGCTGAGCACGTCGCCCTTGCTGTGGCCGTTGAAGTAACTCATCGGAACGACAGCGATCTTGGCGGCGATTTCCTTGCGCATGCGATAACAAATCTTTTGCGTGACGCCGGTCATGAGCCAGCCTTGGATCAGGCTGCAGACAGAGCTCGCCAGATACAGACAGAGCAAAAAGCCGAGCGTCTTGGCGATCCAGTCAAAGTCGACATCGCCGGTGCCGTTGACCTTGGCGACCAGGCCTTCGAACAGTTTGGTGGTGACCTGGCCGAGCACCTTGGGCCCCACAATGTTAAAGATGACCGAGCACACGGCAAAGGCGACGGCGGCAAACACGGCAATCTTGTGCTGACCGATATAGCCAAGCAGCTGCCTCATGGTGCCCTTAAAGTCCTTGGCCTTTTCGCCGCGACGCATGCCGCCCATGCGGCCCATGGGACCACGCTGGCGGGTGGGCTTGGGAATCTGAGTCTTGGTCTCGTCTGCCATTAGCGCTCGCCTCCTTCCGTGACGGCTGCAATTTCTTCTTGGGTAAGCCCCAGCTCCTCGGCGGAAAGCTGCGACTGTGCGATCTCCAGGTACGGCGGGCAGCTGCGCAGCAGCTCCTCGTGCGTACCGGTGCCCACCACGTGGCCGTCGTCGAGCACGATAATCTGGTCGGCGTGCATGATGGTCGCGATGCGCTGGGCCACGACCACGAGTGCGGCGTCGGTAACGTTTTTGGCCAGCTCCTCGCGCAGGCGCGCGTCGGTCTTGTAGTCGAGGGCACTAAACGAGTCATCGAACACCACAACCTCGGGCTTTTTGGCCAATGCGCGGGCGATGGCCAAGCGCTGGCGCTGACCACCCGAGACATTGGAGCCTCCCTGGCTGATGGGGGAGTCGTAGCCGCCCTCGCGCTCGGCGATAAAGTCCTCGGCCTGGGCGATGCGTGCCGCCCGGTGCATGTCATCATCGCTCACCATGTCGCCGGCAAACTTGAGGTTGCTCTCGACGGTGCCCGAGAACAGGCGACCCTGCTGCGGGATATAACCAATACGGCGACGCAGCTCGGAAAGGGTCATATCGCGCACGTCGATGCCGTCAAGCGAAATGCTGCCGCCCGTGACGTCATACAGGCGCGGAATCAACTGCACGAGCGTGGACTTGCCCGAGCCCGTGGAGCCAATGATGCCGAGCATCTGGCCGGCATGCGTGGTGAAGTTCACGCCGCTGATGACATCGGCGCGGGCATCGGGATACTGGAAGCTCACGTCGCGGAAGGTGAGCTCACCGCGCGGCGCGCTGGCCACGGGCAGTTTGGGCGAGACAGGGTCGTTGATGCTGGTGGGGCAAGTGATGACCTCTTCCACGCGCTCGGCTGCGACCTCTGCGCGGGGCAGGATAACCGAAACCATGGTGAGGATCATAAACGCCATGACGATTTGCATGGTGTAGGAGATAAACGCCATCATGTTGCCGACCTGCATCACGCCGTCGGACACGCCCTGCGCGCCAAACCAGACGATAAGCACGGTGATGCAGTTCATGACGAGCATCATGAGCGGCATCATAAAGCTCATGGCGCGGTTGGTGTAGAGCTGCGTGGTCATCAGGTCGAGCGATGCCTTGTCAAAGCGCTCGAGCTCATGTTCCTCGCGGTTGAACGAGCGGATGGGCATAAGGCCGTCGAGCAGCTCGCGGGCGGTAAGGTTCACGCGGTCCACAAAGCTCTGCATCTTTTTGAACTTGGGCATGGTGAGGCCCATGAGCACGCCGACGACGGCCGAGACCGCGATGATGGCCACGGCGATGGTCCACTCCAGGCCGGTGTGGTTGGCCAGGACGCGCATGACGGCGACGATGCCCATGACGGGGGCCATCAGGCACATGCGGATAAACAGGGTTGCGGCCATCTGGATTTGCTGAATGTCGTTGGTGCAGCGGGTGATGAGCGAGGCCTGGCTAAACTTGCCCACCTCGGCCGGCGAGAAGTGCATAACCTTGTTGAAGGTCTCGCGGCGCAGGTCGCGGGCGATGGAGCAGGCGGTGCGCGACGCCACGGCACCGGTCAGGATGGTGGCGACGAGCGACACCAGGCACAGCCCAAACATCGTGGTTGCCATGCGGCTAAGATAAGCGTTCTGCACGTCGGCGGGGTCGATGCCCTGCGCTTTGTACTCTTCTTGTACGTAGGTCACGGCGCGCTGGGTCACGATGGAGCCCGACATGGAGCCCATTTTGTCTGCCATATCGTTGGCGCCCTCGACGAGCTTGTCCTGGTCGATTAGGCCGCCTTCAACGCCCAGACGCAGGCTCTTCATGGTGATCTTGCCGCCGTCGGCATCAATCTGCTTTTGCATGTTCTGCGCCGCTGCGGCCTTCTGCTGCATCTCGGCGAGCTGCTCGGGCGTCATGGCAGCCATCTGCTCGGGGGTTGGCATGGCCTGGGCAGCGCTGTTGTCTTTCTCGCTGGACGAGCCCGTCATGTCGCCCATGGAGTCGGCGTCAATGCCCTGGTCGAGCGAAAGGACGACAGTCTCGGGCAGGCTCATAATGTCGGCAATCTTGCCTCCATCGGCACGTTCTTCCTCGGTGCCCTTGTACGTTCGAATGCCGTTTTTGTCCGCCTTGCTAAACACGGCCTCCACAGCTTTGGCGTCCTTGGCGCTCATAAAAAGCTCAAGGTCATCGAGCGATTCGGAGCGAATGGTGTCGGGCACGGGCGAGGCGATGCCGCCTTGCTGCACGCCCACGTCGACGATGTCGCTCATATAGGTAGGCAGTGCCAGATCGGCGTTGCAGCTGATTACGATAAGTACGATAGCTGCGAACAGTGCCAGGATATGCTTTTTAAAGAGCTTGAGAATCCTCACTCGGCATCTCTCCTTTCTTGATTGTGGTCGATAATTTCGTTGAGACGCCTTAGAAGACGCACCATCTCTTGGGTATCTGTTTCGCCGAGCTGCTCGAGGAAGGCCGCGGTGCGCTCCTCAAATTCCCGACGTTTGATTTCTAGATCCTGGAATCCCTTGTCGGTCATCGTGACGTGTACGCGACGACGGTCGGTCTTTGAATGCTCGCGCTCGACCCAGCCCTTGGCTTCGAGAGCGCGTAGGATATTGGCGATGCGGGCACTCGAGACCCAGGCGCGATCTGCGAGTTCGCTCGGCGTGAGCGAACCGCCAGCGAGCATGAGGGCGCGCATGACGGCCATCTCGCCGCCGAGAGCTTTGTCCGCAATGCGCGAAATGCGCTGATGCATGCTGCCGAACTCGGTAAGGAGCTGACGCCCAAGTTCACGGAAATCGGTATCTTCCACCGAAAACCCCTAACACTAGAAACTATTTTCGGTGAAAGATGATACCCTTGCACGCGCACCCTATGCGGTAGATTTTGGGACATGCCTAGAAAACTACCTTTAGGCGACCTCCGTACACCGTCGGTGCCAGCAAAGTTAGGGGCAGATCGTTAGGCATGTCCTAAAGCCTACTCAGAGGTACTTTACCCTGCTAAAGCTGGCATAACAGCTAGAGTGAACGTCGTACAAAGGCAAGGAAAAAACTAAACAAATCGGTGAACGGTAGTTGTTCGCGCTCGCATTTCCTGCGGATTTGTAAAAAACGCCCTTATGATATAAAAAAAGAAACATATAACAGCCCAGATGGAGAGGGTCGCTATGTTATCCTTCTCAAACGGGTGAAATCTTGGGTTTTGGGTTGTAGTTCCAAGGTGGACAAACGTTTTTCCTGCACCAACGTGTGGTGAAGAACGGAAGAAGCCGGTAGTGCAAGCCGAAAATTCAAGAATTCAATAAGCAGCGGTGTGAGAGAGCGCCGCATTACACGTAACTAGGAGCGTGGTTACACAATGCAGGAGGCATGGGAAGGCTTCAAGGAAGGTATCTGGACGGGAGAGGTTGACGTCCGAGACTTCATCCAGAAGAACTACACCCCCTACGAGGGCGATGAGTCGTTCCTCGTAGGTCCGACCGAGCGTACCAAGGAGCTGTGGGGCGAGGTTCTCGACCTGCTGCTTAAGGAGCGCGAGCAGGGTGGTGTCCTCGATATGGACACCAAGACCGTCACGGGTATCGTGAGCCACCCCGCTGGCTACATCGATAATGCCCATCGCGACAAGGAGACCATTGTTGGCCTCCAGACCGACAAGCCGCTCAAGCGCGCTCTGCACGTCAACGGTGGTATCCGCATCGCTTGCCAGGCTGCCAGCCAGCACGGCTACAAGGTCGACGAGAACGTTGTCGAGCGCTACACCTTCGAGCGCAAGACCCACAACGCTGGCGTCTTCGATGTCTACACCCCCGAGATGCGTGCTTGCCGCTCGGCTCACATCATCACCGGTCTGCCCGATGGCTATGGCCGCGGCCGCATCATCGGCGACTACCGTCGTGTTGCCCTGTACGGCGTCGACTACCTGATCAAGGACAAGGAGGCCCAGAAGGCTTCCACTCCGACGGTCATGACCGCCGACAACATCCGCGATCGCGAGGAGCTGCAGGAGCAGATCCGCGCCCTCGGCGAGCTCAAGATGATGGCCGAGACCTATGGTTTCGACATTTCCAACCCTGCTACCAACACGCAGGAGGCCATCCAGTGGATGTACTTCGCCTACCTCGCTGCCGTCAAGGAGCAGAACGGCGCCGCTATGTCCATCGGCCGTACCTCTACGTTCATCGACATCTACGCTGAGCGCGACCTTGCCAACGGTACCTTCACCGAGGAGCAGATCCAGGAGTTCGTGGATCACTTCATCATGAAGCTCCGCATGGTCAAGTTTGCCCGTACGCCCGAGTACCAGGCCCTGTTTACCGGCGATCCGCAGTGGGTCACCGAGTCCATCGGCGGCATGGGTGTTGACGGCCGTACGCTCGTTACCAAGATGAGCTACCGCTACCTGCACACGCTCGAGAACATGGGCACCAGCCCCGAGCCCAACATGACCGTTCTGTGGTCGACCCGTCTGCCCGAGAACTTCAAGAAGTTCTGCGCCAAGACTTCTGTCGCCAGCTCCTCTATCCAGTACGAGAACGACGACCTCATGCGCGTCTATCACGGCGACGACTACGGCATTGCCTGCTGCGTGTCCTCCATGCGCATCGGCAAGGAGATGCAGTTCTTCGGCGCTCGCGCCAACCTGGCCAAGTGCTTGCTGTACGCACTCAACGGCGGTGTTGACGAGGTCTCCAAGAAGCAGGTCGGCCCCAAGTATCGCGCCGTCGAGGGCGATACGCTCGATTACGACGACGTTGTGGCCAAGTACAACGACATGATGAAGTGGCTCGCTGGCGTGTACGTCAACTCGCTGAACATCATTCACTACATGCACGACAAGTATTGCTACGAGCGTATCCAGATGGCTCTGCACGACAAGCACGTGCACCGCTGGTTCGCTACGGGCATCGCTGGCCTTTCCGTCGTGGCTGACTCCCTGTCCGCCATCAAGTACGCCAAGGTCCACCCCGTCCGTGACGAGAACGGCATCATCGTCGACTTCGAGACCGAGGGCGAGTTCCCCAAGTACGGTAACGACGACGACCGCGTCGACCAGATCGCTCACGACGTTGTGCACCAGTTCATGGAGTACATCCGCATGAACGACACCTACCGCAACTCCGTGCCCACGACCTCGGTTCTGACCATTACTTCCAACGTCGTGTACGGTAAGAAGACCGGCTCCACGCCCGACGGCCGCAAGGCTGGCCAGCCGTTCGCCCCGGGTGCTAACCCCATGCACAAGCGCGATAGCCACGGCGCCATCGCTTCGCTGTCTTCGGTTTCCAAGCTCCCGTTCCGCGATGCCCAGGACGGCATCTCCAACACCTTCTCCATCATCCCGAGTGCGCTCGGCAAGGAGGACCAGGTGTTCTTTGGCGATATCGACCTTGATCAGCTGGGCGAGTAACTATTGTTAGTGCTATACTAACAATAACGATTACTGATTAGCGCGCCGGTTTCGGCCGGCGCCTATTAATCGAAGGAGACATATTATGAAGGTTTCTGAAGTTTCCGAGACCCAGGCCGATAACCTGGTCCACATGCTCGACGCTTACGCCGAGAAGGGTGGCCACCACCTGAACATCAACGTCTTCAACCGTGAGACGCTGCTCGACGCTCAGGCTCACCCCGAGAAGTACCCGCAGCTGACCATCCGCGTTTCCGGCTATGCCGTGAACTTCCACACGCTCACCAAGGAGCAGCAGGACGAGGTCATTGCGCGTACCTTCCACGACAAGTTCTAAAGGGGCTCAACTCCCGCAGGATCGCCGGGGCTGTTTGGGCTACCTCCCAAAACGTCCTCGGACATGCAAAGAGGCTCGCTGCGCACTTCGTGCGGCGAGCCTCTTTGCGTCCTGACGCTCCTATTTGGCAAGGTGTTTTTTAGAATCCATTTTGCGCTCGGCCTCGAAGGCTTGCCTGTCCCAATCGAGCGGAAGTCCGGCCTCGACCCATGCCTCGTAGGCCCTCCTTATGGGCTTGAGCTCCCT
>DBGAXC010000048.1:0-17148 GCA_048447565.1 Collinsella aerofaciens | reverse complement strand
GCTGGGGCAGCAGGGAAGACCAGGTGGATTTCTCCACCATGTATGACCAGCGCCTGCATGTGCTGCATCTGGCCTGGAGCCGCTTCCACAAGGCCCCGGCGGACGGCTACGCCGAATATCTCGAGCAGCAGAAGTCGTGGCTCTATGAGTACGTGCTCTTTATGGCCGTCAAAGCATATTATAACGACGGCCCGTGGACACAGTGGCCGCTCGATATCCGGATGCACCAGCCGGAGGCCATGGCGCGCTACCGTGAGCAGCTGCGCGACGAGATCGATTTTCAGAGCTTCCTGCAGTTCTGCTTCCACACCCAGTGGCAGCGTCTGCGCGCCTATGCGCACGAAAACGGCATCCAGATCATCGGCGATATCCCCATCTACGTCCCGCTGGACTCCGCCGACGTCTGGTCGCACCCCGAGAACTTCCAGCTGACCCGCACGCGCCGTCCGCGTGTCGTCGCGGGCTGCCCGCCCGATGGGTTCAACGCCAACGGCCAGTACTGGGGCAACCCCATCTACGACTGGGAGCGCATGGAGCAGGATGGCTTCTCCTGGTGGATGCGCCGTCTGCGCGCGGCGGGAGAGAACTTCGACGTCGTCCGCATCGACCAGTTCCGCGGCATCGAGAGCTATTGGGCCATCCCGGCCGTCAACCGCACCGCCCGCAAGGGCGAGTGGATCCAGGGCCCCGGCATGAAGCTCGTCCGTGCGATCCGCGAAAACTGCCCGGATACCGATTTCATCGCGGAGGACCTTGGCTTCCTGACGCCCGAGGTGCAGAAGCTGGTCAAGGAATCCGGCTTCCCCGGCATGAAGGTGCTCGAATTCGCCTTTGACCCGCGTGAGCCCAGTAATTATCTGCCGGACCGCTATCCGGAAAACTGCATCTGCTACACCGGCACGCACGACAATGAGACGCTCATCCAGTGGTGCGAGGGCCTGGACGCCGAATGCGACGCCTATGCGCGCGAGTATCTCGGCATCAGCGCGGCGGACGATCTGGCTGACGCCATCATCGAAGCCGGCATGCAGTCCAGGGCGCAGCTGTTCATCATGCAGATGCAGGACTACCTGCGTCTCGGCAAAGAGGCCCGCATGAACGAGCCCGGCAGGCTCCTGCCCTCTAACTGGCGCTGGCGGATGCTGCCCGGTGCAGCCAACGACGCGCTGGCTGCAAAAATTGCAGGTTTGACAGCGCGCGCAAATCGTGTATAATACCTATGAACATTCTGGCGCCCACCCGTCCTTGCCGGAAGGGTGGGCGCTCTTTTGTGAAACCGCCGGACGCTTTGTCCGGCCGTAGCCCAGGAAGGAGTTATCCTATGAGTGATTTTTCGAAACGAATCGTAAAGCAGACCGAAGCGCTGCTGCATTTCCAGCACGACGAAACGCTGCAGGAGACCACGCCGGAGCGTCTGCATGAGGCGCTGGGCCAGGTCATCATGATGGAGATCAGCGACAACTGGACCAAGACCAAGCGCCGTCAGGCGCCGGGCCGCCGCGCGTTCTATTTCTCCGCGGAGTATCTGGTCGGCCGTCTGGTCTACAGCAACCTCTTTAACCTCGGCATCCTGCGCGAGATGAAGGCCGCCTTCGCCGAAAAGGGCGTCGATCTGGCCTGTCTGGAGCATATTGAGGACGCAGCGCTCGGCAACGGCGGCCTTGGCCGTCTCGCCGCCTGCTTCCTGGACAGTGCAGCCACGCTGGACCTGTCGCTGACCGGCTATGGTCTGCGCTACCGCTTCGGCCTGTTCAAGCAGTCGTTTGTGGGCGGCTGCCAGCGCGAGGACGCCGACGACTGGACCAAATACGGCGACCCCTGGAGCCATCGCCGCGACAAGCTGGCCGTTAAGGTCCATTTTGCCGACCAGACCGTCAACTGTGTGCCCTACGACATGCCGGTCATCGGCTATGAGACCTCGACCGTCGGTACGCTTCGCCTGTGGCAGTGCGAGGCAGAGGAGGAGCTGAACTTCGACGCCTTCAACGCCCAGGACTATGTCAAGGCGCTGGAAAAGAAGAACAAGGCCGAGGACATCACCCGCGTGCTCTACCCGAACGACTCGACTTGGGAGGGCAAGCGCCTGCGCGTCAAGCAGCAGTATGTCCTCTCCAGCGCCTCGCTGCAGGATATCCTGCGCGACTACCGCGCGCAGCACGGCGCGGACTATTACCGTCTGCCGGAGTTCGTCGCCGTTCAGCTGAACGACACCCACCCCGCCATGTCCATCCCCGAACTCATCCGTCTGCTGATGAACGAGGGCCTTGATTTTGATGCCGCGTTTGAGCTCACGCGCCGCGTCTTTGCCTACACGAACCACACCGTCATGGGCGAGGCGCTGGAAAAGTGGGATCTGGAGCTGCTGCGGTCCGTTGTGCCCGAGGTCTGCGAGATTATCGAGCGCATCGATGCCCGGCTCAAGCAGGAGCATCCGCATTCGAAACTCTTCATCGTCAAGGATGGCCAGGCGCACATGGCGAATCTGTCCGTCTACATGTCCACCGCGGTCAACGGCGTGGCCGAGATCCACTCCCAGATCCTCAAGGACGATCTGTTCAAGGACTGGTACGCCGTCTATCCCGAGCGCTTCCAGAATAAGACCAACGGCATCACGCCCCGCCGCTGGCTGGGCCTTTCGAACCCGGAGCTGTGCGGCCTGATCGACAGCCGGATCGGCACGGGCTATCTCAAGGACCTCGACAAGCTGGCCGAGCTGAAAAACAGCATCGACGAGATGACCGTCAAGCAGTTCAACGCCATCAAGCTCGAGAAAAAGCGCCAGCTGTGCCGCGTGATCGAGGAACATGAGGGCGTCGCGCTCGACCCGTCCTTCCTTTTCGACGTGCAGGTCAAGCGTCTGCACGAGTATAAGCGCCAGCTGCTCAACGCGCTGTGCATCATGGACCTCTACCTGTCCATCAAGGACGGCACGCTCACCGATTTCACGCCCACCGCCTTCATCTTCGGTGCCAAGGCTGCACCGGGCTACCGCCGCGCGAAAGCGATCATTCATTATGTCAACCGCATTGCCGAGCTCATCAACAATGATCCGGCCATGGAAGGCGTCATGAAGGTCGTCTTCGTCCAGAACTACAACTGCTCCTACGCCGAGCATATCATCCCCGCGGCGGATATCTCCGAGCAGATCTCGCCGGCCGGCACCGAGGCTTCCGGCACGGGCAACATGAAGCTCATGCTCAACGGCGCGGTCACCCTCGGCACGCTCGACGGCGCGAACGTGGAGATCGCTGAGCAGGCGGGCCGCGAAAATGAGTATATCTTCGGCGCCACCGTTGAGGAGATCAACATGGTGAAGCCCAACTACAACGCCCGCAGTTTCTATGAGGCTGACCCGGCCCTGCGCCGCGCGGTCGATACGCTGATCGACGGCACGGTCCCGACCGACGAGGAGCAGCACGAGCTCTATACCTCCCTGCTCAAGGGTGCGAGCTGGCACAAGCCGGACCAGTATTTCCTGTTCTACGACTTTGACAGCTACAAAAAGGCCCGTCTGCAGGCCAACCGCGACTACCGTGACCGGCTGTCCTTCGGCCGCAAGTGTCTCGAGAACGTCGCCTCCGCAGGCAAGTTCTCCTCGGACCGCACCATCCGTCAGTACGCGGATGAGATCTGGCACATCAAACCCGTAAAATAAAAAAACGCAGCGCAGGGCCGGGTGACCGGTCTTGCGCTCTGCGTCTATGTAAAGGAATGGGACTATGTTCGACTATCTGATCAAAAACGGACAACTCATCGACGGCACCGGCAGCCCCGCCCGCCGGGCGGACGTCGGCATCACAGACGGGAAGATCGCCGCCATCGGCGATCTGTCGGCCGCACAGGCCGGGACCGTCATCGACGCGGCAGGGAAGACCGTCACCCCCGGCTTTATCGACATCCACCGCCATGCCGACGCGGCGCTCTTCCGCCCGCATTTCGGCGAGCTGGAGCTCAAACAGGGTCTGACCACGATCGTAAACGGCAACTGCGGCCTGTCTATTACGTCCTGCAGCGGACCGTACCGCGGGGAGATCGAGGCCTATCTGACCCCGGTCACGGGCGAGCTGCCCGCAGACGCGGACTGCAGCTCGATGCAGGCCTATCTGGATGCTGCCCGCAGGCAGCCAAGCCCCATCCATACCGCCATGCTGGCCGGCAGCGGCACCATCCGCGCCTGCGCGGCCGGCTTCTCCGCGCCGACACTGGACGCGGCGCAGCTGCGCACGGTCCGGAGCCTGATCGAACGAGAGCTCGCTGCGGGCGCGCTTGGCGTCTCCCTTGGCCTCGGCTACGCGCCGGACTGCTTCTATTCGACCGAAACGCTGATCGAGGCCCTGAGGCCCCTGCAGGATTCCGGTATTCCCATCACCGTCCACATGCGGCAGGAGGGCAGCGGCGTGGTGGGGGCGCTCCAGGAGATGATCGCGGTCGCGCGCGCGCTGCGCACGCCCGTCGAGATCAGCCACCTCAAATCCATCGGCAAGGCCAACTGGCGCAGCTGTACGCCCGAGATGCTCCGCCTGATGGCGGAGGCCCGACAGGAGGGCGTCCGGATCGCCTGTGACGTCTATCCCTATACTGCGGGTTCGACCCAGCTCGTTCACGTCCTGCCGCCGGAGACGCAGCAGGGCGGCATGGAAGCCCTGACCGAGCATCTGGCCGACCCCGCCTTCCGCGAAACGCTCAAGGCCCGGATGCTCACGGGCAGCGACTTTGAAAATATCTCGCTGCTGGCCGGGTTTGAAAATATCGTCGTTTCCAGCGTCCGGCTGGACGGGCTGCGGCAGTACGAGGGCCAGAGCATCGCGCAGATCGCCGAGCAGCAGGGGAAGGACCCCTTTACCTGCCTGTTTGACCTTCTGCAGGCCGCGCACTGCGACGTGACCATGATCGACTTCATCGCCGCGGAGGACGATATCTGCGATATCCTGCGCGACGCACACAGCTGCGTCATCTCCGACAGCACCTATCCCACCACCGGCATGCTCCACCCGCGCGTCTACGGGACCTATACCACGCTGCTGGAGCATTTTGTCCGCGAAAAGCAGGTCCTCTCGCTTGAAGCAGCCGTGCATAAGGTGACCGGCCGCCCGGCTGCGGTCATGGGCCTTCGGACCAAGGGGGTGCTTGCGCAGGGGATGGACGCCGACATCAACATCTTTGACCCCGCGCAGATCCACACCCGCGCGACCTATCAGGACCCCGCGCAGTTCTCCGACGGCCTCGACACTGTCTTCGTGAGCGGCCAACCCGCGATCCTGCACGGCGCGCTGACCGGCCGCAAGGACGGCACGGTCCTGACCCGGTAAACGCGCCGGCGGACATGCCCGGCGGGAGGAATTTCCGCGCCGCGGGCGGCCCGGTTTCCGGATTTGGGAAACTGTAAAAACTTTTTTAGGCACGCTCATAATTTATTTGGACAAACGGGCGAAATTGTAGATATTTTTTCGGTAAAAACGTTGGTTTTTGGGCAAAATAATACTGGACAGCCCACGAATGTTGCGGTATAATTTAACAGAATGTTGTGGGAAACTACAGTACATTGGCCGGCCCCGTGCCGGCAGGTAATAAGGAGGAAATTCATTATGTCTGTTAAAGTTGCGATCAATGGTTTTGGCCGTATCGGCCGTCTGGCTTTCCGTCAGATGTTCGGCGCTGAGGGCTACGAAGTCGTCGCCATCAACGACCTGACTTCCGCCAAGATGCTCGCGCACCTGCTGAAGTACGACTCCACGCAGGGCAACTACGTTGCGCAGGGCCACACCGTTGATTTCCATGAGGGCGAAGGCGAAGACAACTACATCGTTGTCGACGGCAAGAAGATCGTCATCTACAAGATGCCGAACGCTGCTGATCTGCCCTGGGGCAAGCTGGGTGTCGACGTTGTTCTCGAGTGCACCGGCTTCTACACCAGCAAGGCCAAGGCGCAGGCTCATATCGACGCTGGCGCCCGCAAGGTCGTCATCTCCGCTCCGGCCGGCAATGACCTGCCCACCATCGTCTTCAACGTCAACCACAAGACCCTGACCAAGGAAGACAACATCATCTCCGCCGCTTCCTGCACCACCAACTGCCTCGCTCCGATGGCCAAGGCTCTGAACGACCTGGCTCCCATCGAGTCCGGCATTATGTGCACCATCCACGCCTACACCGGCGACCAGATGCCGCTCGACGGCCCGCAGCGCAAGGGTGACCTCCGCCGCAGCCGCGCAGCCGCTGTCAACATCGTCCCGAACTCCACCGGTGCTGCCAAGGCCATCGGCCTCGTCATCCCGGAGCTGAACGGCAAGCTCATCGGCGCTGCACAGCGTGTTCCCACCCCGACCGGCTCCACCACCATCCTGAACGCTGTTGTCAAGGGCGCTGTTACGGTCGACCAGGTCAACGCACAGATGAAGGCTGAGGCCACCGAGTCCTTCGGCTACAACACCGACGAGAACGTATCCTCCGACATCATCGGCATGCGCTTCGGTTCCCTGTTCGATGCCACCCAGACCATGGTCCTGCCCCTGCCGAACGGCGACACCCAGGTTCAGGTCGTTTCCTGGTACGACAACGAGAACTCCTACACCAGCCAGATGGTCCGCACCATCAAGTACTTCGAGAAGTTCGTTGCTTAAGTTGAGCTTCGATACTTTGCGTAAGTAGCGTCAGGTGAGGCGCGGCCCTGTGGCGTCATGCCTCGAGGCCGCGCCTTTTTGCATCGTGCCGACCGGCACGCTGTTCAGAGAAAGGTAGAAGGCATATGGCTTTCACCAAGAAGACTGTTCGCGACGTCGAGGTCGACGGCAAGCGCGTTTTGTGCCGCGTTGACTTCAACGTGCCCCTGAAGGACGGCGTTGTTGGCGACACCACTCGTATCGTCGCTGCTCTCCCCACCATTAAATACCTCGTTGAGCACAATGCTCGCGTTATCCTCATGAGCCACCTCGGCCGTCCCGAGGGCACCGGCTTCCAGCCCGAGTTGTCCCTCGAGCCCGTCGCCAAGAAACTCGCTGAGCTCTCTGGTCTCGACGTTGCCTTTGTCGCCGACACCTACGGCGAGAAGGCTGCTGAGGCTGTCGCCGCCGTCGAGCCGGGCAAGGTCCTCGTTCTCGAGAACGTCCGTTTTGACAAGCGTGAGAAGAAGAACGATCCCGAGATCGCCAAGAAGCTCGCTTCCTATGGCGACGTCTTCGTTCTCGATGCCTTCGGCACCGCTCACCGCGCCCAGGGTTCCGTCGTGGGCCCCGCCGCTTACCTGCCTGCCGTCGCTGGCTTCCTGCTCGAGAAGGAGGTCGACACGCTGACCGGCATCTTCGCCGAGCCCGAGCGTCCCTTCGTCGCCATCGTCGGCGGTTCCAAGGTTTCCTCCAAGATCGGTGTTCTCGATCACCTCATCGACTCCGCTGACACCCTGATTATCGGTGGCGGCATGGCCTACACCTTCTTCCTGGCTCAGGGCCTGACCGTTGGTCAGTCCCTCAAGGAAGAGGACTGGGTCGAGCGCGCCGGCGAGATGCTCAAGAAGGCCGAGGAGAAGGGTGTCAAGATCCTACTCCCCATCGACAACCGTGTTGCCGATCACTTTGGCGAGGACGCTGTCCCCGAGGTTGTTGCTTCCGACGCTATCCCCGACGATCGTGAGGGTATGGACATCGGTCCCAAGACCGAGGAGCTCTATGCCGAGGCTGTCAAGGGCGCCAAGACCGTGTTCTGGAACGGCCCCATGGGCGTCTTCGAGTTTGACAACTTTGCTCACGGCACCCAGGCTATCGCCGAGGCTCTCGCCGAGGCTGACTGCACCTCGATCATCGGCGGTGGTGACTCTGTCGCAGCTGTCAACAAGTTCAACCTGGCCGACAAGATGAGCTGGATCTCCACCGGTGGTGGCGCTTCCATGGAGCTCGTCGAGGGTAAGGCCCTGCCCGGAGTGGAGGCGCTTCTCGATGCCTAATCGCACCCTTCTTATCGCTGGTAACTGGAAGATGAACAACGACGTCGCCGAGGCCGCCAAGCTCGCCGACGAGCTGGCTCAGGCTCTGCCCGAGGTTCCGGCTGGCGTCGAGGTGCTCGTCTGCCCTCCGACCATCGACATCACCACGGTTCATGACCGCATTCAGGCTGCCCCCATCGCCCTCGGTGCACAGAACGTGTACTGGGAGGCCAAGGGTGCCTTCACGGGTGAGTCCTCTTGCGACATGCTCAAGTCCGCTGGCTGCACCTACTGCATCATCGGTCACTCCGAGCGTCGCGACTACTTCCACGAGACCGACGAGGACCAGAACAAGAAGGCCAAGGCTCTCGTTGCCGCCGGCCTTGTTCCCGTCTTCTGCTGCGGCGAGTCCCTTGAGGTCCGCGAGGCCGGCACCTATGTCGAGCACGTCGTGAACCAGGTCAAGGCTGGCCTTGCTGGTCTTGAGATCACCTGCCCCAAGCAGGTCGTCGTCGCCTATGAGCCCATCTGGGCCATCGGCACCGGCAAGACCGCTACCGCCGAGGATGCTCAGGAGGTCTGCGGCGCTATCCGTGAGACCCTCAAGGAGATGTTCGGCGAGGAGCTCGCCAACGGCATCCGCGTTCTCTACGGTGGTTCCGCCAAGCCCGGTAACATCGCCGAGCTCGTCGCCAAGCCCGACGTTGACGGCGCCCTCGTGGGCGGCGCTTCGCTCAAGGCTGCCGACTTCGCCTCTATGGTCGTCAAGGCAGGCGAGTAGGACATATGGCACAACGTCATCTTCCTGCACTCCTGATTATCATGGACGGCTGCGGCCTGGCTCCGGCTGATGGCGAGAACGCCGTCGCCGCTGCCAAGACGCCCTTCCTTGATGGCCTGTACGAGAAGTATCCTCACACCACGCTCGGTGCTTCGGGCGAGGACGTGGGCCTTCCCGACGGCCAGATGGGCAACTCCGAGGTGGGTCACCTCAACATCGGTGCCGGTCGCATCGTGTTCCAGGAGCTTTCGCGCATCAACAATGCCATCAAGGACGGCTCCATCGCCAAGAACGAGGTTTTCGTCAAGGCCATGGACGATGTCAAGGCTGACGGCAAGACTCTCCACCTCATGGGCCTTATGAGCCCTGGCGGCGTTCACTCCCACATGAACCACGTCGAGGCTCTGGTCAAGATGGCTGCCGAGCACGGTGTCAAGACCGTTCGCGTCCACGCCTTCATGGATGGCCGCGACGTTGACCCGCAGTCCGGTGCCGGCTACATGAGTGAGTTCTGCGCCTTCCTGGCTAAGATCTCCGAGGAGACCGGTTGCGACGCTCGCGTTGCCACCGTCTCGGGCCGTTATTGGGCCATGGACCGCGATAATCGTTGGGAGCGCATCCAGCGCGCCTACGACGTCATGGTCAACGCGTCCGATGCTGATACCGACCCCGTTGCCGGTATCAAGGCCTACTACGAGAAGGACCCGCGCGGCGACGAGTTCGTCGAGCCCTTCGCTGCCCACAACGAGGGCATTCACGAGGGCGACGCGGCCATCTTCTTCAACTTCCGTCCCGACCGCGCTCGTCAGATGACCCGCGTGTTCACGGACAAGGAGTTCGACGGCTTTGAGCGCGAGCAGATCAAGCTTTCGCACTTTGTGACGATGACCGAGTATGATCCGACGTTTGACGTCGAGGTCGCCTTCCCCAAGACGTTCCCCGAGAACGTCCTGGCCGACGTTATCGCCGCCAATGGCCTGAAGCAGCTGCACACTGCCGAGACCGAGAAGTACGCCCACGTGACGTTCTTCCTCAACGGTGGCATCGAGGAGCCCAAGGAGGGCGAGGAGCGCGTGCTCGTCGCTTCCCCCAAGGTTGCTACCTACGATCTGCAGCCCGAGATGAGCGCTCCCGAGGTTACCGAGAAGCTCGTCGCCGCCATCAACGAGGATCGCGCTGATTTCTACATCGTGAACTTCGCGAACTGCGACATGGTTGGTCACACCGGTGTCTTCGACGCTGCCGTTAAGGCCGTTGAGGCTGTTGACGATGCCCTGTCCAAGGTTGTCCCGGCGATTCTCGCCAAGGGCGGCTTTGCACTGATTACCGCCGACCACGGCAACGCCGATCACATGTTTGACGTTGCTTCCGACGGTTCCAAGCATCCGTTTACGGCTCACACCACCAACCGCGTGCCGTTCATCATCGTTGATGAGAAGGCCAAGCTCACCGGTATCGAGGACGGCCGTCTTTCCGATATCGCTCCGACCATGCTCACCATGGCTGGTATTGAGCCTTCCGCCGAGATGACGGGCCGCGTGCTCGCTACCGAGGCCTAATAGAAAACAAATACCGTTTTCTAGCAAGGGGGTTGTCCACAACCGGACAACCCCCCTTTTGGTATTTCTGCCATTTCCACCCCGTCCTTGAGTGGCAGGTAGGGGAGAGCGGGGGATTGTGGTACAGTACTGGAGTTTGAACTGTTCTATTAAGGAGCTTATCTATGGGTCCGTTCCAGATTCTTCTGTTTGTCGTTTGGGCTGTTTCTGCCGTGGCGCTGACGATTCTCGTCCTGATGCATTCCGGTAAGGGTACCGGCGTTTCGGATATGATTGCCAGCTCGCTGTATAACTCCAGCTCTGCCACGGGCGTTATGGAGCAGAACCTTGACCGCCTGACCGTCATCATGGCTGTCGTGTTTGCCGTGTGCGTCGTGCTGTGCATGTTCTTCTTCCCGCAGGGCATCGTGGGCTACTAATCACGAGCCGCATAAATACTTGAAAAGGGTCCCGCAAGTGCGGGACCCTTTTTGTTTACATATTTGTAACAGAGTCAAAATATCCTCATATACTTCGCCCAACTAAAGAAAATCTCGACCGTTAACCGGAATTAGCCCCAAATCGTGCATAAAATGCGCTACTGTATTGCAATACGTTGGTCCGCTTTGTATAACCAGCCAAAACGGCGGACCGCGTTTGAATGGTTCGATTGGGCTGTCTTGACGTTGCCCGACCGAACTTACTTTGTCCTATCTCATAAGGAGGATGGCATGGCTGATTCTATGTTCCACCAGCCCGTTATGGGTCGTCGCGCCTTTGTCGGCGGTACCCTTGCTGCGAGCTCCATGGCTTTTCTTGCCGCATGCGGCAAGAAGGGCGGCGACGCTTCCGGTTCTGAGTCCGGTTCGACGCTGAACTTCTACATCAACAACCCGGTCTGCATCGACCCCTACAATGTCCAGGAGGACCAGGGCACTCAGGTCGAGTACCAGCTCTTTGACGCTCTGACCTCTTATGACGCCGAGAAGGGCGAGATCGTTCCGCTGGCTTGCGAGTCCTTCGAGGCCAACGACGACGCCACCGAGTTCACCTTCAAGATCAAGAAGGCCAAGTTCCACAACGGTGACGACGTTACCTCCAAGTCCTTCAAGCTCGGTTGGGAGCGTCTGATCAACACCAAGTCGGCCATCGCTACCGAGTATGGCCCTTCCGAGGTCTCCTATCACCTTTCCATGGTCGAGGGCTATGACGATCTGCTTGCCGGTAACGCTACTGAACTCAGCGGTGTTACCTGCCCCGACGATGAGACCCTCGTCGTCAAGCTGTCTTCCGCTTACGCCGACTTCCCCTTCGTCGCCTCTCACCCGGCTCTGGCCCCGGTTCCCGAGTGCGCCGAGTCCGATGCCAAGAGCTTCTACCTTGCACCGGTCGGTAACGGCCCGTTCATGATGGACGGCAAGTGGGAGGATGGTCAGGAGATCAACCTCAAGAAGTTCGACGATTACTATGGCGACAAGGCCAAGATCGATGGCATCCACTTCCAGGTCATCAAGGACATGGAGACCGCTTACAAGGAGTTCCAGGCCGGTAACCTCGATGTCTGCGACGTTCCCGTTGCTCAGATCGACGCCGCCAAGAAGGATCGCGGCGTGTCCAAGGACGGCTACACCATGGGTGACGGCGAGCGCATGCTGCTCGGCTCCGAGCCTTCCACCTACTACCTGACCTGCAACAACACGGCCGAGCCGTTTAACAACGCCGACCTGCGCAGGGGTATCTCCCTGGCCATCAACCGTGAGGCCATCTGCAAGACTATCTTCAAGGGTACCCGTACCCCCGCCGACGGCATTGTTCCTCCGGGCATCGATGGCTACAAGGAGGGCGCATGGGAGTTCTGCGCCTACGACGTCGACAAGGCTAACGAGTACCTGGACAAGGTTGCTCCCGCTGGCGCTAACGGCGATCGTGGCATTAACGTGACCCTTTCCTACAACCAGGATGGTGGCCACAAGGAGATCATGGAGTCCATCATCGGTGACCTCGCCAAGGTTGGCGTTACCGCTGTCTCCGATACCCCTGAGTGGTCTGCCTTGCTCGAGCAGTACCAGAACTTTAACTATCAGTTCGGTCGTCTGGGTTGGATTGCCGACTACCCGATTATGGACAACTTCCTGTATCCGCTGTTCCACTCCGACTCCCTCGGTGGCGACAACCGCTCCGGTTACAACAACCCCGAGTTCGACGCCAAGGTCAACGAGGCTCGCACCACGGTTGACGACGAAGAGCGCGTTGCTAAGATGCAGGAGGCCGACGCTATGGTCGCTGCCGACTGCCCGGTCATCCCGGTGATGTTCTACACGCACACCATCGTCGGCTCCGATCGCATCAAGCACCTCTATGTCGATCCGCAGAAGCACGCTGAGCTGGGTACCGCTGAGCTCGCCTAAGAGTTTGCAGCTTCCGTGAGGGTCAAGTATTTACGTAGACCTCATGGGAAACATACAGTTCTCCCTAACCTGGGGTAAACTGGCTGATGGTAATTTTGGGATGCCGGTCTGGCGATCGGCATCCCATTTAGGTTAATCCCTAGATAGGGGAGTGGTATGGGTAAGTACATCGTTAAACGTGTGCTTCAGTTCATCCCGGTATTTTTGGGCGTTACGCTGATTCTGTTCGCCCTTCAGAATATCGTGCCGGGAGATCCGATCAAGCTGATCGGTGGAGACAAGGCTCTGTCCCCCGAGGTGGAGCTTCAGCTTCGCGTCCGCTATCACCTGGTCCAGTCGGACGAGGACGGCAACGCGATCCTTGACGAGAACGGCGACCCCGTTCAAACGTCGCTCGTGGACCGTTACTTGTATTACATGAACGGCCTGCTTCATGGCGATCTGGGCAATTCGTATCAGCGCAAGCTGCCGGTTACGGAAATTTTTGCCCAGAAGTATCCGTATACGGTCAAACTTGCCGCGTGCGCCATCGTGCTCGAGGCAATCATGGGTATCGGTGCGGGTATCATTTCGGCGGTAAAGCGTTATTCCTTCTGGGATATTTTGGTAACGCTCACCACGTCGATCCTCGTTGCGGTCCCGGCCTTCTGGCTCGGTATGTTGCTGCAGCTGTTCTTTGGCGTCATCCTCAAGGACGCTACGGGCGGTGCAATCTCCATGCCGATCTCGGGTGCCGGCGGTTCCAGCTCTCAGTATCAGGATTGGATGCACTATGTGCTTCCGACCATTACGCTGGCTTCGGTTTCGACCGCTTATGCCGCCCGCATTATGCGCTCGCAGCTGCTTGACGTCATGAACCAGGATTACATCCGTACGGCAAAGGCCAAGGGTCTCTCCAATCGCGCGATCATCGTCAAGCATGCGCTTAAGAATGCACTCATCCCCGTCGTTACCTATATTGGTGTCGACTTTGGTGGCATGCTTTCGGGCGCCATCCTGACCGAGACGGTTTTTAACTGGCCCGGTATCGGCTATGAGGTCTATCGCGCCATTAGCATGCGTGACTGGCCCATCGTTATGGGCGGCGTTACGCTCATCGTCGTCGTCGTCATGGTGATTAACCTGCTCGTCGACATTAGCTATGCATTCCTCGACCCGCGCATCCGCCTTGGCGGTCCGTCGGATAAGGCCTAAGGGAGGTACGTCTCATGCAGGAAACTGATTCTCAGTCTCAGGAGCAGGCTACCGCCACCAAGGCCGCATCTGCTCCCGCCAAGTCCCGCACGCTGTGGGGTGACGCTTTTAAGCGTCTTCGCAAGAACAAGCTCGCCGTTATCGGTGTCTGCTGGATCATCATCGTCGTTTTGGTTGCCCTGACCGCAGATCTGTGGGCTAAGCCCTGGCTCGGTTCGCCGACGGCTTCCGACTCGACCACCATGGCCGAGACGTCGCTGTTGGCTCCGTGTGCAGAGCACCCGTTTGGCACCGACGCCCTTGGTCGCGACATTCTCGTCCGCGTTATCTACGGTGCACGCGTTTCGCTGTCCGTCGGCATTATGGCCACCGCGATCTCCACGGTGATCGGTCTGGTCATGGGTGCTCTGGCCGGTTTCTACGGCGGGATCTGGGATACGATCATCATGCGCTGTGCGGACATCTTCCTGGCGTTCCCGTACGTGCTGTTCGTTGTCGCCATGATCGCCGTTATCGGCCGTGGTCTTCAGAACGTCTTTATCGCCATCGGTATTCTCGGCTGGCCTTCGATTGCGCGCGTCTTCCGCTCTGCAATCTTGACGGTCAAAGAAAACGACTATGTTGACGCTGCGCGCGCGATGGGTGCATCTGATGCTCGTATCGTAGTGCGTCACATCTTCCCGAACTCCGTCGCCTCCATCGTGGTCTACGCGACCATGAACATTGGTGGCGCCATTCTGACCGAGTCCGCTCTGTCCTTCCTCGGCATGGGCGTTATTCCGCCTACGCCTTCGTGGGGCTCCATGATTCAGGACGGTCAGCAGTATCTTCTGACTGCTCCCTGGATGATGATCATGCCCGGTCTGGCAATTCTCTCGACGGTGCTCGCCTTCACCCTGCTGGGTGACGGTCTGCGCGACGCCCTCGACGTCAAGATGAAGGACGCATAAGGATGAAGAAGAACAAGAACTATGTGGACCTGAAGGACCAGCCGGTTCCCGAGGGCCAGCATCTGCTCGAGGTCGATGACCTTAAGATGTATTTCCATACCGAGGATGGTGTCGTTCGCGCTGTCGACGGTGTGTCCTACACGCTCGATCGCGGCGAGACCCTGGGTGTCGTCGGTGAGTCCGGCTCCGGTAAGTCCGTGACCGCCATGACCATCATGGGCCTCATCTCGATGCCTCCGGGAAAGATCGAGGGCGGCGACGTTCGCTATCGCGGTCGTTCTATCCTCGAGATGACCGAGGAAGAGATGCAGCACATTCGCGGAAACGACATCGCGATGATCTTCCAGGATCCTATGACCTCCTTGAACCCGGTCTATAAGATCGGCAAGCAGGTGGGCGAGGGCCTTCGTCTGCACCGTGGCTACTCCAAGCAGGAGGCGCTCAAGCGCGCTACCGAGCTTTTGGACCTCGTGGGTATCCCCGAGCCCGAGAAACGCGTCAATGAGTATCCGCACCAGTTCTCCGGCGGTATGCGTCAGCGTGTCATGATCGCTATGGCTCTTGCCTGCGATCCCGATATCCTGATTGCCGACGAGCCCACGACGGCTCTGGACGTTACCATTCAGGCTCAGATTATCGAGCTCATGCAGGAAATGCAGGAGAAGAACGGCAACGCCATCATCATGATTACCCATGACCTGGGCGTCGTTGCCGATATGGCCGATAAGATCATGGTTATGTACGCCGGCCGTCCCGTCGAGTTCGGTACTGCTGAGGAAATCTTCTACGAGAGTCGCCACCCCTACACCTGGGGTCTTATCCGCTCCATCCCGGAGCAGGCCATCGAAGAGAAGAAGCCGCTTACGCCGATTCACGGCAACCCGCCTTCGCTCATGAACCTGCCTGAGGGCTGCGTGTTCTCGCCTCGTTGTCCCTATGCGACGGACAAGTGCCGCAAGCAGCGCCCCGAGCGCGTTGTCACCGAGTCTGGTCATTACTCTGCGTGCCACTACTCCGGTGACCCCGAGTTCCTCAAGAACGCTCCTGAGACGTCCCGTACGCGCAAGGATTCCAAGAAGGGAGGGGAGGCGTAATGGCAGATACCAACGAGCGTACTCCGCTGCTGAAGGTCGAGCACCTCTCTAAGGAGTTCCCCGCTGAGTCCGGCATGTTCGCCAAGCGCTTCTCCAAGCGTGTTGTCTCTGCAGTAAATGACATTTCGTTCGAGATTTATCCGGGCGAGACCTTTGGTCTGGTTGGTGAGTCTGGTTGCGGTAAGTCCACGACGGGTCGCACCATCATGCGCCTGACCAAGCCGACCGCCGGTAAGGTGTTCTTCCAGGGTAAAGATGTTGCCGAGATGAGCAAGCATGAGATCAAGGACATGCGTCGCGAGATGCAGTTCATCTTCCAGGATCCCTATGCTTCGCTCAATCCCCGTATGACCATCGGCGAGATCGTCTCCGAGCCCATGACCATTCATGGCGTGGGTACCAAGGAGGAGCGTATCGAGCGCGTCCGCGAGCTGCTGGACGTCGTCGGTCTGAATCCCGAGCACATCAACCGTTATCCGCACGAGTTCTCGGGCGGCCAGCGCCAGCGTGTCGGCATCGCCCGCGCGTTCGCTCTGAAGCCCAAGCTGATTATCTGCGACGAGCCTGTCTCTGCACTTGACGTATCCATTCAGGCCCAGGTTCTGAACCTTCTTAAGGAGCTCCAGGACAAGTTCGGTACCGCGTATCTGTTTATCGCTCACGACCTGTCCGTCGTGCAGCACATTTCCGATCGCGTTGCCGTTATGTATCTGGGTAAGATGGTTGAGGTTTCGGACTGGAAGACGCTCTACAGCGAGCCTCACCATCCGTACACGCAGTCGCTGCTGTCTGCCGTGCCGGTTCCCGATCCTGATATCCAGAAGACCCGCAAGCGCATCATCCTCGCTGGCGATCCGCCGTCGCCGCTGGATCCGCCGACCGGTTGCCGTTTCCACACTCGCTGCCCGATCGCTCAGGGTATCTGCTCTGAGAAGCTTCCCGACTTTAAGGAAGTTGCACCTGGTCACTGCTGCGCGTGCCACTTCGCGGAGCCGTTCCCGATCAAGGAATCGCACATCGACTTGTAGCCGGTTGTTATCGTCCGGGCCCGCCCTGAAGTTACTTTTCAGAACGTCCTCGGACATGCATGAAACCCCCGCTGCGCACTTCGTGCGGCGGGGGTTTCATGCGTCCTGACGCTCCTATTTGGCAAGGTGTTTTTTAGAATCCATTTTGCGCTCGGCCTCGAAGGCTTGCCTGTCCCAATCGAGCGGAAGTCCGGCCTCGACCCATGCCTCGTAGGCCCTCCTTATGGGCTTGAGCTCCCT
>DBGAXC010000047.1:0-17076 GCA_048447565.1 Collinsella aerofaciens | reverse complement strand
GGCAACACGTCCCGGGCCCTCTACGGGGCAGGGGCTGACGGCCGTCCGGGGCGGTCGGCCAGCGACCACCGGTACGGCTCAATCGTATAGCCGTGCAACGGAAAAGAGCCGCCCTTTCGGACGACTCAAACTGTAATGGGGATAAAAAATCATCGAGAGCATCGCCTGTTCGAAAAGTTGCCAAAATAGCCGCGTCCCAAAAAGACTGGTTATTGGGCGTTGACAGTTGGCGAGCCGTAGGTAAAATATCGACTTGTCCTGGGGACGTAGCTCAGTTGGGAGAGCGCTGCCGTCGCATGGCAGAGGCCGAGGGTTCGACTCCCTTCGTCTCCACCCTTGGATTTGATAAGCCGCTGACATTGTGTCGGCGGCTTTTTTTAAAAGAAAGGGCTATACCATGGCCGAGCTTGAGTCCCAACCACTGTCTGCCGAGGAGCGCGCCGAGTTGGAGGAGCTCCGCGCCGAGAAGGCTCGTCGCGAGGCCCAGGAAGAGGCCCGTCGCGAGCGCGAGGAGCTGGCTGCCCTGCGCGCCGAGCGTGCGAAGGTCGAGGAGGTCGCCGCGAACGCCGCATCCGAGCGCAAGCCCGCGCCCGCACCCAAGCCCGCTGCCGCGAAGCCTGCACCTGCCGCGCCTAAGCCTCAGCCTAAAAAGGCCGCTCGTCCCAAGTCCGTCGAGCCCAAGTCGAGCCGTGACGAGATGACCTTTGCCCAGCGCATGGTTACCTCCAAGGAGCCTACGGGCGAGAACGAGATCCCTGGCATGGCGCCGGCTCAAAAAATCATCATTGTCCTTGCCCTCATCGCGTTTGTCATCTTTATGGGCTACACGATCCTGACCAGCATGTGCCTGCTCTAACCGATTTGCATCGTGCAACATGTCCGCATGCTCTGCTCTCGTCCAACCCTCAAATACTGCACCACACATCCGAAAGGTCGCCCCATGGCTTTGACCGACATCTCGCATCCCACCGACATTGCAATGCTCACCGATCTGTACGAGCTCACTATGGCCCAGGGCCTGTGGGAGAGCGGCAAGGCCAATGAGCAGGGTTGTTTTACCGCGTTTTACCGCGATCATCCCTTTGGCAGCGCCTATGCCGTCATGTGCGGCACCGCCGAGCTGCCCGAGCTGGTCGAGAACCTGCGCTTTACGCCCGAGGATATCGACTACCTCGCATCGCTTGAGGCCCCGGCCGGCGGCGCGATGTTCAAGTCCGCATTCCTCGACTACCTGCGCGATTTTCGTGCGCATGTAAACATCGACGCCGTCCCCGAGGGCGAGCTCGTCTTTCCGCGCGAGCCCATGGTGCGCGTCACCGGTCCTGCGCTGGAGTGCCAGCTGCTTGAGACGGCGCTGCTCAACATCGTCGGGTTTCAGACGCTTGTCGCCACCAAGACGGCGCGCGTGGTGCTCGCCGCTGACGGTCGCCCCGTGGCGGAGTTTGGCCTGCGCCGCGCCCAGGGTCCCGATGGCGGCCTGGCCGTTGCGCGCGCGAGCTACGTTGCCGGCTGCTCCTCTACGTCCAATGTGCTCGCCGGCCGCCGCTACGGTATTCCCGTCTTTGGCACGCATGCGCACAGCTGGGTGATGAGCTTCGATTCTGAGCTCGAGGCCTTCCGCGCCTTTGCCAAGTCGAGCCCCAAGAACTGTACGCTGCTCATCGACACCTATGACGTGCGCGAGGGCTGCGAGCATGCCATTACGGTTGCCAAGGAGATGGAGGCGGTGGGCGAGCGTCTGTCGGCTATTCGCATTGACTCCGGCGACCTCGCCAAGCTCTCCAAGTATGTGCGCGGTCGTTTCGATGCCGAGGGCCTGCCCTATGTGGGGATCTCGGTTTCCAACGATCTTGACGAGTACACGATTCAGTCGCTGCTGGACCAGGGCGCGCCCATCGATAGCTTTGGCGTGGGCACCAAGCTCGCGACCTGCTACGACCAGCCGGCGCTGGGCGGCGTGTACAAGCTTTCCGCCCGTCGTGCGAGCGAGGCCGACCCGTGGACGCCGGTGGTCAAGCTCTCCGAGCAGCCCTACAAGCGCACGATCCCGGGCGTGCAGCGCGTGCGCCGTTATTACGACGGCTTTGGCGGCCCGGTCTGCGACATGATCTACGACGAGGACCATCTGGTGGGGGAGGGCGCCGCGCGCGGCAATACCCTCGTGGCCGTGAATGATGCCGCCCTGGTGACCGACGTGTCGGAGCTTGAGTATCGCGAGCTGCTGGTGCCGATCGTGCGCGATGGCAGTGCAGTGGCTCCGCGTGAGAGCATCCAGGACGCGCGCGAGCGCTGTGTTTGGGCGCTCGATCATCTGGACGCAGCTTTCAAGCGCTTCCTGTACCCGCAGACCTATGTGGTGGGCATGGAGCAGGGCCTGGCTCATGTGCGCGACGAGCTCGTGCGCAAGAATATGGCCGCGGCCTCGGCTTTCCCCTGGGCAAAATGATTCCTTGGGCGGTAGGGGCGAGTCACGCTCCCTTGGCCGCCAGCTCGGCCGTTCGCTGAACAGTTGATTGGTTTGACGTATGACGACTTCTTATAAAACGATGGCGGTAAAGATCGGTTCGTCCACGGTGGTGGGCGCCGATGGCAAGGTCAACCGCGCCTTTATCGGCGGACTTGCCGATCAAGCCGCAGCGCTGCGCAAGCTCGGCTGGCGTCTGGTCGTGGTGAGCTCGGGCGCTATCGCCTGTGGCTATCCCGTGTTGGGCTTCGACCGCAAGCCGGTCGGCGACCTTCCGAGCCTGCAGGCCTGCGCCTCGGCTGGTCAGTGCATCATCTCGTCGGCCTACGACGAGGAGTTCCATGCGCGCGACCTGCTCACCTCGCTCGTGCTGCTCACGCGTCACGACACGGCGCGTCGCACGTCCTACCTGCACGCGCGCGACGCCCTGCTGCGTCTGGTGGAGCTGGGCGTGGTGCCGGTCGTCAACGAGAACGACACCGTTACCGTCGACGAGATTAAGTTTGGCGACAACGACACGCTGGCGGCGCTCGTGAGCTGCCTGGTTTCCGCCGACCTGTGCGTGACGCTGTCCGACATCGACGGCCTCTACACCGCCAATCCGCACGAGGATCCGACGGCCGAGTTTGTCCCGGTCGTGCATAAGATCGATGCCAAGATCATTGCCTCGGCGGGTGATTCTTCGACCTCGGTGGGTACGGGCGGCATGATCACCAAGATTCGCGCGAGCCGCATCCTGATGACGGCGGGCATTCAGAGCGTAATTTGCTCGGGCGAGGAGCCCGATGCCCTCGTGCGTCTCGCCCGCGGCGAGAGCGTGGGAACCCTGTTCGATCCGCCGGCGGAGCGCCTGGACATCGCACCCCGCAAACTGTGGATCGCGCTGGGCGACAAGGCCCACGGCTCGGTGACGGTTGATGACGGTGCTGCGAAGGCGCTGGTCAGCCGTGGCTCTTCCCTGCTTGCGGTGGGTATTCGCGAGGTCGATGGCCAGTTTGCCGAGGGCGATGTGCTCGATGTGTGCGATCCGAGCGGTATGGTCGTCGCCCGCGGTATCGCCGAGGCCGATTCGGACGTGCTGGAGCTTGCAGCCGGCCGCCGCCAGGACCAGATCGCCAGCAACCGCCTGCTCGCTAACCTGGCCGAGAAGCCGGCGATACACAGGGATAACTTGATCGTATTTGCATAAAGAAAGACAGCGCTGCGGATCGTTTCCCGCAGCGCTGTCTTTCTCGTGCCGGCACTTGGGGACGTTCCTTATGTGCCGGCACTTTGGGACACTCCTTAGCTAGAAGATCCGGCGCAGGTCTCCGCGGTTGAGCGCTTCGTCGAAGAGGTGCTTGAACACCGCGCTGCCGTGCAGGCCGTCGTGCTCGAACTCGTTGGTCACCCAGGCATGCGAGTTGCCCACGCGGCTGAGCGTATCGAGCTGCATGCCCGAATCGACGTACATATCGTCGAAATACACCGCGGCCTGGAGTGGCACCTCGTTGCAGGCTAGGCGCTGCGGGTCGTAGATCTTGTCCCAGCTGGTGTTTTCCATCAGCAGGTCCATGGCGGGCTTAAACGGCATAAGCTCGGGCATCTGCTCAAACATCCACGGGAACATGGCCTCGCCGGTAAACATGAGCGGGCGCGCGAGTGTGTCGAACTCGGCACGATGGGCCTTCTCCTCTGCTGCGGCCCAGCGAATGGGCATGGTGTCGCCGTCGGCGTAGATAAACTCCTGCAGCGTCCAGTACAGCGGGTTTGTACGCGTGTTGGTGCGCTCGAAGGCGCGCATCAAAAAGCTGTCGGATACCGAGGAGCCGCAGCTAAGCGTACCGTCGCCAGTAACAAACGCGTGATCGATAATCCAATGCATGCGCTCAAAGCTCGGCTTCATGCCAAAGTCGCTGCCCATGAGCTGTAGGCGCTCGACCGTCATCGGCGAGCCGTCGGGCAGCACGGGCTTCTGGGCCTCGAGCGCATCGGCCAGGGCTGCCACGCGGTCGACGTCAGCGGGGTAGCGGTCATAATACTGCTGCGTCTTGGCGGCCATGCGCGGGAAGGTGTGCGCGTAGACCTCGCTTGCGCTCGCCGGCACGTGGGGGATGCCGCCGCAGGTAAAGCTTGCCGCTATGCCCTCGGGGAAGAGCGACAGATAGCTCAACGTCAAAAAGCCGCCGTAGCTCTGCCCGAGTGTGACCCAGGGCTTGCCGCCAAAGCCCACCAGGCGCAGGTACTCAAAATCGCGCACGATGGAGCTGGCGAGGTGGCGCTTGAGGAAATCCGCCTGCGAGCGTGCGGCATCGGAGCCGGCCGCCGTCGCGCGCTCGCCCAGTGCGGCAATCGTGCGCCCGTCTACACAGCTGCTGCGCCCGGTGCCGCGCTGGTCGGGCAGGACCACGCGGAAGTGCTTGACGGCCTCCTCGATCCAGCCGTCGCTTGTGGGCGACAGCGGACGCGGGCTCTCGCCGCCGGGGCCGCCCTGCAAAAACAGGAGCAGCGGCAGATCGTCGTTGATGCGGTCGGGCGCGCAAACCACGCGGTAGAAGAGCTTGATGCTCTCGGGCGCGCCGGCGATTGGTGCCGGCATGGCGCCGCGGCGCATGGTGCTGCCGACGGCCAGGAGCATCGGCTCCAGGCCGCGCCAGTCAAGGGGGACGTCGATGCTGTGGTCCTCGACATAAAGGCCGGGGACGTGGTACGAAGTGATGAGGGCCATGTGAGTCTTCCGTTCGTTGCGGTGTTTCGGGTTGACCAATTCTACCGCCGCGGGCGAGGCCATGCGCAAATCGGCTACCATGGTTGCAAACTTCTAGGAGAAAGGGCCGTCCATGTCGGTCGATATAGCCACGTATGTCCACGATCTTGCCGTTGCCGCCAAGGCAGCGTCGGCCTCGCTTGCCACGGCGAGCGATGAGCAGCGTCAGGAGGCCGTGCGCGCCATGGCCGCAGCACTGCGCAACGGTGTCGACTCCATCGTCGCCGCTAACGAGCTCGATATGTCCGCCGCGTGCGATGCGGGCACTTCAGCCGGTCTGCTCGACCGTCTGCTGCTGACGCCTGAGCGCGTCGAGGGCATGGCCGCCGGTTTGGAGAAGCTCGCCGAGCTGCCCGATCCCGTCGGCCGCGTGCTCGACCACCGCGTGCTTGCGAGCGGTGTGGACCTGACCCGCGTGAGCGTGCCGTTGGGCCTGGTCGCCATGGTCTACGAGGCGCGCCCCAACGTGACGGCCGACGCCGCAGGCATCTGCATCCGTACCGGCAACGCCTGCATTCTACGCGGCGGCTCGCTGGCCTATCACTCGTGTGCCATGATCGCCGAGCTGCTGGCCGATGCGCTCGAGGCCAAGGGCTTCCCGCGCGAGGCCGTGTCGATGATCGAGTCCACCGACCGCGAGGCTACCGGCGAGCTCATGAAGCTCCGCGGTATTGTCGACGTACTCATTCCGCGCGGAGGTGCAGGCCTGATCCAGCGCTGCGTGCGCGAGTCGCTTGTGCCGGTGATCGAGACGGGCACGGGCAACTGCCACATCTACGTGCATGAATCCGCCGACTTTGATAAGGCGCTCAACATTATCGTTAATGCCAAGACCCAGCGCGTAGGCGTGTGCAATGCCGCCGAGTCGCTGCTGGTCGACCGTGCTGTGGCCGATGCGTTTTTGCCTGCGGTCGTTGCTGTATTGCACGACCACGGCGTGCTCATTCACGGCGACGAGGCCACGTGCGCCGCATGCGCCGACGCCGGGCTTGCCGAGGGCGACAACTACGTCGCCGCGACTGAGGAGGACTGGGGTCGCGAGTACCTGGCGCTCGAGATGAGCGTGAAGGTCGTGGCAAACGAGGACGAGGCCATCGCACACATCAACCGCTACGGCACGATGCACTCCGAGGCCATCGTTGCCGAGGATACGGATGCTTGCGAGCGCTTCCTGGATGCGGTCGATGCCTCGGCCGTGTACTCCAACGCCAGCACGCGTTTCACCGACGGCGGCGAGTTTGGCCTGGGCGCCGAGATCGGCATCTCGACCCAAAAACTCCACGCCCGTGGCCCCTTTGCCGCCGAGGCCCTCACCACCTACAAATACAAGCTCCGAGGCACCGGCCAGGTTCGCCCCTAGCGTCCGCGCAAACAAAAACCACCACAAAGGTGCCTTTCCCCTTTGTGGTGGTTTTAAGTGGCGCGGGCGGTTAGGCCTGGAAGGTATCGTGGTCGGGGGCGAAGGACTGCATGGCTGCGATGGTGCGGTCGAAGAGCTCAGGAAGCTCCCAGCCCAGCATCTCGGCGCCCTGCGAAATCACGTCGCGCGAGCAGCCGGCGGCAAAGCGCTTGTCCTTGAACTTCTTCTTGAGCGACTTGGTCGTAAAGTCCATAACGCTCTTGCTCGGGCGCATGATGACTGCAGCGCCGATCAGGCCGGTGAGCTCATCGCAGGCAAACAGGATCTTTTCCATCTGCAGCTCGGGCTTGGGCAGCGAGGTATTGAAGTCCGACGTGTGCGTCTGGATGGCGCGAATGAGCTCGGGAGACGCACCTTCATCCTTAAGAATCTTGGCAGCATAGATGGTGTGGTTCATGGGGTCGTCCTCATGCTCCTCCCAATCCAGGTCGTGCAGCAGACCGACGGTGCCCCAAAACTCCTCGTTCTCGGGGTCGAACTCGCGCGCAAAGTAGCGCATAGTGCCCTCGACCGTCTCGCCATGGGTGATGTGGAACGGGTCCTTGTTGTGCTCGTTGAGCAGTTCGAACGCGCGGTCGCGGGTGATTCCGGCGGTAAGCGGCTCTGACATAACAGACTCCTTGTGCTCGTGGGTATCGATAAGAATGAATACTACTAGAACAAGAAAACCACCACAAAGGTGCCTGTCCCCTTTGTGGTGGTTTTTGGCGCGGATGGGTTAGTTGAGGGCGGCTTGGGCTAGGCGGGCTTCGGCGGCCTCCTCGGTGACGCCCAAGGCCACGGCGAACTCCTCGATGGAGCGGCGTTTGGCCTCCTTGAGTACGCGCATGTAGTAGGAGCTGGGTTTTTTATCAGCTTCCTCGGCCTGGCGAATACGGTGCATCATGGTCTTTGCCACGCGGACCGTCTCGGGCGCGCCCAGTTTGAGCTGCTGCTTAAAGTGCGTCTCCTCAAGCGAGCTGTTGCGCTCGGTAAAGGTGTCGCACTCCAGCTCGTCATAGTGGCTCAGCAGGTGCTCGGCATCTTGCTGCGAGATGGCGGCGTGCAAACGGTCGGCCTGCGCCACGGGGTACATGAGGATCGTCTGCGCATGTCCCTGCTTGGTCTCGAGCAGCAGCATGGGCTGCGGTGTGTCGTCCCTAAAACCGACGACGGTGCAGACTCCCTGGCCCGGATGAATGACGTGTTGACCGATTGAGAACATGCTACCTCCAACTTATACGAATTTACGTATGTCTAGAATAACACGCTGACGTGCGCAAACCCTTACTTTATGCAGGAAAAGCACACAACTCTGATAGGTAAGAGTATTCGATAACAGACGCAGCTCGTTCACGCCTTTATGCATTTTCAACGCCTGCATAATCTGCAGGCAGACCGGCATCTTTGAGTGACTCCATACAAGCTGTAGTCATTTTTGTGCATATGCAATATCTATTAGCTTTACCCTGCGACAGTGCCCGTCGCTTGTGATAGAGTGCTACAAACTCTGGCTTTTGCCCTACGAGTGACCAAGAGCTCGGGGGCTTTAACACAAGGAGGATCTATGCCCGAGAAGATTGAAGAGCTGGTACGCGCTGCGCTTGCTGCGGCCCAGGAGGCCGGCGACCTTTCCGCATTTGAACTTGACGATTGCGCTATCGAGCGACCGGCTGACACTTCTCATGGCGAGTGGACCTCTACCATGGCCCTGAAGTCCGCCAAGCTGGCCCACTGCGCCCCGCGCAAGATCGCCGAGGCCATCGTTGCCCATATGCCCGAGGACCCCGCGATCGAGAAGGTCGAGATCGCAGGCCCCGGCTTCATCAACTTCTACCTCTCCGTTGCCGTCAAGAATGCCATCTTTGGCGAGGCTCGCGAGAAGGGTATGGACTTCGCTAAGTCCAACGTCGGTGGCGGCCTGAAGACCCAGGTCGAGTTCGTCTCCGCCAACCCCGTCGGCCCCATGCACATCGGCCATGGCCGCTGGGCCGCTCTGGGCGACTCCCTTTGCCGCGTTATGGACCACGCCGGTTACGACATCCAGCGTGAGTTCTACATCAACGACCACGGCTCTCAGATGAACACCTTCGGCAACTCCATCAGCACGCGCTATATGCAGCTTGCCGACATCATCGCCAAACAGGGCGTGGATATCGATGAGGCTCACAAGCTGCTGATCGCCGACCGCGACGCCTTCGTTGCCGACGAGAACGACGAGCATCCCGAGACCCATCCGTACCAGGATAACTTTGCCGAGACCCTTGGCAAGGACTCCTATGGCGGCGACTACATTATCGACGAGGCCGCCGAGTTCTGGCGCACCGACGGCGATAAGTGGGTCAACGCCGATCCTCAGGAGCGCATGGAGAGCTTCCGCGAGCGCGGCTATGTGAAGATGGTCGACAACATGCGCGACCTCTGCCACGCCGTCAATTGCGACTTCGATCGTTGGTACTCCGAGCGTTCGCTGTACGTGAAGGACACCGAGGGCGAGACCGCCGGCACCTCTGCCGTCGACCGCGCTTTTGAGAAGCTCGACAAGATGGGCTACCTCTACACCAAGGACGGTGCCCTGTGGTTCCGCTCCACCGACCTGGGCGATGACAAGGACCGCGTCCTGATCAAGTCCGACGGCGAGTACACCTACTTCGCCTCCGACGTTGCCTATCACTGGGATAAGTTCCAGCGCGTCGACCACGTCATCGACATCTGGGGCGCCGACCACCACGGCTACATCGAGCGCGTCCGCTGCGTCTGCGACGCTCTGGGTTACCCCGGCAAGTTTGAGGTTCTGCTGGGCCAGCTCGTCAACCTGCTGCGTAACGGCAAGCCCGTCCGTATGTCCAAGCGCAAGGGCACCATGGTGACCCTGCAGGAACTCGTCGACGAGGTCGGCTCCGATGCCGCTCGCTACACGCTCATCTCCAAGAGCTCCAACCAGATGGTCGACTTCGATATCGAGGCCGTCAAGAAGCGCGACAACTCCAACCCGGTGTACTACGTGCAGTACGCTCACGCCCGCGTGTGCTCCATTCTGCGCCGTGCCGCCGACGTTACGCCCGAGCAGGCTGACGAGATGGGCATGAAGGCCGTCGCCGCCAAGGCCATCGGTGAGAACGTCGATTACTCGCTACTGACCGACCCGACCGAGCTCGCCCTTTCGCGCAAGCTCAACGAGCTCACCGACCTGATTGCCAGCTGCGCTCGCGACCGCGCCCCGTTCCGTCTGACGCACTTTGCTGAGGAACTCGCCGGCGACTTCCACAGCTTCTACGCTGCCTGCCAGGTTCTGCCGAGTGAGGGCCGTCCCGTCGACCCCGAGCTTTCGCGCGCCCGTCTGGCCGCTTGCGACGCCGTCCGCGTGACGCTCGCTCTGGTGCTCACCCTCGTTGGCGTTTCCGCGCCCGAGCAGATGTAAGCTACGGGTCATTTGACCGTACAGACTTGGTTTAACTAAGCCTTGAAAGCCCGATCTCCCACGGAGGTCGGGCTTTTTGCAAACGCCGACGTATTGACGAATTTGGAACTGCTGGAAATACGAAACTATGCCGGTTTACTACGATGAAATGAGAAATTCCAACTACGCCGGCTTTTCGCAAAAAAGTGCAAGGCATCTACCTGCGGTTTTAGTTCAACAAGTTTCGGAGTGATCGCGGTTGAGCGATTCATCGTAGTAAACCGCCACAGTTTTGGCGGAGGCAGTCAGATTTGTGGGTGTTAAACCAAAGATTGTCCCTTTTGACTAGTCGTTTAAGAACGTCCTCAATGACTAAGTTGCAGGTGGTTGCGGTTGTGTTACACTAACGCTGCGTATATGACGCAAATATCTCGATACAGATCAATGATGTCCGTCGGTATTTGACGGAGCTAGACTGTTTAGCCGCCCTGAAGGTTTATGCAGGGAGCATGTGATCACAGGGCTTGAAAAGAAAGTTGAGCAAACACTGTGTCTGATCAACAGCAAGAAAACGAAATAACGACGACGCAAGCCGCTCCCGCTGCACCGGTTGCGTTGGACCAGGTCGCGGCGCCCGCGCAAGCCTCGGCTCCTGAGACGCCTAAGGCTGCTTCGACGCCTACGCCTTCAGCGGCTGAGAAGGCCGTGCCTGCAACTGGTGAGGAGGCTGCTCCGGCAAAGCCCAAGCGTACGCGTCGCACGGTCAAGCCTGCCACTGACGGCGAGGAGGTCACCAAGCCCAAGCGCCGTACCACGCGCACGACGCGCGCCAAGCGCACCGTTGCAGCTGACTCCTCGGCGCCGATTTCCGATGAGGTCGCGCAGGCACGTGCGTTGGCGCAGATTAGCGAGGCTCAGGTGGTGCGCGCCCGCCGTCGTGCTGCCGAGCGCGAGGCCGCGGCTCTGACCGAGCTTGCAGCTCCGTCTGTGCCCGAGACGCCTGCCGCCGACCAGCCGACCGAGAAGCCGGTACCGCGCACACGCCGTCACACGGCTGCTAAGGCCGAGCAGGTTGCCGATCAGGTAACCCCCGAGCTCACTGAGGCTTCGGTCCGTTCCGCGGCAGGGGAGGGCACATCGCCTGTTGAGCCCGCTGCGCCTGTCGAGGCCAGCGAAGTTCCCGTTGTCGATCCGGCTTTGCGCCCGCACCGTCGCGGTCGCAAGCCCAAGGCCTTCGTCGAGGCAGAGAAGGCCGCAGCCGCAGCCGCCGCCGCTCGGGATGCTGCGGCGACCGCCGAGTCTGCAACCACTGCCGATGCACCCGTCCAGGATGCTACGACTTCCGAGGCCGCTCCCGCCGATGTCGAGCCAGCCGACGTCCGTCCTGGTCGCAGCCATCGTACTGCTGCTAAGCGCACGTCCAAGGCCAAGACTGCCAAGAAGGGTGCGTCCGAGGATTCCGCCGAGACGACCGCCGATGCATCGACTGATGCCGCCGAGCCCCAAGACGTCGAACAGTCTGCGTCCGAGAAGCCCAAGCGCGGTCGTAAGAAGTCCGCTAAGGCCAAGACGTCCGAGCAGCAGGCTGATGTCGAAGCGCAGGTCGATTCCGGCGCCGAGGCCAATGACGCTGCTGCGGCCAATGCCGACGCCGCCGCAACTGATGGTGCCGCGCCCGCCGAGGCCGAAGACGGCGCTCGCCCCAACCGTCGCCAGCACAAGCGTAACGACGAGCGCAACGACCGCAAGGACGAGCGCAACAACGACCGTCGCAACCGCCAGCGCGATCGCAAACAGCGCAACAAGGAGCGCAACGCCACCCCCACCGAGCCCACGCTTTCGCGCGAGGAACTCGCGGCCATGAAGGTCGCCGAGCTGCGCGAGAAGGCCAAGGAGTTCGAGATCGAGACGACCGGCAAGAAGAAGGCTGAGCTCGTCGAGGAGATCTACACCACTGCCGCGAAGGCCGAGGGCTTCCGCGACATCAAGGGCATCCTGCAGATTCGTCCGGACAGCTCCGGTATCATCCATGCCCACGGTTACATGAAGTCCAACGACGACGCCTTCGTCCCCGCCTACCTCATCCGCTCCGCGCGTCTGCGCACGGGCGACGTCATCGAGGGCTCGCTTCGTCCTTCGCGCGGCGGCGACAAGCGCGCCGGCCTCGCCAAAATCACGACCGTCAACGGTCTAGACCCCGAGCAGATTCGCAACCGCCCCAAGTTTGGTGACCTCACCCCGGTCTATCCCAACGAGCCGCTGCGCATGGAGCACGGCAAGGACTCCATTACCGGTCGCGCCATCGACATCGTGTCGCCGATCGGCAAGGGTCAGCGTGGCCTGATCGTGTCCCCGCCCAAGGCCGGCAAGACCACGATCCTCAAGAAGATCTGCCAGTCTATCTCGATTAACAACCCCGAGGTGCACCTCATCTGCCTGCTCGTCGACGAGCGCCCCGAAGAGGTCACCGATATGCAGCGTTCCATCAAGGGCGAGGTTGTGGCGTCGACCTTCGATATGCCCGCCGACAACCACACTCGTGTGGCAGAGCTCGTCATCGAGCGCGCCAAGCGCATCGTGGAGCTGGGCGGCGATGTTGTGGTGGTGCTCGACTCCATCACGCGTCTTGCCCGCGCGTACAACTTGGCGGCGCCCGCCTCAGGCCGCATCCTTTCGGGCGGCGTCGATTCGGCGGCACTGTATCCGCCCAAGCGCTTCCTGGGCGCAGCCCGCAACATCGAGAACGGTGGCTCGCTCACCATCCTAGCCTCTGCCCTCATCGACACCGGTTCCAAGATGGACGAGGTCATCTTTGAGGAGTTCAAGGGCACCGGCAACATGGAACTCAAGCTCGACCGCGATCTTGCCGACCGCCGCATCTTCCCGGCCATCGACCCCGTTGCCTCTGGTACGCGCAACGAGGATCTGCTGGTCGACGAGCAGATGCGCCCGTTTGTCTTTGGCCTGCGTCGCATTCTTGCCGGCATGAACAACACCGAGCGCGCGGCCGCATCGTTTATCAAGGGTCTTAAGGGCACCAACACCAACCAGGAGTTCCTGGTGCGTTCGGCCAAAAAGCACAGCGACTACGAGCAGACGTTCTAGGTTGTCATCCACACGCAGCGATAGTCATCAATGCAATAAAGGGTCGGGGCTTTGAGCCTCGGCCCTTTTCTATATCGCCGCTCCGCGCTTTTTTGACCATAAGACTGGCAAGCAGCAGGTTTCCCGTTTCAATCCGACATCGTCGCTTGCAATCGACAGGGCGGTTTCGCATAATAGCTTTTAAGCTTCGCGACGGATAACGCAGATGAAACGAACCATATACCGTTGCTTTGGGGCATAGCCCCGCTTCATCTTCTCTCGCGCAGCCAACTGAATGATGCGATTTGGGTGCTGGAAGATGGGGAGAGCTCATGGCTTCTTCTGATGCAACACAACGAGCAGTCCTTGCCGGACTTTCGTGCGGGATCGGCCTTGCCGCTCCCGTGGTTATGTATGCCGCGACGCTGCCGTTTTCGTCTGTGAACGAGACGGTCGTGGCGGGTGCGGTTCCCTTCGCCGTGGGCGCGGTGGCGGGCGTGGGCATCTATGCCGCCTCGCTGGGTATTTCCGAGTACCGTGCGCAGCGTGAAGAGCGTCTGTTCCAGCCTGATGCCATGGGCGGTGCCGCCAATCTCAATCAGCATCAAAGCGAGTTCAAGACCGCCTCGATTCCAACTCAGCAGCAGGATGCGACTCCTTACGCTGTGGCTTCTGCTTCTCAGGCTCAGGCGGAGCAGTCTACCTCGGCATTCCTTTCCGGCCTGACTGGTGCGTTCCAGCGCCGTCATGCCGATGATGGTGTCCCTACCATCGCTCGAGCCGCAGATGCTATGGACGAGGACGAGGCTTGGTCCATGATCGACAGTATGCTCGACGACGATTCGCCGGTGAGCTGCGACCCTGCATACTCGCGCGACGTCTATCAAGTCGCCATCGACGAGCTCACCAACGGCGGGCAGACCGGCTCCTTCAATCGCGACGACATCGCCGCCGCGGCACGCGCCGTGTCTGGCTCCCAGGCCGCCCCTGCGGGCAGCACGGCGGCTTTCGTGGCACTCGTCGCCAACGCGGCAGCCAATAACGCCTACAGCGCTACCTCGGCGGACGCGAACGCTTCTGCCGACAATTCGTACGTTGATGAAGCCATGGCCGCGGACGAGGAGGCCGTTGCCGCCCGCCGTGCCGCCGAAAGCTCGCTGTGGGGCGCTCCTGCCCAGCAGCAGGCGGCTGAGGCTGCGCCGTACAATGTAAACCTCGCCAGCATGCCTATCATCTCCGGTGCCGCGGATATCGATTTCGATGACCTCGATGAGCCTGCAGCCATCACCGCATCGATTGATGCCCAAGATCGCATCGACACCGGCAACCTTCCGGATGCCTCACTCGAGGTTGATGTCCCCATGGCTGATTACTCGGGCCACGAGGACATGTGGGCCGCCGCCACCGCGATTCTGGATGAGATTGACGAGCCTGCTCCTGTTGCAGCCCCCGCTCCCGTCGCTGCCCCTCAGCCTGCTGCCCCCGCCTATGTCGGCCGTCACAGCGCTGTGTTCCCCGAGGATACTGCCCGTATCTCGCGCGAGAGCATCGAGCGGGCCGAGGCTATTGCCGCCGGCATTATGGAAAACCGTCGTCACGAGCGCGTCAATCAGATCCTCGAGGAGGAGATCGAGCGCCTGCAGTCCTCTACCGCCAAGCGTACGGGCCGTGCCTACCTGAGCGTTATCGAGGGCGGTACCGCCAGCTTCGCGCCGCTCCGCGCGGAGGCATAACTTCTGCATGGTTAAGATCAATCGAAAATGGGCGGTCGTGACCTGCCTGATGGCGCTCTTGATCTGGGGCAATTCGCTGGTTCCCGGCTCGGGGTCGGGCTCGCTGAGCCTGACGGTCATGGAAGCTATCCGCGGTTTCCTGCACGGCGTGGGACTTCCATATGAATGGGTGACCAACTTTGTTGTTCGCAAGTGCGCGCATTTTACCGAGTATATGGTGCTCGGCATCTTGGCAACGCACGCCTTTGATTTTGAGGGCCGGCGCACCTTTGACGTGCTGCTGCCCACGGCGGTGTTCCTGCTGCTGATTCCTTCGATCGACGAGACGATTCAGCTCTTTGTGCCGGGACGCGCCGGCATGATCACCGATGTGATGATCGACTGCTGTGGAGCGGCAACGGGCGTTGTGCTCCGATATCTACTACGATCGCTCATATGTGCCAAAAAGGCCGCCTAGGACGTATGCTTGGTGCTAGGCGGCCTTTTTTATTAGAGGGCTTATATAGGGCGTGGTGGCGTCGTTCCGTAGGTTGGATTTGCCGGGCGCGCCACGCCCTGTGGGTGCGTCTGTTACTGAAGCGCCTGCGCGCCCAGGGCCAGGCAGCCCATGATGCCCTGCTTGCCCTCAAGGCTGTTGTTGACAATATAGGTATCGATGTCGTTGACCTCGGGCGTGACGATATAACCGTTGAGCATTTCGGCGCACTTCTTGCGCGCGAGCGGCACGATGGGGGTGTGGTCGGCCACGCCGCCACCGATGATGATCTTTTGCGGCGCGTAGCACAGCGTGTAGGTCATGAGCGCCTGTGCCAGATAGCCTGCGAGCAGGTCCATGGCCTCCGGGTCATCGGCCATGTCTCCGGCGCTCTTGCCATCCCAGCGCTTTTTAACGCCGGGGCCGGCGATGAGACCCTCGAGGCAATTGTCGTGGAAGGGGCAGGCGCTATGCTCGCCGATGGTGTCGCGCGGGTCGCGCGTGACCAGGATGTGGCCAGCCTCGGGGTGCATCATGCCGTGCACGAGCTGGCCGCCCGAGAGCACGCCGGCGCCCACGCCGGTACCGATGGTCAGGTAGACCACGTCCGTGAGGCCCTGGGCGCAACCAAAGGTGACCTCGCCCAGGCAGGCGACGTTGACGTCGGTATCGTAGCCGCAGGGGATATTGAGTTCGTTTTGGATAGTGCCCAGCAGATCAAAGTAGCGCCATGCCGTCTTGGGCGTCTCCAGGATCTTGCCGTATTGGGGTGAGGCGGGATTGACTGCGGTGGGGCCAAAGGCGCCGATGCCCAGCGCGGTGATGCCCTTGTCGGCAAACCACGCGTTGACGGCCTCGACGGTCTCCTGCGGGGTCGTGGTCGCGATCTGCTCACGCTCCAGGACCGTGCCGTCTGCATAGCCCGTGGCGCAGACCATCTTGGTGCCGCCGGCCTCGAGCGCTCCGATAAGCTGCTGCTCTGCCATAATATTCCTCTCTCTGGGACGAGTTGCTCCGTGACTAAAGTATAAGGCTCTAAACCATTTAAGAAAGCGCTATAAAAAGAAGCCTCGCAACGTGGCGGGCGGTGCGGGGCTTCTTTGGTTGCTTTAGTTGCCGGGCCGTCCTTACCCGCGCGGCTTGATTTTATCACGTAGCGACTTGAGGTTCTCCAGTGCCGCGTTAAGCGTCTCATCCCGCTTGGCAAAGTGGAAACGAATCAGATGGTTGACAGGCTCGCGGAAGAAGCTCGAGCCGGGCACGGCGCCCACGCCCACCTTGGATGCGAGGTCCTCGCAGAATTCGAGGTCGCTGTCATAGCCAAACTCAGAGATGTCCATCATGACGTAGTAGGCGCCCTGCGGCACGTTATGCTCAAGACCGATGCTATCGAGCCCCTGGCAGAACAGGTCGCGTTTGGCGGTGTAGAGGTCGAGGACCTCATCGTAATAGCTGTCGTCGAAGTTGAGGGCGGTGACAACGGCTTCCTGCAGGGGAGCGGCGGCACCCACGGTGAGAAAGTCGTGGACCTTCTTGATACGCTCGGTGATCTGGGCCGGGGCGATGGTGTAGCCCAGGCGCCAACCGGTGATGGAGTACGTCTTAGACAGCGAGCTGCAGCTGATGGTTCGCTCGAACATGCCGGGCAGCGTGGCCATATAGACGTGCTCGTGGGGCGCGTAGCCGATCTGCTCGTATACCTCGTCGGTACGGCAGTAGGCGTCGTACTGTTTGCAGAGGTCGGCGCTGAAGGTGAGCTCCTCGCGCGTAAAGAC
>DBGAXC010000046.1:0-28278 GCA_048447565.1 Collinsella aerofaciens | reverse complement strand
CCGGAAGCTAAGCCCCATCGCGCCGAGAGTACTGCGGGGTCAGCCCGTGGGAGGCCAGGGCGCCGCTGACCGGTGGACGGCACCGAGCCGTACGCTTGAACTGAGAAGGGGGAGGCCTCGCGGCCTCCCCCTTTTTGCGTTTACGGGGCATAAATGACTCTATTACACCAGACGATCTTATCGTTTTTGGTAGTGAGCCTTTATTTAAAGAAGATAAATCGAATAACAAGGGCAACTGCTATGGCCACAATGATCAAAAGCAGGATTGTCAGTCGATGCTGCTTGCGTCGTTTACTTGACGAAACGAAGATTGATTTTCCCTGTTTTGGCGTTTCGAGATAGCGAGCCGAATGTGTCAAGGTTTGCTTTGGTCGTGGACCTCTATGTTGATTGGCGGCGGATGCTTTCAGTGGCTCCTCACTAGCTGCGCTGTTTTTAGATAATGGTGCGTCTTTCAGATATACAGGGTCTCCCGAGGCGACGCCCATATGTTTACGTCCCGTTTGGGCATCCTCGAGTGTTTGATATCGATTTCTCGTCACATACTCGGGCTCAGGATCATTAATGGGCTCTTGCGAGATGTGGGGGCGATGGAACCGTGGCGGCTGCGTGGAAGTATCTTCCCCCTGCGTCGGCATAAACATTTTGTTCTGGTTTTGGTCGTCCATGATGCCCTTTAGCTCGTTACCAACAACGTGTACGCGCTCATTGTAAGCCCCTTGTTATTTGTAGCTGGGGACATACTCGGTATTTAAGCTCTGGTTCAAAGAACCTTAACCTTCCTAAAACCTGAGTCATACACACTTAGATATGCTTATACTACTGGACTCAAAAAACTTTATAGTCGATGTATATATAAGCACTGTGTGGGCATATATAAGAGCGTCAAACGAAGTCCCTGCCACCTGGAAGATGGCTCGGCAGTCCCTAAAAGGAGTGGTAGTCATGGCAAGCATGGTTCCTTATCGTTCGGTCTTTGGTGTTCGTCCCTCTGCTAGCTCGTTGTTTGATCTCTTTGATGATATGACCGATTTGGCAAACAACTCGATTGCCTCTAAGGCTTTTCCTGTCGATGTTGAGGACAAGGGCGATGGGTACGAGGTCAAGGCCTATTTAACCGGCGTCGCCAAGGACGATATCGATGTCGAGCTCAATGAGGGCCGTCTGTCCATTAGCGTGAATGTCGAGGAAGACGAGGAGAACGAGGGCAAGAACTTCCTGCAGAAGGAGTTCAGCTCGTACAGCGCGACGCGTGGCGTGTATCTAAAGGACGCTTCGAGCGAGGGCCTCTCGGCTAAGTACGCTGACGGCATCCTGACCGTTACGGTTCCCAAGATCGTCGAGAAGAAGAACGTTACGAAGATCTCCATCGACTAACTTCGTTGGTGTTCTGCGCTATGAAAAGACAGCAAAAGGGGCTGGGAAGCGATTCTCGGCCCCTTTTGCTGTCTAGGACAGTCTATTGAATGGTTGCCGGCTGATACTGACTCGCAGGGCGTATCGAGAGTTTTCGCGATCCTTGGAGAAGGGTTGCGGAGCTGCCGACCTCGTCATCCAGGGTTGCGGCCAGAGCTTTGGCATAGCTTTTGACGGTAAGGCTCGGACGATTGTTATCTTGGCTGATATGCATGGCAATGAGCTGTTCGGTGCGATCGGTAACAAGTTCGCGCGCGGCTTCGGCGGCTTGGCCATTGGAGAGGTGTCCCCTTGCAGACAGGATGCGCTCCTGAAGAAAGCGGGGATATTCTCCCTCGCGCAGCATGGTCACATCATGGTTGCTCTCGAGCGCGAGGACTCGACAATCTTTGAGGGTGTTCATGGCTTGGCTCGATAGCTCTCCGGTGTCGGTGGCAAAGCCGATGGAATCATCGAGGGCGTCGAATCGATAACCGACTGGATTGATGACATCGTGTGATGTTGAGTAGGTTTGCACGTGGATGCCGGCAATGGATAGGGCGTCGCCGGGATCGAATTCCTCGACAGGCAGATGCGAAAGATTTTCTTTGTTCGAAAGAGTGCCCCTGCTGGCAAAGAGGGGGCCGTGCCAGTGCTTGCACCAGACATCGAGGCCCTTGATGTGATCGCTATGCTCATGAGTAATGAGAAGAGCCGAGACGTTGTCTGTCGAGAGCCCCAGTTCTGCCATGCGCTTTAATGTCTCGCGGCGAGACAGTCCGTCATCGACCATAATGAGCCCCTGCGGGCCCTCGATGAGTGCGCAGTTGCCTTTAGAGCCACTGCCGAGGATATGAAGGTGCAGACGAGACATAAGATTCCAAAGGATACAATGGGTGCGGACGAATAGAGGAGGAAGCAAATGCCTACGGTATCTCAGCATTATGGACACCATGCCGTGCCTGGGGCAGTCGATGAGACCCGGACGAGGCAGCAGGCTGCTCCTGTCGTGCTCATGGTATCAGGCGGCGCGGACTCGACGGCACTGCTTCTTATGGCGTGCACATCAAAGCTGGATATCCAAGACGGACGCGGTGTTGCCCCCATTGCTCGCGAGCGCCTGCATGTGCTGCATGTAAACCATCATCTGCGCGGCAAGGCGTCCGATGGCGACGAGGCCTTTGTGCGTGAGCTCTGCGCGAAATATGGTTTACCACTGTGCGTGGAGCACGCTTATTTTGATGGGGAGTCGGGCAATATTGAGGCCGCGGCCCGCGAGGTGCGCTATGCCGCGGCGCGGAGGTATGTTCGCGAGCTCTGCGCCCAGACGGGGGCACCGCGAACGGCGGCTCGTATCTGCACCGCGCACACGTCTTCGGATCGCGCGGAAACGTTTTTGATGAACGCGATTAAGGGTTCGGGGCCCGCTGGCCTATCGAGCATTCCTCGCCGGAGGAATATCGTGGTGCGTCCCTTGCTCGACCTAACTCATGGCGAGCTCGTGGGCTATCTACAGGTACATGGTCAGCCGTGGCGTGAAGACGAGAGCAATGAGGATATCTCGTATCTGCGAAACTACGTGCGCCATCGAGTGATGCCGGTGGTGGCGCAGCGCAACGCGAGCGTCTGCAAGACGATTGGCGCCGCCTGCGAGATCTTAGGCGATGAGGACGCGTTTTTGTCTCAGCTTTCGGCACAGGCGTTTCGAAGCTGCCTGCGTAAGGAGGCGGCGGGCGCGCTGGTGCTCGATGCCAGGCGCCTTGCTGCGGCCGAGGTGGTAATCGCGCGGCGCATCGTGCGACTGGCGATTAAGCGCATCGATCCGGACGCTCGTCCAGAGATGCGACATGTGGAGCGAGTCCTTTCCTGCGTTGCCGAGGGCGCCGGCTCGGTCACGCTTCCGGCGGGGATTGACGCACGCATTGAGTTTGGCATGCTGGCGTTCAAGGCGCCGGCGGCTCGCGAGGGCCTGGTCGCGGACTGGGTTACCGTACCCGGTCGTTTGCCGTTGGGCGGGGGACGTATGCTGGTCACAGAACCGATGGCCGTTGAGCCGGGATGCGATATCGTGCGCCGCGCCCGTGAGCTTGCAGCTGCCGGGGAAGTGACAGCTTTGGTAGACGCGGCTGCTCTGGGTTTTGCCGACAGCGATAGTGAGCGGATCCTGGCGGGCTCGCGTGGCGAGATCCCTGCCGAGGCGCGATTGGCGCGCCTGTGGGTGGACGGTCCCGCACCGGGAGACGTGATGTGCCCGTTAGGGATGAGTGGTCGAAGCAAGAAAGTATCCGACTTGCTAGGTGAGGCTCGCATTCCCGTTTCCGAGCGCGCCGGCGTGCCCATGGTGAGGACGGCGCCGGGGGGCGCCGTGGTGTGGGTCGCCGGAGTTCGCGCGGACGAGCGTTTTAAGTGCACGGCCGCAACGCGCGTGGCATATCTGCTCCGCGTGGTCGATGCGGAATAGCGTCCCACGCCAGCTATTCTGTGCGACGTTGACGGTATTCCCGCGCTGATGGCGTACGGGCTGGAAAATATACCCCGTGCGCTGCTAAAATGTGTAGTTCGCGTCCATACGGCGGTGTGTGGGCGATAAGCACAAGAAAGGGTTGTCATGGCTTCTCAACATCCGGATATCGAGAAGGTTCTGTTCACGCAGGAGGATATCGACGGTATCGTCTCTCGCCTGGGCGAGGAGATTACGCGCGACTACGCGGGTAAGGATCTGGTGCTGATTGCGGTCCTGCGCGGCGCCGTGGTCTTTATGGGCGACCTGATGCGCAAGATCGAACTGCCGACCAACATCGATTTCATGGCTGTTTCGAGCTATGGCGACGGTGTGAAGTCTTCGGGCATCGTGCGTATCATTAAGGACCTGGATATCGACATCCGCGGTCGCGACGTGCTGATCGTCGAGGACATTTTGGACTCGGGCCTGACCCTCAAGTACCTGATGAAGAACCTCGAGAGCCGCAAGCCTGCCTCGCTGGAGGTCGCTGCCTTCCTGTGGAAGGACGTTGAGGACCGTACCTCGGCCATCACGCCCAAGTATGTTGGAACCCATTGCCCCGATGCCTTTGTGGTGGGCTACGGCCTCGATTATGCCGAGCGCTATCGCAACCTTCCGTATCTGGGCATTTTGAAACCGGAGGTTTATTCGTAAGATGCCCGACGACCGTAACGACAACAATTCCCAGACTCCCCGGGACCCAAAGATTCCGGGGATGCCCGGAGGCAAGAAGCCCACGCGTACGGGCTGGCTGTATTTTCTTTTGGCTTGCGCGCTTCTGGGCTATGCCTTCTTTAATATGGGTTCCGGCTTTGCCAACTCCAGCAATACCGTTAAGCTCGCGACGAGCGAGATGGTCAGCGCCATTAAGCAGGATCGCGTCGAAGATTTGACCTATACGGTTCAAGACGGAAGCGTGACGGGTCATTACTGGAAGACGAAGAAGGACAAGGGCGATACGAGCGAGCTCAAGAGCTTCTCCTCGACCTATGTCGGTTCCGATTCGCTTGCCGAGCTCATGGCGGAGCACCCCGATACCAAGTACATCGTCAACACCAATGACCCCGATTTTTGGGGCGACTTGGCGATGAGCGTGCTTCCGACGATTGCCCTGATCGCCATCATGTTCTACTTTATGCGCCAGATGATGGGCGCCAACAACAGGAACATGCAGTTTGGCAAGACCAACGCCAAGACCAACGAGGCCACGCGCCCCAAGGTCAAGTTTGAAGACGTTGCCGGCGTGGACGAGGCAGTCGAGGAGCTCGAGGAGATTCGTGACTTTTTGAGCGATCCGGATCGCTATCGCAAGCTGGGCGCCAAGATCCCGCGTGGCGTGTTGCTGGTGGGTCCTCCGGGCACCGGTAAAACGCTGCTGGCCAAGGCCGTTGCCGGCGAGGCGGGCGTGCCGTTCTTTAGCATCTCGGGTTCCGACTTTGTCGAGATGTTCGTGGGTGTCGGCGCCAGCCGTGTGCGTGACCTCTTTAAGGAGGCCAAGTCCCAGGCCCCGTCGATTATCTTCATCGATGAGATCGATGCCGTGGGACGTCAGCGCGGAGCTGGCTTGGGCGGCGGTCACGACGAGCGCGAGCAGACGCTCAACCAGCTGCTGGTCGAGATGGACGGCTTTGAGGAAAGCGAGTCGGTCATCCTGATCGCTGCGACCAACCGTCCTGACATCCTGGATCCGGCATTGCTGCGTCCCGGCCGTTTTGACCGTCAGGTTACGGTCGACCGTCCGGATGTGAAGGGCCGCGAGCAGATCTTGCGCGTGCATGCCGAGAACAAGCCGATGGACGAGGACGTTAAGTTTGAGAAGCTCGCCCAGATGACCGTTGGCTTTACTGGTGCCGATTTGGCGAACCTGCTCAACGAGTCTGCGCTGCTGGCCGCCCGCCGTCATCGTTCCGTGATCTCGATGGACGAGGTCGAGGAATCGATGGAGCGCGTGATTGCCGGACCGCAGCGCAAGGGTCGCGTGATGACCGAGGCCGAGCGCACCACGATTGCCTACCACGAGAGCGGTCACGCCCTGGTGGGCCACATCCTGGAGCACTCCGATCCGGTCCACAAGATCTCGATCGTCAGCCGCGGTCAGGCTCTGGGCTACACGCTGCAGCTTCCGCAGGAGGACCACTTCCTCAAGACCAAGAACGAGATGCTCGACGAGCTCGCCGTGTTCTTGGGCGGTCGCGTTGCCGAGGAGCTCATGTGCGATGACATTACGTCGGGCGCGAGCAACGATCTGGAGCGCGCAACCAAGATGGCGCGCGAGATGGTCACGCGCTTGGGCATGAGCGAGGAGCTGGGCACGCAAGTGTTTGGCGAGGCGCAACATCAGGTGTTCCTTGGTCGCGATTACGCCGATCACCAGGATTACTCCGAGGAGACGGCGCGCCGCATCGATATCGAGGTTCAGCGCATTATGCGTGAGGCCCATCGTCGTGCGGTCGAGATCCTGGACGCCCGTCGCGATCAGCTCGATCTGATGGCGAAGGTGCTGCTTGAGCGCGAGACCGTCGAAGGCGACGCCGTGAACGCCCTGCTCGACAACGAGTGGGATGCCTACCTTGAGCGCGAGGACGATATCCTGGCGGCCAAGGAGGAGCGCAATGCCAAGGCGGCCGGCATGCCGACCAAGAAGCGCGCGCCTCGTATGAGCGAGGAGGAGCTGGCGGCTGATGCCGCGGCCTTTGCGCAGGCGGCCATGCAGGAGGATGCCGAAGCCGCATCCGATGGTGCTGACGATGACCATGCCGTCAATGCCGGTGCCGACACCGACGCCGACAAATAGTCCTTGTAACAAAAGCCTCCGCGGGGAAACTTGTGGAGGCTTTTTCTTTTGAGCGATATGGGGCCGTCTGTTGATTGGGGACAGACTTAAATGAGCGTTTTCACGCATTTAAGTCTGTCCCCAATCAACATTGCTGCGGCACTTTGCTCGGCTAAAGCGTACAATAGCGCCTATGCGAAAGGGGAACAGATGATCAACGAAACTATGTATGCTCGCGGTGCGGAAAGCTCCATCATCCGCGAGATTTTTAGCTATGGTCTTGAGCGCAAGGCACAGATCGGTGCGGAGAACGTATTCGATTTTTCTCTGGGCAACCCGAGTGTTCCGGCGCCCGCTGCTGTGGCTGAGTCCATTAAGAAGGCCCTGGAGCTGCCGAGCGACCAGCTGCACGGCTACACTCCCGCGCCGGGCCTGCCGCAATGTCGAGCAGCCGTCGCCGAATCGCTCAACCGCCGCTTTGGCACGAGCTATGAGGGCAAGGATGTCTTTATGACGGTGGGCGCCGCGGCTTCGCTCACCTGTACGCTTAACGCCGTTACGAATCCGGGCGACGAGGTGATCGTTATCGCTCCGTACTTCCCGGAGTATCGCGTGTGGATTGAGAAGGCTGGTTGCACGTGTGTCGAGGCGCTTGCCAACGAGGACACATTCCAGCTGAGCGTAGATAACGTGCTCAAGGCGATTACCGATAAGACGGCTGCCGTCATCATCGACTCGCCGAATAACCCGACCGGTGCCGTATATACACGCGACACGCTGACGCGACTGGCCAATGTTCTGCGCGAGGCCAACGTTCAGCGCGATCCCGAGAATCCGATTATGCTCATCTCGGATGAGCCGTACCGCGAGATCGTGTACGGTGCCGAGGTGCCTTGGGTGCCCTCGATCTACGAGAACACCGTGGTGTGCTACTCGTATTCTAAGTCGCTTTCGCTGCCGGGCGAGCGCGTGGGATGGATCCTTGTTCCCAATACGAATCCTCAGGCAGATCGTCTAATGCCCGCCGTTGCCGGTGCCGCCCGTACGCTGGGCTTCGTGTGCGCGCCGGCGCTCTTTCAGCGCGTAATTATCGACTGCATCGATGAGCCGAGTGACGTTGAGGCCTATGCACGCAACCGCACCGCGCTTACCGACGCACTAGCGGAGTATGGCTACACCTATGTTGAGCCGGATGGCGCGTTCTACCTATGGGTGAAAGCGTTGGAGCCCGATGCGAATGCGTTTTGCGAGCGCGCAAAGAAGTATGAGTTGCTTGCGGTTCCCTCGGACAGCTTTGGTATGCCGGGTTGGTTCCGCCTGGGCTATTGCGTGAGTTACGAAACGATTGTCAATTCGCTACCCGCTTGGAAACAGCTGGCGGACGAGTATCGTTAAAAGTAAAGCGCTCTGCCTACAATGTTTTACGTGAAACGGGGTTTGGTGTTAAGCCGGACCCCGTTGTCATGGACGTTGTGTCTTTGGGATGGAGTGGTTTTACGACTATCGAAGGCTATGCGTACAATGAATATAAGCGACGGCCGTGCCAGATAAGGAGACCTGATGCCCTACCTGCTTTCTTGTGACATTCATACCCATACGATGTTCTCTGCGCATGCATATTCGACCATTGAGGAGAATGTGTACTGGGCGGCAGAGCGTGGTCTGCAGGTGCTCGGATCTGCCGACCATCTGAGCTCTATGGTTACGGCTTGCCCCAATGACCTGCGCAGTTACCAATTCTTTATCAACCAGGATATCTGGCCGCGCATTTGGAGCGGCGTGCTGGTGCTGCGTGGTGCCGAGGCCGATATCGTTTCGCTGGACGGAAGCCTGTTTGGCGAGGACACTCCTGTCACGCTCGATATCGCCGGCGATTCGTACAGCCGTCAGCATTCACTGTTCGATTTGGTTACGCGTAATTTGGATTATTTGGTTGCAAGCGTGCATAATCCGCAGATTGCTGAGGGCGCGACACTGGCCCAGACGACCGAGATGTATATCAATGCCCTGGAGCACCCCAAGGTGTTCATGCTGGGTCACACGGGGCGTTCGGGCGTGCCGTTCGATATCGACGAGGTGCTGTTGGCGGCTAAGGCCAAGCACAAGATTATCGAGATCAACAACCATAGTCTTGAACACGGTGTCGACACTGAGCATTGGGCCGTATGCCGCAAGATTGCCGAGCGCTGCGCCGAGCTGGGCGTGGGCATTGGCGTGTCAACCGATGCCCACATTGGCATGGCCATTGGCAAGCTCGATCACGCGCGCAAGATGCTCGACGAGATTCACTTCCCGCTGGATTTGATCGTGACGCGCGACCGCGAGACGCTGCTGCGCGAGATGGCGGCAGCCGGCGTGTGCGATCTGCGCAATGGGATGTAGCGGAGTTTATAAACCAAGCGAAGGGGGCGGCCCAGGCGGGTCGCCCCCTTTCTTGTCCCAAAAATCTACTGAGGTTGGTTAGCGGCGTTCGAGGACCGCTACGGTTTCGGTGTGGTCGGTGTGAGGGAACATGTCGACGGGCGTGATCTTGAGCAGGCGATAGCCTCCGTCGAGGAGCTGATGCAGGTCGCGCTCTTGAGTCACGGGGTTGCAGCTGATATAGGTGATGCGGCGCGGCTTAAGCGCGCAGGCAGCTTCGAGGAACTCGGGCGTGGAGCCGGCGCGCGGCGGGTCGATGGAAAGGACATCGACCCGCTCGTTGTTATCGGCGGCATCCAGGATGTAATCGGTGGCGTCGTCGGCCATAAACCAAGCGCTGCGGGTGAGGCCGTTGAGCTCGGCATTGCGGCGTGCGTCGGCAATGCCCGCCGGGTTGCGCTCCACGCCGAGCAGCATAATGCCGATACCCTTGTTCTGGGCATCTTTAGCTGCGCAAAGGCCGATGGTGCCGCTGCCGCAGTAAGCATCCATAAGCACATCGCCCTGGCGCAGATCCATGCCGTCGATAGCGAGCTGATAGAGCAGCTCGGTCTGCTGCGGATTGGTCTGATAGAACGCGGTGGGGGAGATATCGAATTCGCAACCGAGCAGCTGGTCGCGCATGCACTCGGCGCCATATACAATGCGGGTTTCCTCGCCGAGGATGGCGTTGCCGGGACGTCCGTTGATGTTTTGGGCGACGGTGACGATGTGCGGATTGAGTGCGGCGACAGCCTCAAAGAACTCCTGCGCATGCGGCAAGTCGCGCTGAGCGGTCACGAGCGTGACCATGACCTGGTCGGTACGCCAGCCGCAGCGGACGACGGCATAGCGAAGCAAACCAAGATGCTTGTCCTCATTAAAGGCGGGAATATGCAGCCGCTCAGCTTCGCGTGCGATGCCGTTGAGAATCTGACGGGCGCCCGGTGCCTCGATGGGGCATTCGGGTACGGCAACGATCTTGTGCGTGCCGCGCTCAAAGAAACCGCAACGGACGGCGCCCTCCTTACCGGGAGCAAAGGGAGTGGCAGCCTTATGACGAAAGCCACGCGGCGCAGGATATTTGCCCGGGTCGCCCAGGGTGACACCCATGCCACGAATAGGATCTACAGCAATGCCCTCACGCTCACAAAGCGAAGCAAAAAGCTCCTCCATAGCAGCCTGCTTGGCGGCGAGCTGCTTCTTATAAGGACGATTGAGCGCCGTACACCCACCGCAAGCTTTCATGATGGAACAAGGAGACTTGGGATCAACGGCCTTACGCGCAGACGGAACCGGATTCTTATACGGGCGCTTGGAGCGATTCTGAGATGCCTTATCGTCGTTCCGACGAGAGCCGGGACGCTTGGCCTTAGCCTTGCCCTTAGCCGACTTACCCTTCGCATTCAGAGACGACTTGGATTTCTTAGAAGATTTTTTCTCCCCCGACCCCTCAGCCGCCTCGATCAAAGCACGCCGGGCAAACCCTCCCTTGTACTCCATCTCACTAAAGTGTATGATTCTGGACGTTACACGACTCACTTTACTTAACTAAAGTGCCATCAAGGGGGAATACCATGAATACCGATATGTCTCGTCGTCAGTTTGTTGGTCTAGCCGGCTCGCTCGCCACGGTGCTTGGCCTTGGTCTTGTCGGTTGCGGCGGTGGCGCCGGCAAGGGCTCCGCTGCTGGCTCTGCCGCGGCCAAGGATGTGAAGGGTGCTGCGGAGTCCAAGAAGCTCGTGGTGGGCTTTGATAAGTCCTATCCTCCGTACGGCTTTGTGGGCGACGATGGTGAGTACACCGGCTTTGATCTCGATCTGGCCAAGGCTGTTGCCGATAAGCAGGGCTGGGAGGTCAAATACGAGGCCATCGACTGGGACGCCAAGGATACGCTGCTTAACTCGGGCGCCATCAACTGCATCTGGAACGGCTTTACCATGGAGGGTCGCGAGGACGACTACACGTTCTCCGAGCCGTACATGCTCAACGAGCAGGTGCTGGTGGTAAAGAAGGATGCAGGCATCAAGAGCTGGGACGATCTTGCCGGCAAGACCGTGATTACCCAGACCGATTCCGCTGCGCAGGATGTGCTCGAGGGTGACCAGAAGGATCTGGCGGCGACGTTTGCCACGCTCGACACGATCGGCGAGTACAACACGGCGTTTATGCAGCTCGAGAGCGGCGCGGTCGATGCCGTGGCTTGCGACCTTTCGATTGCCCAGTATCAGCTTGCCGCCAAGCCCGATGCTTATACGCAGCTTGATGAGCCGCTGTCCAGCGAGCACTACGCCGTCGGCTTTAAGAAGGGCGACACCAAGTCGGCCGACGCCGTGACGGAGTCGCTCAAGGCACTCTATGAGGACGGCACGGTCAAGGACCTGTGCGACAAGTATGCGGATTACGGTCTTTCCTTCGACAACTGGGTTCTGAAATAGCGGCTTTCCCAGGCACCCGATTTTGCCGTTCAAACCGTCGCTTGCGTACATTTAGTACGCGGCGCTCCTCTTTCACGGCAAACTCGAGCACCTGGAAAACCCGCTTTAGCATTGGGTTTGCTGTTCTGTTGTCGCGAAAGAGAGCTTAGGTTGTCTATTCAGGTCATGATGCAGATGCTTGGCCAGGGATTCTTGGTCAGTTTGCAGTTGTTTGTGCTGACACTGCTGGGGTCGATTCCGCTGGGAATCCCCGTGGCGTTTATGCGCATGAGCAAAATTGCGCCGCTCCGCTGGATTGCGCGCATCTACATTTCGGTCATGCGCGGTACGCCGCTCATGCTTCAGATGTTTGCCATCTACTTTGCCCCGTACTACGTGTTCGGCATTTCGCTCACGCCCGATTCCAAGTGGACGGCGTGCGTCGTAGCGTTCATCATCAACTACGCCGGTTACTTTGCCGAGATCTATCGCTCGGGCCTGCAGTCCATTCCGCGCGGTCAATACGAGGCCGCCGAGGTGCTGGGATACTCGCGCCTGCAGACGTTTTTGTACATTGTGATGCCGCAGGTTGCCAAGCGTATTCTGCCGGCGATGGGCAACGAGATCATCACGCTGGTCAAGGACACGTCGCTGGCGTTTGCCATCGGCGTGGGGGAGATGTTCTCGACGGCCAAGGCGCTGGTCGCCTCGCAAGTGAGCATGGTGCCGTTTGCGATTGCGGCGTTGATCTACTGGGTCTTTAACTTTGTGGTCGAGATGCTGCTGGGCGCCGCCGAGAAAAAATTGGATTACTACCATGATTAATTCGGTAATGAATATATCGAACGCGCGTAAGGCGTTTGGCGGCAATGAGGTGCTCAAGGATATCTCGCTCAAGGTAAAGCGTGGCGAGGTCGTGGCGATTATCGGGCCTTCGGGTGGCGGCAAGTCCACGCTGCTGCGGTGTGCCACGCTGCTCGAGACACTCGACGGAGGCTCGCTCTCGTTTGGTGACCTTGCCGTTGCGACGGATGCGGGTTCGGGCGCGGTCTATGCGAAGGGCGATGTGCCCAAGCAGGCGCGCTCGCGATTCGGCCTGGTGTTCCAAAATTACAACCTGTTCCCGCACTATACCGTGATGAAAAACATCATCGACGCGCCGATCCGCGTGCTCAAGCGCCCGCGCGAGCAGGCGGAAGCTCGTGCGCATGAATTGATTGCTCAGATGGGGCTTGTGGGCAACGAGAACAAGGTTCCGTGTGAGCTTTCGGGCGGTCAACAGCAGCGCGTGAGTATTGCCCGCGCCCTGGCGCTCGATCCGGAAATCTTATTCTTTGACGAGCCGACCTCGGCGCTCGACCCCGAGCTGACGGCCGAGGTACTGCGTGTCATTAAAGACCTTGCCGCGCAGAATATGACGATGGTGATCGTGACCCACGCGATGCAGTTTGCGCGCGATGTTGCCGACCGCGTGGTCTTTATGGATGGCGGCCGCATTGTCGAGGAGGGGCCTGCCGAGCAGGTCATCGACCATCCGCGCGAGCAGCGCACGCGTGAGTTCTTGAGCCGTATCGAGGGGTAGGCTCAGGTATTTACTCAACTATTAATTGAGGCGAAGCCGCCGCAGGTCTTACGGTCTGTGGCGGCTTTTTGTTTGCATCGACGGAGTTCAATAATCGCCTCACAAGTTTGTCTCTTCCTCTCGCCGCCTGTATTCATACGTGCGCCGAAAGGTATGCATGGACAGCCGCCCGTGAGGGTAGGGTGGTGGCATAGGACATTTGGAGGGTGAGTCGGCTCGGTTGCCGACCATGCTGCTCCCGGGATGGCACCGACCGCGAACTCTCCCCGTTGGCGTCGCGCATTGCGCGCGGCCCTGCAAGGAGGTCATCATGGGTGCTCCCAAGACCGGCAATGTAAGGAACGTGGTGCTCGTAGGCCAAGGCGGGGTGGGCAAGACTTCACTCGCCGAGGCCATGCTCCACCTTTCCGGCAAGACCGCCCGCCTGGGCGGCCACGACGGCACCAAGCCCACGCTCGACTATGACCCTGAAGAGGTCAAGCGTTCATTCTCCATCTCGACGACCATCGCGCCGATCGACTGGAAGGGCGCGCGCATAAATGTGCTCGATGCCCCGTGCTACCCCGATTTTATCGGCGACGCCTTTGCCGCGATGAGCGTCTGCGAGACGGCTCTGTTTGTGGTCGACGCCGAGGCCGGCCCGCAGCCTACGACGGTTAAGCTCTGGTATGCCGCCGAGGACCTGCGCCTGGCGCGTGCGGTGTTCGTAAACCGCCTGTCGCGCTCCGAGGCCAGCTTTGCGACCACGATGGACCTGCTGCAGGAGCGCTTTGGCACGCGCCTGGGCGCCGTGACCCTTCCCTGGGGCGAGGGCGAGGACTTTGACGGCATCATCGACCTGGTGCGCATGAAGGCGCGCCATTGCAACGGCACCGAAGCCGTTGAGTCGGAGATTCCCGAGGAGTATCGTGCCCAGGCCGAGGAGGCCCATGACCATCTGTGCGAGCTGGTGGCCGAGGCTGACGACGAACTGATGATGAAGTACCTGGAGGGCGAGGAGACGCTGACGCAGGAGGAGCTTGAGGGCCTGCTGTCGAAGGCGATCGCCGAGCGCATCTTTGTGCCGGTCTTTGCAGGCGATTGCATTAAGGAGCAGGGCGTCAACTCGCTGATGGACGACATCGCCACATACTTCCCGGCGCCGACGGACTACGGCGAGATGCCGCTCATCGACGGTGATTCGCTCAAGATTTCGAGCGACGATGACCGTCCGGTGGCGTTTGTGTTTAAGACGCTGGCCGATCCGCAGCAGGGTCGCATCAGCTTTATCAAGGTGCTGACGGGTACGCTTGAGCCGGGTCTTGAGCTGATCAACGCGCGTACCCGCAAGAGCGATCGTCTGGCTCACCTGTATGTGATGTGCGGCCGCGACATGACCGAGGTCGGTCACGCCTATGCCGGCGACATCATCGTGGCGCCCAAGCTGGCTGCCGAGACGGGCGATACGCTCTCCATTACCGGTAAGGTCGAGGCTGCGGCGTTTAAGTTCCCCAACTCTCAGTACCGCATCGCCATCGAGGCCGAGAACCGCGGGGACGAAGAGAAGCTCTACACGTTTATCGAGAAGGCCTGCAAGGCCGATCCGACTATGAGCATCGACCGCGACGAGGAGACGGGCCAGACTATCATCTCCGCCGTGGGTGAGGCGCAGGTTTCGGTGCTGCTCAACCGTCTGGAGGACCGCACCAAGGTCGCTGCCAAGAGCGTGCCGATCCGCATCCCGTATCGCGAGACCATCCGCCGCACGGCAAGCGCCCAGGGCCGCCACAAGAAGCAGACCGGTGGTGCCGGTCAGTATGGCGACTGCTGGCTGCGCGTTGAGCCGCTCATTGGGCCCGACGGCACGAGCGACGGCTACGAGTTTGTGGATGAGGTCGTGGGCGGCCGCATTCCGCGCTCGCTCATCCCTGCCGTGGACAAGGGCGTCCAGGAGACCATGAAGGACGGTATTATTGCCGGCTATCCGCTCACGGGCATTCGCGTCGCGGTGTATGACGGCTCGTATCACAGCGTCGACTCCAACGAGATGGCGTTCCGCGCGGCGGCTCGCATCGGCCTGCGCAAGGCATGCGCCGATGCCGACCCGGTGGTGCTGGAGCCCATCGAGGAAATCACGGTGACTATCCCCGAGAGCTACGCCGGCGCCGTGATGGGCGACATCTCGGCATCGCGCGGTCGCGTGACGGGCATGGAGACCGATGAGCGCGGCGACACCGTGGTCATCGCACAGGCGCCTCTCGCCGAGTTGACGGATTACTCGACTCGTCTGCGCTCTATCACGCGCGGCACGGGCGACTTTACCATGAAGCCCGCAGGCTATGAGCAGGTGCCTTATGACGTTCAGGCCAAGCTGGTCGAGCGCTATGAGGAGGGTCGCGCCAAGTAGCGTGTGATTTTGCCTGCAATGTAGGTGCTGACGAAAGGGCCGCCTTGGGTAACCGGGGCGGCCCTATTTGATCCTTTGGGACGGAGGAAAACGGATCATTTTTTTTGGTTACGGGCAGCGCGGCCGGCATTAGTCTCCGGATGCCTGGTTGCGGCCGGTGGCGTAGTCGATCTGCACGTGCGGCTGTAGGTTATAGCAGTACACGTGGAAGCACAGGGTCTTGCCGTGGTCCTCGACCGATTGCGCCTCAAGGCGCGCGCCGCGGCAGACAAGTTCCTCTTCGTTATACATGGGCGTGACGCGGTAGAGCACATGGTTGCCCGTGTCGCGGATGTAGCCGAGAATCTGCTCCTCAAACGGCAGCATGCCCGTTTCGTTGAGATAGCGCGTGCCGGTGAGGAGATTTTTGCGATTGGCGTTTTCGCCGCAGAGCGACCAGGCGATAAGGTGGCAGCGGTTGTAGAGGCTCTGGCCCGGAATAAAGTCGTAGCGCTGCTGGTGCCAACCGGCAGGATGGATACGCGAGATATCGCCGCGCTCGCCTTGACCGAGTGATTCGGGGCCCACGCAGGCGAGTGCTTTGCGGGTGCGGCCCAGGCTGTCGAGCTTGGAGAACTTCTTAAAGCAGCCCTCTTCGGTGGCGCGCTCGTATTCATCGAGCGTGAATGACGGTGTGCCGAGCGGGTGCGTGCTGTCGGCGCGAAGGGCAACGTAGGGGTTGCCGGCGTAGTCGGGAATGCTGCTGAGATAAACACCGCGGGCGCGGTTGAGGTCGGGGTTTTCAACCTCGTCGATGGGGGTGGCGGCGCTGTCCTCGGCAACGTTGCCGTTGGTGTTGGTCGTGGCGGATTCGGAGCCATCGCCGGAGTCCTCGGAGCTCGTTGTTCCCGATTCGAGCCGGGCGACCAAGTCCGCTTCGTCGTCGGTGCGGTTGGGGCTCTCGCTTTGCTTCTCGGCCAGAGCCGCCGCCTGCTCATCGCTTTGCGGCGACAACAGCTTGGGCGCTCCGTCGATCGATCCCGTAAACAGCGCAAACCCCAGCACCACGGCGGTGCCGATGGAAAGTACTTGCTTGTAAGCGGACTTGCGCGACATTGAGGCTCCTGGATGGACGGTTGGGAATCTACCAGTCTAGCAGGAGCCGGCAGGGGCCGTTCTATCGAACAAATACTTAAGATTTGGGATAGACGCTACTGATTCATTTGCCTCATATGGAGCTGCGGCGGTTGTGTACATGGAATCAGTCGGCGTTTCTCCAGATAAAACCTGCCAAAATAAGCCTGTCCCTTTTTGGTAGGTTAATCGTGAGCTATTTCACCGCAACTTAGGGCACGGTTAGGATGTGTGCACTTTAAAAAGAAGAACCCATGATTAGAGAGGTCGCGCTCGTCTCTCTAAATGTCTCTATAAAGAGAAAGTCAGTTAAAGAGATAACATTGGGCAATCTAACAGTGAATTCGATACATCTCTCTAAATGTCTCTCTAAAATAAGGTGCTTATCTCTCTAAAGTTAGAGAGATATACTATACTTTAGAGAGATAAATCTATCGTTTTAGAGAGACGGAATGTCAATGCTGCTGGATGAACCCCTTGGCCTTATCGTTGAGCGCCTTCGCAGGCGAGGGACTGATGACGCATCGGTAGAAGTTAAAGCCTGCACGAATAAATTGAGCGCAGACGTATGGGAGACAGTGAGCGCTTTTGCGAACACTGCGGGTGGGCTCATTATTTTGGGCCTGAACGAAGCCGAAGGATTTGTTCCTTCGGCTAACTTTGCTATCGATAGGGTGCGCGATCAGTTTGTTTCGGGTATCGGAGACGGAGGCTCAGCGGCAGTGGTGACCCATGCGCCGCGGTACGAGCTTGATCGAGGCGAGGTCGACGGGCTCCAGGTGCTTCTGGTGCGCATCTTTGAACTTGAGCTTAAAGCGAAGCCTTGCTATATCGGCGCGCGCGGCGTGCAGAACGGTAGCTACAAGCGCGTGGATGATAAAGATATCAAGATGTCACCCGCTGAGCTATATGAGCTGCAGAGTGCGTTGCTTCCGAGCGATGCAGACGGCACGGTGGTTTCGGAGGCAACGGTCGAGGATTTGGATCCAGATGTCGTGCGGTCTATTATCGCAAATCGCCGGCTGCAGACCCCGCGCGTTTTGCGCGGGGCCGATACGCTGGAAAAGCAGCTGGTCAGACTCAATATCACTACAAAGGATGGCGCCGTGAAGCTCGCGGGGCTTCTGTCGGCGGGAATTTACCCCCAGCAGTTCTATCCCAAACTGATGATCGATGTCGCCGTTCATTCCGATGTGGAAAAATCTGCACCCGGGCAACCCCGGTTTATTGACCGCCAGTTGTGCGATGGCCCGATTCCGGCTTGCATCGAAGATGCCCTTGCCGCGATTGGACGAAACTTGCGCAAAGCGGCGATAGTGCAAGGTGCTGGCAGAAGGGAGGATTGGGAAGTTCCCCAGGAGGTTTTGCGCGAGGCCTTGGCAAATGCCTGCATCCATCGAGAATATTCGCCCATGTTTGTGGGGCAGGCCGTGAGTGTCGATATCTATCCAGACAGAATAGAGATCAAAAACCCTGGCGGGCTTTGGGGCGGAAAGACGGTGGACAATCTTGCAGACGGGGAATCGCGCTGTCGAAACCCAAAGCTCATGAGCCTAATGGGGGCGACGCCGTTAGAGCATGCCGAGGGGGCCGTTGCGGAAAGCCAGGGATCTGGTATCCCGGCTATGATTCGCGAGATGGAGTCTCGTTCGCTTGGCAGGCCGAAATTTATCGTTAAGGCCGATTCGTTTACGGTGCTGCTTTCCCGGCACGGGGCGGAGCTTGCTGAAAACCGTACGTGGATTCAGAGCCATGTGGGTACCGAGCTGACGGATCGCGAGGAAACATTGCTCATGTTTATGCGGGAGCATGGGTGCGTATGCGATGTTCAAAAAATACGAGAGGCCCTGAAGTGGGATTCGGATGACATTCGCCTGATCTGCGGGGATCTTGTCGATAAACATGTCCTGTCAAAATGTGGCAAAGACACGTTTGAGATTATCGATATGGGCAGAGAATCGTCAGCTTCGACAGCGGATAGGATCCTGGAGGCTCTCAGCGCCGAAGTGGATATGACGGCGCGAGAAATAGCGGTTGCATCGGGGGTCAAAATTTCGTCTGTCCGTTACCATCTGCCAAAAATGGCGGATAAAGGACTCATCGAAGTAATGGGTTCATCGACGAGTCGTAACCGCCGATATCGGAAGAAGTAGATGCAGCCGGGTCGCCTCTCTAGTGCCTCTCGAAGTTAGATGGGTGCTAGGGGAGCGACTGCCTCGCGATATTTCCCCAGATAAAACCTGCCAAAACAAACCTGTCCCTTTTTGGCAGGTTACTGATTCATGTTGCCGTGGATGTAGGGGGTGACCTCGGGGGAGATATGGTCGCAGCCCAGCTCGCGCAGCGCGGACTCGATAACGGCGGGCAGCGGGGTCTTGCCCTTGTCGTCGACGGCGGCACCGCCGAGGGTGGCAATCTTGGCGACATCTGCGGGTGCGGCCTCGATATGCATGCAGCCGCCGATCAAGCGCGCGCGTACCTGTGCCAGATCAAGATCGTGCAGGTAATCCTCGCAGGCGCGGATTAAATCGACCTTCTCGCGTGTAAGCTCCTCGCCCGTGGGGACGCGGGTGGCAAGACATGCTCCCGCCGGCAGGTTCCAAACGGGATAGCCCCATGCGCGCAGCAGCTCGCGCTCTTCGTCCTTGGTAAAGCCGACCTCCATAAGGGGTGAGCGTACGCCGAGCTCTTCTGCCGCACGCATGCCGGGGCGGTAGTCACCGCGATCGCTTGCATTGCTGCCATCGATGACGGTGGGAAAGCCGAGCGACTTGGCGTGGTTGACGATGGCGGTAAAGCCGGCGTGCTTGCAGTGGTAGCAGCGATTAGTATCGTTGCAGGCTACTTGGGGGAGCTGCAGCTGATCCACCGAAAGATTGAGCACGGGGAGCTTAAAATGCGGCCCCTCATGGGCCTGCCCATCAACGGACTGCTCAAACGAAGCCTGCTCGGGCGTGCCGATGAGCGGCGTGGTGAGATGGACGAGGAGGGTATTGGTAGGCATGATGCGGGCGCATACGGCGGCCAAAAAGCTGCTGTCAACGCCGCCGGAAAACCCGATAGCCACGCGCCCGTATGCCAAAAGCAGCTGTTCGAGCGCCGATAGCTTGTCTTGAAGCTCCTCTGCGGGTGCCGTGGTGTCTAAAATCATGAAACGATCCTTATCGTTGAGTACTCGGTCGAAAACTATAATCCTAATGCGTTACTTGCCATAAGACTTCTATCTATGTAACGAAAGTGCAATATGCTATATACGTTATATACAAGTTTGTAAAGTGCGGTAGAGTGGCAGTAACACAATCCGGTGAGGGGACCGATATGATCAAGGCTGTTATTTTTGACATGGATGGAACGCTGGTCGATACCGAGCGTTTGGGGATTAAGGCCTGGAAGGCAGGCGCCGCTGAGCTGGGGCTCGCGATTGATGAAGCGCTGATCCATCAGTTTATCGGCCGCACGCTGCCCGATGTTATGGACATCCTCGATAAGCATTATGGCAGCCACGAAACCACCGAGGCGATCTATCGTCGCCACAAGGAGATTCGCGACGAGATGGTCAAGACCGAACTGGAGCTTAAGGCCGGCGCCGCCGAGTGCCTAGACGAGTTGCTAGCTGCGGGCTATCACGTGGGCCTAGCGACGTCGTCGCGCCTCGTTACGGCCGAGCGCAACCTTAAGATGGTCGGTCTTTTTGACAAGTTTGAAACGGTAACGTGTGGCGAGGACGTCGTGCACGGCAAGCCCGACCCCGAGATGTATCTGCTCGCCTGCGAGCGCGCGGGCTTTGCTCCCGAGGAATGTGCCGTGGTCGAGGATTCGCGCAACGGCTGCGTCTCGGGCATCACGGCCGGATGCCATGTCTTCGCCGTCCCCGATATCGTGCCGCTGCCGCAGGACGTGGTGGATGGCTGCGAGGCCGTGCTCGATACGCTGTTCGATCTGGCGGCGGCGGTCAAGGCCGTGCGCTAGACAATTGCGGTGTTGAAACGAGCAATTGCCCACGTTTGCGCTCAAGCAAAAGGGGTCCGGCAATGGTCGGGCCCCTTTTGCTTGAGCGGCGACTTAGCATACTTGCGGGCGTGCTATAGATACGCACCGAGGTTGATGGCCGTGGCGTCGGTCTGGCTGCTTGCCTGGGTGCTGGCGCGTTCCAGCAGGAACGGCCGCACGAGTTCTTGGCGGTTGATGTCCTCGATGGCCGTGACCGCGGTGACGGTGCGCGCGGCAGAGCCGATGTGGACGTGCTTGGTCTTTGCCGGGGCCTTGTTCTCAATTTGCCCCATGAGCAATTGAACGCCCTTGCGGCCAATCTCGTAGCCCGGGGGCGCTACCGTAGTGAGCGGGACCGATCCGCTCCAAGCGAGTGGGTTGCCATCGCAACCTGCTACGCGTACTTGCCCGGGGACGGCGATGCCTTTGTCGACCAGCGCCGAGATGACGCCCGAGGCCAGCACGTCGGTCAGACCGACGACAAAATCGGGACGTTCGTCCGCGGGGCGCTCGGCGATTTGGGCACCGATGCCGTAGCCGTCGGCAGCGGTATTCCATTCGCCGGCGTCGATGACTTCGATCTTGATATCGGGGTGTAGAGCGAGCGCTTTATGAATGCCAAGGACGCGCAGGGTGAGTTGCATAAATGCTGCTCGGCCGACGACGACAATATGGTGCGCGCCGCGGGCGATGGCAAGTTCGGCAATGATGCGACCCTGGGCCTCGTTGTCGGCCGCTACGTAGTAGCCGGGCTCGGAGCAATGGATGTCCAGATGGACGATCGGCACGGGCATCTTGGTCATGGCGGGGTGCCAGTCGGGGGATGCCATGGGCTGAACCATGACGCCGGACATCTGGGTGCCCATAAAGTAGCGCAGGTAATGGTCCTCGAGAATATCGTCGTTATCGGCGTTGGCGATGAGCAAGTCGTAGCCGTGCTTGCGGGCCTCGTTGTGGGCGCCGCTGGCGATTTGGAGCGAAAAGCCGTGATCGAGACGGGGGAGCACCAGGCCAAAGGACTTGGTGGCGCCGCCCGCGAGCTGACGGGCGCTTTGATTGGGCAGGTAGCCAAGGCGATTGATGGTCTCGTTGATGAGCTTGAGGGTCTCGGGGCGCAGCTTTTCGGGGTGGTTGAGCGCGTTGGAGACCGTGCCCAACGAAACTCCGGCCTCGCGCGCGACGTCGCTGATTTTTACCTTTGCCATAGCGGCCCCTTTGATGCGTTTCAAGTACAAGCCAGATTGTAGCATCCCAAACCTACCAAAAAGGGACAGGTTTATTTTGGCAGGTTTTATCTGGGGAAACGCCGTTGCCGGCGCGACCACCACGAAGGGGACGGGCACCTTTGTGGTGGTTTAGACCGGCTGGACGTGTGTACATCGGGTGGTATCTAAGTTGAGATACCACTTCTGGTATATTAGCTTGCGCTTGCGTGAGTACAATACTCGAACGTTGTACGTCTCAGCGCCCCTTGTGCGTGGACGTCTTGCAGTCACGCGAACGAAGGGATTTATCTTATGTGCGGAATCGTCGGCTACACCGGCTCTGATATTGCAAAGAACATCCTGGTCACGGGCCTCAAGCGTATGGAGTATCGCGGCTATGACTCCTCGGGCGTCGCGCTCGAGGTGGGCGAGGGCGCCGCGGCGCACCTCGACGTCATCCGCCGCGTGGGCAAGGTCGCGGGCCTGGAGAGCGAGCTTTCCAACATCGACAGCGACGCTACCTGCGGTATCGGCCACACCCGTTGGGCCACCCACGGCAAGCCCTCTGTCGTTAACGCTCACCCCCACACCAGCTGCGACGGTCGTATCGCCATCGTCCACAACGGCATCATCGAGAACTTCGCCGAGCTGCGCGAAGAGCTGGAGGGTCGCGGCCACCACTTTAAGAGCGAGACCGATACCGAGGTCTTCGCGCATCTGATCGAAGAGGCTTATGCCGAGACGCACGACCTGATGGCCTCCGTGCGCGAGGCGTGCACCCACGTGGTCGGTGCCTATGGTCTGGCCGCCGTGTGCGCTGACGAGCCCGGCGTGATCGCCGTGGCCCGCAAGGATTCCCCGATCGTAGTCGGCGTGGGCGAAACCGGCTCCTATGTTGCTTCCGATGTCATCGCGCTCATCGACGCCACCCGCGATGTCGTGGTGCTCGAGGACGGTCAGTTTGCCAAGCTCACGCCCGCAGGCGTCGAGTACACCGACGAGGCCGGCAACGTTATCGAGCCCAAGGTCACCCACATCGACTGGGACCTGGACATGGCAGAAAAGGGCGGTTATCCCGACTTTATGCTCAAGGAAATCCACGAGCAGCCGCGCGTCGTGCGCGACACGCTGGTTGGTCGTATGACGCCGGCCGGCGAGCTCGACATCGACGAGCTGGGCCTTTCGCTCGAGGAGCTCAACGACATCGACCGCGTCTACGTGATCGCTTGCGGCACCAGCTATCACGCTGGCCTCATTGCTAAGAATCTCATCGAGGGCTGGGCTCGCATCCCCACTGAGGTTGAGGCGGCCAGCGAGTTCCGTTATCGCAATCCCATCATCACGCCGACGACGCTCGTCGTTGCCGTGTCCCAGTCGGGCGAGACGGCCGATACCCTTGCCGCCATTCGAGACGCGCGCATTAAGGGTGCCAAGGTCTTCGGCATTACCAACGTGGTGGGCAGCCCCGTGGCGCGTGAGAGTGACGGCGCCATCTACACCAAGGCCAACAAGGAGATCGCGGTCGCCTCGACCAAGAGCTTCATCGGCCAGGTCGTGAGCCTCACGCTGCTGGCTTTGCTGTTGGCGCAGGTCAAGTACCGTCTGACCACCAAGCAGGCGCGCATGCTGTTCCGCGAGCTTTCCGATACGGCCGAGCAGATCCAGTGGATTTTGGATACCCAAACCGAGGCCGTGCATGAGGCCGCCCTGCTGTGCAAGGACGCGCAGTCCGCACTGTTCGTGGGTCGCGGCATGGGCGCCGCTATTTCCTACGAGGGTGCACTCAAGCTCAAGGAGGTCAGCTACCTGCACGCCGAGGCCTACGCCGCCGGTGAGATGAAGCACGGCCCCATTGCCCTGATCGACCCGGGCTTCCCTGTTATCGCTGTGGCCACCAAGAGTGCCACCTACGACAAGACCGTGTCGAACCTCATGGAGTGCAAGGCGCGCGGCGCCAAGGTCATCGTCGTTGCCACCGAGGGCGACGAGGAGATCAACAAGATCGCCGACTGCATCATCCGCGTGCCAGCAGTCCGCGACGTGTTCAGCCCCATCACGGCGAGTGTCCCGCTGCAGCTGCTCGCCCGCGAGGTCGCCATCCTGCGCGGCTGCGACGTCGACCAGCCCCGTAACCTGGCCAAGAGCGTCACGGTAGAGTAGTTGGTTCCGCCGTTCTAGCGACTAAGGCCCGGCTCCGCATCAAGACGGAGCCGGGCCTTTTTTGCATTTGCCCAGATAAAACCTGCCAAAATAAACCTGTCCCTTTTTGGCAGGTTAGCGGAGCTTGCTGGTCTCGAAGTACTCGGGGAACTGGTCCAGAACCTCGGTTTGGTTGCGGAACATCATGTGCAGGTGCTTGCTGACCAAAAAGCTCGCTTCGATGGGGTCGCGACCGGCGATAGCGCGGCGAATCTGCTTGTGTTCGTTCACGATGTCCTGATTGTCGAGAACCTGCGTGGCAGCGCGCAGCCAGCGGAAGCGCTCCAGGTCGGCATTGGTCTCTTCGAGCCACGACCACACGGTGCTGCGACATGCGATGCTAAAAAACATGTGATGCATGAGGTTGTCGCTCAAAAAGAAGCCGATGCGATCCTCTTCGGCCATGGCCTTTTCCTGCAGCGCGATGGCGCGGTCGAGCTGCTCGATGCCGGCCGACGTGGCGCGCGCACAGCACTCCACAATCACCTGCTTTTCCAGATGCTCGCGGATGTAACAGGCACTCTCGGCAAGGGTGAGGTTGATGGGTGAGACGTAGGTACCGCTCTGGGGCACGGTGCGCACCAGGCCTTCCTGCGCCAAGCGAACCAAAGCTTCGCGCACGGGCGTGCGACCCATATCCAGGTCATCGCAAAGTTGCTTGACGCCCAGCTTTTCGCCCGGCTTGTAGTCCAGGTAGACGATTTTGCGTCGAATGGTGTGGTAGGACTGGTCCTGTAGGCTCGTTTCCTGCTCGCCGACGTGCATCGATTCTTCCATAGCGCCTCGCAACTGTTCTATCAAACTCATATGTCAGTTGTTAATTATGCCGCGAATCAGCTCTCCGCGGTGGGTAATTCGGCTGTTGCCTGAGAACTATTGCGGCATCTTAGTCTGTGTTTGCGCAAGGCTGCGCTCAATGTTGCCGTATCATAAGCCGTCGCAAACGTGAAATAGAAAGAAGGAATCCCATATGCAACTGGCAAATATCGTACGCGAGCGCTGGAAAGGCGTCTTGTTCTGCCTGATCATCGCTATCTCCGCGACGTTGCTCGGCAAACAGATTGAGGTGGTCGGCGGGCCGGTATTTGCCATCCTCTTTGGCATGGTCCTGGCGCTCGTCTTTCCCAAGAATCGTCGCGAACCGCTCGCCGCCGGCGTTACCTATACGTCCAAAAAAGTCTTGCAGTACGCGGTTATCCTGCTTGGCTTTGGCATGAACCTCTCCCAGATCCTGTCCAAGGGCGCCCAGTCGCTGCCGATTATCGTGGCGACAATCTCGACATCGCTTGTCATCGCCTTTGTGCTCTGCCACGTTATGAACGTGCCGGGTAAGATCGCGACGCTTGTGGGTGTGGGTTCGTCGATTTGCGGCGGTTCGGCCATCGCTGCGACCGCACCCGTCATCGATGCCGACGATCGCGAGATTGCCCAGGCCATTTCGGTCATCTTCCTGTTTAACGTTATCGCGGCGCTCGTGTTTCCGACGCTTGGCGGCATGCTCGGGCTGACCAACGAGGGCTTCGGCCTGTTTGCCGGCACCGCCATCAACGACACCTCGTCCGTAACGGCTGCGGCGAGCGCCTGGGACAGCATGCATCCCGGCGCCAATGTGCTCGAGAGCGCCACGGTGGTCAAGCTCACCAGAACGCTGGCCATCATCCCCATCACGTTGGTCCTCGCATGCTGGCAGATGCATCTGGCGCGCAAGGCTGGCGGCGACGCCAAAAGCACGTTCTCCCTTAAACGCGCGTTTCCCATGTTTGTGCTGTTCTTTGTGCTGGCGAGCGTGATCACCACGGTGCTTCAGCTTCCCGCGCCCATTACGGCGCCCATCAAGGAGCTATCGAAGTTCTTTATTGTGATGGCCATGGCGGCTATTGGTTTTAATACCGATATCGTCGAGCTGGTCAAAAAGGGCGGCAAGCCCATCGCGCTGGGCTTTTGCTGCTGGATTGGCATTGCGTGCATGAGTTTGGGAATGCAACACGTACTGGGAATCTGGTAGAGAAGTAGCTTGTTTGCGTGCTGCGTGCTGGTGAGCGCATTCTCACGGTGGAGCGATAGGAGCTCTTGCGGGTATGGCTTGTCCGCAGGTTTATAAGTCCCGAAGAGCTCTTATCGCCCCGCCAGGATGGCGATGCGGGGCAACACCTATACTCGCAGGACGGCGCTTTCTGCCCTATAGTGTTTGGTGAGCAATATCGTTCAATTTTGAAACACTCGGTCGTGCGACCGTCGACGGTTGCACGTCGCTGCGGACAGGGGCAAATAATGGATAGCGATGCCAGGCTGAACATCTTGACCGAGGCCCTGGCTGCTGCCGGGGCCTCGGCATTGGCAATCGATGCGCGTGGGGACGTCGCGATCTCGACCATGAATGACGCGGCGCTCGAGCGGGATGTGGCGGCTTTTGTCGCTGAGCGCCTCGACCGTATAGGAGACGGCGCGCGTCTGGTTATGGGGCGTGCGGGTACGCGCCTGAGCCTGACCGTTCGCCCCACCGACAAAGAGGGCGGGGGCCTTTGGGTCGTCGTGGTCCGCGAGGTGCGCGGCGCCGCGGCGCATGCGGGCATCGAGTGGCTCAACGCCGACGAGGTTGAGGCCCGCTACGAATCGAGCGCGTACGGCATCGTTGAGGGGGCGGCCTCGGTGGCTGCGCCGGTTGCCGAGAGCTATGCGCGCGGCGTGCCCCTTATGTTCGAGGGCGAGCTGGGAGCGGGTCAGGTTGAGATCGCCAAGCGCCTCTATCTGGATGGCCCTTTTGCCGATCAACCCTTTGTTTCCGTCGCGCTCGATGAACTCACCGAGCGCGGTTGGCGCCATGTGCTCAAAAGCGCCGAATCGCCGTTGTTCCAAACGGGGCTGACCCTTTGCATTGAGGGCTGGAACGCGGTTGTCCCCCAGCGCCTCCGCGAGCTGGTCTCCACGATGACCGACACCGCGTTGGCGACGCGCTGCCATGTGGTGCTGACGGCGAATGACATGCCGGGCGGCGGCGAAAGTGATCAAGCCGCCTTTGTGACCGAGCGTTTCGCCTGTGCGGTGAGCGTGGCGCCGGCAATCGCCGAGCAGGGAGCCGCGTCGACGAAGGCTGCGCGCTATTTGGAATATCTCGCTGATGCATTTGGGACGGCAGCGCCCACGCTGTCTGCCGCGGCGACGAAGACGCTCGATGCTTACCGCTGGCCGCGCAATTATCTGCAGCTCCGCGAGGTCTCGGAACGACTGTATATATTGGTGGGGGCGGGCACGGTGGACCGCGCTGTGGCGGAGGAAGTGCTCGCCCAAGAGGACGTGATTAAGACCGCAACCTTTGGTGCCCCGACGCTCGAAAGCGACCTGTATATCCTGCGACCGCTGGCCGATACCGAGCGAGATATCGCGCATCTGGTTGTAGACCATCTCCACGGCAACCGAACCCGTGCGGCGGAGGTGCTGGGCATAAGCCGTACAACGCTGTGGCGCTTGCTGAAGGACGATGACCGTTGAGCGAGGCGCCCGTGACCGCGCGCGACGCGTGTGCTACAGTCCAAAGCGTTATTGTTTCGATTTGGTTACGGCGTGCGGGGGCGTATGGCTGAGACAACAAAACCGAGCCGCAGAAGGCGGAGTGCCGCGCCGGTCAACCGACGCACAACATCGGTGACGTGGGGTAAACACGCCTCGGGGTTTGATGGCTCGTTCAAGCGCACTAAATACGGCTATCCTTCGGCAAGCGCCCGCTTGGCCATGCAGGCAGAGTCCTCACTGTGGGGCCGCAAACGCGTGGTGGGCTCAAAGCTCAAGCACGACGGAACGCTCGGTTACATCAGCCGCGGGGCGGCTCGCCGCAGCGGACTCAATCCGGCTGGTTGGCATCGTTATGTGCCGATCGTGGCCGCCGTTGCAGTGATCGTCATCGCACTCGCTGCGCTTGGCTACGCCGGCGGTGGCGCCAACTTGGACTCAATGTTTAAATCGCCCGAGCTTGCGCATGCAGGCACAGAAGTTGTCGAGGGCGCTCAGACCCAGACGGGCGTCGCGCCCCAGCGCGGTATCGTTGCGGCGGCCTCCACCATCGCCGATGCGCAAAAGGACGAGGATGAACAAGGCAGTGAAGTCGAAACGACCCACACGAACGAAACGACGACAACGGCGACGTCAATATAAGGTGCGAGCGGGGTAGCTAAAATAGCCCCATTACAGTTTGAGTCGTCCGAAAGGGCGGCTCTTTTCCGTTGCACGGCTATACGATTGAGCCGTACCGGTGGTCGCTGGCCGACCGCCCCGGACGGCCGTCAGCCCCTGCCCCGTAGAGGGCCCGGGACGTGTTGCC
>DBGAXC010000045.1:0-37090 GCA_048447565.1 Collinsella aerofaciens | reverse complement strand
TTTCCTGTTTCATTCCAAAACTTCATAAACTATTGTCTCATACGGTTTCATGCAGATTTCACCATTTGCAATTACATTATCATATAAGGACCGCATCTGCTTTTTCAGCACAATTTTTTGTTCTGAACCCATATAGTTCAGGACAAAGAAGCATTTCTTATTTCCTTTCACACGCTGAATGACTTCCACCTCCTGTGGAGCTTCAAGCATAGCCTGGAATGGTTCCAGAATTCCTGTGTATTCTAACAGCACCTTCATGCTTTCTCTGGAAAAAGTACTGCCAAAATGAATTGCATATCCCTTTCCTGTATTCTTTCTGATTACGGCTGGTTTTCCTGCGTAATAGCTATTGTCGTAGAAAGCCAGAGTTTCTCCCTCCTCTACAGGCTCCATAATGTCGTTAAATATTGGCATATCAATCGTCTGACCGTCCCAGTTGGCGGTGACAGACGGCTCTGCTGGACTTGTGAATGTAAAATCTCTCACATCTGAACCAGTAATTTTCTGCAAAAATCCGGGCTGCGGAAGCATAACACATTTGCCATTTTCCTGCTTATATCCGGAACGGCAGCCTATGATCAGGATTCCGCCATTTGCTACATATTCTTTAAGTAAAGCAGCTCTTTTTCCCGTCATAATAACAGGATGTGCATAGATGAGCACCGGATATTTCTGCAATTCCTTTATATCTGTATCCTCGTTCAGATATAACGTATTATATGGGGTGTGATAAATTTCAGAAGCAATGAAGATTTCTTCTGAGCTCTGCGCTTCCACCCTTTTATGCCATACATCCACATTAGTATCCCACATATTGTCGTAGTCTTTTAATACTCCAAATGCAGCTGTATAATCCGCTCCGCAAACATCATCCAGATACTTTAATTTATTATAAAAGTCTTTTACCTCTGCCAGCTTACGGTTATCCCGATTGTCATAATCCAAAATTCCATGCCAGTACATTTCTGTACTAAAAGTACAGGTTCTCCACCTGAAAAAAGAAATATAATCTGCGCCATGGGCTACACTCTGCATTGCCCAAAGTGTAAGCTGACCAGGTCTTGGTGCCGGACCTTCCATTCTTGTAGTCCATCCACCTGCCCCAGACTGCTGTTCCATAATACCAAAATGAGGACGTATGGAACGTACTTCCGTTAGATTTTTACTCCAATGACGGTCATTCAGGTCTTTCGCGGTCTTCGGATCTCTGTTCAACCCAAATGCAAAACTTGGATAGGAATCATATGTATAAACATCCAGGCATTCCTCTGCCATCGTGTGATTATCCAGATTCCAGAACATACCATTTGTGGTGATATAGTCTCCGGCTTTCTTATACTTCGAGATTATTTCTGCCTGCATTTTACAGAAAGAAATTGTACTTTCTGAAATGAAGCGGTAATAATCCAGCCTGAGATGTGGATTGTAACCATTGTTTAACACCGGTCGCGGAACATAAATCTGCTCCCAGTCCGTATAGGTCTGATTCCAGAAAACAGTTCCCCATGCCTCATTGAGATTATCCAAAGTTTTATATTTCGCTTTAAGAAAAGTTCGAAAAGCAACTGAATCTGCCTCTGAATAAAATTCATCCACCTCACAATTCAGCTCATTGTCAATCTGCCACCCCACAATCGCCGGATGTTTGCCGTAATGCTGCGCCAGCTTTTCTACGATCCTTGCAGATAATTCTCTATATTTTGGTGAATTGTAATTGTAATGTCTTCTGGCTCCATGACGATATGGAACTCCATCTTGCCGGCACGGCTGCCGCCTCCCATGCCCAGGTTCTTCATGGCGCCGCCAAAACCGGCCTGCTCATGGCCCTTAAAGTGGGTGAGGCTGATCACGATATCGGCATCCATGAGCGCCTGACCGATCTTGGCCTCGTGCACGTACTCGCCGCCCTCGACCGGGACGAGCGCCTCGTCGGTGCCCTTGAGGCCGTCGGCGATGATGATCTGGCAACCCGTAGCATACGGGGTAAAGCCGTTCTGGTAGGCGGTATCGATGTGCTCGAGCGCGTTTTTGCGGCTACCGACATAGAGCGTATTGCAGTCGGTGAGGAAGGGCTTGCCGCCCAGCTCCTTCACGACGTCCGCGACGGCGCGGGCGTAGTTGGGGCGCAAAAAGCTCAGGTTGCCCAGCTCGCCAAAGTGAATCTTGATGGCGACGAACTTGTTCTCAAAGTCGATCTGCTCGATACCGGCGTGACGGATGAGGCGCTTGAGCTTGTCGAGCTGGCTCTCGCGAGCATGCGTGCGCAGGTTGGTGAAGTACACCTTAGCGGGTGCTGCGGGTGCAGTTGCGGTCATAGATCTATCCCCTCGGTCTATATGGCGTTACAGACATAGAGGATGGTACCAGTTAAAGCAGAGTTAAAGTCAAGTACGGCACCTAGTCATTGGGTACTCATTGGGGACAGACTTAAATGGCTGAAACCACTCATTGGGGACGGACTTAAATGAGTGCCTCGCCACCTGGCAGCTAGGGACGTTCCTTTCCTGCCGGCAGTTGGGGACAGTCCTTGCCAGCACGGCCGACGAGCCGGCAAGTCAGCAAAGACTGTCCCCGACGACTAGTCGTTTAAGAGCGTCCCCAATGACCAATAAGGGACTACTCCTGCACCTTGAGGGCCTCGGCCAGGCTCACGCGCTTGATGGAGCGCGTGTGCAGCAGCGCCACGACCAGGTAGGTCACAAAGCCGATTCCTGTGCACGCAGCCATGGACCAAGCGGGCACATAGATCTCGATATTGCCGTTGTAGGCGAGCAGCATCGAGCGGAAGATGGCCGTGAGCGAGCCAATAATGACCGGCAGGCTCAGCACGAGCGACGCCGCCACGCACAGCGTGATCGAGCGGATGTACAGATGCGAGATCTCGCTATCGCGATAGCCAAAGACTTTCATGTAGCTGATCGAACGGGCGCTGTGGTCGATCACAGCCTTGGTCAGCAGGTACATAAACAGCAAGAAGATGAACACCGCAAGCCCAACCATCATTCCGATCATTTTGCTCATCATGCCGATGAATTGGTCGCCCACGGCGCGCATGTCGTCGGGCGTGGTGTCGCCGGCAAAGTAACGAGCATCGAGGTCGAGCTTCTCGTCGCTCACATAGCCGTTAAAGTAGGCCGCATCGTTGTCAAACAGCTCGTTAAAGTCTTCGATACTCATATAGACATTCATATCCGACTTAGAGCCCCAAACGCAGTCCTTGCCCACGTACTCAAAGGAATAATTCTTGCCCTCGTACTTGTCGCTGAGCGTGACCTTCTGACCCTCGCTCCAGCCAAACTTGTCGAGCAAGCCACCGCCAAAGACGACGCGTCCGTCGCCGACGTCCAGCCCTTTCCAGTAGCGCGAATCGGGCGAGATGCCGTAGATGGAAATCGTCTCCTCGCCATTTCCGTCGCCGCGGTCGTATTGCAGCTGGTAGACGGCGTATTTCTCGGCCTGTGCGATTGCGCCCGCGCCGTTATCGGTCGTATTGACCGGGTGGATATCGTCGTTGTCAGTGTCGATCTTAGAGGCCTTGTCGATCAGGTCGATAGCCTCATCGTGGTCGCAGCCGAGAGCATCGGCAAGGTCATCGAGGCGCGCATAAAGCGCATCCTTCTTGTCCTGGACCTTGGCGAGCGCGTCCTGCGCCGCGGCCAGGCTCTCGGCAGACGGGGATGCGGTCGCGGCATCGGCTGCCGCCTGCGCCGCATCGGCCGCGTCGTCGAGCTCGTCATCGGCATCTTGGGCGGCAGAAAGCAGCGCGCCGTCAACCGACTGCAAGCACTCGAGTGCCGACCACTGCTCGCGCTCCTCGGCAGTGCCCTCGAGCTCCAGCGGAGCCTTGAGCGTGTACTGGTGCTCGGCGACCAGGCTCGTCTCGAGGTTGTCCGCGTAGTGCGTCATCGTGGGCAGAATCGCCAGGCCAAAGAGCAGCAGCAGCGAGGCAAACGCAATGCCCACGAAGAGCGTGGCGAAGTTGCCCAGGTTGCGCAGGAAGATACGCAGGCGGAAGCGCGAGACAAAGCCCATGCGCTCCGGCAGCTGCAGGCCGCGCTTGGTGCCAGACTTGCCGCTCGCCTCGTGGCGAAGAAACTGCAACGGCGTCTTGCCCATCTTGCGAAGCAGACCCACCAGCGTGATGAGGATGAGCGCAGCGGCGGGAACCACGGCGCACTTCACAAAGATCTCCCAGCTCCAGTACACCTGGAAGGGCGGCAGGCTGTACGAGCCGTAATAGAGGCTGCGCATGGGCTCGGTAAAGAACACGACGCCGAGCGCAGTGCCCAAAAGCGCCGCGACCACGCCCACGATGGCGGGAAGCGCAAGGTAGTGCAGCACGATCTCGCGTCGACGATAGCCGCTGGCGAGCAGCGTGCCGATGATGGCGCTCTCCTCCTCGATGGTGGCGTCGGTAAGGACCACAAAGACGAACGCCATGATCACGATGATGATGTCGAGCAGCGTCATCCACATCATGGAGTCGCCGTCTACGTCGTCGCGCGCGTAGCCAATGCCCTGGTTGGAATCGGCGTCGATGAGGTCATCCACGCGTGCATCGGCATCGGTGAGCGCCTCCACCATATCCTGCTCCGCATCGACGCGATCCGCGGTGGAGAGATCGCGATCGGTAAAGGTAAAGGAGTAGGTGTAGGCAGGCGCGCCGCCGGCGTCCTTAAGCGCGGCAAAGCCGGCGTCGGTGACCACGGCCACACCGTACGTGATGGTGTTCACCGTAAAGTCCGAATTGTTGAGGAACAGCGCCTGGCTATCGGGCTGGGTCATGATGCCGCAGATGGTGTAGGTGCGACCCTCGAGCTCGACTTTATCGCCCACGGACAGGTTGTTATTGGTGGCGAAGACACGGTCGATTGCCACCTCATCGTCCGCCTTAGGCTGCCTGCCTTCGCAGTAGGACGCGATATCGACCTTGGTGCGGTGCGCATAGGTGCGCAGCGTGCGCTTGGTGCCGTCGTCGCCGGACACCTTTTTGATGATGGCGTCGATGGAGAAATTCTTGTAGAGCGTGACGCCGCCGACGTCGCCGGCTGCATCCTCGGCGGCCTTGAGTTGATCGTCGGTAGCCTCGAAGGAGGTGGTCACGCGGCCGTCCTCAATCGCGTACGCATCGCGCATGTCATCGATAAGGCAGCCGATGGAATGCGCTGCGAGCAAAAATCCCGAGGTGAGAGCGGTGCTTCCGCACATAAGCAAAAAGATGCCCAGGTATTTGCCGATATTGCGGCGCAGCTCGCGCGGGAGACGTTTTGCGAGAGGTGTCATGGCGCCGCCTACCAATCGAGCTCGGCGGCCGCAACGGGCGACTCGTTGAGCTCATCCTCGACGATGTGCCCGTCGCGCAGGCGCAGCACGCGATTGGCCATGTGCGCGATGGCGGCATTGTGGGTGACAATGATGATGGTGCAGCCGTAGGTGCGGTTGACATCCTCCATGAGCTGCAGGATTTCCTTGGACGTCTTGTAGTCAAGCGCGCCGGTGGGCTCGTCGCACAGCAGCAGGCCCGGGTTTTTGACGAGCGCACGGCCGATGGCACAGCGCTGCTGCTGGCCGCCCGAGACCTGGCGCGGGAACTTGTTGCGGTGCTCGTAGAGGCCCAGCGAACGCAGCAGGTCGTCGACATTGAGCGGGTTTTTGGACAGGTGCGCCGTGACCTCGATGTTCTCCTTGATGGTGAGATCGGGCACCAGGTTGTAGAACTGGAAGACAAAACCCAGCTCACGGCGGCGATACTCGCCCAGGTCGGTAGGCTTGAGCACCGTGAGGTCGCAGCCGTCCACCATGATGGAGCCGCCGTCGGCATCCTCCAGGCCGCCGATCAGGTTAAGAAACGTCGACTTGCCCGAACCCGAAGGCCCCAGCATGACGCAGATCTCTCCGCGGTTGATGGACGTGTCGATGCCGTCGAGCACCGTCAGGCGTGCATCTCCATCGCCGTAGTGCTTCTTGAGCCCCTTGACCTGGACGTAGGCTTGCTTCGTCGCCATGCTATCCCCCATTGTTAGCCTATTGCTACTTTATGAGCGTAATAGTAAACCATGGCGAACTATTTTGGAGCGAGGCTCGGGATTTATTTCAGACTGGTCATTGGGGACGCTCTAAATGACTAGGTGGCTAGGCGCGGGATTTGGCGCGTGCGTGGGCCAGACCTACGGCGGCAATGGCGGCGGCGAAGAGCACCGTGACGCCCAGATCGCAGGCGATGTCGCTCAGCACGGCAGACGTCAGATCCGAGGCAAGTGCCTTGCTGATCGCATCGTTCACCCAATATGTCGGCACAAAGTGCGCCACGGTCTGCACGGCCGAGCCCATGAGCGACAGCGGCATCCAAGCGCCGCCCAAAAACGTCATGAGCATGCCGAGCAGGTTGCCCACACCGTTGAGCAGCTCCTCACGCGCACCCAGGCTCGAAAGGGCAAAGCCAACGGCCAGCGGCGTGCACGCCAGGGCAAACGTCGCTGCCAGCGCCAGGCACACACGGCCCACGCCGACCTCGGCGACCGCGCCGGCAAAGCCCACAACGCCCATCATGCTCGACACAAACCAGATGCAGACGGTGAGCACGGCGGCGGCCGCAAACACAGCAAGCGAGCGCTGGCGCTCGGAGACCGGGCCGGCCTCCATGCGGCGCACACGCTCGGGCTCGTTCATGCCCGAGAACACTAGTCCCACCGACACGATGACCGACGAGATGATCGCGTACGCGCCAAAGTTGAAATACGACTCGAGCGTGGCGGCAGCCGTCGAGTCGACCTTGACCTGCTCGATCTGGACCTCCGCGCGCTTTGCAGCGGCATGCTCGGCGGCCTTGGCAACATCGCCGTTAGAAGCAGCGGGCTCAAGCGCCGCCGCAGCGCCCGCGAGCGAGATCCAGCGCGAGGCCTCGGCAGACGAAAGCGCCGCCGCCATGGTGCCGGAACCGTAGGTCACGTCGAGCTTGGGCAGGGCCTCCCTCGCGCGGGCAGCCGCGACCAGGTCGTCCTCGAACCCCTCCGGGATAAAGAACACGCAGTCGGCGCTGCCCTTGGCACTATTGCTCTTGGAGAGCGCGTCCGCGAGGTCGTAGGTGTCGTCGCCGACGCCCGTGACCAGCTCAAAGCGCGAACCCAGATGTTTGGTAAGCGCACGCGAAAGATCGCTGTCGTCGCGATCGATCACGATCACGTTGGTGTCGTAGGGCTTGTACTCGGTGAGCTGCGACGAGTTCCAGCTCACCGATGCCGCGATGAATACGCCCATGAGCGAAATGAACACCGTGTAGATAAGCAGATAGAGCGGGTGTGCGAGCGCCATGCGAAGCGCGGTCTTAAAGGTGCTCATAGCGGCTCCTTCCAAAGATCAGCGTAGCGGCGGCGACAAACACCAGCGTCATGAGGACCAGCGCGCCGGCGCGAACGACAAAGGGGCCCAAGTCCTCAAAGAAATACAGGCGGTTGAACATGTCGCAGACAAGCTTGACGGGGTTGAGCCAACACTCGGCCGGGCAGGCGCGGGCGACGTCGTCGGCAAGCGCCATCGCCGGCTCGCCGTAGAGGCCGGCGAACAGGGCGCACGTGGTGGCAAAGCCCGTGAGGATGCCCGACTTGGACGCCTTGCCGCCCTTAACGGGAAGCGTGCCCACAAAGAGCCCCAAGCCCGTGGCGGCAAGCGCGGAAGCGGCGGCGCCCACCAAACACAGCCCCTCGCGCCCGCCAAAGTCGACGCCCACGACTAGGCGCACGTAGCCGATCGCGATCACCATCGAAGCAAAGGAGACCAGCCACGAGCCGACAAAAATGCCGGCCAGCGACGCCGTCTTGGAAAGGCCGCCCACGCAGCGGCGCGCGCCAAGGCCCGACAGATTGGGCTGCAGGTCGACAACGCTCAAGGCGGCAAACTCGGCAGACATCATCGCGACCAGGCCAAAAAGCGCGTAATAGTAGATGACCGTGCCGTCGGGCGTGGTGCGCGTAAGGCTCACGCAACGGGTGCCGCCCTCGAGCGACAGGGCGCGCGCAACCGCCTCGGGGTCGGCGAGTGCCGCCGGGTTGTCCTGGGCAATCTGGGACATGAGCTCGGCATTTTGTGTATACGAGCTTGCCACCGTCTCCAGGATGCTGCGATCGGTGAGCACCGATGATGCGCGCGAGCTGTCGTAGCTCGATAGCAGTGTGAGCTTGGGTGCGCCCGCGTCGTCGACCGTATAGATGCCCGCGACCTCGCCGGCCTTAAGCACACGGTTCGCATCGGCTGCGTCGTCGCACTCGTGGATCTCGAGCAGCTGATTGTCGCTCTCCTTGGCAAGCGACGTCGCCACGTCCTTAAAGGTCGAGGCGTCCCAGGCCTCGTCCGCTATGACGGCAACCGGTACCGGGTCGACCGTGCCGTCAGAGCTCAGATTCGCAAACATAAACATGAACATCGTGGAAAGTGCGATGGGAAAGAGAGCGCCCCAGACCCACGTGCTCGGCCGGCGCAGCAGCGTCTTGACCGTAGTGATGATGGTGTTGAACATGACTGCCCCCTAGTCGCGCAGCTCGCGGCCGGTGATCTCGAGGAACACGTCGTTGAGGGTCGGCGGCTCGCTCCACACGCGGCCGAGCGCCACATCGGCGGCGCGCAGCGTGTCGAGGATGTCGACCAAATTGTGCGGGCTCGCTTCGCAGGTGCAGACGAGCTCGCCGCCGGACAGCTCAACCGAAAGCACGTGCTCGAGGGCGCGCAGCCGCTCGACCGTGGCGGTCTCGACGGCGCCGACCTCGACAGTCACGCGCTCGCCCATTTGAATCATGCGTTTGAGCTCGTCATTGGTGCCCTGCGCCAGCACACGTCCGCCGTCCATGATCATGATGCGGCTGCAAATCTGCTCGACTTCCTCCATGTAATGGCTGGTATACACCACCGTGGCGCCCTCGTCGCGCAAGCGGCAGATGCCCTCCAGGATGGCGTTGCGGCTCTGCGGGTCGACCGCCACCGTGGGCTCGTCAAAGAAGATGAGCTCGGGCTTGTGCGCGATACCGCAGGCGATGTTGAGGCGACGCGCCAGGCCGCCCGAGAGCTTGCCGGGGCGAAACTTGGTAAAGTCGCCCAGCCCGACAAAGTCGATCGCCTCGTCCACCAGCGCGCGGCGGCGCTTGCGGTCGTTGACGTAAAGGCTGCAGAAATAGTCGATGTTCTCGCGCACCGTAAGCTCGTCAAACACCGCCACCTGCTGCGGCACCACACCGATGCGGCGCTTGAGGTCGTAGCGGGCGGGCGTCATGGGCTCGCCGAACAGCTCGATGGTGCCTTTGTCGTAGGCGAGCAGCTGCAGAATGCAGTTGATGGACGTGGTCTTGCCCGAGCCGTTGGGGCCCAGCAGGCCAAAGATCTCGCCGGGGGCGATGCTGAGGTTAAAGTGGTCAAGCGCGATAAGGTCGTCGTAGCGCTTGACGAGGTTTTCGACGTGGACGATGTCTGTCATGAGGCGGCCCTTCTGTTGATTGCGGCCCGGTACGATTGCATCATCGCAGGAGCGGACGGCGCGCACCAGTGAGCTTTGTCACGAGTGCGGGGGCTCGGTCGCGTGGCCCGCTGACGCGACCGCCCCACCGTGCGGGAGGAATGTCACGGTTGCGCTAGGCGGCCCCTCCACCACGCGCAGCTTCGCGTACAATACCCGTATGAACAGGCTTTTCGACAAATCGATCGTGCTGGCGTGCTGTATTGCGGCCGCCATGGGTCTTGCCGTGGACGCTCGTCTGGTTGTGGCGTTTTGCCTTGGCATTATTGCCACCTCGCTGGCCGAGGTCGCACAGGGGAAACGCACCCGACGCGCAAGCGAGGCAGCGAGCTACGCCTGCATCATCGCGGCTGTCTTCGTGCCGCCGTTTGTGCCGTTTGCGCCTCTCGCCCTCTATGACATCGCGCGACGCGTGCGCCGCGAGCACGCCTGGGTCGCGTTGGGCATTGGCTCCGTCTTTGCCTTTGCGCTCGTCGCGGACCTTCGCGCCGATGCGCTTACCGCACGAACGCTCCTGCTGACCGCCATCCTTTCGGTTGCCGCCACCTTGCTATCGCTACGCACCGCCCAGTTGGAGCGCGAGCAGCGGCGCATGCGCCGCACCCGCGACGAGCTGCAGGAACGAGCCCTCGCGCTCGAGGCGCGCAACCGCGATCTTGCCGATCGCCAGGACTACGAAGTCGAGCTCGCGACGCTCGCCGAACGCGCCCGCATCGCGCGCGAGATCCACGATAACGTCGGGCACCAGCTCACGCGCGCCTCACTGCAGGCCGAAGCCCTACGCGTGGTCCACGCCGACGAGCCTGGCGTCGCCGCCGATTTCGCCGACGTTAAACGCACGGTTGACGAGGCGCTCCAGCTTGTGCGCGCCAGCGTCCACGCGCTCAACGACAACGCCGTCGACCTTTCCGTGCAGCTCGAACGCATTGTCGAAGGCACACGCTCGGACGGCGGCCCGCAGATTGAGCTTGAAGTTATGGCCGAACATGCGCCCGCAAACGTCGCCAACTGCTTTGCAGCGGTCCTGCGCGAAGCGCTCTCCAATACCATACGCCACGCTTGCGCCCAGACCGTCACCGTACGGTGCATGGAGCATCCGTCGTTTTACCAGCTCATTGTTACCGACGATGGCGTGGGTGAGGTCCAAGCAAGCGGCCGCGGCACCGCGGAGGGCATGGGGCTCGCCTCCATGCGCGAGCGCATCGAGGCGCTTGGCGGCACCTTCACCGCCGGCCCGCGTGCCGGCGCCGGCGGCTGGCGTGTGTTTGCCACCGTTCCCAAACAGCAAGGAGATGAGGGCCGATGAGGCTCATCGTTGTCGACGACGACCGCTTGGTGGTCGATTCGCTCAAGATTATCTTGGGCGCCCAGCCGCAGATCGAAGTGGTGGGCACCGGTGCCAACGGCAACGATGCGGTGGCGCTCTACGCCGAGCACGCACCCGATATTGCGCTGCTCGACATCCAGATGCCGGGACGCGACGGCCTTTCGGCCGCGCGCGAGATCCTTGAGCACGACCCTGCGGCGCGCGTGGTGTTTCTGACGACGTTCTCGGATGACGAGTACATTGTGTCGGCGCTCAAGCTGGGCGCCCGCGGCTACCTGATCAAGACCGATGTCGCTGCCATTCCGCCGGCGTTGGCGCAGGTCATGGACGGCAAACGCGTGCTCGAGGGCAAGGCGATCGAAGATATCAACTTTGATGGGGCGGACGTCGAGGCCGGCGCGACCCGCCGGCCCGCCGCCTTTGCCGGCCTGACCGACCGCGAGTTCGAAGTCGCCGAGCTCATCGCCCGCGGCCTCGACAACAAGGAGATCGCTGCCACCGCCTATATGGGCGAAGGCACCGTGCGCAACCACATCAGCTCGATCCTAGCCAAAATGGGGCTACGCAACCGCACCCAAATCGCCATCGCCTATCTGCGAGGCTAGCCGCTGGCTGCCGCCAATTTGATGCCATTTCAAAACTATGCCGGTTTACTACGATGAACCGCATATCTCCGACCACGGCAAATTGCGCACTTACAAAACCGCAGGTAGAACACTTGCGATATTTGCAAAAATGCGGGTGTGGTCAGGAATCTCGGATTCATCGTAGTAAACCGGCATAGTTTTGTTCGGGCGGCCCTGCACGAGTGTCTCCGCCAGCCTCGCGGGACCAAAATGAGCCGTTTTCCTCCGTCCCCAATGGATCAGCCGAAACCGCCCGCCACGAAATCGGCCCATCTACTACGTTTGACTCGATACCCCTGACCATACCTTCGTTTTGAACAAAACCGCAGGCGTTCTACCTGCGGTTTTGTTTTTGCGCTTTTCGGCATGGTTGGGGGGTAAGGGGCTAAACGTAGTAGATGGGCCGGTTTCGTGGCGAACCCTTCTCGCCTACGCACAAAAGCGCCGCCACGGAGGAGGGAGATACCTCCGTGGCGGCTGGGGCTGGGGGTGGGGCTATGTTCTGGCTCCCCGCCGGCCGCCCGGGGCCTTCTGGCCCCGGGCGCTGCCAGCGTGCCTAGCGCTTACGGATACCCCAGACCAGGGCTCCGACGCCGGCCATGGCGATGACAAATGCCATAAGCAGAGCGGCAGCCTGCTGGTCGCCCGTGGTGGGCAGGAAACCCTTGACCGTCTTGACGATGTTCGTCACGGTCTTGGGCGTGCCGGGATCGGGTGTCGGCGTAGGAGTCTCGGGCTTCTTGTACGTGTTGTTGAACACGATACCCTCGACGCTCCTGTCGCCCTTGGTAAAGGCGACGTTCGCCTTGAGGTTGCCCTCGCCGTCATCGACCACGTTGACGGTCGCGGTAAAGACGGACTTGTCGTAGGTCATACCGGCCTCGTCGCCCTTGACTTCGCTGATGGTGTAGACGTACGTACCGAGCTCGCTGTACTCAAACTTGTCAAAGTTGATCTTGCCGTCGGCATCGTTGGTAACCGTAGACTCTACGTCCTCGCCAACGAGCTTAAAGCTAAACTCGTCCTTCTTGAGCTCGCGTCCCTCGAGCACCTTGATGGCGCCGATGGAAACCTGCGTAGGCATGGCGTGATACTTGTTGGTAAAGCCAGCCGACTCGGTAGTTCCCTCGAGCTTGTGCGTCGCGGTCAGCGTGCCGTCACCATTGTCGGAGACGGTGGTCACGACGGTGTAGGTCGTGCCGTCATAGGTGACGCCCTTGTACAGGCCGAGCGCGTTGGGGCAAGCCTCGCGCAGCGTGTACGCGTGCGTACCGGGTGCCTCGTAGCGGATCGGGCTCAGCGTAACGTTACCGTTGACGTCGTTGGTACCGCTAGCGACAGCCGCACCGTCCTCGAGCAGCTCAAACGTGAACTCGCCAGCTGCAAGGTCGCGGCCGGTCAGACGCTTGACCGTCTTGACCTGATCGGTCACGGACGAATCGGTAGGCGTCACGCTGTAGGTGTTGGTGAACGTGAAGGCAGCACCGTCGTCGCCTTCGCGCTTGACGCTCAGATGTCCGGCGCCGTCGTCAGTCACGGTATAGGAAACCTTGCGCGTGGCGTTGGCATCGTTGGTCACGCCAGGGGCGCTGCCGGTCTCGGTCACCGTATAGGCAAAGGTGTGCGAGCGCGGAGCGGTGGGGGCCGCAGGCTCGGACTCGTCGTTGGACTCGTCGGTGTCGGCAGCGTCGGCGTCAACCTCGGCCTCGTCGGCGTTGGCCTCGGCATCGCTCGATGCGTCGTCAGAAGCATCGGCCTTCACGCCCAGAGCGCGGTTGAGGTCCTCGAGCGTAAAGTGGATCTTGCCAAAGTCCACGTTACCGGCTGCGTCGTTGGTTACGGTCGTGCGCTCGGGCATCGGGGCACCTGCCTCGTCGGCGGTCACGGTAAAGGTGAACTTACCCGTGATGTCGGCCGGGGTCAGGCCCTCGGCAACCTGGAGCTTCTTAGTACCGGTGAGCGCGGCATCCACGGCGTCGGCGCCGTAGACGTTCTCGAACAAGGGCTCGACGCCGCCGTAGTCGACCGTTGCCGTCAGGGTACCGTCACCGTTGTCGACGACGATAACCTTAAAGCCAAAGCTCCACGTTGTAGCGGAAACGCCATTCGGCAGCCCGAATAAATCTTCGTAGGCCGTGTAGTTAATGGTCCAGGCGAGCTTACCGTCCTTATCGGTACGATAAGCAAGCCCAGCAGCCTCAAGATTAGCAAGCATCTTAGTGTCGTAGTGCAGCGTATCAAAGCTCACGTGCCCGCCGATATTGGGCTTGAGGTTTTCGTATGCCACAAGCTCACCCTGATAGGCGATGCCGAACCAGAACTCGCCGTCGGCCATCGGGCGGCCGGTCAGAGTCTTGGTGGCAACGACCTGAGCGGCGGTGCCGCCAGGCGTGTTGGTCGTAGCGCTGTAACTGTTGTGGAACGGCACCAGGGCCTTCTCGACCTTGTTCTCGCCACTCTTGTGGACCGTCTCATGCGTGCCCTCGGGACCGCCGGAAACGGTCGTCGTGGCGGTAAGCGTACCGGCACCGTCATCGGCAACGGCGATCGTCACGGTACGCACGGCGTCGTCGTAGGTGTAACCGGGCTTGCCGTCATTCTTCTCGGCTACGGTGTACGTGAAGGTCTCGCCTGCGTCAGCCTGCGTAAACTTGACCTCATGGCCAGCCAGGATGTCGATCAGGCCGACCGTTGCCTCTGCCGTCGCAGGGGACTTGAAGTTGTTGACTCCGGGCAGCAGGCCAAGCGCGTTGGCCGAGGCCTCGTCGGCAGGCTTCACGGTAAACGTGAACTGACCCTCGGTCATAGGACGTCCGGAGAGGCTCTTGCTGAGCTTGAGGCCGCCGGCCGCGGTGTAGTTAAGCTCAGTGCGGTACGTGTTGGTGAAGCGTCCGTTTTCCTTCTTGGTGACATTGGCGGTCAGGTTGCCCTCGCCGTCCTCGGTCACGGTCACTTCGGCGGTTGCGACATGCGCGTCATACGTCATGCCGACCGTGCTGCCCGCGTTCTCGCGAATCTCGTACTTATAGGTTCCAGCGGCTGCGTAGTGAATCTTGCCGAACTTGATGGCGGCGATGCCGTCCTCCGCGTCCTTCTTGCTCACGGTTGCGGTTGCGGGATCGGGCAGCGGGGCGCCTTCGGGGGCGGTGATGGTAAAGCTGAACTCGTCCCCATCCGTCCAGTCGCGGCCGCTGATGACCTTGCTCAGGTCAAAGTCGAGCTCCGCATCGAGCGGGGCCACGCTGTAGGTGTTCTTGAAAGTCGCAGCCGTGGCGTCCTTCAGGACATGCTCGGCCTTGAGGGTGCCGTCGCCGTTGTCCGTGATGGTGGTCTCGATGGTGTACTTGGCATCGCTGTAGGCGATGCCCTTGCTGGTGGTTCCGCCCTTGGCCTCGCGCAGCGTGTAGGTGTGCTTGCCGGCCTCGGTGTACTTCACGGCGCCCATCGTGATGTTGCCGCTGGCGTCGTTGGTGCCGGTGGCGACGACCTTGTCGCCCTCGACGAGCTCGAAGGAGAACTCGCCGGCGGCAAGCTTGCGCCCGGTCAGGGACTTGGTCGCGATGATCTGGTCGGTGACGCTGGAGCTCTTGGGCGTCACGGTGTAGGAGTTCTTGAACTCAATCTTCTTGACGTCCTCGGCGCCCTTCAGCTTATGCGTGGCCACAAGCTGGCCCTTGCCATTGTCGGCGATGGTCGTCACGACGGTATAGACGGTTTTGTCGTAGGCGATGCCGCCGGCATTGCCCTTGACCTCGCGCAGCGTATAGATGTGCTGACCGATCTCGGTGTACTTGATGGCGCTGAACGCAACGTTGCCGTTGGCATCATTCTTAACGGTTTCGACAACCGACGCGTCCTCGCCCTCACCCTCAACGAGCTCAAAGGAGAACTCATTGTCCTGGAGCTTATGGCCGGTCAGGACCTTGGTAACTGTAATCTGATCGGTGACGCTCGACTCAGCGGGATTGGCGGTATAGGTGTTCTTGAACTCGACCTCGCCCGAGGTCTTCTTCACAGAAGCCTCGAGCTTTCCCTTTGCGTTGGGTGTCACCGTTACGGTGAACTCTGCAACGTTCTTGCTGTAGGCGATGCCGTCGACCGTGGTCCCGGCATGCTTCTCGCTAACCTTGTAGACATACGTGCCCGGCTTGTCATAGGCAATCTCGCCAAAGCTAATGTCCGCATGGCCCTTGGTTGCAAACGCAGTCGTGGACCTGGGCATCGGGGCGTTGTCCTTGGACGTCAGACCAAACTCAAACTTGTCCTCATTCGTCCACTCGCGACCCTCGAGCACCTTGGTCAGGCCAAAGTCGGCAGTTGTCAACGTTGTCGGCGTGGTATTGAGCGTAAAGCTAATCTTGCCGTTATTGCCCAGGTAGACATTGACCTTCGTCGCACCAGAAACAACCTTCGTGTTGTTCCACTGGGGATTGATCACGTCGCGTGCGGTGTCCGTCGGGTTTCCGCCCACACGCTCCTTGGTGGTGTGGAGCTGGTTGATAAAGGCGAGGCGCGCGGTGCCAGCCTTAATCGACCAGTGATCGCCATCCTTTACCAAAGCACCTTCAAAGTTTTCGAGCTCGCTTCCCTTAACCGGGATCGAAACGGAATCATCGTACGGCGCGCCCGACGAGTTCTGCGCCATAAACTCATCTTTGTACCAATAGGTCTTAGAGCCCGAAGGCTTTTCCGTTGCGAGCTTGGTGCAAGCCGCGTCTGTGTAGACGGGCGTTAGCTTTTGGAAGTAGTAGTAGCTGTTCGTAGCAGCAGGCTCAAAGCTTGCGACCGTATCGCCCGCATCGTCGCCGGTCCACTTGTTGGCGTAGAAGCTAACGGTATTGGAATCGGCGTCCTTGTGCTCATTGATGTAATCCTGCAGTCCCGGTACGTTATTGGGAGTAAACAGGTTTTTGCGTGCAATAGCCTTTACGCTCGATGCATACGCAACGCGGATAGGCGAGATGGCCTCCGTGGAGTCAACCACAAACGTGCCCGCCGACTCGTCAACGGTAAAACGGCGCAGCGGAATGAGCGATGCGGGGACCTTGACCGTCACGATGTCGCCGCGCTGCGGATTGTTCTCGTCCGCGCGATCAACCGTAATTACGAGATGGGCGAGCTCGCCATCAAACGTATAGGTATCGATATTGCCATCGGTCGACTTGGTGGCGGCCCCATAGGTCTTGCCGTTGTACTCGGCACCGGTAAAGCTATCGACCTGCATAAAGGCGCCCAGCTCGTCCTCGAATGTGATGTAACCGGAGCCGTTGGGATTGTTGCCCTCGACCTTGGTCGGGAAACCCTTGCCCGACGTAATGGCACTCGAGATGTCTGCGAAGACTTGATCTAGCTCTGCAGCGTTGGCTGCAGACTTGTAATAAGTAGCACCGGCAACGCGATCGCCCAGCTTTCCGCTCGTATACGAAGTCGCCTTGGGATAGTTGCTCGACATGGCGTGCATGAATTTATTTTCATCGCTCGTCTTGTAGCTCGTAGGATCGGCACTGGGATCCGCACCGTCAAAGATGCCGATGGTGTAGACGGTAGCGCCTTCGTCCTTCATGGCCTTAGCAGCCGCAATGGCATTGTTGGCGACCGTGGGGCTAAAGTCGCTACGTCTCGTGGGCTTGCCGTCTGTAAAGAACACAACAACCTTCTGGGCGTCTTCACGTCCAGAAGTAATCCCCTTGGCCAGCTCCATGCCGTTATCGGCACGAGTGGCGCCATTGGGCTTAATGGAATTAATCGTTCCCTTGAGGCCCTCTACGCCACCGCCCGAGCACGCCGTCAACTTTTGCATTGTCTGCGAGTAGTTGTAGAGATAGCCCTCGTCGGAGTAGTACGTATCGTTGCCGACCTTATCGGCCTGCTCGCCCGCGAACTTCACGATGGCAACCTGGTGCTGCTTGCTCGCGTCCTTAACGTTCTTGTTTTGCTCCGCAATGGTGTCGATAAAGTGGTTGGCAGCATTCTTGAGCGCATCGATACGCTTGGGAGAATCTTCACCACCCATAGGATCATCCATTGAGCCAGAGGCATCGAGCACCATCACGATGTCGAGCGGCTTGGAAACCAGCGACGTCGTATCGGATGTCGAAGACATCGCCGAAAGCGTAGTCAAAAAGTCCGATTTCCCGTCATCGATTGCTTGGACCGTCTTATCCGTCCAAATTCGGCCGACGTTTTGCGTCGTGACCTTGCTGCCGTCATAGCCGCCCGCCCAGAACTTCCAATGGTTGCTGGTGTCGTGATCGACTATCTTTGTCGCTTCCGGTCCGTCCATACCGGTGCTGGACCTGGCGTTGGCCTCGGGCAGCATGGCGAATGCTGCGGCTGGCAACACCAGCACTACGGCCAGTATCACCGCCAAGAGACCCCTCGTGTACTTACCCATCGCGTCTCCCTTCTCGCAGGCTCAGACCTAGCATCAGCCTAAAGTTACGGAATGAGACACAATTTGAGCAGGTGACACATGTTCCAGATTCGATTTTGGGCGTGAGACAAATGTCTCACCATAGTTGAGACACGAGGGTTTTCGCAGGAAAACGGATGCGACTCAAGATCGACGGGACAAAAGGGCCCGTTTTCCTCCGTCCACGGAAGATCAAAGGCTGTTACGGATATGGTGCCATTTCAAAACTATGCCGGATTACGGGGCTAAAGTCGGGACCCTCATCCATACCCTCATTTTTTGAAAAACGGCAGGTTGTCTACCTGCGGTTTTGTTTTTGCGATTTTCTGCATGGTCGGAGATTCGCTATCCAGCCCCGTAATCCGTCATAGTTTTGTTCGCGACGGCACAACCGCGCGTTTAAGCGCGGGGCCGGTGGGGCATTTTTGCCCCACCGGCCCCTATTCCAGCGCTATTCCGGCTTGGTTTCTACTGTGGGAGTCTTGTCCGCTGCGACTGGGGTGCGGGCGGTGTCCATAGTCAGGCAGTGCTTGGGGCAGCTCTCGATGCACTCACCGCACACCACGCAGGCATACGGGTCGATCGACCACGTTCCGCCCTTGCGATCGACCGCGAGCGCGCCCGCCGGACAGCGACGCGCACACATGCCGCAGCAAATGCACACGTCCATGTCGTTGACGATATGCCCGCGCAGGCGCTCGGGCGCCGCGAGCTTCTCCTGCGGATAGTACACCGTTACCGGCTGCTTGACCATAGAACCCAAGGCCGTCTTGGCAAATGTCAGCAAACTCATGCCGCGCCTACCTTTCCGTGCAGCTAATGCAGGGGTCGATGGTCAGGATAATCATGGGCACGTTGGCAAGGAGCACGCCCTGCAGTGCATGCGTCAGACCCGCCAGGTTCTGCGACGTCGGCGTGCGCACGCGAAAACGGTCCAGGTTCTTGGTGCCGTTGCCGCGCACATAGTAATACGCCTCGCCACGCGGCTGCTCAATCACAACTTCGCCGCGCGCGCCGTCGGCCGGCGTAAGCTTGGTGCGCCCGCCGATTCCGTCGTGCGGTATCTTGCCCACAAGCTCCTTAATGATGTCCATGGCCTGCGTGACCTCGGCACAGCGCACCTGGCAGCGGGCATAGCAATCGCCATCGGTAGCAACGATGGGCTCAAACGCAACCAGATCCGCATAGGCACCGTCGCCAAACATGCGCACGTCGTAATCCACGCCCGAGGCGCGCCCAAACGGGCCGACCATCGACAGATCCAGCGCATCTTTCTTGCTGATCACACCCACGCCATGCAAGCGCTCGCCGCAGCTGTCATCGTCCAAAAACGTATGCACCAGGGCCTCGTAGTCGGGACGCATGGCATCGAGCGTCTGGACAATTCCGGCCAGCTCGGAGTCCTCGATATCGTGCTTAAGGCCGCCGATCTCGTTAATCGACAGAATCACGCGGCCACCGCACGTGCTCTCGAAGATCTTGAGAATCTGCTCGCGCAGGGTCCACGACCGATAGAACAGTGCCTCGAAGCCAAAGGCGTCGGCGAGCAGACCCAGCCACAACAGGTGCGAATGAATACGCGAAAGCTCGTGCAAAATGGTGCGGATATACTGCACGCGGCCGGGCACCTCGATGTCGAGCATGCGCTCGCAGGCGCTGGCATAACCGTAGCTGTGGCCCACGGCGCAGATGCCACAGATGCGCTCGGCGATGTAGCCAAACTGGTGCATGTCGCGCTTTTCGGTGAGCTTCTCGAGCCCGCGGTGCACAAAGCCGATCTGCGGAATTGCCTCGATGACGCGGTCGTCCTCGATTACCAGGTCCAGATGAAGCGGCTCGGGCAGCACCGGGTGCTGCGGGCCAAACGGAATAACGGAGCGATGTGCCATGGACCTTACGCCTCCTTTTTCTGCTTGTCGCGGGCGGCCTTGGCGGCAAGCGCCGCGCGGACCTTGGCCGCTTTCTCGGGATCCATGGCGGCGAGCTTTGCCTCCATCTCGGCAGCCTTGAGCGCGGCCTTCGCAGCAGTTTCATCGTGCTGAGCATCGGAGCCGGCAGCCGCAGCGGGCTGAGCGACGGCAGCGCCCGCAGCATCGCCAGCGCCCGCAGTGCCCTCCCCCGCAGCGGCCGTGGCAGTAGCAGCCTTCTCGGCCGCGGCCTTGCGCGCCTTGGCCTCGGCAGCGGCACGGACCTTCATGGCTTTCTCGCGCGCGGCCTTCACCTCGGGCGTGATAACGCTCATGGGCTCGGCAGTCGAGACCTGGTAGAAAAAGCCCTTAAAGTCAATCTGCATATCGGTAATGGCAAAACCAAACAGGTCGTGCGCTTCGTTTTCAAACGGGAATACTGCCGGATAGTACGAGCTGATGGACGGAATCTCCTGGTACTGATTAATTCCCTCAACCACCAGGTTCTCGATCGCATAGCTGCCGTCCTGCGCAATCTGCTCCTGAGCAGCACGGACGTTGATAAACGTATAGACCAGGCGATACGATCCGTCGTCCACACAGCGCTCGGCGTGCATTTGCACAAAGCGCGCGCCGACGCCCTTGAGCGCCTGCACATGCGGCAGGAGCTCGTCGAGCCCGACGGTGGTATAGATAGCCTTTTGCATTACTCGGCCTCCTTTGCAGCGACGGGCGTCTCAGCAGGTGCGTCACCAGCGGCAGGCGCTGCGGGTTTCTCGGCAGGCGCGTCACCGGCACCGTCAGCCCCGGCCCCAGCTGCAGCCACGAACCCGTCCTCGCCCAACTCGACGCCGCCATCCCAGGTAGCAGCGCCGCCCACGGTAAGCGGGTCACCGCCGGCGCGCATCACGGCCTCCTTCTGATCAAGGATGCCGCACGCCTCCACGATGGCATCGATCACGGTCTCGGGACGAATGGCGCACCCGGGCGCATACACGTCCACGGGAATCGCGCGGTCCACGCCGCCGATCACGTTATAGGCATCGCGGAATACGCCGCCCGAACACGCGCAAATGCCGCACGCCACCACACACTTGGGCTCGAGCATCTGGCTGTAGATCTGGCGCACGACGGGCAGGTTCTGGGCATTGACCGACCCCGTCACCAAAAAGATGTCCGCATGCTTGGGGTTGCCGGTGTTGACCACGCCAAAGCGCTCCGCATCGAACAGCGGCGTGAGCGAGGCCAGCACCTCGATATCGCATCCGTTGCAGCTCGAGCCGTCGTAATGAATGACCCACGGCGAGCGCGACATTTTATGATCCATGGATGCCGCCTCCTAAATAAACACGTCAACGAGGATGGGCATAAGGTTGAGCAGGCCAAACACCAGCGCCACGCCCCATCCGAGCCTAAAGCAGCTGCGCCAGGTGCTGCGTGCGAAGGTGTTGTCGATCAGGACCTCGACAAAATACGTCGCGGCCATCACGACCAGGGCTACAACCCAGCTCACGGGGTTGTCCCAAACAAAGAACATGCCCACCCACATCAAAAACAGCACGGTCTCGCACCAGTGCATAAGGGTCATCTTGGCCAGCGTGCCGCCGCTCATCTCGGTGGCGACGCCCTGGACGATCTCCTGATGCGCGTGATGCGAGTACGAAAGGTCAAACGGCGACTTGCGCAGCTTGATGGTAAGCACCGCGAGCAGCGCCAGGAAAATGGGCGCGCTGTACACGATGATGGGGGCCGACTGCCCCGTCACGGCGATGGAATCAAAGCTGTCGGTGGCAAGGTACAGGCCCACGCTCATCAGCAAAACGGCGGGCTCGTAACTCATAACCTGCAGTAACTCACGATCGGCGCCAACCTGGGCAAACGGGCTTTGCGTCGAGGCGGACGCCAACACCACAAAGATCGCGGCGAGCGTCACCATAAAAGCGCACAGTAGCGTGTTAGAGCCCGACACAAAGATGCCGCCGCCCACGACGGTAAAGATGAGCGCGCACGCCATATAGGTATCGTCCATGGTGTTTACGCTGGCAGGGGCTTTGCGCAGCAGCTTGGCAACGTCGTAGAAAGGCTGGAGCAGGCGCGGGCCCACGCGGCCCTGCATACGGGCCGAAAGTTTGCGGTCAACGCCGTCGATCAGGCCACCAACCAAAGGCGCCAGCAGGGCAAACACCACGGTACCAATAAATATGCCCACGACGCCCGAGCCTTCAAAATACTTGCCGCGCAGCACCGAGGGCGCACTCATGGCAAGCCGCTCGGGCCCAATCCACGCGCAACACAGCAGCGCAAACAAGATAATACTGCAGCACACGACGCTACCCGCGGGACCAATACGCTTCTCGCCAAGGGCGTCCTCCGAGTACCAATTGCGCTTTTCAGCCTTTACCTCGTGTCCCATCGAGCCGCGGAAATGGCGATATTTATCGGTTCCCACGCCCGAAAGGTACACGTTGACGTGCGGCTTATTGCTCACGCGGAATGAAGTCAGCAGCACCACGGCGATAAACGCCACGATAACCACCATCAGATACATGGCGTCCTTGCCGATAACGTACGGCACGCGGCCAAACACCATGGCCAAGTAAGGCGACACCAGACCGCTCGAGATAACCGGGAACGCCACGCAGCACAGAATCAGCAGCGCGGCGATGGTGTTGAGGGCCATCCATTCGGTCTTATGAACATTGACCTCAACGTTTTGAGCCGTGGGGTCGACGCCCGAAAGCTTGGCAAGCCACTTGCCCCAGAAGTAAAACGTCGCGGCCGAGCCAAAGGCCAGAACCATGATCATGAGCACGTTGCCGGTCTGGGCAAACGCCACCAGGGCGCCCCACTTGGACACGAGCATGCCAAACGGCGCCACAAACATGCCCATGATGCCCAGCATCATCAGGCGCGTCAGGTGCGGCATGCGGCTGAACATACCGTCCATGTCCTCGATATTGCGGCTGCCGATATGATGCTCGGCCGTGCCCACGCACAGGAACAGCAACGACTTTGCCACCGTGTGGAACAGGATCAGGAAGATGGCCGCCCATACGGCCTCGGGCGCGCCGACACCCAAGCAGGCACTGATGAGGCCCAAGTTGGAAATGGTGGAGTACGCGAGCACACGCTTGGCGTTGCTCTGCGAGATGGCCATGAGGGCAGCGAGCAAAAACGTGATGGCACCCACACTCGTGACCATAAAGCCGGTCACGGGATAGATGGCATAGAGCGGGCTCAGCTTGACCATCAGGAACACGCCGGCTTTGACCATGGTTGACGAGTGCAGCAGGGCGCTCGTGGGCGTGGGGGCAACCATGGCGCCCAGCAGCCAAGTGTGGAACGGCATCTGTGCGGCCTTGGTAAGGGCGGCGAGCGATAGCAGGACGACCGGCATCACCAGCAGTGCGGACTGCGCGGTACCGGCGCCGGAAAGCTCGATCATGCCCGAGATGGTCAGCGGCATGCCGTTGACGTGCAGAAACATAAGGCCCGCCAAAAACGCGATGCCGCCCAGCATGTTGAGGATGATCTGGGTGAAGGCGTTTTTGATGGCCTCGGGCGTGCGCGTGTAGCCAATCATGAGGAACGAGCACACGGTGGTGATTTCCCAGCCGCAGAACAGCCACTCAAGGTTGTCGCTCGTCACGATGACGAACATGGCCGAGAGGAACAGGAACATGAGCGCCAGGAACTGCGGGCGACGGTCGGGCGCGGTCTGCCCGCGCAGCGCGGCCTCGTGCTCGTCATGGGCCTGGAAGTCCTTCATGTAGCCCAGGGCATACACGCAGATAAGGCTGCCGACAATGCCAACGGCGAGCACCATGATCACACTCATGTAGTCCAGGTAGAGCGGGGTTGCGGTGACGGCTTCGGTCGCGGGCAGCGTCATGGCTGCAAAGGCGAGCGAGCCCACCAGTTGGACTATGCCGAGCACCGTGGTGAGCGCGTTCCTATATTTGTACGCGTTGTATAGGATGACGGCGCACAGGATGACGTCGATGACGGAGCTGATGATCGAGAGCACATGCGAGGTACCGGGGGCAACCTCAAAGCTCTGCGGACCCGTGCCAAAAAACATGACGGCGACTACAACCGTCACCGCCATAATAATGCCGGAACCTATGAGCCCCACCGCATCGCGGGCGCGGTCACCGCGCGCGAGCAGCATGCTCAGCGCCGGTACCAGCGGAAACAGGGTAAGGAAATACAGTAGCGTCATACCATCACTCCCCCATGCAAAAACGCTGCAATTGTTTAACGTTATAGCTCAATTGAGGAGCAGCGGCGGCAGGTTTTCGGTCAACTGGGGAGTTTTAGGCGTACGGGGTAAGGGCACGTCCGCTTTGGAGCAGTGGGGCGACGCTCCCCTATCGCAGCGACAGGCGCGCGGGCCACTGCGCGCGGTTTATTGGCCACGTTGGAGGATGTCCCGACAGGCTCGCGCCGGTCCAAAAAGTTGGCGCGACAAGAAAAATGCGCCCCTATGGGCGCACCATCCCGTTTGCTATTCCGCCTTTTTAACGCGCGGCTTGCGACCGCGCGGCTTATCGACCAGTGCGGCCTCACCGCTCTCGCGGTACTGACGGCACCAAGCCTTGACCGAAGACTCGCTGGGAATCTTGTGCTTGATCATGGCCTCGCGAACCGTCAAGCCGTTTTCCAGACGGTCCTTAACCACAGCGAGCTTTACGTCGTACGAGTAGGTGTGATGATGCGAACCGGCATTGAGAACGGCGTCGGCACCGCCCACGGCATACGCGCGGGCCCACTGACGAGCCGTGGCCTGGGGAATGCCAAGCTCCGCGGCGAGGGCGCGATGACCGACCCCCTCTTGGAGGATCTCGACGGCGCGCTGCCTAACCTCGGGCGCATGCGTGCGAGTCCTAGTTGCTTCCGACATACCTGCCACTTCTTAGCCTTAACCGTTAATCTGCTTTCTTACGTGCAAGTTAGATAGTAGCATTTTACTGTTTGCTCAAAGCAGTTAATTAAAATAGACGCGGCGTTATCTGGGCATTTGGCACCAAATTACGACATTTCTTTATCGATTATTTACGCTGGTAGCTGACTCGCAGCTAATCGTCATTCGCTTGTCAACAAAATTGGCATCTCTTTATGTCCTTTGATATAGAGGATATAGTTATTAACCCCTCCCCCAATAATTTTGAGTGATCTGCGAGGCAGTAGACGTCCTCACTCCTCATGGTTACCGCGCATTGCCATCCACCGGAGCAAAACAAAAAGGGCGGGACCTGCTGCGCTTGCAGGCCCCGCACCGGTTGACACCCGACGGGGCACAGCCGGGCGAGACGGATCCGTGCTACCGCCCCGCCTGGCCGCGATGTTCAACTACAGCTCGTTGGCCGCGTGATACGCCGTGCGAATGGCGCTCGCAATGTCGGCGGTGCGCTCACCCGAGCAGTCGCCCACGCAGGTCACGGGCACCGTCACGCCATCCAGGTCAAACGCGTTGGCCTTGGAGCCCACGGCCATCACCACGTAATCGCAGGCGATCTTCACCGGCTCCTCGGCGCCGTCCTCGGTGGTGCGAACAGCCTCCACGCCCTCGTCGGTAATGGCGGTCAGGCGGGTCTTCACGTGCTGCTCCACGTTGTGCTCGGCAAAGTCGCTCATAATCAGCGGCAGAATGGTCTCGGACTCGCCCGCGGCAATCTTGTCGAGCATCTCCACGATCGCCACCTCGCAGCCGTGCTGCAGCAGATACTCGGCGGTCTCGGTGCCCACCAGGCCACCGCCAATGACGGCGACGCGGCCGCTGAGCTCCACCTTGCCGGCCAGCACGTCCCAGCTCGAGACGACCTTGTCCGAGTCGCCACCCGGAACGGGGATGACCACGTCGTGCGCGCCCACAGCCACAATCGCGGCATCGGCGGCGTTGAGGTCCGCGGGGCTAGCGACGTGGTTGAGCTCGACCTTCACGCCCAGGCCAGGCAGAATCTTCTCGTAGTACTCGACCGAGCGCATGATCTCGTCCTTGCGCGGAGGCGCAGCCGCCAGCACAATCTGGCCGCCCAAGTGATCGCTCGCCTCGTAGATGGTCACGTCGTAGCCGCGCTTGGCCGCCACGCGTGCGGCCTCCAGGCCGGCGATGCCGCCGCCCACCACGGCGATCTTCTTGTCGCCCTCGCCCGGCTTAATGGCGATGGTCGCCTCGTCGCCGTTCTCGGCATTGAGCACGCACGAGATGTACTTGCGATTTTGAATCGCGTCGACGCAGCCCTTGTTGCAGTTGAGGCACTCGCGGATGGGCTCACCCGTGGCGGCCTTCAGCGCAATGTCGGGGTCGCACATGAGCGAGCGGCCATAGGCGATGATATCGGCCGCGCCGTCTTCCAGAATCTTCTCGCCGGCCTCGACCGAAACCACGCGGCCGACGGTTGCCACCGGCACGGAGACCAGGGCCTTGACGCGCTCGGCCACGGGCAGCGTCCAGTTGTAGGGCATGGCGCCCATGGGCGGAATGGTGTCGCCCATGTTGCCGGTGTGGTTGGCCTGTGCGACCTGAATCATATCGATGCCCGCGCCCTCGAGCAGCTTGGCAAACTCGCAGGCCTCGTCGGGCTGCAGGCCACCCTTGCCGCGCGGCGTGCCGTCGGGGTTCTCCATGATCACGGGGAGCTTGTACTCCACCATCAGCTGCGGCGCGGCTTCCTTAATGGCGGCGACGACCTCCAGCGCGTAGCGGACGCGGTTCTCGAACGAGCCGCCGTACTCGTCGGCGCGCTGGTTGAGGATGGCCGAGCACAGCGAACCCACCAAGCGGTCGCCGTGGACCTCGATGGCGTCGATGCCGGCCTGCTCCGCGCGGGCGGCCGAGGCGGCGATGGCCTCCTTGATCTGGGTGAGCTGCTCTACGCTCGCCTCGTTCACAAAGTGCTGCATGTCGTGGTGCAGCTTGGCGTAGGCCTGGTTGCGGATCTCGTTGGACTCGGCCATCTTGGCGGCAAAGGTCTCCTCGTCGCCGGCGGCCTTGGCCTCCTGCGCGGCCTTGGCGGCAGCCATGGAGCCCATGACCATGCGGCCGACACCGGGCACGTCGTACTCGGGGTGGAACAGCTGCAGCGCGACCTTGGCGCCGTGCTTGTGGACGGCATCGGCCAGGGCCTTAAACGTGGGGATTTGGGCGTCGGTCGCCAGCTTGGGCGTGGGGCTTGCGGTCATGACGGGAGCAACGTCGCCGATGACGATGTAACTCACGCCGCCACGGGCCAAGCGCTCGTAAAAAGCCAGGCTGCGCTCGCCAATGGAGCCGTCACGCTCCTCGTAGCCGGTGGTCAGCGGCGGAAACATAATGCGGTTTTTGAGCTCAAGGGGGCCAACCGTAATGGGCTGAAGCAGCTTGGATGCAGGTGCGGTCATGGACATTCCTCTCTTGTAGGCGCGGCGGCGATGTTGCCGCGTAGTTGTCTAGAGGATATGGCATGGAGGCACAGCAGCACAACGGAAATCGGCGAATATCAGGTGGCGGCAGGTGGATGGGGCAGAGCGGCCCGTCGGTTTGCCCGCCGGTTTATCTCAATCTGTAACAGTTACGCGGCAAAACCGGGTCTTACTGTTACAGATCGAGACATTCCTCTCGGCCCATCCTCAACAATCTAGATCTGTAACAGCTAGGCCCACTTTTGGCCCCTATCTGTTACAGATCGAGACAAACCAAACCCGCCTGCTAGAAAATCTCAATCTGTAACGGTTACTCGGCAAAAACCGTCCCTCGTGTTACAGATTTAGACAAACACGACCCAACCCACCGGTATATCTCGATCTGTAACACCAAGCCGCCCAAATCGGGTCTAGATGTTACAGATCGAGATTTTGTTTGAGAGGCCGAGAATTGGACCGAAAACACAGTCCCGGAATAACAAAAAAGCTCGCCGGCTAGGCCGACGAGCTGCAAGTTCTTGGTCGCGGGGGCAGGATTTGAACCTACGACCTCCGGGTTATGAGCCCGTAGTTTCTAAACTTGTTGACACTCTTTGAGACTGTTTGACACCGTTATATAGGCAGGTAGATATACATTTCTTTCAAAAACACCAAATAGCGGTTCTGTTCGATTTCGACCAAAATTCGACCACTGAAATCTTGACTTTCGCCACTGCGTGGCATACGCTCGGAGCAGCGCACCCGAAGCGCCCGCTTCACGGGCCGCACGGGCGTGCTGCTCCGAGCGTATGCCACGCAGCCATGGAGTCACATTCGTATTCATTTGACCAAAGGATCGGCGCATGAGCAGGCCTCTTGTCGTTGGTAAGGGAAGCGCCCTTAAAAGCAAGACGCAGAAAAACGTGTACTATATCAGGCACAACATGGGCAAAGACCCCATTACCGGCAAATATAGGTACTCACCTCGCCGAAAGGTCTACGCAAAGAACAAGTCGGAATTGAGAGCCGAGCTCGAAGCATATAAGGCTGAGCTCAATAGCGGACTCACCATCAAAGACCCCGATAAGACCGTTTATCAGTACACCAAAGAGTTCCACAAAGATCGCGTGGACGCCGAGACCATCAGCCCGCTTGCCCTTGACCGCGAAGAGCTTGAAGTTAAGGAAATACAGGAGCTTTTCGGCAATTATCCCGTAAAAGACCTGAGGCCCCACATAATAAACGCCGGCTATGCTGAAGCCCGCAAAAGTGGAAGATTCTCCGAATCTGAGCTGCATAAAATCAGTGTAAAACTGAATCAGATTATGAAGGCCGCCATGCTTGACGACCTGATTGTCAAGAACCCCTGCGCCGGCACCGTCATCCCGCGGCCCAAAGGAAAAGAGAGGCAGGCTCTTTCCCTCGATGAAGCCCGAAGGCTTCTCTCCCTCCTCCTTTCACAGGAGATGGACTCCCACAGAATAGGCACCCTCTTGTTGCTCGATACCGGCATGCGCCGCGGAGAGATGCTCGGACTCAGATGGGGCGACGTCCATTTTGGCGACGGCTATGTTCGCATCGACGGACAGTATGCCGCCGACAAGCTGGTCAGAGACCCAAAGAGCTCAACGGGGAAAAGGTCCGTCTCTTTGAGCCCGCTTGCACTCGAGAGGCTCGCCGCCTGGCGCGAGCTTCAGCGCACGCTTCTCGCCGAAGTCGACCTCGAACAGGCTTCCAGCACCCCGATTGTGCACACATTAGTCGATCCCCAAAGAAACACGAGGGCAAAAACTAAAGATGACGAAAAAGGAAAGAGGGGGCCAATCGCCATCGCGCACATGGACCCAAACTGCTTTTCGCGATGGTTCCGCGAATGGTGCTCGGACTATGGCTTTGGGCAGTTCAGAGAAATCACGCACTACATCGAGCGAGACGGAAAGATGTACGCTCGAGGTACAAAGTACTCCGGCCTGACCCCGCATATGCTCAGGCACACGCAGGCGACGTTGCTGATCGGAGAGAACGTCGACATCAAAACCGTCAGCAGCCGCCTCGGGCACAGCACCGTCAAGCTCACGCTAGACACCTATGCACACGCAATTGCCGCCAAGGACCAGGCAGCCGCCAACACGATCGGCAACTTGCTTTCAAATTAAATCAGCTCTTCGCTTTCGATGCGCTTCGCCTCGCGTTCGCCCTCTTCCTACTGTTCCTGGCGTTCTTCGCTCTCGTGCATTCCTCTGAACAGCATCGCGATTTGCCGTTTGCGGTGTCGGCGAACGGCCGGCCGCAGTGCTCGCATATTTTGACGACATCAACCGAATAACTCTTTGCAAGCGCGACCCAAAGGCGCGTAGCAGCATCGGGAACGCAAAGGTCGAAAGAAGAGCCGCGGCCATAATCGATGACGCCATTAGCCATCTGCGTCGGAGTCTGCCGCTTGGGCTCGAGGATTCTCCTCCACCTATAACCCGCGCAGCGCGAGAACCACTCCGTCATGTCCTGCACCAGATGCGAGGCAAGGGATTCCTCGGTCTTGAGAACGCGCTCGGAAGACTCGTCGAGCCCCCTGAGAGTATCACCAGGCACCCTTGCAACAAAAGACGGACCTGGAAAGTCAGCTTCTCCAACTGTCTCCATAAAGGACAATGTATCGTTCTTGCACCACCTGACAAACGAACGCTCGACCATGGCAGTCCCGGGCTCAATCCTTTCATTGATCACCGCCCACTTGCCACCGCGCTCAAGCCCGCCCACGAAGCTATCCCTAAACTCATGATCGCTAGGGATTTGCAGGTTGGTGAGAACCACGTACGCGGTTTTATTTGCCTCAACGTTGCCGAAGCAATACACGCGCCAATAGGGATCCAAAACCCCCAGCGAAGACGGCGAACCCATCTCGACCGATGAAGCCAGGGAAGAGATCTTCATTGCCCCGGCGACCGAAAGCCAGGCGTCAAGCGGTTCGTCGATTTCATAGGGGCCGACTCTCCCCACAAAGCCAAACAAAGGACCGGTTACGCGCGCCGCGGCAGCGAACCTCTCCCGAGGGTCGACGCCGGAGGCCTTGTCACCGGGATGCGGCGCGTCGTCGACGCGACAAGCCGGTGCCGGCACTTCTGACAGGGCGAGCAGCATCGCATCAACGCTTCCGTAATCTTCCAATTTACAAGACGGCAGAACGCCTTCCAGAAGACCGTCAAGGGCCACGGAGCGAATCAGGCCGAAAGCAAGGTCCTTGTCCGCCCCCGGTGCGTCTGTTTCAACGCTTGACGGCCTGTTCGGCATACCGATTGATTCTTCGCGATAAGTGAAGTTCATGTGGTCGCCTGCACTCTCGCCCGCTACGTCCGGAACGAGACGACCGTTCTCGTGAAATTCAAGCCCGTCCTTCGTCTTATAGCCGACCTGAACCTGACCGGTCGCGGGATCAAGCGGCATGATCGGCCAATGTCGACGTTCATCTTCAGGCGGCAAAGACGGCTCCCCCTCCTCCACAACATCGATAACCTTTGAGTCCGATTCACCGCCCTTGGCATCGGTCAACAGCAATTCAATCTTATTTATCAATTTATCGATAAGCATCATCGCAGGTAAACCCCCGTAATAGGTGATGTAATACCTCGATTTATGCCCGCCGACGGCATTGTGTAGTCACGGAGCAGCTCCCGCCCCGTAACACATACACCGAAGGAGGCATACACATGGACGACAACGACACGCCTGGCATCCAGACGGGCCCGCTTCTCACTCGCGACGAGGTCGCTGACAAGCTTCACCTCACCGCCGACACCGCCGGCCAGCTGATTGCCCGCACCGGCAAGGGCATCTACCTCTGTCGCCGCACGTACATCTATGAGCGCGATCTCGACGTCTACCTCAGCGCTCTGCGCGGCAAAGGCGGCGAATAGGATGATTGACTACGACGGCCTGCCCGCCTCGAAGGAGTACTACGGCGCCATCGGCACCGTCATCACGCCCGAGGCGTGGCGGGCGTTGCGCGGGCCCGGCAACCGCGCTCATCGCGTTCCCGAGCACACTCCCAGGCTCATCGCCGAGCGCGCCTCGGCCATCTTCGCGGCAAAGACCGGAAGCGCTAAAGAGAAGGAGGATGCTCGCCTCTCTATCGGCGCATGGATCTGGTACGCGCACGACGATGCCGACGAAGCGGCAGCGGTGGCTACGGCGGCCGCCATGGCCTCCCACGAGCGCGCTGTATTCATCTCGGCATGTGAGCTTGCAACGGCATGGAACGGCGGCGAACTTTACGGCCCCAACTCGAAGGCCCACACCGTCGATCGCTATCGCGATCTGCCCGTGCTCGTCGTCGCGGATCTTGGCGCGAGCGGTATGCGCGAGGAGGCACTCGCGCTGATCGAGTTGCTCGGAGATCGTCGGCGCCACAAGCGCTCGACATTGTTCGCGTCGACCTTTACCGGCAAGAGCATCGCCAGGGCGCTGGAGGCGGCCGGATCGAACTCCGATCAGGTGCGCAAGCTCATCGAACTGATTAGCGCCGGAGTGCGCGAGGGGAGGAGGTCGTGACCGGCGCGAGGGCGAGGGCTCCGCCTTTCAGCGGCATTCGCCATTGGCAACTTTTCTATACATCCCAACATCTAGGAGGTACTTATGCGGCATCAGACTGTCGTAGTCCAGACGGACAGCGGTCCGGCCCTCGTCTTCGACATCGCTAAGAAGCGCTATGTCTACCATGGCGGCCAGGACACCCCCGTCCTCAACCTCGAGCACACCGAAAACGCCCAGAGCGCCTGGATCCTGCAGTTCAAGCACGCGATTGCGAACGTTCCCCGCACCCTCATGGCGTTTAGCCCCACCGACGAGGCCCCCGACGCGGTGGATTGTCTCGCTGCCATCGACGAGTGCTATGGCATCCCCGACCACGAGCTCGTCAAGATCGCAGCTCGCGCCTATGTCGTCAACGGCACTGGCGCGACGCACGACGCGTTCGTCAAACGCTTCGCAGCTCGACTCGAGAACATTACTCAGGAACTCGGTGTCTTCAGCGCAGTCCCCATTGAACTCGCCGATCGCGCCCCTTGGCCTATCTTCACCGTCGAAGACATCGACGACTAGCTCATCGTACGCCGCCGCCCGAGCGGGCGGCGGCCATCTCGCATCGAAAGGAAAACCATGCCCAAGAAAAGTGTCGATAAGAACCACAAGCCCCTCACCCTCAACGGCCACTCCTTCCGCATCCCCTCGGACGCCGAATGCCTGCTCGACGGCTGGAGCACCTTCGGCGTCCAGCCCATCGTTATCGAGCCCGCAGAGAAGATCGAGGGCATCCCCGGCGCCTTCGTCATCGCGTCCCACTCCTCCGTCCCCAATATCCCTTACGTCGCGCCCGCCATCGTCGCGGAAATCGCCAGGCGCTGGCCCGGCATCGACCCCCCGCGAGCTCGCCAGGGTCATCGTCGGGGTCGCCCGCAGCGGCGATCGCTCTTACACCCCGGACAGCGTCCTCCGCGGTATCGACTGCATCCTGGACCTCGATACGTTGGGAGTCGTGAACAAGCTTGTCGCCTATCCTCCCCTCCCGGCAGACCAGGCGCCCGAGGGCTATCCCAACGTCCTTCTCGAAGACGAGTAGGCCTCAAGCGGGGCGGATCGACAACGGTCGGTCCGCCCCTGCTTTCGGGCCGACGATCACCGCGCATCGAAGAGAGGATCGAATGACAGCAGCAACAAAGAACGTCAGCGTGAAGCTCGACTCAATGCTCTACACCGCCCTCAAGACGCGGGCAGAGCTCAACGGTTCCAACGTCAGCGACGAGATCCGCTCGCTCCTGCGCTCGGCGCTCGCCACGGAGGGGCTCGACCTCTACGGCAACGAGGTCGCAGATTTCATCCGCGGCGTCGTCGACGCGCGGATGGACGTCGCCGCACTCGACATCGAGCGCAAGCTCGACGCCGCCGAGGACCGCATCGCCGCGGTCCTCTCGCGGCCCATGACCGCCGCCATCATGGCCGGCCTCATGTCGGCCGACGTCCTCAAGGCCTCCTACGCCTCGCTCGACGAGGTCCCCGTCGCGGACATCTGGAAGAACTACCTCGCGCAGGCCGGCGAGCTCAGCCGCGCCGGGCTCGGCCGAATCGACGAGGTGAAGCTCCACGCGCGCGAGCGCGCCGATGGCTAGCCCGCCCGTCATCGTCAACCACTCCGTCGTCCGCGCGGGGGCGTCAGCGAGGGCGTCCGCCGCGGGCCTGGCGGCATACGCCGGCACCCGCCGCGGCGTCGTCATTGAGATCAGCGAGGCGGACGGCAGGAGGCTCGGCGTGGACGGCCTGGCCGCCTACGCCGCGAACAGGACCGGCTCGACCGGCGGCCTCTGGGGCGCGGACGGCCCGGTCCCCGTGGCGGAGGCCAGGCGCGCCATCGCCCAAAACGGCGGCGCAGTGCTCACCACCGTCGTCACGGTCCCGAACGACATCGCCCCAGGCGCCGGCCTCGATCGCCTGGACGCCTGGCAGGCGCTGGTGCGGTCCGAGTGGCCGAGGCTCTTCTCCGAGATGACCGGCGTGCCCGAGAGCCGCGTGGAGTTCTACGCGGCGATGCACATCAACGGCACGAGCCACCACGTCCACATCCTCACGATCGACCGCGAGGGCGACTGGGACTCCCTGCTGCCAAAGGGGAAGATGGAGGCGGCCAGACTCGAGATCTCCTCGAAGGCCATGGCACCGCTGCTGCGGGAAGCGTACATCGAGCGCGACCTCGCGAGGAAGGCGGCCCTGGAAGCAGTTGCGCGAATCGACCGCGGAAAGCTCGACATCGGCCTGCCGCCGAACGGAAGGATCGAGGCCGCCCACCTCAGGCGTTTCCACCCGGAGGCCTCCGCCGCGTTGAGGGAGGCCCTCGGCCGGGCGGCGTCCGACTCCCCCGCACTCGCCGGCGCACTGGAGCGCCACAGGAAAGCGGTCGAGAGGTGCGCCGGCCTCAAGTGCCTGACCGGTGAGGCGCGGGATGTCTACGTCCGCAAGGCAGCCGCCGACCTCGGCCTCCGGTGCGAGAACGCGGCGCTGCGGGTCATAGTCCCAGACAGAACGCCGGCTCGCGAGGAGGTGCCGACACGACGCGCCGCGCCCCAAACCGGCCCCGCGACGGAGAGGCGGCGGGAAGCCGGACTCACCGCCGAGGCCCGGGCCTGCATCCCGAAGACGCGCCTCGAAAAGCTCGCGCGAAAGGCCGCGCGCGGCCGGACCCTCGAGCCGGCAGACCTCAGGGGGTGTCCCACGGCAGACCGGGCCTTCAGGCATGCGCCGTCGCCCGGTCCGGCCCTCGGGCGCGCCGCCGCGATGGCGACCCTGGTCGCCAGGGAAGCCACACGGGACGCCAGAGGACGCGACATGGGGGACGAGGCCGGCGAGAGGGCGCTGCGGCTCATCGCCGCGACCCTGAGGATCCTCGCCTCCGGCGGCACCGGGCCGTCGAGCGTCCCCGCGCTGAAGATAGCGAACAGGATAGAGAGGACAATCACGAGATGAAACCGAAATCCTTCAACCGCGACATGAAAAGGGAGCTCGCCGGCACGCTCGCGGCCCACGGCGTCGCCGCCGTCATAGCCTGCGCCGCGGCCGCCGGCGCCTGGGACTACGCCAGGTGGTGGACTCTATCCCTCATCTCGGGCCTCTCCGTCCTGCTGCGGCTGCCCACGGCCGACCCGGGCCCCGAGCCCACCTACGTCTTCCGCGGCCCCCTCGAGGCGGCCGCCGACGCGGCGGCGTCGGGCCAGGCGGGCGAGCTGCTCGCGGCGCTCGCCCTCGTCGCGGCCTCCGTCCTCGCGCTCGGATTCGTTTCTTGGGGCCGTTCATGGGCGAGGCTCCACGACGGGACGTTCGCCGGCGACCGCGCGCCCACGCGCACGCACGGGGACGCCTGGCTCGAGTCGAGGCCCTCCAGGGTCGCGAGGCGCTGCCCTCCTTGGGACGGGAAGGCCGCCGCGGAGGGGCTCGTGGCGGCCGGCTGCATCGGCGGCGGGATCGCGATGGTCCCCGCCGTCCACTGCCTCATAAGGGCGGGCAGTGGAGCCGGCAAAAGCAGACGCGCGCTGGCGCCATCAATTGCGGCGGCGATCGACCGCAACGCCCACGGGATCCCGACGTCCGTCATCGTCCACGACCCGAAGTCCGAGATCCGCGCATGGACCGAGCCGCTCGCCAGGAGGACCGGGATGGAGGTCGTCGCCGTCCGGCTCGACGAGCCCGTCAAGTCGGCGAGGTTCAACCCCCTCGACCGCGCCATCGCGGCACTCGGGACCGAGGGCACCGCCGGCGCCGTGGCCGAGCTCCGCGAGCTGTCGTCCGCCATCGTGCCCGACGCCTTCTCCTCAGGCCAGAGGTTCTTCACGGACGCCAGCCGCAACCTGCTGACCGGCCTCTGCCTGCTCGCGATTACGGACGATCGGATCCCCGACGGCGCGCGGAACCTCTCGACCGTGCTCGCGCTCCTGGAGCCCCGTGACGGGAAGAGCGCCGTGAAGTCGCTGGAGGAGCTCGCCGCGGACCTGCCGGCGGGAAACCCGGCGCGCCAGTTCCTCCTCGTCGCCTCGTCGAACGGCGGCGGAGGGGAGGCCCTCGTCTCCACCGCGCGCAACTACCTCATGTCCTTCTGCGACGACGACGTCAGCCGCATGCTCTGGGGCGGCGAGGTCGACCTCGCATCGGTCGGGCGCAAGCCGACCATCCTCTACATCGCCAGCGCGACGGACCGCGGCGACCGCGGCGCGCTCGTCTCGTGCATCTTCTCGCAGGCGCTGTCGGCGCTGCGCGAGACCGCGCGCCTGTCCGGCGGCAGGCTGCCGGCGGAAACCCTGCTCGCCATCGACGAGGGGTCCGGGATCCCCAAGATCCCCCGCCTCCTCGGCGACCTCGCCGAGGTCCGGAGCATCGGACTGCACGTCGTCTTCGTGCTCCAGAACACCCATCTGCTCGAGGCGCGGTGCGGCTACTCCAGGGCCGAGTCGGACGCGCTGCTGGCGCTGCTCGGCGCCCAGGTCGTCCTCTCAGTTGAGTCCGTCGGCGAGGCGGAGGAGATCAGCAAGCGCCTCGGCGACTACAGCGTCAAGACGACCGGGGAGAGCTCCACCAAGGGGACGCAGAGCTCCTCGTCCGGCAAGTCGTTCTCCGTGGCGCGCCGCCCGCTGATCACCCCGTCGGAGCTCATGGCCTGGAGCGCGCGCGAGAACGGTGCGCTCGTGATCGACGCGGGGGGACCGATGGCGCTCGCCAGCCGCGACATCACCGAGACGTTCCTGGGGCCGCTGCTAGGCCTGACACCGCCGGGGGCCGAGGGCGCGCTGCTCGCGCGGGCGCTCGAGGGGGAGGTCCGCAACACCTCCCCGGCACCGGTATGGCGCATCCCGGAGAAGCCGAAAAAGCCCAAGGGGTCGCCGTCCGGCGGCAGGAAGCGCAAGGTGTCCGCCGCGCCCGACGGGTTCTGACGCGTCATACGGCCCTGCCTGCAAAAACCGCCCGCCGTCATACGGCACGCGAGGCGCGTATGACGGCGGGCCGTGACCGCCTTCCGGGTTAACCGGCCACGCTACCAGCGGCAACGAACTCGGCACGCCGAGTTGCGCCGTAAAATCCCGGGCGCCCGTAGTGCGCCCTTATCCTGCTCATGATGGCGCACCTCGACCCAAAGGCCCTCCAACACATCGTCGAACCCGAAATCGAGCTCCGCCTGGACGCTCTCGCCGAACGCATCGCCCCGGGCGAGCTCCGGCACCTTCGTCACACGGCCGCCCAGCCACTCAATCTCTGTCATCGCGCGCGTGGTGCAAGCCCCTTCCGACACGGGATTGTCAGCTCAACCCGGCCCTTACCCATACGGACGAACATAACTCGCCAGGGGAAGCCCCTGAAGGCCGTGCGCCACAACATGAGGCCGAATCCGCCCCCGGCTGGACAGGCCAA
>DBGAXC010000044.1:0-158222 GCA_048447565.1 Collinsella aerofaciens | reverse complement strand
CGCCGCCAATTTGCCGCAGCCCAGGCTGCCGAGGAGGCTGCCCGCGCCGAGGCCGAGGCCAAGAAGAAGGCCGAGCAGGAGCGCCTTGCCCGCGAGAAGGAGGAGGCTGCCCGCGAGGCCCAGCGCCGTGCCGTTCCCGCTTCCGACTCCGGTTCGCGCTTCCGTTCGCTGCTCGACCAGATCGCCGCACAGGAGACCGTGCTCAAGGAGAAGAAGGACGCCGAGGACAAGGCCAAGGCCGAGCGCGCCGCCGAGCGCGGTAACCGTCGTGGCGGCAACAACGACCGCCGCGGTGGCCGTCGTAACGATCGCAACGCCTCCGACAACAACTCCGAGCGCAACGCCTCCGAGAGCCGTCCGCACAGCCATCGCACCAACGCCAGCAACAACGTCGCTGCCGGCATGGACTTCCCCAACCCCGATAAGCAGGGCAAGGGCAAGAAGCGCAAGGGCGGTCACAACAACGAAGAGGACCACTACAGCCGCATGGCTCGCGAGGCCGAGGAGTACAGCCGCGAGAAGGTGCTCGAGGAGGCTCGTGCTGCCGTCGAGGAGGCCTCTCGCGAGTCCACCGGTCGCCGCAAGAAGCGCAAGGAGAAGCGCGAGCGCGAGGCTGCCAAGGCTCAGGAGGAGCGCAAGATAGAGGAGGCGCTGGCCCAGGGCGTGAACCCCGAGGACCTCGACGCCATCAAGGTCTCCCAGGGCGTTACCGTCCAGGAGCTCGCCGAGGCGCTCGACGTTCCGGCCAACGACATCATCAAGCGCCTGTTCCTGCTGGGCACGCCGCTCACCATGACGCAGTCCATGTCCGATGACCTCGTCGAGCTCGTCGCCGACGACCTGGGCCGTCAGATCAAGATCATCACCCCCGAGGAGGAGAACACCTTCTCGTTCTACGACGATCCCGCCGACCTTAAGCCGCGCGCCCCGGTCGTCACCGTCATGGGTCACGTCGACCACGGCAAGACGAGCCTGCTCGACGCCATCCGTCATACCGGTGTCGCTGCCGGCGAGGCGGGCGGCATTACGCAGGCCATCGGCGCTTCGCAGGTCATGATCAACGACCGCAAGATCACCTTCATCGATACCCCGGGCCACGCCACCTTTACGGCTATGCGTGCCCGTGGCGCCAAGGTGACCGACATCGTCATCCTGATCGTCGCCGCCGACGACGGCGTCATGCCCCAGACCGTCGAGTCGATCAACCACGCCAAGGCCGCTGGCGTACCCATCGTCGTCGCCGTCAACAAGATCGATAAGCCGGGTGCCAACCCCGACCGTGTGCGTCAGGAGCTCACCGAGTACGGAGTCATCCCCGAGGAGTGGGGCGGACAGAACATGTTCGTCAACATCTCGGCTAAGCAGAAGATCGGTATCGACGAACTTCTGGAGACCGTGCTGCTCCAGGCCGACGTGCTCGAGCTCAAGGCCAACCCGGACACCTTTGCCTCCGGCAACGTCCTCGAGGCCAAGCTCGACAAGGGCCGCGGCTCGGTTGCTACCGTGCTCGTGACCCGCGGTACCCTGCACGTGGGCGATACGCTGGTCGCCGGCCTTACCTACGGCCGCGTCCGCGCCATGCTCGACCCCAAGGGCCGCGCCGTCACCGAGGCCGGTCCCTCCGACGCCGTCGAGATTCTGGGCCTGCAGTCCGTGCCCAACGCCGGTGACGAGTTCCGCGTGTTCGAGGACGAGCGCGAGGCACGTGCGCTGGCCGACGAGCGTTCGCTCAAGGCCCGTATCGAGGAGCAGAGTCGCGTCAAGCACGTCACGCTCGAGAACCTCTTCGAGACCATTGCCGACGCCGAGGTCAAGGAGCTCAACCTGATCATCAAGGCCGACGTCCAGGGTTCCATCGAGGCCCTTCAGGACTCGCTCGACAAGATGGATCAGTCCGAGGTTCGCATCAACACGATCCACTCCGCCGTTGGCGCCATCAACGAGACCGACGTCGTCCTGGCCGACGCCTCCAACGCCATCATCATCGGCTTTGGCGTCCGTCCCGACGGTAAGGCCCGCTCCGCCGCCGAGCGCGAGGGCGTCGAGATCCGTTGCTACGACGTCATCTACAAGTGCCTCGAGGAGCTCGACGCCGCCCGTATCGGCATGCTCAAGCCTACCGAAGTCGAGGTCGCCACGGGTACCGCGACCGTCCTGGACACCTTCAAGGTGCCCAAAGTCGGTATCGCTGCCGGTGTCCGCGTCGAAGAGGGCGAGATCGCCGCGACCGATTCCGTGCGCCTGGTGCGCGACGGCATCGTGGTCTTCAACGGCAAGATCGCCTCGATGCGCCACTACAAGGACGAGGCCAAGAGCCTCAAGAGCGGTTCCGAGGGCGGCATTGGCCTGGAGAACTTCCAGGACATCAAGCCCGGCGACCAGATCGAGGGTTACCGCATCGACCAGGTTGCCCGTACCGAGTAGGGGGTAGCGCTATGAAGCAAACGCAGGCAACCCGCCGTCTGGGCGAGCAGCTTCGCGAGAAGCTCGGTTATATCCTGCTCTTTGAGGTTTCCGATCCGCGTCTCGACCTGGTTACTTTGACCGCGGTCGAGGTCGCGGTGGACCGTTCGTTCGCGCGTGTGTACGTGTCGTGCGATGCGAGCCGCTACGACGAGGTCATGGAGGCGCTCGCAAGCGCCAAGGGCCGCATTCGTAGCCTGTTGGCTCGCTCGCTCGATTGGCGTGTCACGCCCGAGCTCGATTTTCGCATCGATCGCTCGACCGATGAGGCCGAGCGCATCACGCGTGCGCTGGAAAACGTTCCCGCCACGCTTGCGATCGAAAAGGACGAGGACGGCTATCCGATAGCGGATGCCGCCCAGGAGGCAGCTTTAGATGACTAATTCCGCCGACCTCGCCTCGTGCGAGTCTGCAGATATTCAGCGACGCATCCTCGAGCTCATCGAGGGTGCGTCCTCCATTGCGATTTCGGGACATACTTCTCCCGATGGCGATGCCTTGGGCTCCGTATTGGGTCTGGGCCTTTCGCTCATGAAGTTTTTCCCCAACAAGGACATTGCCCTGCTGCTGGCAGACGATGACCCGGTTCCGCGCATCTACCGCTTTATGGAGGGTGCCGACCGTCTGGTGCCGGCATCTGCGTATACCGGCAATCCGGACCTGTTCATCTCGGTGGACGTGCCGGTCGTCGAGCGCCTCAATAATTCCGCCGAGGTGCTTCGTCGCTCCAAGCATGTGGTGTGCTTCGATCATCATCCGGCGCGCGAGGAGTTTGCCGAGCTGAGCCTGAGGCGCGTCGATGCCGCGGCCTGCGCCATGATCATCGACCGCTTCTTGGACAATTGCGGCATTGTCGCACGTGATGGCGTTGCGACCTGCCTGCTGTGTGGCTTGGTTACCGATACCGGCCGTTTTCAGTACCAAAACGCCGATGCCGCCGCGTTCCATGCAGCCTCGCGCCTGGTGGCGCACGGTGCCGATCCGGCGCGCGTTGCGCTCGAGGTCTACCAGAGTATGCGCGTTGAGTTTTTGCACCTCAAGTCCATTGTCATGGGTCGCATTAAGACGGTCGCGCATGGGCGCGTGGCGTATAGCTATGCCTACCAGAGCGACCTTGAAGCCTGCGGCGTCACCTCGGACGAGTGCGACGGCCTGGTCGATGTGGTGCGTTCGGTGATGGGCGTCGAGGTCTGCATGTTCTTAAAGGGCATTGAGGGCGATACCAAGGTGCGTGGCAACCTGCGCTCCAAGGGCGACCTCGATGTGTCCGAGATTGCTGCCAATTTTGGCGGTGGCGGGCATCATGCCGCCGCCGGCTTTTCCAACAACGGAACAATTCTCGAGACGCTCACCGTGGCACTTCCCATGCTGGCCGAGCTGGTAGGGGAGGATCCCGCTTCGGTGACCGTCGAGCTTTAACTTTTTGGATGGTACATGGCTCGTCGTACGCCTTCACAACTGAATATGCTGCTCGCTGTCGATAAGCCGGTGGGCTGCACGTCCCACGATGTGGTCTCGCAATGCCGACGCGCCCTCCATGAGCGGCGTGTCGGCCATGCCGGCACGCTCGACCCCATGGCATCTGGCGTCATGGTGGTGGGTGTGGGCCAGGCCACCCGTCTGCTGGGCATGCTCACGCTCGATACCAAAAGCTACGTCGCCGATATTTCGTTTGGCGCCGAGACCAATACCGATGATGCGGAGGGCGAGGCGGTCCGCACGGTGGCTGTTGCCAACGAGCTCCGCGATCCTGCCTATGCTCGTGAGCGCTTGGCCGCCATGCTGGGCCCGCAGATGCAGGTGCCGCCGGCGTTTTCTGCTATCTCGGTCAATGGCGTTCGCGCCTACAAGTCTGCTCGCGAGGGCAATGCGGTGGACCTACCTCCGCGCCCCGTCGAGGTCTATGCCGCCGACCTGATTGCCGTGGGCGGCGAAGGTGATACGTGTGTGTGGACCGTGGCGTTCTCGGTGAGCAAGGGCACCTATATCCGTGCGCTCGCTCGCGACCTGGGCCGCGCTTGCGATAGCGCCGCGCATATTTCCGCACTTCGTCGCACCGCATCTGGTGTTGTTTCCATTGGCGCCTGTCATGCGGTGGAGGAGCTTTCTCCCGAGTCCGCCGCTGGCTTTGCCCTGGATCCCATTGCGGCCTTGGGCGCCATGCGTGTTGACTTGCCGGGCAATCTTGCCGACGACCTGCTCTGCGGCCGTCGCATTCCCGTTGAGCGTGCGCTTGCCGATTTCGATGTCTCGAAGGCGCTTTTTGCGCTGGTGCTCGATGGGGGACTCAAGGCGCTCGCCCGCATTGAGAGTGGCCGCTTTGTTATGGAGCACGTGTTTCCGCAGGCAATCGGCGGTGTTCGATGATGTTGTCCGCTCATGAGCTCGTGCGTGTCTTTTTCGCGGGCGAGTCGGACGAGGCTCGCATCGTTGCTGCCGATACGTTTGATGAGTGTGAGCACTTGGGTGCCGCATCGATTACCATCGGCGTGTTCGACGGCGTTCACCGTGGACACCAGGAGCTCATTGCGGCGCTTGTCCGGGATGCCCGTGCCCATGGCTGCAAGGCGGTAGTAGTTACCTTCGATCCCGACCCGGACGTCGTGGTGAGCCCTTCGCCCGCTCAAAAACTGATGACGACGGCCGACCGTCTGCATGCCTTGGCTCAGACCGGGGTCGATGCGGTGGTGGCCGTTCCCTTTACGTCTGAGGTTGCGGCGCTTGACCATGTTGATTTTCTCTCGCTGGTGTCGCGTCTGGTCGACATTCGATCGATTCGCGTTGGCAGTGACTTTAGGCTGGGTCGTGGCGGTGCTTCTGGTGTTGCCGAGATGCGCTCCTGGGGTTCCGAGCACGGCGTTGACGTGTATGGTCACGACCTGCTTTGCGAGGGCGGTGAGGCCATTTGCGCCACCCGCATTCGTCATGAGCTGGGACAGGGCCATGTGGAGCTTGCTGCTGGGTTACTCGGCCGTCCGTATATGGTGCGTGGCGGTGTTATTCGCGGCCGTCACGAGGGTTCTGGCATGGGCTTTCCCACGGCAAACTTGCAGGTTCCCGACGGCATTCAGGTGCCAGCCGATGGCGTGTATGAGGGTCTGGTGCTGGTCGATGACACCGCGTGGCCCGCTGCTGTGAACGTCGGCCTGCCGCCAACGTATGCTGACGATGCGGCATCTGCGCATCTCGAGGCTAATTTAATTGGTTATACGGGCGACCTGTACGGCGCTTCCGTTTCGCTGGCGTTTACGCGCTGGCTGCGTCCCTCGCGTGTGTTCGATTCGCTGGATGAGTTGATCGCGACCGTCGAGGGTAATATCGAGGATATTCGTCACAACTTGGGCGATCAGGGGGTGAGCATCCGTGATTAGCGATGAGGAAAAAGACCAGGTACGCGCTGCGTCTGACCTGGTTGCCATCGTGCAGGAAACGGTCGAGCTCAAGCCTCGCGGCCATGAGTTTTGGGGATGCTGCCCCTTCCATGGCGAGAAGACGCCGTCCTTCCACATTATCCCCGCCACGCAGGTGTGGCATTGCTTTGGTTGCGGCGAGGGTGGCGACGTTTTCACGTATATCATGAAGCGCGAGAACCTGAGCTTTCCCGAGTCAATCCGTTACTTGGCCGATCGCGCGGGTATTGAGCTGCATGACACCGGAGATCGCCGCGAGCGCGGCACCAAGCGTGCCCGCATCTACGATCTGTGCGCCGAGACCGCCCAGTTCTACCACACCATGCTCATGCGCGGTAAGGACGGCCGTCCGCGCGAGTACTTTGCCAGCCGCGGCATGGGCGGCGACGTCTGCCGCCGCTACTGCCTGGGCTTTGCACCGGGCCGTAACGCGCTGGTGTCGCACCTGTCCCAGGCGGGTTTTACCCCGCAGGAGATGATCGACGCCAACGTTGCCGTGAGTCGCGGGCGCGGGCAGCTTGCCGACCGCTTTTACGACCGCGTGATGTTCCCCATCTTTGACGAGCAGGGTCACAACATTGCCTTTGGCGGTCGCATTATGGGCGACGGCCAGCCTAAGTATCTCAACACAGCCGAGACGAGCGTGTTTCATAAAAAGCGAAACCTCTACGGCTTTAATTGGGCCAAGGAGTTTATCGTCGCGCAGGATACCGCCATCGTGGTAGAGGGCTATACCGATTGCATCGCCTGCTGGGAGGCGGGGATTAAAAACGTTGTCGCCACGCTGGGCACCGCCCTCACGGAGCATCACGTCAAGACGCTCACTCGCTTTGCCAAGCGCATCGTGTATATGTTCGACGGCGATGCAGCGGGCCAGAAGGCCGCCCGTCGCGCGATTCAGTTTATCGAGCAGGATTCCATGGACCTGCGCTGCGTGGTGCTCCCCGACGGCAACGACCCCATGGAGTTCATCACCGCACATGGTGGCGAGGCACTGCAGACGCGCATCGACGCTGCCGAGCCGCTTATGGACTTTGTCTACCGTTCGCTGCAGGAGTCGAGTGACATCACCACGCCGGGCGGTCGCGCTAAGGCGCTGGAAGATGCGCTGACGCTTATCTATCCGTTGCGCAACAGCTATATGATCGACACGTACTTTATCCAGATTGCCGATCTGCTGGGTTTGGATCTGGAGACGGTGCGCGCGAGCTCGGGTCGTGTGTTTCGCGATGTCGCCAAGCGCGAGGATGCGGAACGACGTCGTGAGCAGAACTATGAGCGCCAGCGGGCACAGACTGAGCGGTCCGGTAGCGCGGGCGGTCGGGCGTCGGGTTCTCGCGATGCCGGTCGCGGTGCTTGGGCATCGGGCGCGACGCCGCCGGTGTCCGCGCCGGTCGAAGAAGAGCCGTACGACTACGTCCCGCTCGATGCCTACGGCGCCGCGCCCGTGGAGGTCGTCGACGACCTGCCGCCGATCGATGTGCCTGATGGTATGGGCGCTGTGCCTGTGGCTGACGGTTCGGGCGCACCGGCTGCGGCGGCGCCGATGGTTCTTACCGATCTTGAACGCAAGTCCTTGGCAGGGGAGCGCGAGCTGTTGACGATGCTCACGAGCTACCCCGACCTGTTCCGCACGTATGCCGACCGCATCTGCTCCATCGAGTGGGTTGACCCGCGTCACGAGTCCATTGCATGGGCCGTTCTGGCAACGCCGCCGGGAACCGATCCTGCAGCCTGCATGGATGCGGCGCGCTCAGTGTGTCCCGATGCGGCAACGCTTGTGAGTGCCGGGCGCATCTCCGCGACGAGCAAGCATCCCACCGAGACGAACATCGTGTTTATGCTTGATACGCTTGAGCTCTACACCATCAAGCGTCGCATGCGTGCCGCACAGGCCAAGCTGCGCCAGGACCGTTCACTCGATGATGAGGCCCGTCGCGCGCTGACCGTGCAGGCCGCGCAGGATTCGCAGCGTCAACGCGAACTGCAAAAGTCGATCGGCGGCGTGGCGGACCCTTTCCGTTTGATCGGCCTGGAGGCCGCAGGCACCGAACAAGCCTAGATGTTGTGGTCAACCAGCGTATTCTCGCCTATATCCAGCCCTCTTTTTGGGTATAGACGTCAATGTGTGTGCTAAAGTATTGAGTCCTGTGGACTATGAAGGGAGAATCTGTGCCAAAAAAGACTGAGAGCACGGGTACTGGGCTGGAATCCTACGTTGCAAAGCTCATGGGCAACGGCTCAAACAGGACTTCGGTAACCGAGGACGAGATTCAGGTCGCCCTGAAGGATATCGATGTTTCTGACGAGCAGCTCACCGCGGTGTATTCCGCGCTGCGCAACAGCGGCATCCAGATTATCTCCGCGAGCGGTAACGACGACGCCCCCATGGGTGTCGACGATGACGATACCGATACCGATACCGATACCGATACCGACGATTTCGATGACGACGACGAGCACGATTCCGGCTCGCTCGACGATCACGAGCTCAAGATGGCCCGTCAGGCCGACGCTGAGATGGGTTCTTCCAAGAACAAGAAGAAGCGCACCGTGCGCACGTCCCGTTCACGCTCCCGCGTGCGTGGCATCGATGCCTCCACGGTGATGCTGACCGGCGACCCGGTCCGTATGTACCTCAAGGAGATCGGCAAGGTCGACCTGTTGACCGCCTCCGAAGAGGTCGATCTGGCTATGAAGATCGAGGCCGGTCTCGAGGCTACCGAGAAGCTCGAGGCTGCCGATGCTGGTGAGCTCGAACTCACGCGTGCCGAGATGCGTCGTCTTACGCGCATTGAGAACGTGGGCCTCGAAGCCAAGCAGGCGCTCATCAGCGCAAACCTTCGTCTGGTCGTCTCCATCGCCAAGCGCTATGTCGGTCGCGGCATGCTGTTCCTGGACCTGATTCAGGAGGGCAACCTCGGTCTGATCCGCGCCGTCGAGAAGTTCGACTACCAGAAGGGCTTTAAGTTCTCCACGTACGCCACGTGGTGGATCCGTCAGGCCATTACGCGCGCTATCGCCGACCAGGCCCGTACCATCCGTATTCCCGTGCACATGGTCGAGACTATCAACAAACTCGTCCGCGTGCAGCGTCAGCTCCTTCAGGACCTGGGCCGCGACCCGACCCCCGAAGAGATCGGTGCCGAGATGGATATGAGCGCCGACCGCGTCCGCGAGATCCAGAAGATCTCGCAGGAGCCCGTGTCGCTCGAGACCCCCATCGGCGAGGAAGAGGATTCCCAGCTGGGCGACTTCATCGAGGACTCCCAGGCTATCGTTCCGCCCGATGCGGCCAGCTTCTCTATGCTGCAGGAGCAGCTCACCCAGGTGCTCGATTCGCTTGCCGATCGTGAGCGCAAGGTTATCGAACTGCGCTTTGGCCTTGTCGACGGACATCCCCGCACGCTCGAGGAAGTCGGTCGTGAGTTTGGCGTCACGCGCGAGCGCATCCGCCAGATCGAGTCCAAGACTCTGGCCAAGCTTCGCCACCCGAGCCGTAGCAGTAAGCTGAAGGACTATATCGAGAGCTAGTCAAGCAAGAGGCGCCCTCAAGCACATCCGCTTGGGGGCGCTTTCATGTAGACATTGGGGACGTTCTTGAATGACTGGTCGTTTAAGAACGTCCCCAATGACTGGGTCGGAAAATTTCTTAAAAAAGTTCTTGCCCTGAGCTGATTCGTCCGTATAATAAACTTCGTTGCTTGAGAGCACGCACCTATTCCTCGGTAGCTCAATGGTAGAGCACGCGGCTGTTAACCGCGCTGTTGTAGGTTCGAGTCCTACCCGGGGAGCCAGAATTTTCCAGCCCTTTCCGTTGGGCTTTAAATTCCTCGGTAGCTCAATGGTAGAGCACGCGGCTGTTAACCGCGCTGTTGTAGGTTCGAGTCCTACCCGGGGAGCCAGGTTGTAAAACCCGTCGCTTATGCGGCGGGTTTTTTCATGCCGCGATCGCCGTTCGCGAACGTTACCATATCAACATTTCGTGTCGAGGATGTAATCCCGAGGCCCGCCACCTCAACATGCCGCGGTCGTTGTAGAATATTGCAATGATTGCTCCCACGACATGGTGCCGCGAGCACCAAGAAAAGGAGATTCTTGTGTCTGAGACCATTAACGGCAGCCTGAGCGTCTCGAACGACGTTATTGCCGATATTGCCGGTTATGCCGCGATGACGTGCTATGGCGTTGTCGGTATGGCTGAGCAGCTCCAGGGCGCCGAGAGCGTGCGCCTGCTTGCCGGTCAGCGCCTCCGCAAGGGCGTGCTTGTCTCCGCCGACGAGAACGGCCTTACGGTCGATCTTCACGTCGTGCTCGAGAACGGCGTCAACATGAAGTCCGTCTGCCACAATCTTTCGAGCTCCGTTGCCTTCACCCTGCAGGAGATCGCCCAGATCGATCCCGCCAGCCTTAAGATCGGCATCCATATCGACGCGCTCAAGAGCCGTCTGAACTAGCATCCGAAAACGGAGATTCAAATACCCATGATTGCAAAGACCATTCGCACCTGTTTTCCGATCGCTGCGGCTGCCGTTTCCGACAAGGCCGAGGAGATCAACAAGCTCAACGTCTTCCCCGTACCCGATGGCGATACCGGCACCAACATGTCGCTCACGCTCGCCTCGGTGACCAAGGAGCTCTCTGTCCTTCCCGCCGATGCCGATATGGAGGCCATCGCCGGTGCCATCACCCACGGCTCTCTCATGGGCGCTCGCGGTAACTCCGGCGTTATTACCTCGCAGATTCTTCGCGGCGTGGCCGAGGGCCTTGTCTCTGCCGACGAGCCTATTACGTCCGCCAATATTGCCTTCGCCTTCCGTCGTGCCGTCAAGGTCGCCTTCCAGGCCGTCCGCAAGCCCATCGAGGGCACGATCCTCACGGTCCTGCGCGATGTCTCGACCAAGGCCGATGAGTGCGAGAAGAAGAAGTTCTCGGCCGAGGATGCGCTCGATGCTATCGTCGTCGAGGCGTACCAGTCCGTTGCTCGCACGCCCGACCTGCTGCCCGTTCTGAAGGAGAACGGCGTGGTCGACTCCGGCGCCTTTGGCTTTGCCATCTTCCTGGAGAACTTTGTTGCCGCCGCGCTTGGCCGCAGCACCGTTGTCGAGGATTTCTCCGCCACGTTTGATTCCGCTGGCTCTGCCCGCGATGCGGCCCTTGGTCGCGTTGAGATCGAGGCCAACGACGACTGGGAGGGCTCGGAGTTCCGCTACTGCAACGAGTTCCTCTTTAAGGCCGACGCCCCGTTTGACGAGGACGAGTGCCTTAAGTTCCTGGGTTCCATGGGCGACTGCGAACTGCTCGTGGGTGCCTACCCCGATTACAAGATCCATGTGCACTCCAACACCCCCAACCTGGTGCTCGAGCACATGCTGCAGCTCGGTCAGATTTACGAGGTCTTTATCCACAACATGGAGATGGAGGCCCACGACCGTACCGCCAAGATTCACGAGGACCAGGAAAAGGCCGCCGAGCCCGCGAAGGCCCTGGGCTTTGTCGCCGTTGCCGCCGGTTCCGGCGAGGCCGACATCCTTAAGTCCCTCGGCGTCGACGTGATCGTGTCGGGTGGCCAGACCATGAACCCCTCGACCGCCGACCTGCTGGGCGCGGTGGACCAGGTCAACGCGACCTCGGTCATCATCCTGCCCAATAACGGCAACATCCGCATGGCTGCCGAGGCTGCCGCTTCTGCCTGCACGGACAAGAAGGTTGCCGTCGTTCCCACCAAGACCGTCCCGCAGGCGTTCTCCGCGCTGTTCGCGGTCCTGCCCGATTCCGAGCTCGAGGACGCCGTCGCCGCCATGGTCGACGCCATCAGCGAGGTCCGCGATGGCGAGGTCACCCGCGCTGTGCGCGACTCCAGCGCCTCCGACGGCTCGCCGATTCACTCCGGTGACGTCATGGGTATCATCGCCGGCTCCATCGACGTGGTCGGCTCCGACGTGAAGCAGGTCACGCTCGACTGCATCAACCGCATGCAGGAGGAAGAGGAGGGCGACGCACTGACGATTCTGGCCGGCGAGGAGCTGTCCGATGAGGCCTTCCAGGAGATCGTCGACGCTATCGAGGAGGCTCAGCCCGACTTGGAGATTGACGCCCATCGTGGCGAGCAGCCGCTCTATCCCGTGATTTTCTCGATCGAGTAGGCATCTCGTCATGTCCGAGCTGTGCTCCGTGCCGCGCGTCTCGGAGCGCTTTGCCCAGAGCAATGCGCTCGATGAAGATATCGCGCGACTCAAATATGTTTCGGGTAAACGTGAGGAGGCCCTTCGCCGTCTGGGAATTCGGACGGTGGGGGACCTCCTTCTCCATATCCCTCATCGATACCTGGACTTTACCCGTTCGTGGTCCATCGAGATGGCGCCCATCGGTACCATGTGCACCATCATCGCCACAGTCGACCGTATCGTCCAAAAGCAGCCGCGTCCGCGCATGCAGGTGACCGAGGTCTCACTCGTTGACGAGACGGGCGTGCTGCAGGTCGCCTTTTTCCGCCAGCCCTGGATTGCCCAGCAGCTTAAGCAGGGCGACCGCCTGGCCGTGATGGGCAAGGTCGAGTTTGCCTACGGCTTTAAGCAGATGGCCTCGCCGCACTTTGAAAAGCTCGAGGACGGGCGTGCCGCAGGCACCATCCTGCCGGTCCATTACGTGAGTGATGGCGTGAGCCAGGCGTGGATGCGCCGCATCGTAAGCGGCGCGCTCGAGGTCGTCGGCAATCCGTTCGATCCGATTCCCGCGCCGCTGCGCGCAAAGCGGAAGCTCATGAGCAATGCCCGCGCGTTGCGCTCAATCCATTTTCCATCGAGTATGGCAGAGCGCGACATCGCGCGTCGTCGCCTGGCCTACGAGGAGTGCCTCTACCTGCAGCTGGCGTTGCGTCTGCGCAACGACGGCGGCCTGGTCGATGTGGTGCCCTATGCCCACACCGCGGGCGAGCACCTGGCCGCGCTCAAGCAAGCCCTGCCGTTTTCGCTGAGCGACGAGCAGGAGGCCGCGTTCCAGGATATCCTGCGCGATATGTGCGATGACGGGCGTGTGATGAACCGCCTGCTGTTGGGTGATGTCGGTACCGGTAAGACCGCCGTTGCCGCCTGCGCACTGGCTGTGGCTGCCGATAGCGGCACGCAGGCCTGCGTTATGGCGCCCACGGGCGTGCTGGCGCGCCAATATGCCGATAAGACCGGCCCTCTGCTCTCACAGGCCGGCATGTCCTGGGCGCTTCTGACGGGTGCCACGCCGGCTGCAGAGCGCGAGCGCATCCATGCACAGCTGAAATCGGGCGAGCTTAATGTGCTCTTTGGCACCCACGCGGTGCTTTCGGATAACGTTGCGTTCAAGCATCTATCGCTCGTGGTCATCGATGAGCAGCACCGCTTTGGTGTGGGCCAGCGCAACGCTCTGCGCGCGAAGGGCCCCGGTGCCGATCTGCTCGTTATGACGGCAACGCCCATCCCGCGTACGCTGGCGCTTTCGGTCTACGGCGATCTGGATACGAGCATCATCCGCCACCGGCCTGTTCCGGGTGCCGGTGTGACCACGCGCGTGCTCACCGAGTCGAGCCGCGACCTCGCCTATGGCGCCATTCGCGAGGCGCATGAAAAGGGTCAGCAGGCCTACGTGATTTGCCCGCTCGTGGAGCCGAGCGATTCGGCCGATGAGTTGGAGGACGTACCCGGTATCGCCCGCGACGAGGAGGGCCGCGTGACGGTCCCCGTGCCGCTTCACGATACGGCAACCGAGCTCGACCGACTGCGTCTTGCGTTGCCGGGGCTTACCGTCGAGCGCCTTCACGGCCGTATGCCGGCGGGGGAGAAGGATCGGGTCATCGATGCCTTCAAGCGTGGCGAGATTGACGTGCTCGTCTCGACTACGGTGGTCGAGGTGGGCGTCGACGTGCCCAATGCCACCGTCATGGTTATCGAGAACGGTGAGCGCTTTGGTTTGGCTGCCCTGCACCAGCTGCGCGGTCGCGTGGGCCGTGGCAGCGTGTCGGGCACGTGCCTGGTCATGACGCACTCCAAGGGCAACGGCGGCGCATCGGCGGCACAAGACCGTCTCCAGTCGCTCGAAAAGACCTCGGACGGCTTTACGCTCGCCCAGATGGACCTGCGCCTGCGCCATGAAGGCGAGATCCTGGGTTATCGTCAGCATGGTGGTGTGACCCTGCGCTTTGTCGACCTGGACGCCGATGAGGACCTTATCGAATGGGCCCATTTGGACGCGGTCGAGCTCTTGCGGTATGCTTGCAACCTTGACTCTGTGGCGACGCGTCCCTTGCGCGACGCGGTCGCCATGCGTTATCGACATATCTTTAAGGAGGTCAGCGGAGGATGAGAATCATCGGCGGCGAATGGCGCGGTCGTAAGATCGAGGAGCCCCGTGGTCGCGATGTCACCCGCCCCACGACTGATCGCGTGCGCGAGGCGTGCGCATCTATGGTCATGTCGGCATTCGATTTCGATCTGGACGAGGTCCGTGTGCTGGACGCCTTTGGCGGCTCCGGTGCCCTAGGTATCGAGATGCTCTCTCGTGGGGCCCGCTCGCTCACGACGTTTGAGATCGATCGCAACGCCGCGCGGCTCATTACCAAGAATATCGAGTCGCTCTGCCGTGACCGTGCGCGTTGGCGCGTGGTAACGGGCGACATGCTGATGAGTGCCTCGCGCGGTCGTGTGCCGGGCGGCCCCTTTGATCTGGTCCTGCTCGACCCGCCGTATGCTTTTGGCGCCGAGCCGGTCGAGGAACTGCTGCAGAATCTGGCTCAGCAGGGTCTGCTTGCGCCTGGCGCTTATGCCCTGTTTGAGCATGCCTCCGCCGATGCGGGCGCGCATCCGGCAGGCTTTGAGACTGTACGTGAGAAGCGCTACGGCATTACCTCGGTCGACCTCCTTCGTTGGGTCGGCGATGACGACGGTGAGGACGATAGTGCCGTCACCGATGCCGATAACAACGATGCCACGACGTTTCAGGAGGACGCCCATGAATGACACCATCAACCGCGTGATCGTCCCGGGCACCTTCGATCCCATCACGTTTGGCCATATCGATGTGATCCGCCGCGCCCGCCGCATCTTTCCCAGTGTGATCGTCGCTGTTGCAGAGTCGCAGGGTAAAAACGGTGTGGGCACCACGTTTATGCTCGATGAGCGCGTGGCGCTGGCCCGCGAGGCGCTCGGTAATATCGACGGCGTCGAAGTCCTGCCCTTTACCGGCCTCTTGGTCGACTTCGCTCGTGAGCAGGGGGCGGGGGCCGTGGTCAAGGGCCTGCGCGCCATGACCGACTTTGAGTATGAGCTGCAGCAGGCCGACCTCAATTATCGCTTGGATAGCGAGCTGGAGTCCATCTTTGTCATGAGTGCTCCGCAGTACGGTTACATCTCGAGCTCGGTCGTTCGCCAGATCGCCTCGCTCGGCAGCGATGTATCGACGTTTGTGCCGCCCAACGTGGTCGAAGCGCTCAGACATCGCTTTTCGTGACGTTTTTTATTGCCTGGTGGCATGTGGTAAACTAGCACGATGATAAGTTACCTATGAAAGGAGACCGGATGCCGGGCGAGAATTTTCCTGGCGATAGGATCGTCAGCTTGGTCGATGAGCTCGAAGGGCTGATCGAGGAAGCCAAGCCGCCTTTCGGCAAGAACGCTCAGTTCAAGGTCATCGACGCCGACGTGTTCTTCAATATCCTCGACGAGATCCGCATGAGCTATCCCGAGGAGTGGCAGAAATCCCGCCGTATCCTTAAGGAGCGCGAGGAGCTTATGGCTTCCGCCGCCGCTCAGGCTGATTCCATCATCGCCGACGCTCAGCAGCAGGCCCTCACCATTGCCGGTGAGCAGGAGATCGTCCGCCTTGCGCAGCAGCAGGCCGACGACATCCGCGATCGTGCCCAGCAGTACGAGCGCGAGACGCGTTATGCTGCCGAGGACTACGCAGAGCAGGTCTTTACGCACCTGGAGGAGAACCTCAAGAGCCTGACTGGCACCGTTACCCGTTGCCGTCAGCAGCTCAACGAGGGTGCCGCCCAACAGAATGGTCAGTGGTAATGGCTGAGTTTCCGAGCGTTACCGTCGATCTTTCCGAGCAGCTCGAGTTTCCTGGAGATTCGTATCCGCTGACCGGTAAGGTCGATGTCGCCACCTACACGGTGGGCGAGAAGGAGTACCAGCTTCAGGACGGCATCGACTACGACGTTGTCTTTACCAATGCCGGTACCGGTGTCTTGCTCACGGGCATGGTCCGCGCGCACGCCACCGGCGAGTGCGACCGTTGCCTGGAGCCCGCCTCGTTTGATATCGCCGGCGAGATCGAGGAGTTCTACCTCTTTGAGGAGCCCGAGGATCCCGAGGCCTACGAGGACGGCTACGAGCTCCTGGGTGAGGACCGCATCGTCGATCTGGGCGAGCCCATCAATGACGCGGTCGTTATGGACACGCCGTTTGTGGTGCTCTGCAAGCCCGATTGCCGTGGTCTGTGCCCCACATGCGGTTGCAATCTCAACGTCGAGCAATGCGATTGCGCCGCCCAGGCAGAGGCGGAATGGGCCGCTGCCACGGAAAATCCATTTGCAGCATTGAAGAATCTCAAGCTTGATGAGTAAAACTGTGGTAGTATCGTTACTTGCGCGTAATCGCCACACTGGATAGTTCATAAGGAAGGTCACTATGCCCGTACCTAAACAAAAGCAGGGTCGTATCCGCACTCACACCCGTCGTTCCGCCAACATGAAGATCTCGGCTGCGGCTCAGTCCACGTGCCCCCGTTGCGGCGCTGTCAAGCTTCCGCACCACGTGTGCCCCAGCTGCGGTTTCTACAAGGACCGCGAGGTTATCGTTACCGAGTAACGGTATACTCTGGATGCGATGCCGTTCCAAATGGAACCACAATGGCCGGCTCAATGAGTCGGCCATTTTTGTATAAGGAGCATGTATATGAGTAACGTTCGCGTTTGTGTAGACGTTGTGGGCGGAGACGAGAAACCTCAGGTTGTTCTCGATGGTATCGAGGCTGCGCTTGCCGCCGATCCCGATATCGAGGTCTTGGCGGCTGGCCCGGCCGAAATCGTCAATCCCTTTGCAGCTTCCCATGCACGTGTTGAGGCCCTTGAGGCACCTGACGTTATCGCCATGGATGACGATCCCATTCGCGCCGTGATGACCAAGCGTAAGTCGTCGATCGTGCTTTCTTGCCGCGCCATTAAGAAGGGCAACGCGGATGCGTTCTTCTCCGCCGGCTCGACCGGTGCCATGACCGCCGCTGCCACCGCCTACGTGACGCCGTTTAGGTATCAGGCCGAAGGCAAGAAGCAGCCGGTGCGCCCCTGTCTGACCAATGCGCTGCCCAATCGCGCCGGCGGTCTGACGGTGCTGTGCGACATGGGTGCCAACCCCGATGTCGAGGTTGACGATATGGTGCGTTTTGCCCAGATGGGCAGCGCCTATGCCCGCGTCGTCCTGGGCATCGAGCATCCTCGCGTGGGCCTGCTTGCCAACGGCACCGAGGACGAGAAGGGTTCTAACTTTACCAAGGCCTGTTTCCCTGCTATGAAGGCCGCCGTTCCCGGCTTTGTTGGTAACTGCGAGGGCACCGACCTCACCTCAGGCAACTTCGATCTCGTCGTTGCCGATGGTATGTCGGGCAATATTGCGCTCAAGGCCACCGAGGGCGCTGCCAAGTTTTTGCTGCAGGAGCTCAAGGGTGTCTTTATGTCTTCGCTCGGCACCAAGATTGCCGCGCTGCTCATCAAAAAGCAGATGCGCGAGATTAAAGCCAAACTTTCGGGCGACGCCAAGGGCGGCGCGATTCTTTTGGGCCTGCGCGGCGTGGTCCTGATCGGCCATGGTGCCACCTCGGTCGAGGCTGTCAAAAACGGTACGCTCGCGGCGGCCGAAGCCGTGCGCGCCGGGCTGGTCGAGAATGTCGCCAACTCTATGGACGGTATCGTTTTATAAGAGCGAGTTAGAGCGCTGTTATGTGCTTCGCGGTGCACGTCGTGGGGTAGAATCAGAACCGTGTCTTGGTACCGCCCGGGCGGTACCATTCTTTTGGTATTCATGCACTATGAGAGGAAGCGCTATGGACCGCTCCGAAATCTTCGACAAGATCGCCGAGGTCGCTGCTGACGTTCTGGGCGTCGATGTTGCCGAAATTAGCGAGGAGACCACCTTTGACGACCTCGATGCCAACTCGCTCGAGCGCCTGCAGCTGGTTACGGCTATCGAGGACGAGTTCAACCTCGAGATCGATGACGAGACCCTGCTCTCGCTCAACTCTGTCGCCGACGCCGTCGACGCTATCGAAGCTGCCAAGGAGGCTTAAGTCTTGGCTTTATCCGACCGACTTACGCGCGCCCAGGAAATCCTGGGCCACGAGTTCAACAATAAGGTGCTGCTGCGCGCGGCGCTTACGCATCCCTCGGCAGTCGAGGGCCAGCCGGTTTCTGCCAGCTATGAGCGCCTTGAGTTCTTGGGCGATTCCATTTTGGGCGCTGTGGTCGCACGCTCCCTGTTTGAGTCCTATCCGGAGTTTGACGAGGGCAAGCTCACGCGCTTGAAGGTGTCGCTTGTCTCGGGCGCTACGCTGTCCGAGGTTTCTCACGAGCTGGGCATCGACGACATCATCATCTTTGGTGCCTCCGAGACCGGTACCGGTGCGCGCGGCCTGCATTCGGCCCTCGAGAACGTCTATGAGTCGCTCGTGGGCGCGCTGTACCTGGATGCCGGCTGGGACGTTGCGGCGGAGTTCATTCACCGTACGCTTAAGCCGCATTTGGCTTCCGAGCGTGCCGAGCATCCTGCGAACCCCAAGTCGTTTTTGCAGGAGTGCGTGCAAGCCGACGGTCACGAACCTCCGGCGTACAAGCTCGTTGGCTCCGAGGGCCCGGCGCATGCGCCCACCTTTACCGCTGTGGTTTTGATCGATGGTATTCGCCAGGGTCGCGGCTCCGGCTCCTCAAAGAAGGAAGCCGAGGGAGCTGCCGCGCTCGAAGCGCTCGACCGCATGGGTTACACCACCAACGGCGTGATTCTGAACAAGAAGCACATGTAAGCGAGGAACCGTGTATCTCAAGTCCCTCACGCTCAAAGGGTTCAAGTCGTTTGCCGACCGCGCCCATATGACGTTTGAGCCGGGCCTGACCGTCATCGTCGGTCCAAACGGCTCGGGAAAATCGAACATCTCTGACTCGATTCTGTGGGTCCTGGGCGAGCAGAGCGCCAAGCAGCTGCGCGGCCAGGCCATGGAGGATGTCATCTTCTCGGGCTCGTCGGCGCGCAAGCCGGTGGGTGTCGCCGAGGTCACGCTGGTGCTCGATAACTCGGACCATATGTTGCCCGTCGACTTTGACGAGGTCGCCATCACCCGTCGCATGTATCGCTCGGGCGAAAGCGAGTACCTCATCAACTCGAGTCCGTGCCGCCTGATGGACATTCAGGACATCCTGCACGATTCGGGCCTGGGCAAGGATACGCATTCCATCATCAGCCAGGGCAAGCTCGACGCCATTTTGCAGAGCCGCCCCGAGGAGCGTCGCGCCCTCATCGAGGAGGCCGCCGGCATTTCCAAGCACAAGCGCCGCAAGGAGCGTGCGCTCAAAAAGATTAAGTCGATGGACGAGCACCTGACGCGTGCCCGCGACATCAATAAGGAAATCGCCCGTCAGCTGCGACCGCTGGAGCGTCAGGTCGATCGCGCGCGCAAGTACAAAGAGCTGTCCTCGCGCGCGAACGAGCTTACGCAGATGCTGGCTGTCGATGAGCTTCGTTCGCTGCAGTCGCAGTGGAACGACCTGGAGAGCCGCTCCAAGGAAGGTGCTGCCGAGCTGGAGCTTGCGCAGTACCGCATGAGCGAAAAGGAGCGCGAGCTCGAGAAGCTCCAGGTTATGCTTGAGGAAAAGGGCCTGTTTGTGGGCGACCTGGGCGAGCAACGCCGTCATATGCAAGATGTGGTCGGCCGCATTAACTCCGACATGCGCCTGCTCGAGGAAAAGGGCCACAACATGGTGTCGCGCCTGTCTGACATGCGCGGTCAGATTTCGAGCTCCGAGCATCAGCGTCGTCGCGTGGTCGAGGAGCTCGAGGACGCGCGTGCGCAGCTTGAGGAAGTGACCGGTGCGCATATGCAGGCCCAGGAGGACGTTGACGCCGCTGGTCCTGCCGCCGCTGAGCTCCACGAGCGGCGCGTGGCGCTCGACAATCAGATTTCGCAGCTTACGCGTGAGCAGCGCGATGTGCAGCGTGTGGCTGATAACGCCGCGCTTGAGCTCGCCAAGGTGAAGGATTCCTTGAGCAATGCCGAGGTCGAGGACAACATGTATGCCTCGCGCCTGGAGCAGATTGACGAGCAGCTCGAGGAGGTCACGGCCTCGCTCGAGAGCCGTCGCAACCGCGCCGAGGAGCTTGAGGGCGCTCTTGAGGAAGCGCGCCAGGCTCAGGTTGATGCGCGTGAGGCCACCGAGACGGCACGCGCGGCCCTGAAGGACCTGCGTGCCCGCGAGAGCGAGGCACGCAACAAGTTATCCGAGGTGCGCTCGGAGCTTGCCAGCCAAAAGAAACTCGATGCCCGCATGGCCGACAGCTCGCCGCTCGTGAGCCGTCTGATGGGTGCGCTGGGCGATGATGTCTCGGGTCGTTTGGGCGACGTGCTCGAGGCTCCTCGTGAGCTCGAAGGCCTGGTCGAGCAGCTGCTTGCCGGCGATATCGATGCTCTTTTGTTTGATGACGCCGCCACGCTTGAGCGTGCCGGTCGTGCGGCTCTGGACCAAAATAAGGCCTCGGGCGAGGCACTGCTGGTGGCGCGCGGCGTGAGCGGCTCTACCGCCGCTGTGGGCGCCTCCGGTACCCGTCTGGTTGATCGTCTGTCCGTGCGCGCAGGCTACGGACCCGTCGTCGAGGCGCTGCTCGGCGGCTATTACGTCGTGGACGATCTTTCTGCCGCGCTTTCGGCGCCGGTCGTTGACGGCGTGACTTACGTGACCCCCGATGGCGCCCGCGTCGCCTGCGGCGGCCTGGTGCGTGTGGGCCTCGATGCCGGCGAGGCGTCGGGTGCTCTGGAGCGTAAGCGTCGCATTCGCGAGCTGGAGGGGCTTGAGCCCGATTTGGCCGCTGTGTTTGAGCATGTGTCGGATCGGGTCGTCGAGGCCAACGCGGCCGTTGAGGAAGCGCGTGCCGCTGAGGACGATGCCGCCGGCGAGATCGCCCGTCTTGAGGGCGAGCGCCGCTCGCTGCTCTCCGAGATCGGCCGCTTGGAGCAAAGCGCCAACAATGCCGAGGTCGAGCGCGTGCGCATCTCCAAGCGTCGCGAGCAGGCCTCCGAAGCCGTTCGCGCTGCGCGCCCGCGGGTTGATGAGCTCACCCGTTCGCGTGACGAGGCCCGCGCGCAGGCAAGCGATCTGAGCTTGCAGATTGCCGAGGCCAACGACGAACTCGACCGCGTTCGCCGTGACGATTCCGAGGCCGCCGGCAAGCTCGCCGACGCCAAGGTTCGCCTAGCCCAGACGAGCGAGCGCCTGCGTTCGCTGAAGGGTCGCGTGCCCGACCTGGAGCATCGTCTTGAGGGCATCGACCGTCGTATCCGCGGAACACGCCAGGCCTCGCGCTCACTCGAGCTGCTGCGTCTGCGCGTCGACCCCATGCACGAGCGCTATTCGGCCCTGCTGGAGCGCGCATCGGATTGGGCAGCGCGCTTGCGTGACCAGGCCTCTCTGGAGGAGGCGGACTCCGCTTCGCTCAAGAAGACCATCGAGGATGCCAAGGCGGAGGTTGCCCGCGCTAAGGAGCGGGTCGATACCGCCTCCGCCACGCAAAACGAGTTCAAGGTCGCGCGTGGTAAGCTCGAGGTGCAGGTAGAGGCCGCCATTAAGGCCATTACCGCCGATGGCACCACGGTGCTCGAGGAAGCGCTCATGCTTCCGGCTCCCACCGACCGCGACGCCGCCGAGCGCGAGCTCAACCAGCTTGTGCGCCAGATCAACAACCTTGGTCCCGTTAACCAAGTTGCCATGGAGGAGTACGAGCAGCTCAAGCGCCGCGCCGACTACATCGAGGAGCAGCTGGCCGATCTGGAGAGCGCGCGCAAGGCGCTCACCAAGATCACGGTGGCCATCGACCGCAAGATGCGCAAGGCGTTCCTGGTGACGTTTGAGAAGGTCGACGCGAACTTCCGCGAGATCTTCGCTATGCTCTTCCCGGGCGGCCAGGCTCATCTGGAGATGACCGATCCCGAGCATCCTGCCGAGACGGGTATCGAGGTCGTGGCGCAGCCGCGCGGCAAGCGCATCACCAAGATGATGCTCATGTCGGGCGGCGAGAAGAGTCTGACGGCGCTCGCCCTGCTCTTTGCCGTGTATCGCACGCGCACGGTGCCGTTCTATGTGCTGGACGAGGTCGAGGCGGCGCTCGATGACGCCAACCTGTCCAAGCTCATCGGCGCGCTCGATGTGTTGCGTTCCGATACGCAGCTCTTGGTTATCTCGCATCAGCGCCGTACTATGGAGGACGCTGACGTCCTCTATGGCGTCTCGATGCAAGCCGACGGCGTCAGTCGCGTCGTCTCGCAAAAACTCGATCGCGAAACCGGAAAGGTCGTGAATGCATAATGGGATTCTTCGATGCTCTCTCGCGCGGACTTGAGCGCAGCCGCGAGGCCCTCAACGAGGTCTTCTACTTTGGCGGCGAGGTCGACGAGGATTTTTGGGAGGACCTGGAGGACACCCTCGTCATGGGTGACATGGGCGCCGAGGTCGCTATCAAGGTCTCCGATGACCTGCGCGATGCCGCGGCCAAGAAGAACCTCAAGACCGCTCCGCAGCTTCGCCGTGCCCTGGCCGAGCAGCTTGAGCAGCACTTTGTGCCCATCGAGCGAGATCCGTTTTCCGATACGCCGAGCTGCGTGCTGTTTGTGGGCATTAACGGTGCCGGCAAGACCACGACGGTCGGTAAGATCGCGAGCGCCATGGCTGCCCGCGGCAAGAACGTGGTGATCGGTTCGGCCGACACCTTCCGCGCCGCCGCCATCGAGCAGCTCGATGTGTGGGGGCAGCGTGCCGGCGTACCGGTTATCAAGCGTGACCGCGGCTCCGATCCGGCGAGCGTGTGCTATGACGTGCTCGACGAGGCCGATAAGCGCGGCAGTGACCTGGTGCTCATCGATACCGCCGGCCGTCTGCACACGAGCCCTGAGCTCATGCGCGAGCTCGCCAAGGTGGTCAATGTGACCCGTAAGCGCGCCGCCAATATGGCCGCCGGTCCCATGCCGGTTTCGGTCGTGCTTGTGATTGACGCCGCGACGGGCCAAAACGGTCTGAACCAGGCGCTCGAGTTTAACGAGGCGCTGGGCCTGGACGGTATTATCATGACTAAGCTCGACGGCACGGCTAAGGGCGGTATCGCCATGGCCGTGGCCGAGAAACTCAAGCTCCCGATCCTGCGCGTGGGCGTGGGCGAGCAGGTCGATGACCTGCAGGAGTTCAATGCCAAAGATTTCTGCCGCGCCCTGGTGGGCGAGTCCAATTAAGGAGTGACTAGTGTTTGATTCCCTGAGCGATCGCCTCAACGACACATTTGACCGCCTGCGCGGCAAGGGTAAGCTGACCGAGGCCGATATCACCTCTGCCATGCGCGACATTCGCATGGCGTTGCTCGAGGCCGACGTCAACTTTAAGGTCGTCAAGGAGTTTGTCGCCAAGACCAAGGAGCGCTGCATGACCGCCGAGGTCATGGAGTCGCTGTCACCGGCGCAAAACGTCGTCAAGATCGTGCTCGACGAGCTCACCGAGATGCTCGGTTCCACCGAGAGCAAGCTCGTCTTTAGCAACCGCATCCCCAATGTCATCATGCTCGTGGGCCTGCAGGGCTCCGGTAAGACTACGGCAGCCGTAAAGCTGGCTTATCTGCTCAAGAAGCAGGGTCGCTCACCGCTACTCGCCGCGTGCGACGTCTATCGTCCTGCCGCTGCCGACCAGCTGGCCACGCTTGGCGGAGAGATCGGCGTGCCGGTCTTCCGCGGTGACGGCGAGCACCCGGTCGATATCGCCAAGGGCGCCATCCAGGAGGCCGTCGACCACCTGCGCGACGTGGTCATCGTCGATACCGCCGGTCGTCTGCAGATCGACGAGCAGATGATGCAGGAGGCCGTGGACATCAAGAAGGCCGTCAAGCCCGATCAGGTGCTGATGGTCGTCGATGCCATGACCGGCCAGGATATTGTCAACGTCGTCTCGACCTTCGCCGAGCGCACCGACTTTGACGGCGTGATCATCTCCAAGCTCGACGGCGATGCCCGTGGCGGCGGCGCGCTTTCCGTGCGCCAGGTGACCGGCAAGCCCATCAAGTTCGTGAGCATGGGCGAGAAGCCCGATTCGCTGGAGCCGTTCTATCCCGATCGTATGGCCAAGCGCATTCTTGGCATGGGCGACGTTGTCGGCATTATCGAGAAGGCCCAGGAGGCGGCCGACGCCGAGCAGCTCGAGGCTGCCGAGCGAATGCTGCGCGAGGGCTTCACCATGAACGACATGCTCGACCAGATGAAGGCCGTCAAGAAGATGGGCGGCATGAAGGGCATCCTGGGCATGCTCCCCGGCGGCCAGCGTGCGCTCAACCAGATGGGTGGCAACCTGGACGAGGGCATCTTCGATAAGAACGAGGCCATTATCATGTCGATGACCAAGGAGGAGCGTCTGCGTCCCTCCATCATTAATGGCCAGCGCCGTGCCCGCATTGCCAAGGGCGCCGGCGTGACCCCCACCGAGGTCAATAGCCTTATGAAGCAGTGGGGCGAGATGAACAAGATGATGGGCCGCATGCGCACGATGGCCAATCAGGCACAGGCCGGCGGCAAGAAGGGCAAAAAGGGTAAGAAGGGCAAAAAGATGCGCATGCCCAATATTCCCGGCCTAGATGCCATGGGTCTGGGCGGTATGGGTGGCCTGGGAACGGGCGGCCCCAAGTCCGATATGGACCTGCTGCGCCAGATGGAAGCGCAGATGCGCAACAAGAAGTAACGACTAGTTGAGTCGTGTATGACGAAGGCCGCCTGGATGGTATTCCAGGCGGCCTTCGCCGTTTGTTCGCCGTTTGTTCGCCGTTTGTTCGCTGGTTGTTCGCTGGTTGTTCGCTGGTTGTCGCACGCGTGGAAGCGCGTTCTCGACGAGGTGCTTGCCGCTAGTGACAGCCGCAGCCTTCGTGCCCGTCATGGTCGTGGTGACCGTGGCAGCCGCAGGACTCGCCATGCTCGTGGATGTGCTCGTGATCATGTCCATGGCAGTCGCAGGTGGCCTCGCCGTTCTGTGCGAGCGTGCCGGCGATAAGTGCCTCGACGCAAGTGTCGCAGTTGCCCTGGGCACCTGCGTATACCGTGATGCCGGCTTGTGCAAGCGCGTTGATAGCGCCACCGCCGATACCGCCGCAGATGAGCGCGTCCACGCCGCCGTTGGCGAGCAGACCCGCTAGGGCGCCGTGACCGGTGCCGCCGGTGCCCACGACCTGCTCGTTGAGCACCTTGCCGTCCTCAATGTCGTAGATCTTGAACTGCTCGCTGCGGCCAAAGTGCATAAAGATGTTGCCGTTGTCGTACGTGGTTGCCACCCTCATGGTGTCGACCTCCTTTGCTGGCCATGCGGCCGTTGTCGTGGTGATGGGGGAGTACGCGATGTTTCCGCCTTCGATGACGATCGCCCGTCCATTGACCAGCGCGTTTGCCACCTTGCGATGCGCGCGGCTGCAGATTGCCGCCACCGTGGCGCGGGCAATACCCATGCACTGGGCGACTTCCTCCTGATTGAGGCCTTCCAGGTCGCATAGGCGCAGGACCTCGAGCTCGTCGACTGTCATATCGATAGCGTCTCCGCTCGCCAGGCCATCGGGGGTAAAACCGCGATATTCGGGGATGATCCCAACACGGCGCAATTTTTCGCGTCTTCCTGCCATACACTCTCCAAATCTGACATATGTCAGTAATAGGATAGCGCGCATGCGGAAGCGTACAAGCTATTTTTGGCATATGTCAGAAAAAGGCAAAGGTGTTCCGCTTGCGAATGCAGAGCCGTGCTACCGTGCATTGCGTGTGCCTACCCTAGTGTCCAATCCGACACTGCGCGCCTGGGCTACAATAAAAATCGCTTATAGGCGACTGACAGGAGGGTCAATGAGCAAAGCTGATCAACAGTTTGTATCCATGTGCCGCGACATTCTGGACCATGGCACCACCACCGAGGGCCAAAAGGTCCGTCCGGTGTGGGAGGACGGCACCCCTGCCTATACCATTAAAAACTTTGGCGTTACGGCGCGCTACGACCTGCGCGAGGAGTTCCCTGCGCTCACCCTGCGCCGCACGGCGCTTAAGTCTGCGATGGACGAGATTTTGTGGATCTATCAAAAGAAGTCCAATAACGTCCATGACCTCAACAGCCATATTTGGGATGAGTGGGCCGACGAGACCGGCTCCATCGGCAAGGCCTACGGGTACCAGATTGGCCAGAAGAGCCATTATGCCGAGGGCGATTTCGACCAGATGGACCGAGTGCTGTACGATCTTAAGCACACACCGTACAGTCGCCGCATCATGACCAACACGTATGTGTTTAGCGACCTGTCCGAGATGCACCTGTATCCGTGCGCGTACAGCGTGACCTATAACGTCACGCAGCGCCCGCAGGACGACAAGCCGACGCTCAACATGATTCTCAACCAGCGCAGCCAGGACATTTTGGCCGCGAACAACTGGAATGTGTGTCAGTACGCCATCTTGCTGATGATGGTTGCGCAGTCGATCGATATGATTCCCGGCGAGCTGCTGCATGTGATCGCCGACGCCCATATCTACGACCGTCATGTCGATATTGTCCGCGAACTTATCGAGCGTCCGCAGTTTGCGGCGCCTAAGGTAACGCTTAACCCCGACGTGCACGATTTCTATGCGTTTACGACCGACGACCTGATTGTGGAGGGCTATGAGCACGGCCCGCAGGTCAAGAACATTCCCATTGCGGTGTAGGTGGTGCTCATGACGTGTAAGCTATCTGCTATCGTCGCCGTGTGTGAGGATTGGGGCATTGGGTGCGAGGGCGACATGGTGGTGTCCAATCGCGCCGACATGCGCCATTTTGTGGCGTGCACCAAAGGTTGCCCGGTTATTATGGGGCGCAAGACCCTGTTGAGTTTTCCCGGTGGGCGTCCGCTCAAGAATCGTCGCAATATCGTGCTCACGCGTGACGAGGATTTTGCGCCCCAGGGCGTCGACGTGGTCCATAGCATCGACGAGGCGCTCGCCGCGGTTGCCGATGAGCCCGTTGCCTGGGTGATTGGTGGCGGCGATGTCTATCGGCAGTTTTTGCCGTATTGCGTCGAGGCCGAGGTCACGCACAACCATTGCACTCATGCCGTGGACACGTACTTTCCCGATTTGGACGCCGATCCCGCATGGGAGATTGCGTGGCGTGGCGGTGTTGCCACGATTGCCTCGGGCGAGGGCGACGAGGGTGTCGATTATGAGTTCGTGACGTATCGTCGCGTTGAGGCGTAAATCGCCTGGCGTGAACGGTATTATCGGATTGATTGAATGTATGGGGCGGCGCTTAGCGTCGCCTCGTTTGGTATAGATGTGCTGTAAAGAAGGGTGCGGGCAGGCTGCTATGACTGATGCCGTTGAGGTTCTGCGAATTGATTCGCTCGAGGACGAGCGGCTCGATGCCTACGTGCGACTGACCGAGCGTGAGCTGCGCTGCGTGCTAGAGCCGCAAAAGGGCATCTTTATCGCCGAGAGTGCCAAGGTTATTGAGCGCGCGGTGCGTGCCGGATACGAGCCGGTGAGCTTTCTTTTGGGCGAACGCTGGCTCGACCAGATGATGCCGCTGTTTGAGCGCCTAGTCGTGCGCGAGGGCGCGGGTCCTGTTCCTGTGTTCGTCGCCTCCATGGAGCTCATGGAGCAGTTGACGGGCTTTAACGTGACGCGCGGTGCGCTTGCGGCGTTTCGTCGCCCGCGTCAGATTCCGGTTGATGAGTTCTTGGGTGGCGTCGTCGAGGCGGCGGGGGAGCGTCCGGTGCGCGTGTGCGTGCTCGAGGGTATTGTCGACCACACCAATGTTGGCGCGATTTTCCGCTCTGCTGCCGCATTGAACGTTGACGGTATTTTGGTCAGCCCGACGTGCTGCGACCCGCTGTACCGTCGCTCGGCCCGCGTGAGCATGGGCACCGTGTTTCAGGTGCCGTGGACGCGCATTGGCAGCGAGGCTCGTGTGTGGCCGCATGATGGTCTGAGCGCGTTGCACGATGCCGGTTTTTCGTGTGCCGCTATGGCGTTGACGGACGACTCTGTTTCGCTTGATGATCCTGTGCTGCAGAAGATTGATCGCTTGGCGATTTTTATGGGCACCGAGGGTGCCGGCTTGGGCGCCAAGACCATTGCCGGCTGTGACCACGCGGTGCGTATTCCGATGGCGCACGGGGTCGATTCGCTCAACGTGGCCGCGGCGAGCGCCGTCGCCTTTTGGCAGCTATGCCCGCACGTGAGCAATGAGTATCACTACCAGCCGGGTTTGTATCACTAGGCAGTTATTCCGCACCGTGCTCTAATTCGGGGTGTTTCGGTCGCCGCCAGTCGGTGCTAAGCTGGTTTTGGCTTTGGTTTTAAATTGCTGTTTTGCTGATTGACGTATGCGTGTGGGGAGGGCGTGTGGCTAAGAAATCTACGGCTATCGATGTAACGCAAGGAGTCATTTGGCAGCAATTGCTGTCGCTGTGCGTTCCCATCTTTTTTAGTTCGTTTTTTCAGCAGGCCTACACGCTTATCGGTACCTATATCGTCGGTCAGTTTGGCGGCAAGCTCGCGCTAGGTGGCATTCAAGCTACGATGGTGCTCACCGAGCTCTGCATTGGCTTTTGCGTTGGCGTCGGCGCCGGCTGCGCGGTCATTACCGGTCAGTATTTTGGTCAGCACGATGATGAGCGACTGAGCCGTTCGGTCCATACGGCCATGACGCTCGCGCTGGTGGGCGGTATCGTTTTCTCGATTCTTGGCATAGTGTTCGTTGAGCCCATGCTGGTACTTATGAACACTCCGCATGAACTTTTGGCCGAGGGCGTGGCCTATGCTCGTTGCTATTTTGCCGCCATGGTTGCGGCGCTGCTGCTCAATATGGGAACGGCACTGCTACGCGCCGTGGGCGACACGCGCGGGCCTGCTGTGATCATCGCTTCCGGCTGCCTTGTTAATGCGGTGCTGGATGTCATCTTTGTTGCCGTGCTTCATATGGAGGCGCTGGGCTGCGGCATCGCGGTGGCGCTGACCATTTGCTCCAACGCCACGATGATCGTGATTCGCATGATGCACGCACCGGGTGCGTGGCGGCTTTCGCTGTCCAAACTCGGCATTGATCCTGGCATTTGTAAGAGCATGATCTCGTGTGGTCTGCCGCTTGGCTTTCAGTCTGCTGCGTATTCGATTTCCAACGTTTTGATTCAGGTGTCGGTCAACTCGTTTGGTGCCGATGTCACCACGGCGTGGGGTCTTTCGGGCCGCTTAGATGGCATTATCTGGATGGTGACCGAGGCGCTCGGCGTATCGATCACTACGTTCTCGGCGCAGAACTTTGGCGCGCGCAACTACGAGCGCATGCGCAAGGGTTACCATACGTCGCTTGTGCTTTCGTTTATGCTCATTGGTGGCCTGTCTGCCGTGCTCCTGGTGTTCTCGGGCCCGCTGTCGCGTTTGTTTGTCGACGATGCTTCGATTTCGGCGTACACCACGACGATTCTTCATTTCATCGCGCCGTTCTACGCGATCTTCTCTATTATCGAAAACGCGTCGGGCTCCATTCGCGGTGCCGGCGTGAGTCTGCAGCCTATGATGCTCACCATCTTTGGCACCGTTGTCTTGAGGGTGATCTGGGTGTTTGCGATCATGCCCTTCGATCCGTCGCTCGAGCATCTACTGCTGGTCTACCCCGTAACCTGGCTCATCACGGCCACGATGTTTACCATCTACCACCACAGCGGCAACTGGCTCGGCCGCGCCACCGCCTAGCCATTCGGGACGTCCCCAATGGCTAGTATTCGATGCCTTGGCGGGCTAGGAGTCCTTCGTCGAAGTAGTGTTTGATGGGGCGCATTTCGGTGACAAGGTAGGCGAGGTTCGCGAGGGGCAGCAGGCCCCGGCCGGTGAGCACGAGCTCCGTGGTGGCGGGCTTTATCGCGATCAGCGCTTCGACATCCTCGCGCGTCACGAAGCCGCGGCGCATGGCCTCGCCGAGTTCATCCAAAATCAGAACGTCGACCTGTGATATCTGCTCGCATGCGAGCTCCATGATCTGCGCGGCGCAAGCCTCGGGTGTGTCGCGGGCGGCTTGTACGATGCGTAGCCCTAAACGAGGTGCTGCATCATGTTCGGCGCAGTGCAGCTTCTTGGCAAACTGAAGCATGAGCACGTTAAGTCAATAGCCCGTGGCACGCAGCGCGGGCCCCAGCGCAGCCGTCGTCTTGCCCTTGCCGTCGCCCGCATAGATTTGAACCTTGCCGACTTCCAGTGATGCCATCTCTGTCTTTTCGTGCCCGGCGTCGGTTTATCGCCGTCCGGGTTGGGTATTCTAGAAAGCATTATTAACCCCAGTAGATGGAGTTCAAGCAGATGGAGATGGATGACAACAAGCGTAGACGGAATATGATCCTCTACGTGCTCATCGCCTTCGTCGTCTACCTCGTGCTCTCGACCGTTCTGTTCCCCAACATCGGTCACACGCAGCAGATTACGAAGACCGATTACTCGACGTTTGTCAAAGCGCTCGATAAGAAGAGTGTCGACAAGGTCGAGTACAACACGGACGATTACTCGATTTATTACACCAAGAAGGGCGAGGACGAGAACATCGCCTATAAGACGACCGGTGTGCCGAACGATGCGGGCTTTACCGATCGCGTGCTTGAGTCTGGCGCTTCGCTGGAGTCGGTCGTTCCCGATAAAAACTCGGGTTTGATGACCTACTACCTGCTTACGCTCATCCTTCCCATGGCGATTTTCTTCCTGATCGGCTGGTGGCTCAACCGCCGCATGAAGAAGGCCATGGGTGATGACGGTCCTTCGATGAACTTTGGCGGCGGTGGCTTTGGCGGCGGTGGACTGGGCAAGTCCGGCGCGCGCGTGATCGCCTCCAAGGACGTGGGCGTGACCTTTAAGGATGTCGCCGGCCAGGAAGAGGCCAAGGAGTCCCTCAAGGAGGTCGTCGACTTTCTGGAGAAGCCCCAGCGCTACGAGGAGATTGGCGCCAAGCTGCCGCGCGGTGCTCTCCTTGTTGGCCCTCCGGGTACCGGTAAGACCCTGCTAGCCAAGGCTGTTGCCGGCGAGGCTGGTGTTCCGTTCTTTAGCATTTCGGGTTCTGAGTTCGTCGAGATGTTCGTCGGCCGTGGCGCCGCCAAGGTGCGCGACCTGTTTAAGCAGGCCAAGGAAAAGGCCCCGTGCATTGTGTTTATCGACGAGATCGATACCATCGGCAAAAAGCGTGACGGCGGCGGCTTTAGCGGCAACGACGAGCGCGAGCAGACGCTCAACCAGCTGCTGACCGAGATGGACGGCTTCGATAACCACAAGGGTATTGTCGTTCTCGCTGCTACCAACCGCCCTGACAGCCTTGACCCGGCCCTGTTGCGCCCCGGTCGTTTTGACCGCCGTATCCCCGTTGAGCTGCCCGACCTGACTGGCCGCAAGAACATTCTTGAGCTGCATGCCAAGAGCGTGAAGACGCAGCCGCCGATCGACCTGACCGCGATTGCCCGCGCCACGCCCGGTGCCTCGGGCGCCGACCTGGCCAATATCATCAACGAGGGCGCCCTGCGTGCCGTCCGTGAGGGCCGCAAGCGCGCTACGCAGGACGATTTTGAGGAGTCGGTGGAGGTCGTCATCGCCGGCCAGCAGCGTAAGTCCACGGTACTGTCCGACCACGAGAAGCAGGTTGTTTCTTACCACGAGATCGGCCATGCCATCGTTGCCGCCCGCCAGAAGGGCTCTGCACCGGTCACGAAGATCACCATCGTGCCGCGCACGAGCGGTGCTCTGGGCTACACCATGCAGGTCGAGGAGGATGAGCGCTTCCTGACCACGCGCCAGGAGGTCCTGGACAAGCTCGCCGTCTATTGCGGTGGCCGTGCAGCCGAGGAGCTCATCTTTGGTGAGATGACGACCGGCGCCGCCAACGATATCGAGCAGGCCACCAAGCTCGCCCGTAACATGGTGACGCGCTTTGGTATGTCCGATGAGTTTGGCATGATGGCACTCGGTACCGTTCAGAATGCGTACCTTAACCAGGACACGTCGCTCACCTGCGCCCCCGGTACGGCCGAGCGCGTGGACGCGATTGTCGCCAAGCTGATCGAGGATGCGCACGACCGCGCCCTGCAGATCCTGAAGGAGAACAAGTTCAAGCTCCACGAGCTGGCTCGTTATCTGTACAAGAAGGAGACGATCACGGGCGAGGAGTTCATGAATCTCCTCACGCGCGAGAATCCGCTGATGTCAAAGCAGCAGTAATACTGGTTGCGCAGTATCAATCGCCCCATTTGAGTGTCTATCTCAAATGGGGCGTTTTGCGTGGGAGGGATATGTATGAAGATCGTGGTGAGTGCCTGTTTGATGGGCGAGAGCTGCAAGTATAACGGGCTCGACAACTATCATCGCGCGTTGGTCGAGGCCTGCGAGCGTACAGGGACCGAGGTCCTCTTGGTGTGCCCCGAGGTCTTTGGCGGCCTGCCCACGCCGCGTAAGCCGTCCGAGATTGTGAACGGCGAGGTTCGTACCTGTGAGGGCGTGTCCGTTGACCGGGAATTCCGCCTAGGAGCCCAACGAGCACTCGCGATGTGCGAGCAGGCGGGCGGTCCGGAAGAGGTCGCCGCGTGCATCTTACAGGACCGTAGTCCCTCGTGTGGCGCAGGCCGCATCTACGACGGAACATTCAGTGGCACCCTTACAGCGGGCAACGGCGTTTTCGTCGACCTGCTCCTGCGCAATGGGTACCGTGTGATCCCGGCGAGTGAATTCGATCCCAGCATACTGGAGCAATAAAAAACCACCACAAGGGTGCTGTCCCCTTGTGGTGGTTTTGGTCTTGGCCTAGAGGCCGTGGCCGTAGGCGTTGGCGGCCTTGATGGCGGCGGCGAACTTTTCGTCGGTGAAGGGCTCAGGGTTGCCCTGCTTCCACTCGTTGGTGGCGTGCGCGTATTCGCACAGGGCAGGGATATCGGCCTCGGAAAGCCCGACCTGCTCAAGCGTCACGGGCAGGCCCATCTGCTTGTTAAAGGCGGCGTAGCGCTCAAGGTTCTCGGTATCGCCCGTATAGGCAAACAGGACGAGCACGCCCAAGCTCACGACCTCCCCGTGCAGATAGGTTCCCTCGCGCGGAATGCTGCACGTCGCATTGTAGAATGCGTGCGCCACGCTCGAGTTGTAGTAGTAATCGTTTTGGTTGGTCAGGTTCGAGACATAGCCCGTGTTGACCACGATGTCGAGCGCGATCTGCTTGACGGCTTCGCTCGACAGGTCCTGGTGCACGTCCTCAAGCCCCTGGACGCCATAGGTAAACAGCGGCTCGGAGCAGGTGTGGGCGAGTGCCAGGCCAAGACCGGCGGTGTGCTCCAAATTACCGGCGCTCGTGGCGTATTCGACCTCAGGCTGCTTAGACAGGGCATCGCCCACGCCGGCCCAGAAGTATTCCGCCGGAGCTTCGGCGATGATCTTGGGGTTGATGAAGATGTGCGCCGGTCGGTTGGGGTACGAATAGCCCTCGAGCGAGCCATCGTCATTGTAGACAACGGCAATGGCGGTCGCGGCCGAGCAGTTGGAGCAAATCGTCGGTACGGTAAAGACGATCTTCTTGAGCTCGATGGCCGCCGTCTTGACGGTGTCGAGTGCCTTGCCGCCGCCACAGGCGATAAGCACGTCTGCCTGCTGGCAAGCGGGGGAGTTCACGACCTTGGCAATATTGGCGCGCGTGCTGTTGGTGCCGTAGACGCGCGTCTCCAGAATCTCGACATCGGTACCTTCAAGTGCCGCCTCGATGCCCGGCAGCGCTGCAGCCAGTGCACGTTTGCCGCCAATGATGGCAACCTTGGTCGCTCCGTACTCGGCCAGTGCGGCGGGCAGCTCGGTAAAGCACTCCTCGCCAACGGTATAATCACTCATTCCAATCGTGCGCATGGCAACACTCATTCCAATCGTGCGCATGGCAACCTTCTTTCTTTCGATAAAGTGCTTTCAGGTATTTTGCTCCTAGAGAAGGGCTGTAATAGCGAGAAATTTCGAACGTATAAAACCAGTGTTGAGGGTTTTTCGCCGGCGCGGAACGTGCTAGCATACTCCACATAAGCGTTGATGGGGACGAGTAGTCGGCCGTCCGCATGCTACAGAGAGTGGGGAGCGCTGAGAACCCGTGCATGCGACCGATGAAAATCACCCCGGAGCTGCGGTCCCAACGGACGTGCCGCGCAGGTTCGTCTTAGTAGACATCGCCGAGATGGTCGTCGATACAGGCCAGCCGAGTAACGGATGCGAGCGCGCGAATACGCGGGCGAGGGCATCTAAGCTGGGTGGTTAAGCGAAGAGCTTTTGCGGGCGTGCAGCCCGTTTTGTGGCGCTTCGTCCCAGCTTGCAGGGACGGGCGCTTTTTTGGTGCCCATCGGGCGTGCGCGCCCACGACATGAAAGGGGTACCGTGGCAAACGAGTACAAGCAGACGATGAATCTGCCCAAGACCGGTTTTCCCATGCGTGCCGGTCTTTCCAAGTCTGAGCCCAAGCGACTCAAGGACTGGCAGGACAACAAGGTCTACGAGCAGGTTCTGAAGAAGAACGAGGGTCACAAGAAGTTCGTGCTGCACGACGGTCCTCCGTACGCCAACGGTCCGATCCACATCGGCCATGCCATGAACAAGATCTCCAAGGACATGATCAACCGTTACTGGATGATGCAGGGCTGCGAAGTTCCCTATGTCCCCGGTTGGGACTGCCACGGTCAGCCGATCGAGCACAAGGTCGAGGAAAAGCTCGGCACCGAGAAGTTCAACCAGACCTCCACGGCCAAGATCCGCGAGCTTTGCAACGAGTTCGCTGTCGAGAACATCGAGCTCCAGAAGGCGGGCTTCCGTCGCTTGGGCGTGCTTGGCGACTGGGACAACCCGTATCTGACGCTCTATCACCAGCACGACGCCGCCGACATCGAGGTCTTCAAGGCCATGTTCGATAAGGGCATGATCTATCGCGGTCACAAGCCGGTTCACTGGTGTAAGCACTGCCACACCGCGCTGGCCGAGGCCGAGATCGAGTACTCCGACGAGACGAGCCCGTCCATTTTCGTGCGCTTCGAGATGACTTCCAAGCCCGCCGGCCTCGAGAACTTCGACGGCCCGGTCGACTTTATCATCTGGACGACCACGCCGTGGACCATCCCCTCTGACCAGGCCGTTTCCCTTAAGCCCGGCGCCGCCTATGTCGCCGTTGAGCACGATGGCCGTGCCGAGGTCATGCTCGAGGACCTGGCTCCCAAGTGCTGCGAGGAGTTTGGCTGGGAGTACACCCCGGTCATGGTCGACGGCGAGCCCTATGTGGTTCCCGCCGAGACGTTCCACCACATCCACTACAAGCAGCCGATCTTTGACGGTGTTGAGGGTGTGGCGCTCCTGGCCGACTACGTCGGTGTCGATGACGGTACCGGTATCGTCCACAACTCGCCCGGCCACGGCGTCGACGACTACTTCGCCTGCCTCAAGGAAGGCATCACCGACATCTGCATGCCGGTTGATGACGACGGCAAGTTCTACACCGGCGAGGAGTTTGGCACCGGTGGTCCCTTCAGCGGTATGGATACCGATGAGGCCAACCCGCATATCATCGAGTTCCTGCGCGAGCGCGGCACCCTGGTTCTCGAGAAGAAGATCACGCACAGCTATCCGCACTGCTGGCGCTGCAAGCACCCGGTGCTCTTCCGTGCCACCGACCAGTGGTTTGTCTCGATGGACAAGACCGGTTTGCGCGAGCAGGCTGGCAAAGAGGTCCGTGAGAACGTCAAGTGGTATCCGGCCCACGCGGCCAACCGCATCGGCGCCATGGTCGAGCAGCGTCCCGACTGGTGCATCAGCCGTCAGCGCAACTGGGGCGTGCCTATCCCCAGCTACACCTGCGCCGACTGCGGCGAGAAGGTCATGAACGACGCTACGCTCGACGCCGTCATCAAGCTCTTCCACGAGAAAGGCTCTGACGCCTGGTTCACCGACGCTCCCGAGAGCTACCTGGGCGAGGCCTGCGTCTGCCCCAAGTGCGGTGGCCATCACCTCAAGGCCGATAAGGACATCCTCGACGTGTGGTGGGACTCCGGCGTCTCCTGGAAGGCCGTCTGCGAGTATCGCCCCGAGCTGGAGTACCCGGCGGATGTGTACCTCGAGGGCTCCGACCAGCACCGCGGTTGGTTCCAGAGCTCGCTGCTCACCTCGGTGGGTGCCAACGGCCACGCTCCGTACAAGGCAGTCGTCTCGCAGGGCTTCACGCTCGACGGCCAGGGCCGCAAGATGTCCAAGTCGCTCGGCAACGTCATCGACCCCAACAAGGTCTGTGACGAGATGGGCGCCGACATCATCCGCCTGTGGGTCGCCTCGGTCGACACCAGCTCTGACGTTTCCATCGACCACGAGATTCTCGCCCGTACGTCCGATGCCTACCGTCGTTTCCGCAACACGTTGCGCTTCCTGCTCTCCGAGCTCGAGGGCCAGTTTGAGCCCGAGACCGACGGTGTCGCCTTTGCCGACCTGCTGCCGCTCGACAAGCTCATGGTTGCCCGTCTGACCCAGGTCCAGGCCGAGGTCGACGACGCCTACGCCAGCTACGAGTTCCCGCGCGCCTACCGTGCACTCTATGACTTCGTGGTTACCGAGCTCTCCAACGTGTACCTCGACGCCCTGAAGGACCGTCTGTACTGCGAGAAGCCCGGCTCGCTCGAGCGCCGCAGCGCCCAGACCGTGCTTGCCGAGCTCTTCTCGATGCTCATGCGCGACCTGCAGCCGATCCTGTCCTACACGGTCGACGAGGCCATGGCCTATGCGCCCGCCGGCTGCGTCGATCACCAGAAGTACGCCGCGCTGCTCGATTGGTACAAGTCGCCCATTACTGTCGACGAGGCCAATGAGTTTGAGGGCGTGCTCGAGGCTTCGCTCGAGCTTCGTAGCGCCGTGACCAAGGCCCTTGAGGATGCCCGCTCCGCCGGCACCTTCACTAAGAGCCAGCAGGTCCGCGTCAAGGCGGTCGTTCCCGCCGAGATGTACGCGCTGCTGACCGGCGACAAGGCCGTCGACCTGGCCGAGTTCTACATCGTCTCTGATGTTGAGCTGACCCAGGGCGAGGAGCTTTCCGTTGCCATCGAGGCTGCCGAGGGCGAGTGCTGCGACCGTTGCTGGAACTACCGCACCACCGTCGGCGAGTACAACGGCCACGCACATATTTGCAAGCGCTGCGCCGGTGCTTTGTAGGTTACGGCGTTCGTAGAACGCCGTAACCTACCGACGCTGCAAACGCCCCTAAGCGGCAATCTGACGTTCAATCGTCGGTCGCGTACCAAAGTACGCTTCCCTCCTCTTTCACGTCACCTTGCTCGCTTAGGGACGTTTTCGCTGTTGGTGACGATAGCGCGGCGTTTCCATTGCTGGAGCTAAAGGTTTTCTTTCGCTTTCGCTCTTAGTCGAAAGCTATCAAGCGACATTCCGTTATTCGGAATGTCGCTTTCTTTTTATGCGGGTTATTTATCTGGCGTTAGCGAATATGTCGTGCGCTCTGCGTGTGGCAATATAAGATGGTTAATTGCGTTAAACGGAATTCGATGTTCTTGAGGGTAGGGGATTGATTTGGGTCGTGCTGGGGATATGACGCCGCCTTTGCGTTGGCGGTTGGGTGTTGCTGGTGGGGTGGCGCTGGTTGTGCTGCTTGTTGACCAGCTGACCAAGCTTGCGGTTCGTGCCGCGGGCGACGCTTTGCATGTGACTGTTATCCCCGGTGTGATCGACTTTCTATTTGTCCGCAATATCGGTGCTGCCTTTAGCATGGGCGAGGGGCATGGCATCGCGTTTGCCGTGCTGGCGTTGGCGGTCATTATCGCTATTGCCGTGTACTTGCTTCGCGCGCCCCAGCTTGCTCGCTTGGAGGTTGTGGGCATGGCTATGGTCGCGGGCGGCGCCATTGGCAACGCGATCGACCGTCTGACTTTTGGCTTTGTGACCGATTTTATTGCCACCACCTTCATCGACTTTCCCGTCTTTAACGTGGCCGATATCGGCATCACCGTAGGCGTTGTGCTTGCCCTCATCGGCTACATGTTCTTGAGCCCTGCGGCCCGCGAAGTTGATGCGACTGCCGAGCTCAATGCCCGTGATGAGGCCCGCGCCAAGCGCAAAGCCAAGCAGCGTGGGGAGCGTGCCCGCAAGATTCGCGAAAGGAATGAGCGTTAATGGCCGACATCCATATTCTTGTTGCCGACGATTGCTCTGGCCAGCGTCTCGACGCCTTTCTGGGTGCCAACGACGGCTGCCCCACGCGCTCTGCCTGCGCGCATCTGATCGAGGGCGGCGCCGTAATCGTGAACGGCGAGACCTGCCTATCAAAAAAATATGCTGTGCGCTCCGGTGACCGTATCTCGGTCGACCTGCCCGAGCCGCATGATCCCACTGATGTGATTCCCGAGGCCATCCCCCTCGATATCCGTTACGAGGACGACTACCTCATCGTGCTCTCCAAGCAGCGCGGCCTGGTGTGCCATCCCGCCCATGGCCACGAGAGCGGCACGCTTGCGAACGCTCTGGTCTACCACTGCGGCATTGACCATCTGGGTACCGTGCAGGGTGAGGACCGCCCCGGCATCGTGCATCGTTTAGATCGCGATACCTCGGGCCTCATGCTTGCGGCAAAAGACGACGACACGCAGCGCGCACTCCAAAATCTCATTCGCACGCGCACGCTCGATCGTCGCTATATCACGCTCGTTCACGGACATATCGCTATGGATGAGGGCACCATTAACACCGGCATTGCCCGTTCTACGCGTGACCGTGTCAAGATGGCGGTTTCGGACGATCCTTTCGCGCGCCAGGCCATTACGACCTTTAAGGTCCTCGAGCGCTTCGATTCCACGCGTTTTGACGACGGCTATACGCTCGTCGAGTGCCACCTGTTTACGGGCCGCACACATCAGATTCGCGTGCATATGCGCCATATCAACCACGCCTGCGTGGGCGATCCGCTCTACGGCAAGTGCGATGCACGCGCCGATCAGGGTCTGACCAGGCAATTCCTTCATTCCTGGCGTGTTGCATTCGACCATCCCGTGACGGGGGAGCGCATTGAGTGCCGCGACGAGCTGCCGTGGGATCTCGCTGCGGTTCTTGACGACCTGGCCCCGCGCTCGCTTGGTCGCACCGCTGCCGGCGACGAGATCGTTCCTCAGCTCGGTCTTCTCGAAGCCTAGTCAGTATTAGGTGGTTTCTTGAACGCCCCTAGCCTGCGGTAAGATATACGATTGTTTACGTAACGCGTTCCTGGGAGCCTGCATGCTCGCCTTTTTACAAACCAACACGCCCATCGTGATCTTCAACCAGATTGTCGTCACGCTGCTCACGGTCTGCTTTCTGTACCAGGTGGTCTTCTTTGTCATCGGTGCTCTTCGTGGCGAGGTCGCGCCTCCCAAGGCCAAAAAACTCCACCGCTATGCCTTCTTTATCGCGGCGCATAACGAGGAGGCCGTGATCGCCAACCTCGTTCGCTCCATCAAGGACCAGGATTATCCGTCCGAGCTTATCGAGGTCTTTGTGGTCGCCGATGCCTGCACCGACAACACGGCACAGCTTGCGCGCGAGGCGGGCGCCATTGTCTATGAGCGCAACGACCTTGCCCGCAAGGGTAAGAGCTGGGTCATGGACTTTGGTTTCGACCGTATCCTTAACGAGTATCCGGATACGTTTGAAGGTTACTTTATCTTCGATGCCGATAACGTCATCTCCCGCGATTACGTCTCCAAGATGAACGATGCCTTTGACCAGGGCTTCCATGTGGTCACGAGCTATCGCAATTCCAAAAACTTCGGCAGCTCGTGGATTTCGGCGGCTAATGCTACGTGGTATCTGCGCGAGGCGCGCTTTCTCAACAACGCGCGCAACATTTGCAAGACTTCTTGCGCTGTCTCTGGTTCGGGCTACCTCATCTCCGCCAGCGTTATCGAGGGCATGCACGGTTGGCAGTTCCATACGCTGACCGAGGATATTCAGTTCACCACGTTCTGCGCCATTCACGGCATTCGCATCGGTTATGCGCCTGCGGAGTTCTTTGACGAGCAGCCCGTGACGTTTAAGGCGTCCTGGAAACAGCGCATGCGCTGGACCAAGGGCTTCTACCAGGTGTTCTTTACCTACGGTAAGCACCTGGTCAAATCGACCTTCCGCTATCATCGCTTTGCCGCCTACGACATGTTTATGACCATCGCCCCGGGTATGCTGCTGTCCTTGATCTCGATGCTCGCTAATGCGACGTTCTTGATTGTGGGTGGCCTTTCGCATGGTTTCTTGGCAACCGAAGTCGAGATGCAGGCGTGCGCTGCTTCGCTCATTATGACCTTCGCGATGATGTATCAGACTTTCTTCATCCTAGCGCTGCTCACGACTATCTTTGAGTACAAGCATATTCACTGCGCGCAAAAGTGGCGCCTGGTGACTAACCTGTTTACCTTCCCGATCTTTATGTTCAGCTATATCCCCATCACGGTGGCTGCGCTGTTCCTGAAGGTCGACTGGGTGCCGACGCAGCACGCCGTCAACGTCACCCTTGACGAGGTCATGCAAGGCGCCAAATAATCACCACCAAAACCACCACAAAGGGGAGAGGCACCTTTGTGGTGGTTTTTGCTTTTGCTATGCAGCTCGAGGAGGAGTCCGATGTTCTATATCCCGTTTTGGATTTGCATCTTTGCCGGCGCGGCGATTGATGCCCGTGAGCGACGTTTTCCCAATGAGCTTGCCGCTGCGTGCGCGGTGGCGGCATTAGCAGGCGTTTGGCTCGACAAAGGCGTTAACACGGCGCTTGACCACGCCGGTCTTGCGGTCATCGTCTACCTTGCCCTTGTGCTCACTGAGTCGTTTTGGCGTCGTGTTCGCTGCGCTCCCGGCATCTGCATGGGAGATGCTAAGGCACTCTTCGCGCTTTGCACGCTCGATCCTATGGGTGGCATCGTGTCATTTGCCGCCGCGCTCCTGGTCCTTGCCCTCTCCTGCCTCATCACGAAATCGCGCTCCCTGCCATTGCTCCCGTTTTTGGTGCCGATTTTTGCCATAATCGAGGTCGTGGGCTGCACTTTGTAACCGATTGCGCATCCTTCTTAAGGAGCATGCCATGGCAACTAATCAAGAAACGGCCGTCATTAAGGCGCGCATGGACCGTATTCCCTCGGCGTTGTCGCCCGAACTTGTCGAGCGCATTGCCGCCGATCGCGCTTCGGGCCATGTCAACCCGTATCGTTGCAACGACGAACAGGTCATTCGTCGTATTGATCGCGCCGCCGACAAAGGCACGCTTATGCGTCCGGCGTTTATGCGCGATACCGAAAAGATACTTCATCTTCCGGCGTACACCCGTTATGCGGGCAAAACGCAGGTCTTTAGCTTCCGTAGCAATGACGATCTGTCGCGCCGCGGTTTGCACGTGCAGCTTGTCTCGCGCATTGCGCGCGATATCGGTTGCGCCCTGGGGCTCAATTGCGATCTGATCGAGGCGATTGGCCTGGGTCACGACTTGGGACACACGCCTTTCGGCCATGCCGGCGAGCGCTTCCTCAACGATATCTTTCATGAGCGTACGGGGCGTTATTTTTTCCATAACGTGCAGTCGGTCCGCGTGCTCGACGCGTTGTATGGCCGCAACGTGTCGCTCCAGACGCTCGATGGCGTGCTATGCCATAACGGCGAGTACGAGCAGCGTGTGTTTGAGCTCTCGGACATGGGCTCCTTTGACCAGTTCGATCAGACGGTTGAGGACTGTATTGCCACGGGCTATGGCGCCATTGGACACCTGCGTCCCATGACGCTCGAGGGCTGCGTGGTTCGCATCTCGGATATCCTTGCCTACGTCGGTCGTGACCGTCAGGATGCGATTGCGGCGGGCCTGCTTTCGCCCGACGCTTTTGATGATGGCCGGGGCGGTGCCTACAACAGTTGGATCCTCACGCATGCCTCCATCGATATCGTTGAGCACAGCTATGGTAAGCCGCGCATCGAGATGAGCGAGGACCTGTTTGAGGAAATTCGCCGTGCCAAGCGGGAGAACTACGAGAGGATCTATAGCAAGGGCGGTATCGAGGGCGATTCCGAGGCGGAGCTGCGCGAGGCGTTCGTAAAGCTCTACGACCGTTGTCTGCGGGATCTAAACAGTGGCGACGAGTCCTCTTACATCTTTAAGCACCATATTTCGCGCATTGAGCAGCAACTTTCCTACTACGATCGCACCTATGCCTGGCAGGACGACAAGGATCAAGCCGTGGTGGATTATATCGCGAGCATGACGGATGGCTATTTCTGTGAGCTCACGAGCAAGCTGTTCCCTGGTCTGGAGTTTCCGCACCGTACCTATATTAACGAACGGTAGTTCGTATAAATTCGGTATACTGTTAGTGGAAAACGTTTTTGATTGATGCACGGGATGGCTATGGACGACCTTTTTTCTGCTTCGACGCGCGAGCGTTCCTTTCAGAATGCGCCGCTTGCGGTTCGCATGCGCCCCAATTCGCTCGACGAGTATGTGGGCCAGCAAAAGGCCGTCGGTAAGGGCTCATGGTTGCGTGCCGCGATCGAGCACGATGTGCTTTCGAGCGTGATACTGTACGGGCCGGCCGGTACGGGCAAGACGACGCTGGCCCACATTATCGCCAACCATACCAAGAGTGAGTTTGTCGAAGTCAGCGCCGTGACGGGCACCGTAAAGGATCTTCGCCGCGTGATTGACGAGGCCAAGACGCGTCTGAATACGTACGACCGTCGCACCATCCTGTTTATCGACGAGATTCATCGCTTTTCGAAGTCACAACAGGATGCATTGCTGCATGCGGTTGAGAACCGTACCGTTATTATGATTGGCGCCACGACGGAGAATCCGTACTTCGAGGTCAACTCGGCATTGCTCTCGCGCGGTCGCGTGGTGGAGCTTGAGCATCTTAAAGACGAGGACATTGCCACGCTGATCGAGCGTGCACTCGAGGCTCCGCAGGGTTTGAACGGCAAGTTCTCGGCCGATGAGGATACGGTTAAGACCATCTGCACGCTGGCAGCGGGTGACGCTCGCTCGGCGCTCACGACGCTCGAACTTGCGAGCGAGATTGCCGTCACGCGTCCCGATACCGAGGGAATGCCAGCGCCGGCGGCGGGGGAGCGTTATCCCATCACCGTGGATGACGTAAAGATTGCCAATCCGCGTCGCGGTTTTACGTATGACAAAAACGGTGACATGCACTACGACATCATCAGTGCGTTCATTAAGTCCATGCGTGGTAGCGATCCCGATGCCACGGTCTACTGGCTTGCGCGCATGATCGATGCGGGGGAGGATCCTAAGTTTATCGCTCGCCGCATTATGATTCACGCTTCTGAGGATGTTGGCAACGCCGACCCGCAGGCGCTTTTGGTGGCGCATGCCGCGTTTAAGTCTGCCGAGGTCATTGGCTATCCCGAGTGCCGCATTAACCTGGCTCAGGCTGCACTCTATGTGTGCTTGGCGCCAAAATCCAACGCGTGTGAGGCTTCGATCGATGCGGCGCTGGCCGATATACATTCTAGTGGGCTTCGCGAGGTGCCGAGTTATCTGCGCGATCGCCATCGCCCAGGCAGCGATGAATACGGTGTGTATAAATACCCGCACGATTATCCTGAAGGCTGGGTCGATCAGCGCTATTTGCCCGAGGGGCTGGAGCGCGGTGCGTTCTGGCAGCCTGCCGGGCGCGGCTGGGAAGAGTGGCGCGTAGAGCAAAGCGAACGCGACCGCAGCGGGAATGCACCGAGGTAGCTGCTGATAATTTTGTCCCACGTTGCTGCTCTTGGCATGTTCGGTCCCCTTTGGGGTACCATGAAAAGCGTCTGTATTTCGATTTTTCCGGGAGGCTTGTATGAGTCCCATTCAAATCGCCCTGCTGCTGCTCGCCGTTGCCGGCGTGTGGGCCATCGCTGAGCTCGCGCTTACCCTGCGCAAGACCCGCAATGTTGTCGACTCGCTCGATAAGACCGTGAACGACCTCAACAACACCATCGCCGAGGCTCAGCCTGTGGTGGCAAAGCTCGATGGCGCTGTCGATGAGCTTACGCCGGCGCTTGCCCAGATGGAGCCGCTGCTTAAGTCGAGCAAGACGGCAGTTGATGCCCTTACCTCCAATCTCGTAGAGGTTGAAGCCGTGGTTCGCGACATTTCCGAGGTTACGGGCAGCATGGCCGAGGCCAGCAATGCTGTGTCGAGCGTGACCGACTCTGCCGCCGGTGCTGTGCAGAAGCTCTTCAATAAGGTGAAGGCTCCTGCAGCTGAAGCCGAGCGCAAGCTTTCCGCTGCCGCCGAAGAAGCCGAGCAGCCAACCGAGCGCGTCTTGATTGGCAAGGCGGAGGACGAGGCCGCCGATGGCGCAGATGTGGCTCAGAAGTCTGCATCCAAGCGGGCTCAGTATTACACCTATACACCCTCCGAGACCTCTGAGGAGTCCTGCGATGAGTAGCGAAGCAACCTGCCCCATCACGCTGACCGTTGCCGGCGACCCGCGTCTCGCTCGCCTTGTGCGCATGACGGCAGCCAACGTTGGTGCCCTGTGTTCCATGTCTGTCGATCGCATCGAGGACATCCGCATGGCTGCCGAGGAAGCCTTTATCTTTGGCTGCACGGCTGTTGATTCCGACGACATCTCAATCAAATTCGATGTCGATGAATCTCACGTTGGCATGACCTTTACCTTTGGCGATCAGGCCACTGTCGACGAGGATGACCAGGCTGCTGTTTATGCCGAGCTTATTTTGGCGAGCGTGTGCGATTCCTACGAAAAGACTGCGGCGCCCCTGACGCTTTCCCTCGACCTCAAGGCGGATATCTAATATGACCGAACGTTCCCGGAGCGGTAAGACCGCTTGGGACAAGGAGAAAACCCGCGAGCTGTTTCGTCGTTACAAGGAGACCGGTGATCCGGACGCCCGCGAGCAGCTCGTCATGTCCCATATGAATCTGGTAAGGTTTCTTGCCAACAAATTTAAGAATCGCGGCGAGCCGCTCGACGATCTCATGCAGGTCGGCTATTTGGGTTTGCTCAAGGCTATCGACCGCTTTGACCCTGAGCGCGGGCTCGAGTTCACGACGTTTGCAACACCCACTATCCTGGGCGAGATCAAACGCCATTTCCGCGACAAGGGCTGGAGCGTGCGCGTGCCGCGTCGTCTGCAGGAGCTCTCGGCCAAGGTCAACCAGGCTACTGACAAACTTACCAACGAGCTGCAGCGTTCGCCCAAGGTTGAGGAGATCGCTGAGTATCTAGATGTGACTGTCGATGAGGTCCTCGAGGCTATGGAATCGTCTTCGGCCTATACCTCGGTGCCCATCGAGGCTCCTGGTGCGTCCGATTCCGACGATGCCCCCTCGATTCTCGACCGTTACGCCGACGACGACAATGAGCTCGACTTTACCGATGACCGTCTGGTCATTGAAGAAGCTATTCGCGATTTCTCGCCGCGCGAGCGCGAGGTGATCGAGCTGCGCTTTGTGAAGGGCATGACCCAGATTGAGATTGCCAAGAAGCTGGGTATTTCTCAGGTGCAGGTTTCGCGTCTGCTGCGCCGCACGCTTAAGAAGATTCAGGACAAGATCGACCCCGACGGAGTGATGATTCGTTCATGAGTGAGCACCCCCAACAAACCGATCGCGTGCTGCGCGACACCCGCATTCTGACGCTGCGCATTTGGGCCGTTGTCGGCTGCATTGTTATTGCTGCTGTCATCTTTAACCTTATGGGCATCCTGGCACCGGTTATTGAGTTTCTTGCCGTCGGCTCCATCATTGCTTTTGTGATGTCCCCGATCACCAATTGGCTCGAGCACCATGGCGTGAATCGCGGCATCGGTTCGCTTATCGCGCTTATTGTTGTTGTTGCCGTGCTCGTCGGTGTCGTTTGCATCTTGTCGCCGATTCTCTTTGGTCAGATCATGGAAGTCCTGAGCCGCCTGCCCGAGCAGCTTCGTGTTGCAGGTGGCGATCTCAACGAGATGATCTCGCATGCCAAGACGCTCAACAACACGCCGCTCAAGGAGTATTTGGACGATAATCTTTCGTCGCTGGTTGCCGTGGCATCGAAGTATGTGTCTCAGATTGCTGCCGAGCTTGGCCGCGGTGTGTTCCCGCTCATCACCAATACGGCCTCGCAGTTGTTCGTGATCTTCCTTGGTCTGGTGCTTGCCTACTGGATGGCCTGCGACTACCCTCGCATGCATCACGAGATTTGCACCATCATCGGTCAGGAGAAGGAGACCTCGTACCGCTTTATGGTCGCCATCCTTTCTCGCTCTGTCGGCGGCTACATGCGCGGTATGGTCGTGACGTCCATCTGTGGTGGTTTCCTCGCCTTTATCGGTTTTATGATCATCGGCCATCCGTATGCGGCGCTCATGGCTATCTTTACCGGCATCATGCATTTGGTTCCGGTCGTCGGTCCTTGGGTGAGCGCAGCAATCGCCACAGTGCTTGGTTTCATGTTCAGCCCCATGTTGGCGTTATGGACGCTTATTGTGACGATGGTCGCGCAAAACGTCACCGATAACGTGATTTCGCCTAAGGTTATGCAGAGCTCGGTGCAGGTGCATCCCATCATGAGCCTCACGGCGCTCGTTATTGGCTCGGCACTCATGGGCCCCATCGGCATGATTATTGCCATCCCGCTTTGTGCGGCCCTCAAAGGTATCTTCGTGTACTACTTCGAGAATGAGACCGGCCGCCAGCTTGTGGCCTATGACGGCGCCGTGTTTAAGGGCACACCGTACCGCGATGCCGATGGCAACCCGGTCGCCGCCTACGACGCGCTCGGCGACGACACCTTCATTTACGAGTCCGAGCTCATCGGCAACGAGACTGCACCCGAGGCCCAAGCGATGCCTAAGCCCGAGTTCGATAATCCCTGGATCAAGCTCTCGGGTTTGCAACCCGATGCCACGGGCTTCTTCAAGAATCCCTTCGCCAAGGACGATGACTCCAACTCGGACGACGATACCAAAACCGGCATCGACGGCTCCATGGACGATTCGGATTCTAAATAGGCCCTATTAACGTTTCTTGAAGTTGTAAATGACAATAAACGCGAGCAAAGCGATTGATAAGGGGCCGGCTACATAGAAAAAGAGAACGTCAATTGCGCGTAGAGTGTAATAAGCCTTATCGCCGGACATTACTGCATACAATACGTAGCCAAATGCTGGTTGGTTTGCGTACCAGCAGGAGAAGGCCAAGAGCGCTAAAAGTGCTAGTACCAGAAGTGCATTCAGGACAAATCGTTTACTTTTCATCGATCGCTCCTTCCGGGTGACTCTTATATGTAATTCTACAGCAGTCCTTTTTCAAAGGATCGCACAGTACTGAATAACGTGCACTTTCGCTGGAGGGTCGCTGTTTGGCGGCCCTCTTTTTTGCACTTGCGCGGTGGGATGGTAATATCGTTACGTTTGAACTGTTTCGATGTGAAACCGAGGAGATTCCCTCTATGAGTGCTGACTACCCGTCAATGACTACGGCCGAGATTCGCTCCAAGTTCCTCAACTTCTTTGAGGAGCGCGGTCTTAAGCTCTATCCTTCTTCGTCCCTCGTCCCCGACGATCCTTCGCTGCTGCTTGCCAACGCCGGCATGAACCAGTTTAAGGAGTACTACCAGGGCAAGAAGACCATGAAGGAGATCGGCGCTATCTCCTGCCAGAAGTGCGTCCGCACCAACGACATCGATTGCATCGGCGAGGACGGCCGTCACCTGTCCTTCTTCGAGATGCTCGGCGACTTCTCCTTTGGCGGCGTCTCCAAGCAGCAGGCTTGCGCCTGGGCCTTTGAGCTCATCACCAAGGAGTTCAAGCTGCCGCTCGACCGCCTGTACTTTACCGTCTTTACCGAGGACGACGAGACCCACGACGTGTGGCGTTCTCTGGGCGTTGCCGAGGACCACATCTCCCGCCTGGGCGAGGACGACAACTTCTGGGCCGCTGGCCCCACTGGCCCCTGCGGTCCCTGCTCCGAGATCTACTTTGACATGGGCGAGGAGGTTGGCTGCGGTAGTCCCGACTGCAAGCCCGGCTGCGACTGCGACCGCTTCCTGGAGTTCTGGAACCTCGTCTTTACCCAGTATGATCGCCAGGAGGACGGCTCCATGCCGGAGCTGCCGCACCGCAACCTCGATACGGGCATGGGCCTGGAGCGCATGGCCGCCATCATGCAGCACAAGACCGCCAACTACGACGGCGACTTGATGCAGCATCTCATCAAGCTGGGCGAGAAGATTAGCGGCAAGACCTATGACGCCGACGATTACTCCGGCGCCAGCCGCTCCCTGCGTATCATCGCCGACCACTCCCGTGCCGTCGACTTTATGATCTCGGACGGCATCCTTCCCGGTAACGAGGGTCGCGAGTACGTCCTTCGCCGCCTGCTCCGTCGTGCCGTGTTCCACGGTCGCCTGCTGGGCATCGAGGGCGCCTTCCTGACCAAGTTCATCGACGAAGTCAACGCTCAGATGGGCGAGGCTTATCCCGAGCTGCTCAAGAACGTCGCCCTCGTCAAGGGTATCGTCGCCTCCGAGGAGGAGCGCTTCTCCACGACGCTCGACAACGGCCGTGTTTACCTGGACGAGGCCCTGGCAGCGCTTGCCGAGGGCGCTGTGCTTCCGGGCGACGTTGCCTTTAAGCTGCACGACACCTTTGGTTTCCCCATCGACCTGACCGTCGAGATCGCCGGCACCGCTGGCCACGATGTCGATATGGACGGCTTCACTGCCTGCATGGAGGACCAGAAGGCCCGCGCCCGCGCCAATGCCAAAGGCGACGCCTGGGGCAGCTTCAACGACGTTTGGGTCGAGCTTTCCGACAAGGTCGCCGCGACTGAGTTCGACGGCTATGACAACGATGTGATCGAGGGTGCCAAGGTTGTTGCCATCGTGCGCAACGGCGAGTCCGTCGAGTCCGCTGCCGCCGGCGAGGACGTCGAGGTCGTTCTCGACCGCACTCCGTTCTATGCCGAGATGGGTGGCCAGCAGGGCGATGCCGGCGAGCTTTCCGCCGAGGGCGTTTCGCTGACCGTTTCCGATACCAAGAACCACAACGGCCTGTATGCTCACGTCGCCCACATTGCCGAGGGCACGCTGGCCGTCGGTGCTACCGTGACCGCCGCGCTCGACGCCGAGCGCCGTGGCTTCCTGCGCCGCAACCACACCGCCACGCACCTGCTCGACGCCGCCCTTAAGCAGGTCCTGGGCGAGCACGTCTCCCAGGCCGGCTCGCTGGTGACGCCCGAGCACCTGCGCTTTGACTTTACGCACTTCGAGGCCCTGTCCTCCGAGCAGCTCAAGGCTGTCGAGGACCTGGTCAACCAGCAGATCTTCGCTTCCAAGCCGGTCGTGACCCGTGTCATGGGCATCGACGAGGCTAAGGCTGCCGGCGCTGTCGCCCTGTTTGGCGAGAAGTATGGCGACGTCGTCCGCGTTGTCTCCGTGGGCGCTGAGGACCAGCCGTTCTCCCGCGAACTCTGCGGTGGCACACACGCTGCCAACACCGCCGAGATCGGCCTGTTCAAGATCATTTCCGAGTCCTCCACGGGCTCCAATGTCCGCCGTATCGAGGCCGTGACCTCTAAGGGTGCCCTCGACTATATGGCCGACCGCCTGGCACTCGTTGACGCCGCCGCCGCTGCGCTCAAGTGCCGCGTGGATGAGGTTCCCGCTCGTGTGGAGAACCTGCAGGCCGAGCTGCGCGAGACGTCCAATAAGCTCAAAAAGGCTCTGACCGGTGGCTCCTCCGACGCCATCTCCAGCGCCATCGAGGGCGCCGTCGAGCTCGACGGCTATAAGCTCGTTGTCGCTGAGCTCCAGGGCCTTGAGGCTGCCGACCTGCGCAACGTATGGGATACCGTGCATCAGAAGGTCGCCGGCCCTGTCGCTTGTGTCGTCGCCAGCGTGACTGAGAAGGGCACTCCGGCCCTGCTCGCTGCCGGCTCTGATGACGCCGTCAAGGCCGGTTTCCACGCCGGTAACGTGATCAAGCAGATCGCGGGTCTGGTCGACGGTCGCGGTGGCGGTCGTCCCAACATGGCCCAGGCCGGTGGCAAGAATGCTGCCGGCATCGCCGATGCCCTCGCGGCCGCTAAGACCGCGCTCGGCGCCTAAGAATCTAAGAAGTCACTGTGGTTGCGCTCGCGCTGGACATAGGGGAGACCAGGATTGGCATCGCCGTCTCGAGCCGTGATGGCAAGATGGCGATGCCTGTCAAGGTGCTTCCGGCTGCCGAGGTCACCGGTATGGCCAAGACGTTCCGCTACCTGGTTGAGGACTATGAGCCCGACATCCTGGTAAGCGGACGTCCCCTGACCATGGCCGGTGAGCCCGGCCCTCAGGCCGAGCGCGTTGCCGCTGTGGCGCAAAAGATTGCCGACGAGCTCGATCTTCCGTTGGAGTTTGAGGACGAGCGCCTGTCCTCGCAAGAGGCCAAGCGTATCCTGCGCGAGCAGGGACTCAACGAAAAGCAGATGAGGGGCAAGATCGACATGATTGCCGCCAGCCTGTTTTTGCAGACGTGGCTCGATCGTAAAAACGAGGAGGTTTCGCATGCCTAGTGCTTCCGATCCGCGCCAGCCGAATCGTACACAGCAGCCGGCGTCGCGCCCTGCCCAGCCTGGCCAGCGTCCGGCACAGCCGACGCAGCGCGCAGCTCAGCCTGCCGCGCGCCCGGCGCAGTCCTTCTCTCGTTCGGCCCAACCTGTTCAACGGACGGGTCAGCAGCCTTCTGCTCGTTCGGTTCAGCATTCGGCTTCTCACGCGGTTCAGCAGCCCACTGCTCGTACGGCCCAGCCTGCAGGCGGCAACCGCTTTAAGCAGCAGGCACCTACCCAGCGAACGCAGGCCCCCCAATCGCATTCGCATCACGCTCGTGGTTCGCATGGCGTTGCTCCGGCGACCCGCTCGAGCTACAACACGCATGCTCGTCGCGGTGCTCAAAAGAAAAGCTCCCCGGTGCCTATGATTATCGGTGGCGTTGTTGCCGTGCTTGCGCTTGTCGCGATCGTTTTCTTTGTCGTGCCAGCCGTCAAGGGCTTCTTTGGCGGTGAGGGTGCGAAAGTCGTTGCAGGCCAGCAGGTTACTATCACGATTCCCGATGGTGCCTCGGGTGACAGCATCGCTTCGATTCTCTCCGAGAACCATATCGTAGAAAATCCCAAGGATTACTATGCGGCGGTGAAAAAGCTCAACGCCGATATGTCGCTCAAGCCTGGTGATTATTCGTTCACCACACTCATGGATGCGACCAAGGTTGTTCAGCAGCTCATGGAAGGCCCCAACGCGGGCTCCAATACGCTGACTATCCCTGAGGGCCTGACGGTCGATCAAGTCGCCGACCGTGTGGCCCAGGCCTACGACAGCATCTCTAAGGAAGACTTCCTCAACCAGGCCAAGGCCTCCAACTACGTGGACGACTATAGCTTCCTTAAGGGCGCCGCCAACGATTCGCTCGAGGGTTTCTTGTTCCCCAAGACCTATTCGCTGGGCGATTCGCCGACGGCCGATGACGTGATTCGCGCTATGCTCGATCAGTTTAAGACCGAGTACAAGTCGCTTGACTTTGCGTGCTGCGAAGCCAAGATCAAGGAACGCTACGGTGTGGAGATGTCCGACTACGACATCGTCAACTTGGCCTCTATCGTTGAGCGCGAGGGCCTCAACGCCGATCAACGTGCGCATGTGGCCTCGGTTTTCTACAACCGCCTTGCCGGCAAGCTCGACGGTCTGCGCTATCTCAATAGCGATGCGACTATGATGTATGTCACCGGTGGCGAGGTTACCGCCGACGACCTGCAGAGCGATAGTCCGTATAACACCTATAAGCATGAGGGTCTGCCGCCCACGCCCATCTGTTCTCCGTCGCTCGAGGCACTCAAGGCCACGCTTGAGCCGACCGACTCCGATGACCTGTATTTCTACATTACGCAGGACGAGGAGTACTTCTCGCAAACCTACGAAGAGCATCAACAGTCTTGGAATTAGCATGAGGATTTTTAGCCCCAAACGTTACGTTGCCTCGGTCGATCGCATCGACCTTAATACCCTGTGGGCCGACGGCAAACGCGCCATTCTGCTCGATCGCGATAACACCTTGGTGCCGCGCGACACCGAGCAGGTTCCCGCCGCGGTTTCCGCTTGGCTCGATGCCGCCCGCGCCAAAGGCTTTAAGCTGTGCATGGTGTCCAACAACTGGCATCGCGACCAGGTCATGAGCTCTGCACGCGAGCTGGGACTCGAGGCCATCAGCCACGCCATGAAGCCGGCGCCGTTTGCCCTCAAGGCGGGTCTTAAGCGCCTCGGCGCCACGGCCGACGAGGCGGTGCTGATCGGTGATCAGCTCTACACGGACGTGTGGAGCGGCAACTTCGCCGGCGTCGATACCATCCTGGTAAAGCCGCAGGCGACGCAGGACCTGTGGTATACGCAGATCTTCCGTATCTTTGAGCGCCGGGCCCTTCGCGACCTTCCCTGCGAGGAATAGGTCTCGCTATGTCCCAGCACACCAAACACGGCTGCGACCATATCTTCTTTATCGGCTTTTTGGGCGCGGGCAAATCGACGCTCGCGCGCAACGTCGGCACTATGTTCAAGCGGCGTTTTATCGATACCGACCGTCTGGTCGTGCGCCGTTGCGGCAAGTCGGTAACCGAGATTTTTCAGACCGAGGGCGAGGATCGTTTTCGCGAGCTCGAGACCTCGGCGCTCCGTTCGCTCCAAAGTGAGCGCAGCCTGTTGGTTTCGTGCGGGGGCGGCATTGTCGAGACGCCGGTGAATATTGAGCTGATGCACGAAATGGGTACGTGCGTGTACCTCGAGGGTGACTTCGAGGATTCGATTCGCCAGATTCGTCGGTCCGACACGCGCCCCGATTTTCGCTCTCCCGAGCATGCCGCGCGCCTGTTTGAGCATCGCCGTCCGCTGTATCGCCAGGCCGCCGACCTTACCCTTGATATTCGCAACAAGTCCTTCGAGGACGTTTCCTACCTTTGTGCCGAGATGCTTTTGGAGCGTGGGCTGCTATGATTCGCCGTCAACTGATCAATTTCCAAAACCGCAGCGTCGATGTCCGCGTCGGATTGGGCGCGTTCGATGAACTGTCGCGTATGTTTGCCTCGGCCGTGGGCAAGCCTAAGCGCGCGATGGTCGTTTGGAACACCGCCACATCTGAGCGTTTTGGTGAAGTCGTCGAGCATGCGCTGGTCGACGCCGGTTTTGCCGTGTCGCTGCTAGTCCTTGAGGTTTCGCCTGCTGGTGCCACGCTGGCCGATGCTGATGCTATCTTTGGCGCCCTGTCTGCCAACGGCGTTACCTGCGACGATCTGGTTGTCGCCGTTGGCGATGCCGCAACCTGCTCGGTTGTTAGCTGGTGCGCCAACCAGTGGTGCGGCCGAACCGAGTGCGCGCTGTTGCCGACGACCTTTGACGCCATGCTCACGGTCGCGACGACCATGAAGCCGCTCGTCGCCTCGTCGGCCAATGCGCTTCCCGCTATCGCGTTCCGTCCCGAACCGGGCTTGGTCGTGTGTGACCTCGACCTTGTTCGTGAGGCGGACCCCGAGGACCTCAAGCTCGGCTTTGTGGTGCTTGTTGGCACCATGCTTTCGAGCAGTAAGTCCCGCTGGAATCAGTTTACTGAGACCGTCCCCGAGATTCTCGCGGGCGAGGAGGTCGCGCTCGTCAATGCCGTTCAATGGTCTCAGACTGCCCGTAAGGACGTACTGATGGCCACGAACCCGAGCGTTCGCCATGCGCTCGATTTTGGCAAGACGGGGGAGCGTACCCTGCGCGCCTGCTTGGGCGATGCCGCCTCGCAGGTCCCTGCCTATCAGCTGTTATCCGAGGGCATGCGCTTTGAGGCGCGCCTAGCACATGATGCCTGCGACTTTGATATCGATTACGTCTTTGAGGTCGATGACTGCCTGGAGGACTTTGGCATCGAGGAACTTGCCTTCGATCTGGAGCCTGCCGCATATATCGAGGAGTTCCGCAGGCAGCAGTTTGTCCGCTCGAACCGCAGTATGTTGCCGCTGCCCGCGGCACTCGGCGCTATTCGTCTAACGTGCGTTGAGGACGAGGTTCTTGAGCGCCATGCTCACGCCTACTTGGCTTCTCGCAAAGAACTTCTCTAAGTTTTATTGACATCCATCGTCTTTCGTATCATGTTGAGGGGCGGGTTTCCAATCGGTTGCGGATCGCATGCGATTCCGTCGTTCGGTTGAGACCCGTCCCGTCTTTATAGAGACAACAAGAAAGGAATCTGCATGTCTGAGTTTGCTGCCGGTCCTGCCGGTCGTATCGAGCGTGTCCGTGCCCTGATGGCCGAGCGTGGCTACGACGCCATCGTGGTGCGCGACGAGGCCAACCTTCGTTGGCTTACGGGCGTGAAGGGCGTTTTCGATTACACCTTTGAATTCCCGCACGCGGCGTTTATTACGGCCGACCAGTGCCTGTTCCATACCGACTCGCGCTACCTCAACAGCTTTGAGGAGAACACGCCCGCCGGCAGCCCCTGGGTTTACGACATGGACGAGGGTACCATCCCCGGCTGGGTCGCCGGCAAGATTGCGGCTAACAAGTGCCGTGTCTGTGCTGTCGAGGACGATATGCAGATTAACTTCTACCAGGGTATTCAGCGCGGCCTGGAGGACCGTTCCGTCGCCTGCATCCTACCGCTGATGCACGACGACATCCGCAAGATGCGCGCCATCAAGGATGCCGAGGAGATTGAGCTTATGCGCCATGCGCAGTCGATCACCGATGCCGCTTTCCAGCATATGCTCGGCTTTATTAAGCCCGGTATGACCGAGAAGCAGGTTCGCAACGAGCTCGAGAACTTTATGTTCGCCAACGGCGCCGACAGCCTTGCCTTCGGCTCCATCGTGGCGAGCGGTCCCAACACCGCCAACCCGCATGCCGTGCCGAGCGATCGCGTGATCGAGAAGGGCGATTTCGTTCTCATGGATTACGGCGCGGGCTACTGCGATTACCGCTCCGACATGACGCGCACCGTCGTGATGGGCGAGCCCACGCAGGAGCAGCTCGACCTGTACGCGCTCGTGCGCCGCACGCACGAGGAGTGCGTCGCCGCCATCCATCCGGGCGTTGAGGGTAACGACATCTTCAAGCTTTCCAAGAAGATCATCGGCGATGCCGGCTATGGCGATTACTACAATCATGGCCTGGGCCACGGCGTCGGTATCGACATCCACGAGCTGCCCAACTTCAACCGCAGCAAGAACACCATCGCGATCGGCTCGGTTGTCACCATGGAGCCCGGCGTTTACCTGCCCGGCGTGGGCGGCGTGCGCCTGGAGGATTACGGCGTGGTCACCGAGAACGGCTACGAGCCTTTCACCAAGACCCCGCACGACCTGCACGTCATCGATTGCTAGCCCATTTCGATAGATTTTTGGGGCGGGGCGTCCGAATCGATTCGGACGCCCCGCGTTCTCTTTTTATGCGCTCGCCGCAGGCGCCGTCTGCAAGTGTATAATTTCTGTCGTATGTAATTTGGACGTTTGTGCGTTCTGCCCATAACAAGAAAGGTCGCTATGCCTACCATTTCTACCGCCGACTTCAAGAACGGCCTCGGTCTCCGTATCAAGGACAAGGTCTACACCATCGTCGAGTTCCAGCATGTCAAACCGGGCAAGGGCGGCGCGTTTGTGCGCTACAAGACCCGCGACATCAAGAGCGGCCGCGTCGTCGAGAACACCTGCAACGCCGGCACCAAGTTCGAGAGCGTCATGCTCACCACCCGTGAGTTCCAGTACCTCTACAACGATGGCACCGACTACATCTTCATGGACAACGAGTCCTATGAGCAGGTTCCCGTTCCCGAGGACATGGTGGGCGAGAACTCCAAGTGGCTGCGCGAGAACGACATCTGCCAGCTGCTCTTCGCCGACGATGAGCTCATGGGCGTGACCCCGCCGATGTTCATCGAGACCACCATCGTCCAGACCGACCCGGGCTTTAAGGGCGATACCGTCCAGGGTTCCACCAAGCCGGCCACGATCGACACCGGCGCTGTCATCCAGGTCCCCATGTACCTCAACGAGGGCGAGGTCATCAAGGTTGACACCCGCGACGGCAAGTTCGTCTCCCGCGTCTAGCAACCAACTCTTCTAGGAGGACTCATGCCCCAAGAAATCAAGATTGACGGCATCGGCATTTCGCCCGATGTTCTGACCGCCATCGTCTCGCGCGCCGTGTCCGATGTCGAGGGCATCGCCTCCGTTGGCGTCAAGGACCTTGCCACTAATCTTGTCTCCATGATGCTCTCGTCCAAGGCCCCGGCTTCCGAGCCGGCTGTCGAGGCCGAGGTCGTTGGCGACAAGCTCGCACTCACCGTGCGTGTCGTGGTGTTCTTTGGCTATCCGTTCAAGAAACTCGCCGAGGCCGTTCGCGCTGCCGTGGTCGCTGCCATCGATGCCCAGGTTGGCGTTGAGGTTGAGCGTGTTGACGTTTGCATCGACGGCCTCGTTTTCCCCAAGGAGTAACCTTTGAGCCTTAAGGTTTATCGCGGGCGTACGCTTGCCCGCAGTCAGGCGCTGCAGCTGCTGTTCCAGGCCGAGGCCACGGACAGCCCGCTCGAGCGCGTCCTCGAGGGTGATTTCCTGATCTCGAAGGGTCCCCTCGACCCCTATGCGCTGGAGCTGTGCCGCGGTGCCTACGAGCATATCGACCGCATCGACTGCGCTCTGCGCTCCGTTGCCAAGAACTGGGATCTTATGCGCATGCCCGGCGCCGACCGCAATCTGCTGCGTATCGCCGTTTACGAGATGCGTTTCCTCACCGACGAGGAGGTCTCGGACGCCATCGTGATCAACGAGGCCGTCGAACTTGCCAAGGCCTATGGCACCGACCAGTCCGCGTCGTTCGTCAACGGCGTGCTGGGCAAGATCGCTCGCAGCGAGGAACTGCCGGGCGAGGACCTGTACCAGGAGCTGCTGGCCGAGGATCGTGCTCGCGAGGAGGCGCAGGCTGCAGAGGCGGCCGCCAAGGTCGTCGCCGCTCAGGCTGCCGCCGGTGTACTTGCCGAGGATGCGGACGCTGCTGAGGCCGTCGAGGCCGACTCCGTCGAGGAGTAGCCATGCCAGAGGGTTCCGTCCGCAACTTCGATGAGATCTCGGATCGCCTGGACCAGATCATCGCCACCGTTCGCTCCAAGGATACGTCCTTGGAGCGTTCGCTCGATTTGTTTGACGAGGCGATTGAGCTGGGCTCCCGAGCGGTCGATATGGTCGACAAGTTTGAGCTGACGCCGCGTGAGGCCGACAAGCTCGAGCAGGAATACGATGAGGATGCGGCAAACGAGTCCCAAGATAGACAGGCTGCATCTCCGGATACGAATGGTTGATGGCATTCATGAAACGCGTGCGTCTCGATGACGAACTGATTTCACAGGGCATCTGCGCCGATCGCGCGGATGCCCTTCGCACTCTTATGGCCGGCTTGGTCTCGAGTGGCGGCGAGCGCTTGACTTCGCCGGGCCTTAAGGTAACCCCGGGCCTGCCGCTGCATGTGAAGGGGCGCATTCCCTATGTTGGCCGCGGCGGTCTTAAGCTCGAAGGCGCGCTTGATGCGTTTGGCATCAATCCGACGGGCCTTGCCTGTCTGGATGTGGGCTGCTCTACCGGCGGTTTTACCGATTGCCTGCTCAAGCGCGGAGCTGCGACCGTTGTCTCTGTGGACGTGGGTCGCGCCCAGTTCGATTGGTCGTTGCGTCAGGACGATCGCGTGACGCTGCATGAGCGCACAAACGTGACGCAGCTGCCTGAGCTAGGCTATGTCGGCGCCATCGACCTGGCTGTGTGTGATGTCTCGTTTACCAGCATCGCGAACATTATCGATGCGGTACTGGCGTGCCTGGCTCCTACGGGTGCATTCTGCACGCTCGTAAAGCCGCAGTTTGAGGCTCCGGCGGCGCTGGTGGGCGAGGGCGGCATTGTGACCGATCCCGCCGTGCGCCGCGATACACTCGTGGCGGCGGTTGAACTCTTTGCTGCCAAGGGCCTCTTCCCGGTCGATGTGTGCGTGTCACCCATTCATGGTGCAAAGGGCAACGTTGAGTTTTTCCTGTACGGCACGAGATTTGAATCTGGCGACCGCACGCAAGACGAGCTGCAATCCCAGGTATCGGTTATGAGCGAGAAAGCTGCAATGCTATGAAGGTCTTTCTGGTTCCCAATTATTACAAGCAAGAGGCGGTCGAGAGCGGCCTGATGCTCGAGCTTTGGCTGACGCGCCAGGGCTATGAGGTGGCATGGGCTGCCGATCAGCGATCCAAGATTCAGAGCACGCCTGATATTGACGGCTCCGATCTGGTCATTACGCTCGGCGGCGACGGTACGTTGCTGCGCGCTGCCCGCATCCTCAACCATCGCGAGATTCCTATCCTCGGTCTTTCCTATGGTCACCTGGGCTTTTTAACTGCTGCGAGTCCCGAGGAGCGCGACATTCTGCAGGTCGTGAGCGACGCCCTGTCCGGCGAGCTGCATGTGAGCCGTCGCGCTACCATCGCCGCGGATATCGTGTCCGTGCGCGAAGACGGTACGAAGGATGTCGTGCGCACCTTCGCCCTCAACGACATGGCGCTTACCCGCGGTCCGCTGTCCGATATGGTCGAGTTCGACATCACGGTGTCCGGCCATCATATCGATCGACTGCGTGGCGACGGCGTGGTCGTGTCCACAGCGACTGGTTCTACGGGGTACGCGCTCAGTGCAGGTGGCCCCATTGTGAGCCCCGACTATACGGGTATGGTCTGCGTACCCATTGCGCCGCACACCATTCAGGCCCGTGCCTTCTTGACTTCGCCGAGTGATGTCGTCGAAATCTTTATGTCCGATGATCGCCCGAGCGTTCCGGCGATCGCTATCGATGGACAGTTTATTACCTGCGACGGCACGGTCGAGAGCGTGGCCGTGCGCCGAGGCCCCGGCGATGTGCTGCTGCTCGACTACGGCCCCGAGAGCTTCTATAACTCGGTAAGCCGCGTATTCTACGGAGTCCGTCATGATCGATGAGCTGCAGGTTTCTAACATTGCACTCATTCGCGAGGCGACGCTGGTGCCGAGTGCCGGTCTGACTGTCCTGACCGGCGAGACCGGCGCCGGCAAGACCGCGCTGCTCTCGGCTCTCAAGCTTATTTTGGGTGAGCGCGCGGATTCGTCGACGGTGCGCGAGGGCGAGGCGCTGGCGAGCGTCGAGGCGCGGCTGTTTGACGGCCCGCACGACACGGAAGGCTTCACCGTTCAGCGCAGCCTTTCTGCCGAGGGCCGCAGCCGCGTGAAGATTGACGGCCGCATCGCCAGTGTGCGCGAGCTTTCGGAGCGCGTTGGTGTGATGATGGATCTGTGCGGCCAACACGAGCACCAGCGCTTGCTCGATCCGGCGCATCACGTTGCGATGGTCGATGCATGGGCAGGACGCCCGGCACTCGAGGCGCTGGATGCGTACCGCGCCTGCTTTAAAGCATCGCGCGCTGCCGCCAAGGAGGTTCGACGTGTCGAAGAGGCCTCGCGTGCCCAGGGGAGCCGCGTCGAGGAGGCGCGCTTTGCCCTCGAGCGCATCGGCGAGGTCGACCCCAAACCGGGCGAGTATGAGGAACTCGAGGAGCTGCTGCCGCGCTCCGAACATGCCGAAGTGCTGGTTGCCACTGCTAACGATGCCCATGCATCGCTTGCCTCTGAAGGGGGAGCGCTCGATGCCGTGAACAGCGCTGTGGCAGATCTTTCCCGCATGGTTACCGTCGATCGCAAACTGGGCGACATTGCCGATGCGCTTTCGGATGCCTGTATCTCCCTTGAGGATTGCGCGAACGAGCTTCGTGCCTATCGTGATGGCGTTGCCTTCGACCCGCGCGAGCTCGCTCGCATGCGTGAGCGGTATTCCGACCTCAAGGGCCTGTTGCGTAAGTGGGGTCCCACCATGGACGATGTTTTTGCCATGCGCGATCGCTCGCAAGAACTGCTGTCTCTGGTCGATGATGGCGATGAACAGATCAAAAAGGCGCGTGAGGCACTCGGGAGCGCCGAGCGCGAGCTGTTCGCTGCTGCCAGGGCACTTAAGCGCGCTCGCAATACGGCGGCCCCGCGCTTCTGTCACGAGGTCGGCCGCCAGATGGCTCGTTTGGAGATGGGTGGCGCCGAGCTCGTCTGGGAGTCGCGCGATCTTCCCCGTGCTGAGTGGACGCCCGTTGGTCCTTCGAGCTACGAGCTGCTATACCGCAGCGGCGCCGGCTTGACGCCACGTCCCCTGCGCCGCATTGCGTCGGGCGGCGAGCTCAGCCGCGTCATGCTGGCAAGCAAGGTCGTCCTCGGTAACGCGGACGGTGTTGATACGCTGGTGTTTGACGAGGTCGATGCTGGTGTCGGTGGCTCCACGGCGCGTGCGCTCGCGGGCGTGCTGGCAGATCTCGCCGCTACGCATCAGGTGATTGTCGTAACCCACTTGGCGCAGGTCGCCGTCATGGCTGACAAGCATTATGTCGTCAGCAAGGAACCGGGCGATGTTCCCCAGACGCATTTGGACGAGGTAACCGGCGAAACGCGTACCGCCGAGATCGCCCGCATGCTGAGCGGCGATCAGTCCGAGGCAAGCCTGGCGCACGCGAAGCAGATGCTCGAAGAAGCTCGAGGTTAGGTCGTATCAGCGGTGTTGGTGGGACAAAATAGACTGAAATTTTTGTCCCACTACGCGTTTTACTCAACGACCTTATCCGGCTGGATGAGCTCCTCGTAGTAGCTGATATGCTCGCGAGCGTCTTCAATCTCGGGCAGCAGGAAGTTGTAGATGACTTCGATGATCATCGTGGCGCTGATCTTAGAGAACGCAAAGTCGCCCGTTGTCAGCAGCGCTTCGTGGTTGACGGTGTTAAAAGTGTAGTCTGCCAGGCGCGCGAGCGGGGATTTACTGTCGCTGCTGATGACGACTACGGTTGCGCCGCAGTTGCGAGCCGCTTTTGCCATGCGATTCAGTCGGCGCGATTTGCCGGAGTTTGAGATTAGCACGATGACGTCACCCGGGCGCAACGTGAGCGCAAAGCCGATTGATGTCTCGCTAATGGTGCTCGCCATGCAGCGTAGGCCCAGCTGCGAAAACTTAAACGTCGCATCGAGCGCGACCGCGTTCGTATTGCCCACAGCCGCAAATTCAATAACCCCTGCATGCTTAAGGGCATGCACAACAGCCGCCAGCGTATCGTGGTCGATACCGTCGATGGTCGCATTAAGCTCGCTCACCTTGGCAGCCAGGATGTTCTTGAGGCTCTGCTCCATATTGTCGAGCGAGACCTCGTCGGTCAGGCCCTCGTTGCGCTGGCTTTCCAAATCTCTCGCCAACGAAAACTGAAAGCTGCGGAAGCTACCAAAGCCCAGCTTGCGGCAGAAGCGCGAAACGGTCGCTTCGGACGTGGCAGCGGCGCGCGAGAGCTGAGCCGCCGTGAGGCGTGGCGCCTCGGACTGGTGCTCCAATATATAGTCGACAATGCGCTGCTCGGACTCGCTGTATCCCTGGTGGGTACTAATGAGGGAAAGTGCGCTTTTGCTACTATCGGTCATGGATGGCTCCTGGTTGGCATGAAAATCTAACTTGATTTGCAATGCCATAGTATACGGGCATTTTCAATTACAAGATACACCTTGCCGTTTCAAGTGTTGATGGTAAACTTTCACTTGCCGTTTACGGTTATGAAAGAACCTTTCACCGGAGAATTGCGCCTTGTCTCTTCTCACGCGGACGGTAGGTTGGTATCTTTCAAGTGTGGAAAAACGCGCATCGAAGCGCGTGTAGGGGAGCGCCCGCGGGCGCTGTACTCAAGAAGGAGGGACACATGGCTAAGTTTGACATCATCGCCGCGACCGGTTGCCCGACCGGCATTGCGCACACCTTCATGGCTAAGGAGGCGCTGGAGAAGGCAGCTGCCGAGCGCGGTCTGACCATTAAGGTCGAGACTCATGGCCAGGTCGGTGTCGAGAACGAGCTCACCAAGAGTGAGATCGCTGGTGCCAAGGCCGTCGTCGTCGCAGCCGACAAGGATGTCCAGGCTGAGCGTTTCGCCGGCAAGCCCATGGTTTCCGTTGGTGTTTCCAAGGCCCTGTCCGTTGAGGCCGCCGGTAAGCTGATTGACCGCGCGCTCGCCGCCAAGGGTGACGACACGGTTGCGGCTGCTGCCGATGTCGAGGACGAGGTCGAGGAGAAGGAGTCCATCGGCCACATCATCTACAAGCACCTCATGAACGGCGTCAGCCACATGCTGGTCTTCGTCGTTGCCGGTGGTGTTCTGACCGCCGTCTCGTTCCTGTGGGGCATTACGTCCTTCGATTCGACGGCGTCTGACTACAACAGCTTTGCTGCGATGCTCAAGATCATCGGCGGCATCGCCATGAACCTCATGGTTCCGGTGCTTTCCGCCTACATCGCCGAATCCATCGGCAAGCGCCCGGCGCTCGTCCCCGGCTTTGTTGCCGGTATGATCGCCATCCAGGGCCTGCCTGTTAACGCCGAGACCGGCATGATCGACGCCGGCGGCGCCGGCGTGGGCTTCGGCTTCCTGGGCGGCATCGTCGGCGGCTTCCTCGCCGGTTATGTCATCCTGCTGCTCGAGAAGGTCTTTGCCGGTCTGCCCAAGAACCTGGACGGCCTCAAGGCTATCTTCCTGTACCCGCTGTTCTCGACGGCCATCGTCGGCCTGGTCATGCTCGGCATTTCCGGGCCCATGGCTGCCATCAACACCGCCATGATGGACTTCCTCAAGGGCCTGTCCGCCTCTGGCGCCGTTGTCCTGGGTCTTGCCATTGGCTGCATGTGCGCCTTTGACATGGGCGGCCCGGTCAACAAGGCTGCTTACGTCACTGGTACCGCTATGCTCACCGAGGCTCTGGCCGCCGGTGTTGGCACCGACACTTACAACTTCGGCACCAACTTCATGGCTGCCGTCTCCGCCGCTTGCATCGTTCCGCCGCTGATCACCACCTTCGCCGTCGTTGTCGGCAAGAAGTACTTCAGCCAGGAGGACCATGACGCCGGTGTCGTCAACCTCATCCTTGGTTGCACCCACATCACCGAGGGCGCCATTCCGTTCATGACCAAGAACATCTGGCCCGTCATGCCCATCATGATGCTCGGTTCCTCTATCGCTTCGATCCTGACCATTATGTTCAACGTTCACGATCCGGCGCCTCACGGTGGCTTCCTGGTCCTGCCCGTTGTCGAGAACGGTCCGCTGTGGGTCCTCGCGATCCTCATCGGCGCTGTGGTCGGTGGCATCCTGTTCGTAGCCTTCAAGAAGTACGACTTCGAGAAGAACCAGAAGGCCGCTCCTGCAGCCAAGCCGGTTGAGGCCCCCAAGGCCGCTGCCGTAGAGGCCCCCAAGGCCGAGGCTGCCGACTTCGTGAAGGTCGAGAATGTCTTTGTCGCCGAGGACTTCGCTTCTCGTGACGAGGCTCTGAGCTTCGTTTCCAACCAGGCCGTCAAGGCCGGTATCGCCAGCGACGCCGACGCCGTGATGAACGCCTTCCTGGCCCGCGAGGCCGAGGGCACCACGGGCATGATGGAGGGCTTCGCTATCCCGCATGCCAAGTCCGATGCCATTACCGAGGCTGCCGTCATCGTCGTCAAGGACGAGTCCGGCGTGACCGGTTGGGACACCATGGACGGCGCTCCCGTCAACGTGGCTATTGCCCTGCTCATCCCCGGCGCCCAGGCCGGAACCACGCACCTCAAGATCCTGTCCAAGGTCGCCGAGGCGCTCATGGACGAGGACTTCCGTGCCACCGTCAAGGGTTCCACCGACGCCGCCGAGATCGCCAAGACGATCAATGCCCGCCTGGTCTAATCCCCCAGCTCGCGAATAACATCGCCCCCTGTAATAAAGGCGAGGACTCCACCCGGAGCCCCCGCCTTTATTCATTCCTTTCTGTAAGGTGCGTTGAAATAGGGACCGTTTAAACGTTTCAACTGCAAAATCAGTCCCTATTTCACCGCAACTTGCAGAAGGGCATAGAGGGAACTGCCCATTGAGTCTTTGTCGCGAACAGATCCTCAGCCAGAATTCCGTTCCGCCGATATTGTTCTGGACCGACCGAGTTTCCGCAGCTCGCCCGCCGGGCGGGGCGATTAAGTTTGTCGCGAGTTCCGCACGCAAAGGAAAGCACTTAATGTGCTTTCCGTCTTGCGCAGGACTGTAGAGCAGCAAACTTAACCGCCCCGCCCGGCGGGCGAGCGCAGGGATACGACATCTGTCCAACAATTCGTGTGAAACACAATGAAAAACCGTTTGATGTGAGTTAATATAAACAACGTCGTGAATCTGACTCCTGCCACATGCATGACAGGGGTTAAACACAAAAAGGAGTCAATTATGGTTTCTGAGAAGGCTACCCTCGTTAATCCTCAGGGTCTGCACATGCGTCCGGCTGGTCTGTTCGCCTCCACCATGGGCAAGTACGCCTGTGACGTGACGGTCGTCACCCCCGAGAAGGAGGTCAACGGCAAGTCCCCGATGGCCCTCATGGCTGCTGGTATCCCCTGCGGCACCGAGGTCGAGGTCAAGTGCGACGGCGCTGACGAGGCCGAGGCTCTGGCTGCTGCCATCGAGCTCATCAAGAGCGGTCTTGGCGAGTAGAACTCAAACGGGTCGCATGTTGAACAACTAAGTTCATATTTGGGGGCGCAGTGACCTGTTGTAAGGTAGCTGCGCTCTTTTGTCATGGATATGGCAAAACGCTTTATCACATGACACGGAGAGAGGAATGGGAATGTATCAGGGAGTCAACGCTTCCGAGGGCATCGGTATCGGCACCGTCATGGTTGCCGTCGATCCCGACTTGACGTTTGAGCCGCACGAGGTTGCTGATTCGGCAGCAGAGAAGGAGCGCTATCAGTCCGCTCTTTCGGTCTTCTGCGAGAAGACCCAGGCTCAGGCCGACCACATGAAGGAGACGGTGGGCGAGGCCGAGGCCGAGATCATGAGCGGACACATTGTCCTGGCTCAGGACCCGGGCATGACCGACGCCATCAACGCCGCCATTGACGGCGGTACCTGCGCCGAGCAGGCGCTCATGGACACCTCGACCATGTTCGAGAACATGTTCCTGTCCATGGACGACGAGATGTTCCGTCTGCGCGCGGCCGACATCGCCGACATCCGCACCGGTATTCTGGCCGAGCTGCTGGGCAAGGAGGTCGTCGACCTCTCCGTCCTGCCCGAGAACACCGTCGTTGTCGTGCACGACCTTACGCCGTCCATGACCGCCACGATCGATAAGGCCCACGTTGCCGGTATCGTCACCGAGACCGGTGGCCGCACGTCGCACTCCGCGATCATTGCGCGCGCCCTCGAGATCCCGGCTGTCCTTTCGGTTTCCAACAGCTGCACCGCGCTGCGCAACGGTATGACCGTTGTCGTCGACGGCGGCAAGGGTATCGTCGAGGCCGATCCCGACGAGGAGACGCTCGCTGCCTACACCGCCAAGGCCGAGGCCTTCGCTGCCGAGAAGGCAGCCCTCGAGGCCTTCCGTGGCAAGCCGTCCGTGACTGCCGATGGCATCAAGAAGATCATCGCCTGCAACATCGGTAACCCCGATGACGTGCCCAACGCGCTCGATCACGACGCCGAGGCCATCGGTCTGTTCCGCTCCGAGTTCCTGTTCATGGACTCCGCTGAGCTTCCTTCCGAGGAGGAGCAGTTCAACGCCTACCGTAAGGTCGCCAGCGCGCTCAAGGGTGCTCCTGTCATCATCCGTACGCTCGATGTGGGTGGCGACAAGGAGATTCCGTATCTGCACATGGTCAAGGAAGACAACCCCTTCATGGGCTTCCGCGCTGTGCGTTACTGCCTGGCCAATCCCGACCAGTACAAGGTCCAGCTCCGCGCTCTGCTGCGCGCTAGCGCCTTCGGTGACGTCAAGATCATGATCCCGCTCGTCACCTGCGTCGAGGAGGTCTTGGCTGTCAAGGAGCTCGTCGAGCAGTGCAAGGCCGAGCTGACCGAAGAGGGTCGCAAGTTCAACGAGAACATCGAGGTCGGCATCATGGTCGAGACGCCCGCCGCTTCGCTGCTCGCAGACCGTCTGGCCGAGGTCGCCGACTTCTTCTCCATCGGCACCAACGACCTGATCGGCTACACCATGTGCGCCGACCGTGGCAACGACACCATCTCCAACCTGTACCAGGTTTACTATCCCGCCGTGCTCCGCTCGCTTAAGAACATCATCGAGAGCGGCGTGAAGGCCGGCATCATGGTCGGTATGTGCGGCGAGGCCGCTGCCGATCCGCTGCTCGAGCCGCTGCTGATCAGCTGGGGCCTGGAGGAGTTCTCGATGAGCGCTCCGTCGATCCTGCGCGCCCGCAAGACCATCAGCCAGTGGACCAAGGCCGAGTGCGACGAGCTCGCCGAGAAGGCGCTCGCCTGCAACACCGCCGCCGAGGTCAAGGCACTGCTCGAGTCCGCAGCTCGCTAATTTGGTATCAGAGGTACCCGCGTGGTTGGAATGGGCCGGCCACGCGGCCCTCACATATACAGGGGGTACTGTAAATGTTCTACACGCTAACCGCTAACCCGGCTGTCGACATGACGGTTTCGAGCTCTCCGCTCGAGCCCGACGAGAACGTCCGCACCGGCTCGGCCAGCTACACGGCTAACGGCAAGGGCCTCGACGTGTCCTTCGCCTTTAAGAAGATGGGCGTCGACACCGTCGCGCTCGGCTTCTTCGCCGGCTTCACGGGCAAGTTTATCGTCGAGGAGGTCATGAACCTGGGTTGCCTGTGCCGCCCGGTCTGGACCGACGGTATCACGCGCATCAACACCTACGTCAACGATGGCCAGCACGAGTACGGCATCCTGAACCCCGGCGCTCCGATCACGCCGCAGCACCAGGAGGAGCTCTACAACATCCTGGACACCGCGGGCGATCTTGAGTGCCTGATTGTCTCCGGCTCCGTGCCTCCCAAAGCTACGCCCGACTTCCTGGCTCAGGTCATGGAGCACGCTCAGGCTCGTGGCGCTGACGTCGTCCTGGACCTGTCCTCCGACAAGCTCAAGGAGCTCGCTCATAAGAAGCCGCTGCTCATCAAGCCGAACCATCACGAGATGAAGGCCATCTTCGGCGTGCCGGTCGATACCGACGACGAGGTTCGCGTTGCCATGAAGATGGCTCACGACGCTGGCGTTCAGAACGTGCTGCTCACCCGTGGTAGCCGCGGCGACGCTTACTTCTCCAACGGCGAGGACATCTGGTACGCCAAGCGTGAGTTCAACATCAAGCTGGTCTCTTCCGTCTGCGCCGGCGACTGCACCCTCGCTGCGTTCCTGCACAAGTGGTACAGGGATCGCGACAACGTCGAGGAGGCCATGAAGCTCGCTATGGCCACCGGCGCCAACGTTGCCGAGTCCGTCGGCATCGGCGACTTCGGTCACGTCGATGAGTACAGCAAGCGCGTTGCTGTCCGCAAGCTCGATCGTCAGTAATCGAAACGCGACATATTCGTGCACATGCGGCGCCCCGGTTTCGGCTGGGGCGCCTTTTTGTTCCGCCACGGGGGAGAGGTGTCCCGCCGTACTTCATCGCTTCCACACCGTTCACCGAGTTGTCCTAGCCTTTTACCGATGCGTGGAATATACTTTCATTAACACGTTGCTTCGTGAAAGGAACATTCATGATTTACACGCTCACTGCAAATCCCGCCATTGACTACAACATCGCCTGCGACGGCCTTGCTGCCAACACCGTCACGCGTACTCGCAACGCCGTCTATACGCCCAACGGCAAGGGCCTCAACGTCTCGTTTACGCTTGACCACTACGGTGTCGACACCACGATCCTGGGCTTCTTCGCTGGCTTCTCGGGCGAGTTCATCGTCAAGGGCGCCGAGGCCCTGGGCGTGCCCGTCAAGCCCGTGTGGACCGACGGCATCACGCGCGTCAACGTCTTCCTCAATGCCGGCCCCGACACCGAGTACAACATGGTCAACGCCGGTGCCGCCATCAACGAGGCCAATGAGCAGGAGATGTTTGAGCTCATCGATTCGCTCGATGACATGACCTGCCTGGTAATCAGTGGCTCGCTGCCTCCCAACACTTCCGAGGGCTTCCTGGCCGAGGTTCTGCGCCGCGTCAAGGCCAAGGGTGCCGAGTTCGTTCTCGACATCTCGAGCCATCAGCTGGCAGATCTCATTGCCATGGAGCCGCTGCTGATCAAGCCCAATGACGACGAGTTGCTCGATATCTTTGGCATTAAGGTGAGCGGTGGCGACGATGAGTCCGTCAAGGGCGCTATGGCTGAGCTTCATGCCAAGGGCGCCAAGAACGTGCTGCTGACTCTCGGCGGCGCCGGTGCGTACTTCTCCAACGGCAAGCACATCTGGTTTGCTAACCGCACCTTCGACGTCAAGCTGCTGTCGACGGTGTGTGCCGGCGATTCCTCGCTCGCTGCCTTCCTGTCCGTGTGGCATGACGCCCCCGAGCGCGTCGAGGATGCCCTGCGCCTGTCGATGGCCACCGGCGCCAACGTGGTCGAGTGCCCCGGTTTGGGCGATTTTGCCAAGGTGGACGAATATAAGAAGCACATCGAGGTTCGCCAGGTCTGCTAGCCGCATCGATACATCGTTGCCGAACACCCGCTTTGGATTACCAAGGCGGGTGTTTTTTGCGCGCTGAACATATGTGGTGTCTGCTGTCTCGTTTTATCTAATCAACGACGCGATTGCGTGTGCGCGCTTTCTCGTTTCTTGTTAGACTTCTTGAGAACCATCGATTAACGCTCACAAGTGCAGGAGGCCATAGGCATGTGCAATGTTTCGCTCAACGGTACGCAACCGTCCGATGCGTCCCTACGCGTCCTGCGCGCGCTTGAGGCGGCTGGTCTTGAGGCTTGGTACGTGGGCGGTTGGGTGCGCGACGCCCTGATGGGGTGCCCCAGCCACGATGTTGATATGTGCTGTAGCGGCCTGTGGCAGGAGTCCAAGGCGGCGCTCGAGGCCGCCGGCATCGTGGTTGTGGAGTCGGGCATTAAATTTGGCGGAATCACGGCTATTTCCGATGGCGAGCGTATCGAGGTCACCACGTACCGTCTGGATGGCTTCTATACCGATGGGCGCCATCCTCAGAGCGTCGAGCGTGCCGCCTCGCTCGAGGACGATCTGGCGCGCCGCGACTTTACCGTCAATGCCATGGCCTGGCATCCCGAGCGCGGGCTTGTCGACCGCTACGACGGCCAGGGTGACTTGGAGCGCAAGCTGATTCGCGCTGTCGGCGATTCCAAGCGTCGCTTTAACGAGGACGCCCTGCGCATGCTGCGTGCGGTGCGCTTTGCCTGCCGTCTGGACTTTATGATTGAGCCCGAGACCAAGCGTGCGCTTGCCGAGTGCGCGCCGCTGCTCGATGCCGTGGCGCGTGAGCGTGTGGGTATTGAGCTCGAGGGCATTCTTTCGACCGGTCATGGGGGAGACGCGATGCTCCGCTATCCCGAGCTCATCTGCGCCGCCGTGCCCGAGTTGGCAGCGGGTCGCGGGTTTGATCAGCGCAGTGTCTATCATGCGTTTAACGTCTACGTGCATATCGCCCGTGTGCTGACGGTGGCGGGGGAGCTCGCGCTGTGTGACGGCGTCGCGCCCTCGTCGAGCCTTATGTGGGCGGCGTTTTTGCACGATGTGTCCAAGCCCGAGTGCTTCACGGTCGACCATGCCGGTAGCGGACACTTCTACGGTCATCCCGAGCTCGGCGCCAAGAAGGCGCGCGTCATTATGGATCGCCTGGCCCTCTCGCACGACTTGGTGCGCGACGTGTGCCTGCTCATCAAATACCATGACAAGCCGCTGCGCCCCGAGCGCTCCTGTCTGCTCAATATGATGCGCGCGCTTTCGGGTGAGGGCGTCGACACGGCCCGCCTGATTGACGAGCTCATGGACCTTAAGCGTGCCGACACACTTGGCAAGGCCCCGTCGTGCTTCTATTATGTTGAGACGATTGAGGAGATGCGCGCGCTGGCGCACGAGCTGCTGAAGGTAGGGGAGCCCTATACGCTCAAGATGCTCGCCATCAACGGCGGCGACCTGATCCGTGCCGGAGTCAAGCCCGGGCCGGAACTGGGTCAGCTTCTCAACTCCGCCCTCGACGCCGTGATCGAAGACGATATTCCCAACGAGCGCGAAGCTCTTTTGGTTCATCTCAACTTGAATTAGCTACCAAGTTTACCTGCGTATTCCATAACCTGCCGACAATTTTTCGGCAATTTGGAATTTCTTCTTGCGCTGACGTTTTTTGTCCCGTAATATATTTCTTCGCAGCACGGCAGTGCAGATGTCATGTGGCCCGTTCGTCTAGCGGTTTAGGACGCCGCCCTCTCAAGGCGGAGATCACCAGTTCGAATCTGGTACGGGCTACCACTTCTTTTCTGCTGAGGCTTATGGCCCGTTCGTCTAGCGGTTTAGGACGCCGCCCTCTCAAGGCGGAGATCACCAGTTCGAATCTGGTACGGGCTACCACGCATCTGATACCCGGACTTCCTATGGAAGGTCGGGTTTTTTTATTTTCAAACAACCGTCTGCAATTCCCGTTTGAACCAGAGCTTTGCGTTCTGCCTATGGCCCTTACGGGTACAATATCCAAGATATTTTGACTGTTAGAAGGAGTCTCATGACGGAGTCCTCTCAGCATACGTCTAAGCCCCAGGTCGAGGTTGAGGCCTCGGGCGGAGATGACAATAAGAGCGCACGCCGCGGCGCCATCTTTATCGGCGTCGTGCTGGTAGGTTATATCGTCTATCTGGTGGTAACCGGGCAGATGGGGCAGTTCTGGGCCGCTATGTCGAGCGTCCAGGCGTCATGGCTCGTTGTCGCGTGTCTTTGCATGTTCATGTACCTGTTCTTTGGCATTGTGGCCTATGCGATCGCCGTCTGGCTCGATCCCAATTCGCCCGTCGGCATCCGCGACCTGATCTCGGTCGAGGCGAGTGGCATCTTCTTTGGTAACCTGACGCCCATGATGATGGGCTCCACCCCGGCTCAAATCTATCGCCTGACCAAGGCCGGCCAAAACGTGGGCGAGGCCGGCGCCACGCAATTCACGCGTTTTATCGTGTACCAGTTTGGCCTCGTTGCCTGGGGCGCTATCCTACTGCTTGCTCGTATGCCGTTTTTTGCCGAGCGCTATGGCGACATGACGCTGCTGTGCGTCTTTAGCTTTGGTGGACACTGCTGCATCTTGCTTGGCATCTTCGCCGTCGCTCTCATGCCTAAGACCGTCACGCGCGTCGCCCATTGCATCATCAATTGGCTCGAGCGCATTGGTGTCTCGGCCACTAAGATCGAGGGATGGCGCACGTTTGTCGATGGCGAGATCTACTCCTTCTCCGAGAAGTTCAAGCTTTCGGCCGGACATTTTTCTTCCATGCTGCTCACCGTGTTTATCACCATGCTGCAGCTTGCGTTTTTCTATCTGGTGCCGTATTTCCTGATGCTTGCCTTTGGCCACCACGAGGTCGACTTTTTCTCGGTCATGGCCGCGAGCGCCTTTGTCCAGCTGCTGAGCTCTGCGGTTCCCTTGCCCGGTGGAACTGGTGGCGCTGAGGGCGGCTTTGCATTGTTCTTGGGTCATTTCTTTGGGTCGGCTTCGACCGCCGGCTATCTGCTGTGGCGTCTCATTACGTTTATTGCGCCGACCATTTTGGCTGCGCCCCTGCTGGGACTTAAGAGCGCCCACAACGAGAGCATCCATGCGCGCTGGGATCGCGTGATGCGCAAGCTCGGCCGCACGCCTCAGACGCCCTCTGCGCCCACTAAGCCGCACCCCACGAATGCTGTTACCGTTGATCCCAAGAAGCACGCTCAGAAGGCTTCTGGGACCGCTAAGCCGGCTCATAAGGCCTATGTGCGTCAGACGGGAGACGGTATTCGCGTATCTCCGTCGGCACTCAATAAGAAGAAGCACCCTAAGTCGCAGTAGGGCAGTCGTGCGTTCTTCATGATGCGGGGCATATTTGTGCCGTATGGGGGATAATCCTCTTACGTAGATTATCTCTCATCTGTTGATGAATGCTCGCATATCGAAGGGACACGCCCATGGCAACCAGCAAACCGCGTCTTGACCGCCGCATCGTTCGCAGCCGTAATGCCATCCTTTCGGCTTTCGAGCGCCTGCTCATGGAAAAGCCGCTGGCAGACATTACGGTGAGTGCCATCGCGCGCGAGGCCAATGTCGACCGCAAGACCTTTTACGTTCACTTTGGTACGGTTGACGGCCTGCTCGATGCCATTGCCGTCGATGTGGTGGAGATGATTGTCGACTCGGTCGAGAAAACGCTTGCTTCCATGGACGGTGACACCAACGAGCGCGCTCTTGGCGCGGCGGCGACCTTCTTTAAAACCGTTAACGAGGCACTGTGCAACAACTTGGTGCTCAATCGTCAGCTGATCGAGAACATTCCGCTCGATGATTTTATGGCTCGTCTTCGTGCGCCGCTCGAGCACGAGATTGCCGAGCGCGATCTGCTGCCCCAAGGTCTCAAGGACGAGATGTTCGACTACTATCTGGCGTTTTTGCTGTCGGGTATTATCGGTATTTATCGCACGTGGGCACTGTCTGACGGCTCGGTTCCTATCGAGCGTGTCTCTGAGGTCGCCAACGATCTGACTCTCAATGGTCTGTCGAGTCTGGAATCTCGCTTGGATTAGGCCTAGTTGGGCTCGTCGGCGTGGAAATTCCTGTTCCTGAGGTTCTCCGGCGCCTTGGAGACCTTGCCGGCGTAGGAGCTGTAGCCTGAGGATCCTTAAAAGAAAGTCCAGTTTATCCTTCCCACTCCAATTTTGGAATCCTCCGATGCGCCTTCGCACGCTCGCATGACCTCGATACCATGCGAGCGTGCAAACTCGACGAGCTCTGCGTTGCGGGCGTTTATGGTGCCGAAGGCGGCGGGGCACACGATAAGGCGCGCGCAGTGGACGAGGAGCTCTTTGGCGCGGGCTATGGTTTTATCCCCGATCGGCTCGAAGGCGCGCTCGGCCACGCATTCCGTCGCCAGGTCGCGCGCGAGCTCGCAGTCGATGTCCCCTTCGTGCAGAATGCCCGCGTAGAACGCCTTGCCCTGCCGGATGAGCTGGCGAAACACAGCTGACCCCGTACCTGCGCCGGCGATGACGAACGTGTGCGCATCGCCGTGTGGGTGCCCAATTTCCACGCTGCCGAAGCGCTCGTTGAAGGTGCCATGTTGAAGGCCGTAGAGCTCGCCAATCGTCTCGCGCGTGAATATGTCCTCGGGTGCGCCGGCGCGGAAGACCCGACCGTCCTTCACGCAAATCACCTTGTCGGCGCTTTTCTGCGCGAGCTCGAGTTCGTGGATGGACATGATGACAGCCACATTCCGCGATTTCGCAAGGTGGCGAAGTATTCGCAGCAGGTCGATCTGGTAGCGGATATCGAGATACGATGTGGGCTCGTCGAGCACGAGCACACGCGGATCCTGCGCGATGGCGCGTGCGAGCATGACGCGCTGGCGTTGCCCGTCGCTTATCTGCATGAAGTCGCGCTCGGCGAGCTCTTCCACATGTGCGGTTTTCATGGCCTCGTCGACCCGACTATGGTCGTCAGGCGAAAGTGTTCCCATTCGCCCGGTGTAGGGATGCCTTCCCGCCTCTACGATATCGCGGCAGGTGAGGAGCTCGGTCCGGGGTCGATCTGTCAGCATAACGGCAAGGTTCCTTGCGAATTCCGCCGTCTTCCATCGGGAAATCTCCCGCCCGTCGAGCTCGACCGCGCCGGCAAGCGGTGCCAGATGGCGCGTGATGGTTTTCAAGATGGTCGACTTGCCCGAGCCGTTCGGCCCGATGAGCGCCACTACGTCGCCCGCGCGAACCTCCAGATCGACGCCTTCGACTACGACCTTCTTGTCGTAGCCCGCCGACAGGTCGCTTATGCGGAAAAGCGGCGCTCCGTCAGCCTGCGTTTCGACCGGGGTTTCGAGGTTCGACTCCGCTCGGAGGAGGCGTTCCGCGTGCAGGTCCGCACGAGCCGAAAGTGCCGTCTGGCGCTTTCGTGCGAGCTTAGGACTGTCTAAGCACGGAATGTCCCTTCCGAGCGTTTTGGGCTGCGGCACGAATTTCCCCATCTACCTCACCCGCTTCTTCAACATGAGTGCGATAACCACCGGCGCGCCGAAGATGGCGGTGACGGCGCTGATGGAAAGCTCGACGGGGGAGAACAGCGTGCGCGCGATCAAATCGCAGCCCGCGCAGAAGATGGCGCCTCCCAAGAAGCACGCAGGAATCACGCGGATGGGCTTCGACGACTTCAGCGCCGACTTAACGAGATGCGGAACCGCGATGCCTACGAACGACACCGGACCAGCGAACGCGGTCACGCAGGCGGAGAGCATGCTCGCTAGAAGGACGAGCACCACGCGGAAGCGTGCGACGTTCACGCCGACGCTTTTCGCGTAGGCTTCTCCCAGCTGGAAGGCGGAAAGGGGCTTCGATATCGCGAATACGCATGCGCTCACGGTGATCACCACGACCGCGATGACCGCGATGTCGTCCCAGCTCGAACCCGAGAAGCTACCCAAAGACCAGTTGTGCAGGTTCACGATGGACTGGTCGTCGGCGAAGGCGATGAGAAAGTTCGTCGCCGCCGAGCAGATGTATCCCACCATGACGCCCGCCACGATGAGCATGGCCATGGAACTTATGCGCCGTGCGATGAGGAGCACGAAGCCGATGGTGATAAGCGATCCCAGAAACGCTGCGGCCACCATGGCCGGCGAGGACATGGCCTGGTTCGCGCCCAGAAGCACGATCATCGTAAGCGCGACGACGAACTTTGCGCCCGAGGAGACGCCCAAGATGAACGGGTCGGCGATGGGGTTGTTGAAAAACGTCTGCAGCAGGAACCCGGAGAGCGAAAGTGCCCCGCCGAGAAGCACGGCTGAAAGCACGCGCGGCAGGCGAATCTCCCAGATGACTTGGCTTTCCATGGAATTGGCCGCGCCGCCCGAAAGGATGCCGGGGATGTGGTCTGCGGGCACGAGCACGCTCCCGATGCACAGGTTGGCCCCGACGAGCACGATGAGGACAACAGCGAGCAGCGCCGTCACGACGCGACACCGTGCGACGCGCCCCGATTCGTCGTATGCCATGGAAAGTCGGCTTCTCATGGTGCTAGCCGAGCTTCCTCAGATAATGGAAGTCGCTCGCGTCATCGCCGGTGAACGCCCCGTGCAGCTCGTCGATAATGTCGGCGGTAGAAGTCATCTGCTGGTACATGTCGGCGCTTGTGACCCAGACGTTGCCGTTCTTCACGGCTTTGAACTGCGACAATAGCGCGTTTTTGCTTACGAAGTCGTTTAAGGTGGCAACCGATTCGTCGATGGTGCCGTTGTAGACGATGATGTCGGCATCCTTCGCCGTCGCGTAGAAGCGCTCCATTTCGAGCGTTACTGACGAACCTGACGTCGACGCCGTCTGCGCGTCATCGAGCGCGTAGTTGCCGCCTGCAAGCTCGATCATCTGCGCCACGTAGTCGCCCGCCCGCCGCGTGACGGCGGCCCCGTTCGAGTTAATGTAGAAATACGCCACGGTTTTACCTGACGACGCAAGCCTCGACGTTTGCTCGACGCGGGCCTTCTGCTCGTTGAACAGGTGCGCGGCCTCGTCTTCCTTGTCGAACAGGACGCCGAAAAGCTTAATCCACTCGATGCGCCCGAGTGCTTCGGGCTCGCTCGACGACTGTTCGGTGAGCACGACGAGTCCGAGCTTCTGCAGCTTTTCCTTCACATCGGGCGTGTGGTTGATCATAGTGTTCTCGATGGCGAGCGTGCAGCCCGAGGCCGATATTCGCTCGTAGTCGGGCGCGCTGTACTTGCCGCCGTAGGCGATCGCCCCACTTTCGAGCGCGCTTTTGAAGCCCGCGACCGAGCAATCGTCGGCCTTCGTGCCCGACATAATGATATTGTCGTTCGCATCGAGCGCGTCGACCAGGCACATCGTCGCCGACGACACGAGGTACACCTTGTCGGCGGGGCGCCTTATGACCGCGATGTCGGAGCTCAACCCATCAGGTACCTTTGCATTTTGCGGCACCACGAGGAAGCGCTCCCCGTTCGAAACGCAGATAAGCCGCAGGCCGCCTTCGTACTCGTCGACAGTGAAGTGCTCGGCGTATTCAAGCTGAAGCGTCCCCGTCGGCTTCCAGCCGCAGCCCAAATCGGCGTTGTGGAAGTCGGCCGCGGCGTTTGAAGCCGTTCCCGCAGGGGAGCCGCCGCTTGCTTCGTCGCCCGATTTCTCCTTCATGGTGGATGAATCGAAGTGGAGCGTGTAGTCGATGGTGTGCGGCGTTGACATGGCGACGGTCTCGGCCGACACGGCGATGTCCTCGTCGAGCGTGACGGGTATCTCGAACGTGGAGTTGCCGCCGTCGTTTACGGGCGCGTAGTCCACGCCGTTGACGGTCATTTTGTCGTAGTTCGAACTCGACCAGGTGATAGTCGCGGTGTAGGTGTCGCCATCCTTCACAATTGTGGTGGGTGAGGCGATGCTTGCGCGCCCTGACCCACCGGAGAGCGAGACGCTCACAGTGTATTCCTGAGAGCCTGCCGTGCCACCGGTCGCGTTCGGGCTCGCACTGCACCCCGCGAAGGGAAGCGCGAGCAGGGCGACGAGAACGCAGGCGATCGCGCGCACCGCGATGCTGCGACGCTTCCTGCTTTCCCCCTTGGGAAGAATCGACCGCATGGCGTTACTTCAGTGCGTCGGCGCGCAGATCGACGCCGGCGGATTCGAACACGAGCGTGCGGTCGTACCACTGCTCTTTTCTAATACTCCACGCGGCGCAGGCGGTGTCCTCGTCGAGCGCTTCAACGGGCACGTCGTAGGTGTACTTGCCTTCCGCGTTTTCCACATAGGGGATGAAGTCGGCCTCGCTCGCGGCGGCAGCCTCGTCGCCCGTGCCCATGAAGAGCTTGCCGTAGCCCGTGCCGGAAAGCGTCATCACGCAGTGCATGGAGCCGTTTTCCACGATGAGCTGGGCGTCCACAATCCTGAACATGTTCGAGCTGGAATCTACGGTGATCGGATAGGTGCCGTCGGCCACCTTGTCGGCGGTGATGGGGGCAGCGCTTGCGCCCTCGGGCGCATCGGCCGCCTGTTCGGTCTTTTCCTGGGAATCGGCATCGCTTGCCTTTGCGCTGTCGATTGAATTTCCGCCGCAGCCGGCGAGCGAGAACGCGAAAAGCGCCGCTGACAGGGCGAAGGCAAGGGTTTTCTTCAACATGGAGGGGGTTCCTTTCAATCGCTTCGACCGCCCGCGCCGTGCGGTGGGCTGACGGGATGCGAATGCAACGGGCATGCGCCGTCAGTCGGGGAAGGCGCATGCCCGTTGCACGGGGACGCGACCGGCGCCCCCGTGCGAGGCGAGTTTACAGCTTGGCGATGGCGTCGTCCACGTGCGAGACGTAGATTTCGTCGACCGCGACGTTCTGTCCCAGACCCTGGAGCAGGCACGTCACTTCGAAGCCGGCGGCCACGAACTTTGCAGCCCAGCTGTCGGGGTCGGTCTCGTCTGCCATGTCGTTGTTCGCGTGGTCGCCCGCGACCACCATGAACGGCGCGAGCACGGCCTTCTTGTAGCCTGCGGCGCTCGCGGCGGCGATAACATCCTCGCAGGTCGGTTCAGCCTCGACGGTGCCGACGAAGAACTGCGTCAAGCCCTCGTTCTTAAACACTTCCTGCATCTTGGCATAGTCGGCGTTGGAATCGGCTTCGGTGCCGTGACCCATGAGGCACAGCGCCGTCTTGCCGTCGTCGAAGGACGCCATGTTCTCCTTAATGGCTGCGGCCACCTTCTTGTAGTCGTCGTCGGAGGTGAGCAGCGGGTCGCCGAGCGAGATCTTGTCGAACTTGTCGGCGTACTTGTCGAGCTCGTCTTTCACGTCGGTGTATTCCAGGCCACCCATGAGATGCGTCGGCTGCACGACGATTTCCTTCACGCCGTCTTCCACGCAGCGGTCGAGCGCCTCGGTCATGTTGTCGATCGTGATGCCGTCGCGCTTCTTCAGCTTGTCGATGATGATCTGCGCGGTGAAGGCGCGGCGGATGTCGTAGTCCTGCCAGTACTTCTCGCGGATAGCGTCTTCGATGGCGCCGATGGTAATGTGGCGCGAGTCGTTGTAGCTCGTGCCGAAGCTCGTGACGAGGATGACCGGCTTCACGGCCTTTTCCTTTTCACTCGATTTCTCGGAACTCGCGGAGGTGTTGGAGCAGCCCGCGAGCGCGACTCCGGCGAGCGCGACGGCTCCGGTTGCTGCGGCGCCCATGAAGCCGCGGCGTGACATCTGGTCGGACATGGTTTTTCCTTTCCTCGGTTTGCCGGTCCCCCGGCGACAGTTGCTTGTCGGCACAAGCGAAAGAAAAGCGCACCCCTCGGGGTTCACAAGGAGCTAACGCCACGGCGATGCCGTGAGGAAAAGGCGAAGCAGTCTGGCTTGGGGCGCGAGGCGGTTCGCCCGCGCGTCCTATACAGTAATGTCCCTTGCCCAGGATTCCCACCTGGTTCCCTCCGCAAGCCAGCGCGGGCTGTGCGGGCGCCGCGCCGGTCATTTCCTTTTATCCGATTGTCATATGCTCGTTGCCGAAACTTTTACTATGATAGTGGGCACTTGTGAACGTGTCAAAGCCAGGGCGGGCGGCATTGCGCCTCCTGCCTGCGTATTTGCGCCGATTGCCGCTGCGGGCGCCGTGTTTTGCCCGCTGCGCGAATGGCGGCGTAAACGGTTGCGATGAGAAACGGGAAGGGAAGGCTCGGATGATTCATATCGTTGGCGCAGGCTCGGGCGCCGCCGACCTTATCACGCTGCGCGGGGCGCGCCTTCTGCGCGCGGCCGACGTGGTCGTTTGGGCGGGAAGCCTTGTGAACCCCGAGCTGCTCGCTGAGTGCAAGGAATCCTGCATCGTCTACGACAGCGCGTACATGACCTTGGAGGAAGTGCTCGACGTGATGTGCGCGGCAGATGCGCGGGGCGAGGAAGTGGTGCGCCTGCACACGGGCGACCCGTGCCTGTACGGCGCCATCCAGGAGCAGATGGACGCGCTCGACGCGCGCGGCGTGGACTACGAGGTGGTGCCCGGCGTGTCGAGCTTTTGCGGTGCCGCGGCGGCACTTCGCCAGGAATACACGCTGCCGGGAATCAGCCAGTCGGTCGTGATCACGCGGCTTTCCGGACGCACCCCTATGCCCGCGGGCGAGGGCATGCGCACCATGGCGGAAAGCGGCTCGACCATGGTCATCTTCCTGAGCTCGGGTATGCTCGCCGAGCTTTCCGCCGAGCTTTTGGCCGCGGGCCGCAGCTCCGACGAGCCGGCGGCGCTCGTGTACAAGGCGACCTGGCCTGAGGAGCGCGTGGTGCGATGCACAGTGGGCACGCTCGCTGATGCGGGCGCGCGAGAGGGCATCGACCGCACGGCGCTCGTGGTGGTGGGCCGCGTGCTCGGAGCTCGCGGCGGGCTTGCGCACAACGGCGCGCAAGCGGAGTCGTACGAGCGCAGCAAGCTTTACGACCCTTCTTTTGCCACGGGATATCGGAAGGCGAGCAGCTAGCGTGGCCTTCGAGCACTATATATATACCGGGACGACCCGCCTGCGCTGCGGTTACACCACGGGGAGCTGCGCCGCGCTCGCGGCGAAGGCGGCCTGCGAGATGCTCTTGTCACGAAAGCCCGTCGGCCACGTGTCGATCGTCACCCCCGGCGGGCTGCCCGTCGAGACGGACGTGGTCGATGCATGCATCGGCGAGGGGTGCGCCCAGTGCGCCGTGCGAAAGGACGCAGGCGACGATGCCGATGTGACCGACGGCGTGCTCGTGTACGCGCGCGTGGAACATGCGGGGTCGGGCACGGGCGCTGCGGGCAGCAAGGGCGTGCCCACGCGCGAATCGGAAGTTTCCGTCGATGGCGGCGTGGGCGTGGGGCGCGTGACGTTGCCCGGGCTCGAGCAGCCGGTGGGGGCGGCCGCCATCAACGCGACGCCGCGCGCGATGATCACTTCGGCGGTGCGCGAGGTGTGCGCCGCGCACGGCTTTTCTGGAAATATTGCTGTGACGATTTCGGTACCCGAGGGTGTTGCCCTTGCCGAAAAGACCTTCAACCCGCACCTGGGGATAGAGGGCGGCATCTCCATCCTGGGCACGACGGGCATCGTCGAGCCGCGCAGCCTCGCTGCCTTGCGCGACAGCATCGAGCTCGAGATCCGGCAGCATGCGGCTATGGGGCGGCGCGGAGTCGTGCTCACGCCCGGCAACTACGGCGAGCAGTTCATCTCGGGGCATTTTCACCTAAACGGAGCGCCGATGGTCTTCATCTCCAACTTTGTGGGCGATGCGATTGATTGCTGCGTTCGCGAGGGATTTACCAATGTCCTTCTTGTGGGACACATCGGCAAGCTGGTGAAGGTCGCGGGCGGCATCATGGACACCCATTCGCGTACCGCCGACTGCCGCGCGGAGATTCTGGCCGCCCACGCGGCCTTGGCCGGCGCGGACGCGAAGACCGTGCGCGAGATCATGTCGTCGGTCACGACCACGGCGGCGCTCGAGGCAATCGAGGCCGCCGGCGTGGGGGACGCTGCGCGCGCCTCGCTCGCTGCGGCAACCGAGGACAGGTTGCGCCGCCGCGCGGCGGGCGCATGCGATATCGCCGCGGTCGTGTTCGACGCCGAGCGCCGCGAGCTTTTCCGCACGTCGGGCGCCGATGCAGTTATCGGGGAATTGGGGGCGACGTATGAGTAAAGGCGTGCTGTACGGGGTGGGCACGGGGCCTGGCGACCCCGAGCTGCTCACGATCAAGGCCGTCCGCACAATCGAATCGTGTCCGGTCATCGCCGCACCGCAGACGGCGGACGGGGTCATGGTCGCGCTCGACCTCACGCCCGAGATGTCGTCGCCTCTGCACATCGTGCCCGGCGGCTACGACGACGTGCGCCGCGCAATCGGCTGGCCGGGGACGAAGGTGGTCATGAAGGCGCGCCGCTCGCTTGCGGACACGAAGCGCATCCTTCGCGAGGAGGGCGCCTTCGACGGTGCCGAGCTCGTAGAGGACTGTGGGCTTCCGGGCGAGCGCGTGTACCGCTCGCTTGACGATGTGCCCGATCGGGGCAGCTACTTCTCGACGATGGTGGTGCGCTAGATGAGGGTTTCCTGCATAGCGTTCACTGAGAGGGGGTATGCGTTGGCGGAGCGCACCGCACGCGCGCTTTCCGATTGCGCGCAGACAGGTGAAGATGACCCTGGCTGGGACGTTTCCGTTTCGCGCGGGTTCGGTGAGGGGAAGGCCGACCTGCGCGCATGGACGGCGCTTGCGTGGGAAGCGTCGGACGCGCTTCTGTTCGTGGGTGCGGCGGGCATCGCCGTGCGGGCGATCGCGCCGCATGTCGCCTCGAAGGCAACCGATTCCGCGGTTGTGGCGATCGACGAGGCGGGGCGCTTTGCCGTCCCGCTTTTGTCGGGGCATTTGGGCGGTGCGAACGAGCTTGCGCTAACTGTGGCACGCGCGGCAGGGGCCATCCCCGTCATTACCACGGCGACCGACGTCCGCGGCGTGTGGGCGGTGGATACGTGGGCGCGCTGTGCGGGGCTCGACGTTTCGAATCCCGAGGCCATCAAGCGAGTGTCGGCGCGGCTGCTTTCGGGCGGGCGCGTGGCGCTCTATTCCGACATGCCGATTTCGGGACAGCCGCCTGAGGGGGTTGACATTGCGTCCGACCGCGCTCGGGCCGATATCGTCGTGTCGCCGTTCGCTGGCGCGAATGCAGGTGCGTCCGTTCGCGCGTTGGAGACAACGGGAGAGGTCGTGCCCGCCGGTGAGACGTGGAAGCCGGCGGGCGTGCGGGCGCAGGCGCCTGCGCCCGAGCCGCTTCGCCTTGTCGTGCCCTGCATCGTTGCGGGCATAGGGTGCCGTCGCGGTGCGTGCGCCGAAGCGATCGAGGAGGCGTTTCTTCTCGCGTGCGGGCAGGCGGGTATCTCGCCTTCGGCCGTGCGCAAGGCGGCGACGATCGACGTGAAGGCGCACGAGGAGGGTCTGCTCGCCTTCTGCCACGCGCGTAATATTCCGCTTGCGACGTATTCCGCAGATGAGTTGTCGCAAGTCGAAGGCAGCGTTTCGCCATCTGATTTCGTGCGCGCGACGGTGGGGGTCGACAACGTGTGCGAGCGCGCGGCGCTCGCGGACGGGGGCAAACTTATCTTCCCGAAGCTCGCTCATGGCGGCGTGACCGTCGCGTTTTCCAAGGTAACTATCGAACTTTCGTTTAAGGAGCGGTGATGGGAAAGCTCTTCGTGGTGGGGATCGGCCCGGGCGGCCCCGACGGCATGACGATTGCGGCCCGGCGCGCGCTCGAGGCGGCCGACATCGTTGTTGGGTACACGAAATACGTGGAGCTCGCGCTCGCCGCCGTGCCCGACGCGGCGCATCTCGCGACGCCGATGATGCACGAGGTCGAACGATGCCGCCTGGCGCTTTCGCGCGCGCAGAGCGGAGAAGCCGTGGCGCTCGTGTGCAGCGGTGACGCGGGCGTGTACGGCATGGCGAGCCCCGTGCTGGAGCTTGCGGAGGACTACCCCGATGTAGACGTGGAAGTTATCGCCGGGGCCACCGCGGCTCAGAGCGGGTCGGCGGTGCTCGGCGCCCCGCTTGCCCACGACTTCGCGGTCGTGTCGCTCTCCGACCTGCTCACGCCATGGGAGGTCATCGAGCGCAGGCTCGCCGCCGTGGCGAGCGCCGACTTCTGCATCTGTTTGTACAACCCGCGCAGCAGAAAGCGCGCCGACAGGCTCTCACGCGCGGCGAAGATTATGCTCGAATGGAAGGCCCCCGACACGCTCTGCGGTTGGGTACGTAACATCGGGCGCGAGGGGCAGCAGTCGGGCATGTGCAGGCTCTCCGAGCTGGGGGAGCTCGATGCCGACATGTTCACCACCGTGTTCGTCGGCAACGCGGGCACGAAGCGCGTAGGCGGCCGTATGGTCACGCCGCGCGGGTATCGGGAGATTCCATGCGAAAGGTAACGATCATCGGGGCGGGGCCCGGAAACCCCGACTTGCTCTCGCGCGCGGTGCTCGACGCGATCGACATCGCCGACGTGGTCATCGGCGCTCATCGCGCGCTTGTCGGCATCGACGTGCCGCCCGACGTGGTGAGATGCGAGCTCTTGAAGACGGCGGACATCGTCGCCGCGCTCACCGATGCGGCGTCGTGGCAGCGCGCCGTGGTCGTGATGACGGGCGATGTGGGGCTGTTCAGCGGCGCGCGCCGCCTGGTGGAGGCGCTCTCCGGCGACGCGCAGGTGGACGTGCGCGTCATTCCCGGCATAAGCTCAGCGTCGTATCTCGCCGCGCGCCTCGCGCGTCCATGGCAGGATTGGCGCTTCGCGAGCGCTCACGGCGTGGCGTGCGATATCGTGGCCGAGGCCGAGCGCGCAGGTGAGCTCTTCCTCGTCACGTCGGGCGGGGAAGATCCCTCGCGGCTTTCGGGCGAGCTTGTGCAGGCGGGCTTCGGGGACGCGTGCGTGACGGTGGCCGAGCGCCTGTCGTACCCCGACGAGCGCATCACCTGCGCGACCGCAAGTGAAATCACAGGTCAGACGTTCGACGACTTGAACGTGATGCTTATCGAGTTCGCATCCCGCGCCGCGAGTTCCCGCTGGCCGTACGCTTCCTCGGGCATTCCCGACGAGCTCTTCATCCGCGGCGACGTTCCCATGACCAAGCAGGAGGTGCGCGCAGTCGCGCTCGCGAAGCTGCGCCTTACCGCTACCGACACCGTGTGGGACGTCGGAGCCGGCACGGGGAGCGTATCGATCGAGGCGGCGCTCGTCGCGCGAGCGGGGTCGGTATGGGCGGTCGAGCGCAACGCTGCCGGCGTGCGGCTCATCCGAGAGAACGCGGATGCATTCGGGTGCGGCAACGTGCATGCGGTCCCCGGTGTCGCCCCCGAAGCGCTCGCGAAACTGCCCGTCCCCGACGCCGTGTTCGTCGGCGGGAGCGCGGGCGAGCTTCCCTCCATCGTGGAGGCGGCGCTCGAGAAGAACTCGCAGGTTCGTCTGTGCGTGCCATGCGTCACCGTTGAGACGCTCACCGAGGCGTGCGCGCTCCTCTCGGGTTCGCGCTTTAAGGGGTTCGAGGCGTGCCAGGTGTCGGCCGCCCGCGCCGAGGCTGTAGGCTCGCACCATCTCATGAAGGCGCAAAACCCCGTGTTCCTCGTCAGCGCGCGTGGTGCAGGTGGGGAAGGCGGCGCCCGGTGAGCACGACCATCCCGCGCTTCATGGTCGTTGCGCCCTCGAGCGGGAGCGGCAAGACGGTCGTTACGTGCGCGCTCCTGCGCGCGCTCGCGCGCCGCGGCCTTGCATGCGCGGCCTTCAAATGCGGCCCCGACTACATTGATCCGCTCTTTCATCGTCGCGTCGTGGGCGCGCGCTCGGGCAACTTAGACGGCTTCTTCACCGACGCCCCGACGCTGCGCGCCCTGCTCGCACGTGGCGCCGCTGGCGCGGATGTCGCGGTGCTCGAGGGGGTCATGGGCTTCTACGACGGCATGGCGCCCGGCGTGGCCGACGCGAGCAGCTACCAGGTTGCGCGCGACACGGAAACGCCGGTCGTTTTAGTGGTGAACGGGCGCGGCGCGTCTTTATCGCTCGCCGCCGTAATCCGCGGCATCGCCGAGTTCCTGCCTTGTGCGAACGTGCGCGGCGTCGTGCTGAACAAGACGAGCGCCGCTGCCTGCGCCTATGCGGCACCTGCGATCGAGAAGCACGCGGGCGTCGCGGTTTTGGGGAATATCCCCGCCGACGAGGTGTTCTCGCTCGAAAGCCGGCATCTGGGGCTTGTGACCGCCGACGAGGTGGAGAAGCTCTCCGCGCGCATCGATAAGATGGCCGAGCTGGTGGAAAAGAGCGTCGACGTCGACCGCTTGCTCGAAATAGCGGCGACGGCACCCGATATCCGCGAGGAACCTTACCGGTTGGAGCCGATCGCGGGAGCGCGGCCCATCGTCGCCGTCGCGCGTGACGAGGCGTTCTCGTTCTACTACGAGGAGAACCTGCGCGCGCTCGAGGACCTGGGTTGCGAGCTGGCCTTTTTCAGCCCCCTGTGTGATAGCGAGTTGCCCCGGGGGACAAGCGCCCTCTATCTGGGAGGCGGCTACCCGGAGCTCCATGCGCGGCAGCTCTCCGAGAACGCGCCGATGCGCGAGGCGGTGCGGCGTGCGGTGGAATCCGGCGTGCCGACGGTCGCCGAATGCGGTGGGTTTCTGTACCTGCAGCGCGAAATCGCCGATAGCGAGGGGCGGCGTTGGCCTGTTGCGGGCGCCCTTGAGGGCGCAAGCGAGAACGGGGGAAGGCTGTCCCATTTCGGGTACGTGGATCTCACTTCCCAACGCGACGGGCTCTACGGGCCGCGCGGCACACGCATCCGCGCGCACGAGTTCCACTACTGGCAGGCCACCTGCCCGGGCGGCGACTTCTGGGCGCAGAAGCCCCGGCGCGACAAAGGCTGGCCGTGCATGACGACTACCCCGTCCCTGGTTGCGGGCTTCCCGCATGTGTACTATCCTGCGAACCCCGACGTTGCGCGCGCGTTCGCGTCTGCCGCAGCGTCGTTCGCAGAGAGGAGACGGCATGGCTGAAGCAACCGAAACCGCGCTTGCCTGCATCCGCGAGGAAGTCGAGCGCGCGTTCTCGTCGGCTCCGGGCGCCGTGCTCGAAGCCGCGCTCTCCCGGATCGCGCCCGCAGACGAGTGCGCCCGCGCCGCCGCGTACGCCGCGTGGGACTCCATCGCGCACCCCTTGGGGGGATTGGGCGACTTTGAAGACGCCGTCGCGCGTATCGCCGCAGCTCAGGGGAGCGCCGAGGTGGCCGAGTTTCCCCGTGCGCTCGCAGTATTCTTCTCCGACAACGGGGTCGTTGCCGAAGGCGTGTCGCAAAGCGGGCAAGACGTGACGCGAGCCGTCGCGCGCAACATGTGCGAGGGGGCCACGAGCGCCTGCCGCATGGCGGCGTTCGCGGGTGCCGAGGTCGTGCCCGTCGACGTTGGTATGGCCCGGAGCATAGAAGACGCGCGCATGGTGCGCGCGAACGTGCGGCGGGGGAGCGGCAACATCGCGCGCGGCTCCGCTATGTCTCGCGATGAGGCCGTGCGCGCGATCGAGGTCGGAATCGCCGTCGCGTGCGGGCTTGCCCGCGCCGGCGTACGCCTTCTCGCCGCGGGCGAGATGGGCATCGGCAACACGACCACCTCGGCGGCGGTGGCCGCAGTGCTCATCCGGGCGGACGTGCGGAGCCTCGTCGGGCGCGGCGCGGGGCTCTCGGACGCCTCGCTCGCGCGCAAGCGCGACGTTGTCGAGCGCGCTATCGACGCGAACTCGCCCGATCCCGCCGACCCGGTCGACGTGCTCTCGAAGGTGGGCGGCTTCGACATCGCAGCGATGTGCGGCTTCTATCTGGGGGCCGCGGCCTCGAAGGCGCCGGCGCTCCTCGACGGGGTCATATCCTGCACGGCGGCCCTGTGCGCGGCGCGCCTGTGCCCCAATGCCTTGGGCTACTTCGTGGGCACCCACGCATCAAGCGAACCCGCAAGCCAGGAGCTCCTTCGCGAGCTCGGCATTAAGGCACCCCTCGACGCGGGCATGCACTTGGGCGAGGGCGCGGGCGCCATGGCGTATCTGCCCCTTCTGGATTCGGCGCTGCGCGTGTACCGGGATGGGAAGACGTTCACGGCGACTGGCATGGCTGCTTACGAGCATTTCGAGGCTGGGAAATGACGGTGACGTTCGTTATCGGCGCCGCAGCGAGCGGCAAGAGCGCCTATGCCGAGTCCCTGTGCCTCGGGCACGACGGCCCCCGCGTGTACCTGGCAACGATGGAGCCCTTCGGGGAAGAGGGCGCCCGCCGCATCGCGCGCCATCGGGCGCTGCGCGAGGGCAAGGGGTTTTCCACCCTCGAGCGCACGCGTGACGTGGGCGCCGCAGCGTCCGGGCTTCCGTGCGGCTGCACGCTTCTTTTGGAGGACGTGGGCAACCTGGTTGCGAACGAGCTCTTCGCGGAAGGCGGCTTGTCCCCACGTGACCCCGATTCTGCGGCGCGCGAGGTGCTCGGAGGCATCGAACGGCTCGCTCAGGCCGCTGCGCATACGGTGGTGGTCACCGTCGACGTGTTCGCCGATGGGATGCGCTACGATGAGGGGACCGAGGCATGGAGGCGCGCGCTCGCGCGCGTGAACGCGGGCGTGGCGGCGCTGGCCGACCGCGCAGTCGAAGTGGTATGCGGGATTCCCGTGTGGATGAAAGGCGAAGGACCTACAAGGTGAAGATAGCAGAGGCAATCGGCGCGGCGTTCGGAACGTTCTCGCGCATTCCCGTCCCGAAATCGGCCTGGACCGATTTCGGATCAACCCATGCGCTTGCCGCGTTTCCCCTGGTGGGCCTTGCGGAAGGCTTCCTCATGACGGCGTGGGGGTACGTGGCGAACCTGCTCGGCGTACCCGCGACCATCGTCGCGGCCGTGCTCGCGGCGCTGCCTGTGGCGGTGACGGGAGGCATCCACCTAGACGGGCTCTGCGACACCTCCGATGCGCTTGCAAGTTGGGCCCCGCGCGAGCGAAAGCTCGAGATCATGCACGACCCGCGGGCGGGCGCCTTCGGGGTCATCGGTGTTGTCGTGTACCTTATTCTGCAGTTTTCCCTGTTCACCGCGCTGCCGCTTACGGCGGGGGCGTTCCTCGCGCTTCTGTGCTCGCTCGTGTTCTCCCGTGCGCTTTCGGGGCTCGCCGTAGAATGCTGGCCTGCCGCGCGGGCGGACGGCATGGCCGCGGGACTCTCGCCTGCTAAGAAGCGCGCGGCGATCGTCGTGCCGCTTTGCGCTTTCGCTGCGGCTTCGGCTGCAGGGATGGTCGCGTGCGCTCAGGCCGTCGGCGCCCTTATGGCGGTGGCGGGGCTTTTGGCGCTCGCGTGGTACCGTCATGTTGCCCTGTCCCGCTTCGGCGGGGTGACGGGGGATTTGGCCGGATGGTTTCTGCAATGGGCCGAGCTCGCGATGCTTGCCATGCTGGTGGCGGGGGGTATGCTCCTATGATTCTCGTGGTAGGCGGCGCGCATTCGGGGAAGAGGACCTTCGTGCGCGAAAAGCTCGGGTTCGCGGCGGACGATTTCGTCGACGCGGCGCAGCTTGCGGAGGGCGGCGTGCCCGCGGCTTTTGCCGGCCGTGTCGCGTACCGTGCTGAGGAACTCGTACGCGCGCTCGACGCTGACCGGGCGCTCGAGCGGCTGATTGGCTTCGACGCAGTGATTCTGCCCTTGGTCGGCTCGGGGGTCGTCCCCATGCGTGCGCAAGACGCCCAATGGCGCGAGCGCGCGGGGCGCCTGGGATGCGCGCTTGCTGCGCGCGCCGACGTCGTCGTGCGCATGACGTGCGGGATTCCCCAGGTCATCAAAGGAAAACTTGCCGATGCGCCTCGAGGGACGCAGGACGCGGGCGCGCCTTTTGAAGTCGTCTTCGTGCGCCATGGTGCCACGGCGGGCACGGAAGACCATCGCTACAGCGGGGCGGGCACCGACGAGCCCCTGTCGAGCGCGGGGGAGCGCGCTTTGCGCGAGCTCGCGTGCGATCGTGACGTGTTCTGTGTTATCACGAGCGGCATGGCCCGCACCGACCAGACGGCACGCATCCTCTTCCCGAATGCGGAGCTTATGGCATGCCCCGGTCTGCGCGAGATGGATTTCGGTGACTTCGAGGGGCGAAGCGCCGCCGAGCTTAAAGAGGATGCGCGCTACCGCGCCTGGGTAGACTCCTGGTGCGAGACGCGGTGCCCGCATGGCGAGGGCAAGAGCGATTTCACCCGCCGCGTCGTCGCGGCGTTTCGGGAGGCGTGCGAATCGGAGCGCGCCCAGGGGAGTGGGCGCGCCGTCTTCGTCGTTCACGCGGGTACCGTGAAAGCGCTGCTTTCCGAGCTTGCTGTCCCGAAAATGGAATACTTCGACGTGCATACCGAGCCGGGCGGCGCATGGGCCGCCACCTGGGATGGGCGCTGCCTTCGCGACGTTCGCCCCGCTTCGGGGGGCGATGCCCGGTGATGACGATTCTTGCCGTCGCCGCCGGGTTCGCGGCCGACCTTGCCTTCGGCGACCCGCGCTGGCTTCCCCATCCCGTCGTCGCCATGGGGCGCGCGATCACGTGGGCCGAAGGCCGCCTGCGGGGCGCATTCCCGCAAACGTCCGCGGGCACGCGCGCCGCAGGGCTTGTGCTCGCCGTGGCGCTTCCGCTTGCATGTGGGCTTTTGACCTGGGGAATCCTGCATCTTTGCGGCATGGTTCACCCCGGCTTGCGCTTCGTGGCCGAGGCATGGGCGAGCTATCAGATTCTCGCGACATGCGAGCTGCGCCGCCAGAGCCTGGCCGTGGCCCGCGCGTTCTCGAAGGGCGGCCTTGTCGCGGCGCGCGAAACCGTCGGGCTCATCGTGGGACGCGACACGTCTGTTCTCGACGAGCAGGGCGTTTTGCGCGCCGCCGTGGAAACGGTGGCGGAGAACGCGAGCGACGGCGTCATCGCGCCGCTTTTCTACCTTATGATCGGGGGTGCGCCCTTGGGCATGGCGTACAAGGCTGTGAACACGCTCGACAGCATGGTGGGCTACAAAAACGCGCGCTACATCGACTTCGGCTGCGCCTCGGCGCGCCTCGACGATGCGGTGAACTGGATTCCCTCGCGCTTATCGGCCCTGCTCATGATCGTCGTGTGCCCGATCGTCGGGCTCGACGCGCGCGGGGCGGCGCGCATCTGGCGCCGCGACAGGCGTCGCCATGCGAGCCCCAACTCGGCGCAGACCGAGTCGGCGTGCGCGGGCGCGCTCGGGCTGCGCCTGGCGGGACCCGCGGTGTATTTCGGCAAGCTCGTTGAGAAACCGACGATAGGCGACGCGTCCCGCGAAATCGAGTGGGGCGACATCGCCCGGGCGACTAGGCTCATGCTCGCCGCGTCCGTATGCGCGCTTGTCGTCTTCGGCGCCGCGCGCGCGGCGGTCGTGCTCGCCGTGGGGGCGATTGTATGAGGGAAGACCACTCCGCGCCCCAGGCTGCCGGGGGAATCCTTTGCGCCCGTACGCATGGGGGTAGCACGCAATCGCTCGGCATCGCTTGCGAAGGGGGCGCCTCCGACCTCATTGACTTCTCGGTGAACGTGAATCCGGCAGGCCCCTCGCCGCGCGCCGTCGCCGCAGCTTGCAAGGCGCTTTCTCGAATCGACGCCTACCCCGATAGGGAAAGCCTCGCCCTCGTTCGCGCCCTAGCGCGCGCCCAGGGCATTCCCGAAGATACTATCGTCTGCGGCGCGGGCGCGTCCGACATCATCTGGCGGCTCGCCGCGGCGGTACGCCCGAAACGCATCGTCGTGTGCGCGCCGACGTTCTCTGAATATGCGGAGGCGGCATCGTACTACGGCGCATGCGTGCAGGAGTTCCCGCTCTCCGAGGCGGATGATTTCGACGTGCCCGCCTCCTTCGCCCGCGCGATCGAGGGGCCGGGAGACGTGGCGTACCTCTGCAATCCGAACAACCCGACGGGACGCCTCGTCGACCCCCGCGTGATCGATGCCGCGGCTTGCCGCTGCGAGCAGGTGGGCGCGCTGCTCGTCGTGGACGAGTGCTTCCTCGGGTTTGCGCCCGACGCCCGCGAAAGGAGCGTGGCCGCACGCGCCGCGTGTTCCCGCCATGTGGCCGTTCTCTCCGCATTCACCAAGCTCTACGGAATGGCGGGGTTGCGGTTGGGATATCTGATTAGTGGAAACGCCCAACTCATCGAGGGGATTCGCCGGGCGGGGCAGGCGTGGCCCGTCTCCTCGGTCGCCGAGGCCGCGGGCATCGCCGCCCTGGAAGACGTCGAATACGTCTCGCGCACGCGCGATGTTTTGGCGGGCGAGCGAGCGTGGCTTTCCCACGAGCTCTCCTCGCTCGGGCTTTCCGTCGTGCCGTCGGATGCGAACTTCCTTTTAGTCCGCACGCCGGCGAAAGACATCCCCGAGCGCCTGTATAAACAGGGGGTTTTGGTCCGCACGTGCGACTCGTTTTCGGTTCTGTCCCGTTTCTGGTGCCGCGTCGCGGTGCGCACGCGCAAGGAGAACGCCCGGCTTGCGATGGCGTTCAGCCGCGCGCTTCGGGCGGAAGGCGCATCGGGCGAAGGCGAACCCGACGAACGGGGCGGCGCTTCTTGCAGCAGCGCTATGGCGGGCGCGGATGGCCGAGGCTCGGAGAAGGAGGTCGATACCCTTGGGTAGGGCGAAGCCCATCATGATCCAGGGCACCATGTCGAACGCGGGGAAGAGCCTGCTTGCGGCGGGGCTGTGCCGTGTGCTTTCGCAGGACGGCCTGCGCGTGGCTCCCTTCAAGAGCCAGAACATGGCGCTCAACAGCGGTGTCACGGCCGACGGGCTCGAGATGGGGCGCGCCCAGATCATGCAGGCCGAGGCGTGCGGCATCGCGCCCGACGTGCGCATGAACCCCATTCTGCTCAAGCCCGAAAGCGGCCACCGAAGCCAGCTCATCGTGGCCGGCAAGGAGCAGGGAGCCTTCGCTGCGAGGGACTACTTCGCGCGAAAGAAGGCGCTCATGCCGCAGATTTTGGAGGCGTTCGATTCACTCGCGGAGGAAAACGACGTCATCGTTATCGAGGGCGCCGGCAGCCCCGCCGAAATCAACCTTGCCGAAAACGACATCGTCAACATGGGGCTCGCGCGCGCCGTGTCCTCCCCCGTGCTGCTCGCGGGCGACATCGACCCAGGCGGGGTGTTTGCCCAGCTTTACGGTACGGTCGCGCTCCTTTCGCCCGAGGATCGCGCGCTTTTGGGGGGGCTTGTGGTAAACAAGTTCCGCGGCGATGTGGAAATCCTGCGCCCGGGTTTGGCCCCGCTCGAGAAGATGTGCGGGGTTCCCGTCGTGGGGGTCGTGCCGTATCTTACGCTCGACCTGGACGACGAGGACTCGCTCGCGCCGCGCCTATCTGTCCGCGAGGCGCGCGGCGTCATCGACGTCGCCGTCGTGCGTCTTCCGCATCTGTCGAACTTCACCGACTTCGACCCGCTTTCGCGCGTGCCCGGCGTGGGCGTGCGCTACGTTTCCTCGACGACCGATCTGGGCCGACCCGACCTGGTGGTGCTCCCCGGCTCGAAGACCACGCTCGACGACGCGCGCTGGCTTGCGGCTAGCGGCATCGGAGCCTGTGTACGCGCGCTTTCGGGCGCGGGCACGCCGGTGCTCGGTATATGCGGAGGCTACCAGCTTTTGGGAGACGAGCTTTCCGACCCGCACGGCAGGGAAGGCGCTGGCACCGCGCGCGGGCTCGGGCTCATCCCTGCAAGTACGGTGTTCAAGGAGGAAAAGCGCCTCGCTCGGTCGGAACTGCGCATCACGGGCGCCCAAGGCGCGTTCTCGGTGTGGAACGGCATGACGGCGCGCGGGTACGAGATTCACGACGGCGAAACGATCGTCTCCTGCGCCCCTGCGGGCACGATTGGCGGCAAACCAGAAGGCGCGGCCTGCGGAAACGTGTTCGGAACCTATCTCCACGGCCTGTTCGACGAACCGGGGGTGGCGCTCGCCCTCGCGCGCTCGCTCGCGCGCATGCGTGGCCTGCCCGAGAGCGTCGTGGGTGCTGCGGGCGCGGCGTCCGCGGCCGATCACCGTGCGCGCGAGTTCGACCGCCTGGCCGACTCCGTGCGCGTGGCGCTCGACATGGAGTATGTCTACCGCATTATCGAGGAGGGCGTATGATCCACGTGTATCATGGCGACGGCAAAGGCAAGACCACGGCGGCGATGGGGCTCGCCCTTCGCATGCTCGCCGCAGGCCGCCGCGTCGTCGTCGTGCAGTTCCTGAAAGACGGCGAAAGCGGGGAGTCGCGCCTGCTCGCCGAGCATTTCGGCGTGCTCGTGTTCGCGGGGAAGGTGTCGGACAAGTTTACCTGGTCGATGACGCCGGAAGAACTTGCCGCGACGTGCGAGCTGCACGATGGGAACCTCGCTTCCGCGCTCGCCGAGCTCGAGGGCGCGCAGGAGGGGCTGCTCGTGCTCGACGAGGTGCTCGACGCGCTTTCGAAGGGGCTTGTCGACGAGGCGCTCGTGGACCGCGCGCTCGATATGTCCGCGCGCGGCGTCGAAGTAGCGCTCACCGGGCGCGCGCCTTCCCGCAAGATCGTGGAGAAGGCCGACTACATAACCGAGATGCGGTGCGAGAAACACCCCTACGCTCAGGGGATAGGTGCAAGGGAAGGAGTGGAGTACTAGATGGATTCCAAGGAGATGGCGCCCGGCGACATCGAGCGGCGCAGCTTCGAGATCATCACCGAAGAGCTCGGCGGCCGCACGTTCCCGCCGCTTGAAGAGCCCGTCGTGAAGCGCGTCATCCACACCACTGCCGACTTCTCGTACGCCGATTCCCTCGTATTCACCCATGACGCCGCGCACTGTGCTCTCGACGCACTGCGCGCAGGGGCCACGGTGCTCACCGACACGAACATGGCGCTCGCAGGCATAAGCAAGCCCGCGCTCGCAAAGCTCGGCTGCAAGGCCGTGTGCTACATGGCCGACCCTAATGTCGCCGCGGCTGCGCGCGCCGCGGGCACGACTCGCGCCGTTGCGAGCATGGACAAAGCTTGCGGCATCGAGGGTCCGCTCATCGTGGCCGTCGGTAACGCCCCCACGGCACTTCTGCGCCTCGCCGAGCTCATGGACGCGGGGAAGATCGCGCCCGCGCTCGTCGTTGGGGTGCCGGTCGGGTTTGTGAACGTGGTCGAGGCGAAAGAGGAGCTACTCGCGCGACGCGTGCCGGCCATCGTCGCGAGGGGTCGCAAGGGCGGTTCGACCGTGGCGGCCGCCATTATGAACGCGCTGCTCTACCAGATCACGCGCCCAGGCGGCCCGAAGTGACGGCGCCCGCATCCGCGCCGGCGCTGCGCATCTTCGCCGGCACCACCGAGGGCCGCCTTCTGTGCGAATGGGCGAGCGGGGCGGGCATCCCCGCCCGTGCCTACGCGGCAACCGAGTACGGAGGCGAGCTTTTGGGCGAGCTTCCGGGCATCGAGGTGCATGCGAGCAGGCTCGACGAGGCCGACATGGAGCGCGAGCTTTCCGGCGCGCGCATCGTCGTCGACGCCACGCACCCCTTCGCTACGCTCGCAAGCGGCAACATCCGAGCCGCTTCGCTCGCCGTGGGTGTACGATGCCTGCGCCTTGCGCGCGCGGCCGAGGCGCTGCCCAAAGGCGTCGTGTCGGTCGCGTCGATCGCCTGCGCGGCGCGCTTTCTCTCCGAGAACCCGGGTCGCGCGCTTCTCACGACGGGGAGCAAGGAGCTTGCTCCCTATACGCGCGTCGCCGATTTCTCGGAGCGCTTCTTCGTGCGTGTGCTCCCGCTGCCCGGTGCTATAACGAAGTGCATCGACGCGGGGTTTTCGCCGTCGCACGTCATCGGCATGCAGGGGCCCTTCACCCGCGAGCTCAACGAGGCGATGCTTCGGCAGGTGGGAGCCCAGTGGCTTGTGACCAAGGACTCGGGAACCGTAGGCGGCACGGCCGAGAAGCTTGCCGCCGCGCGCGACGTGGGAGCGCGCTGCATCGTGGTCACCCGTCCCGCCGAGGGAGACGGGGCCCTTTCGCTTCGGGAAGTGGAAGACGCGCTCTTACGGGAGTTCGCGCGCTAGGCGCTCGCCGCGCCTGCGTTCCCTCCCGCCCGCGAGGAGGAGCGCCTCGAGCAAGCTCGACCCGTACAAGCCCATCATCCGCCAATAGCTCGAGGGTGACGCCCGGAACTGGCGCAAGCAGCCCCTCAATAAGTTGCGGTGAAATAGTGTCTGTTTTTGCTGCTAGATAGCATATTCAGTCCCTAATTCACCGCAACTTGTTGGTGGTGGCTTACTGGTAGCGTAGGCACTCCACCGGGTCGAGCTTTGCCGCGCGGCGGGCGGGGTAGAAGCCAAAGATTACGCCGATGCCGACCGATACGGCAAACGCGATCAATACTGTTGTAATGGAGAAGCTTGGCGTGATCGTCCCGGTAGCTCCAAACTCGCTCATGATGCCCGAGCTTGCGGCAAAGAACGTGAGTCCCCATGCCAGCAGATAGCCAATCAGGACACCCAACAGTCCGCCGGTGACGCACAGCGCCGAGGACTCGGCCAAAAACTGCGCGGTGATATCGCGACGACTTGCGCCCAGGGCACGGCGAATGCCGATCTCACGGATGCGCTCAGTCACGTTGGTGAGCATCATATTCATAATGCCGATACCGCCGACAAGCAGCGAGATGCTGGCGACAGCGCCCATGATGAGCGAGAACGCGCCCATAAAGGAGTTGAGTGCATCGATGGCGCTTTTCATGGAGGTCGCCGATACACTGTCGTACTCGTCCTCCTCCTCGATGCCCTTCATCGCGCGCACCTTGGACTCGATGGTTTTGCAGAGCTCATCCATGTCTGTGCCCTCGGCGGCAAGAGCCGTCACGCTGGGGAATGAAGGATTTTCGTCGCCAAACAGGCCTGAGATGGTTTCGCGCGGCATATACAGCGTGAGCGAGCCCATGGAGTCGTTGCCGCCATCAATCACACCTACAATCTGCACCTCGCCGTTGGACACCTTGATGGTTTTCCCCAGCGCATCCTGTTCGTTGCCGTAAAGCTGATCGGCGCCGCCGCGGCTGATGAGCGCCACGCGCGAGCCTGATTGGGACTCGGCCTGGGAATAGGTGCGCCCCGCAACGAGCTTGCTGGCCCCCACGGCGTCGAGCATGTCGCTATCGACACCCTGTGCCATGACGGTATAGCTTTTATCGCCGGTCTTGTACTCGGTATACGCGCTGTCGACAATGCCGATCTGCTCTATCTGCGGCACCAGTTTTTGAAGCTTCTCGATGTCGGACTCGGTGAGTTCTTGCGACGAATAGATTTGCACCATGCGTGCCGCATTGAGGCCCAGACTGTTGACCAGGCTGTTTTGGATGCCGCCGATGAGCGAAGTCATGGCGATAACCGAGGCGATGCCGATGACAATGCCCAGGATGGTGAGCAGGCTGCGCCCCTTGTTGGCTTCGAGCGAGTGAAGGGCTTCCTGGATGAGATCGCGGGCGCTCATGCCATCTCTCCTTTCGGCGGGTTGGCGGAGGCGGAAATCCTGGGCAGGCTATCCACGGCGCTGCGCAGGGTCCGCGGTGCATGTGGAATATACGCGCCATCGTGAATGCGACCGTCGCGGATGGTCACGGCACGGTCGGCCTCGGCGGCGATGCCGGGGTCGTGTGTGATAAGCACGATGGTTTTGCCGCGCTTCTGGAGCTTATGGAAGGTTTCCATCACAAGCGCTCCGGTAGCGGAGTCCAGGTTTCCCGTCGGCTCGTCGGCCAGAATGATGGGCGGGTCATTGACGAGGGCGCGCGCGATTGCGACGCGCTGCATCTGGCCGCCCGAGAGCTCGGATATGCGGTGGTCCCAGTGGTCGACGGGCAGCGTGACAGCCTGCAGCGCGTGCACGGCGCGCATTTCGCGCTGGCTACGGGGCACATTGGTGTAGGCCAGCGGCAGCATCACATTTTCGATAACCGACAGGCGCGGCAGCAGGTTGAAGCTCTGAAAGACAAAGCCAATGCTCAGGGCGCGAACTTCGGTGAGCTCCTCATCATCGAGCTCGGCCACGTTGAGCCCTTGCAGGTAGTAGTCGCCCGCCGTCGGCTTATCCAGACAGCCTAGGATGTTCATGAGCGTCGACTTGCCCGAGCCCGAGGGGCCGGTGATAGCGACGAATTCGCCGGGATTTACCGCCAGGCTCACGTTGTGCAGGATGTGGGCGCACCCCGCCACGCTCTCAAAGATGCGGTGCACGTTGCGGATGTCGATAACGGGACGCATTACATGCCCTCGTCGGCAGACATACTGCCCGAATCCGCACCGTAGCCGCCGTCAGCCGTTGCGTCCGCTCCGGTGTCCATGACGAGGGTGTCGCCATCGCGCAGCTTGGTAACCGGAACGTTGGAGTTGATCTCGTTGCCCTGGTCGTCGCGCTTAACCTGTGTCTTGCCGACTACGGCTTCGTTGTCGTTTTGCGTCACGACGGTCACCTTCACGCGATGGGTTTGCTTGCCCTCGTCATCGGTTGCGACGTTGACGTAATAGTGTTCGCCGTCTTCGGTCATGAGCGCCATCGTCGGCACCATCACCACGTCGTCGAGCTGCTCGGTCACCACCGAGACCTCGGCCGTCATGCCCGGCTTCAGGCGCGCGTCGGGCGCCTCGATGAGAATATCGACGTTAAAGGTCACGCTGCCGCCGCCACCGTTGGCGGCGTCGGAGTTTGCCACCGACGCGATAGCCGTGACGGTGCCCTGGCTCACGATATCGGGAAACGCGGGATACGTGACGTTGGCGCTCTGCCCAACGGCGATCTTGGCGATGTCCTTTTCGCCCACCTGCACGGTCACCTTCATCTTAGATAGGTCGGCGATCTGCATGCACTGCTTGCCGCCGCTCGTATCGCTTTCGCCCATGATCATGCCGCCTGTAACCGTGGCGCCCACTTTGGCATTGAGCTCCACGATGTTACCCGAGCTCGGGGCCGTGACCGTGCGACTGGAGGCCTTGGCGTTCGCCTGGTCGAGGTTTGCCTGGGCTGATGCGAGGCTGCGCTGCGCGGCCGATACGGCGTTCGTGTCCACTGATGCGGCGGAGACGCCAGCCGCTGCGGAAGCTCCCTCGACGTCCGTCGTTGGGGTGGCCTGCGCAGCAGCTGCGGCTTTCTGCGCGTTGGCGAGGTCTTCTTGAGCGGCAGCAACTGCACGCTGCGCCTCGGCAACGTTGCGATCGAGCTCGTCGTTTTTAATGGTCATAAGCACGTCGCCCTCGTTGACGGATTGGCCTGCCTGCACGTTGATAGAATCGACCGTGCCGTCGACAGAAGGGGAGACCACTGAGGACGAAATGGGTTTGAGCTGGCCTTTCGCCTCGACCGTTGTGGTAAACGTGCCCTCGGTCACCATGTCGGTCACAGGACCGCTAGCGCCCTGTGGCTGCACATTGATAACAAGGGTTGCAACAATGGCAATGAGCGCGACGGCACCCACGACGCCGGCGGCAATACCGCGACGAATCAGCTTTTTGCGTCGGCGTTCGGCACGCTTTGCCTTGAGCTTGGCATATGCCTCTTCATCGGAAATCTCGGCCGTATCGTTCGCGCGTCCGCTCTGCTTGTCGGCATGTACGTTTGTAATCAGAGGAAACGTTTCGGTGGCACCTTCGGGCGTGCGCTCGGTATCATCTGGGCCCGGGGTGATCGTGGGGACATTCGGCATAGCGTCTCCTTTATAGAAAGAATCTCGATAATTATATGCGCCCACCGGTTGGGGCGGGCGCATAGGACGGTTTCTTTCGGAACTGTTAGATTGGTCGCAGCGGTTCCACGTTGTAGGAATGCGCGCGTTGCACTACGAGTGGACAACCACGCACAGGCCGACTTTGATGCAATCGTGCAGTGCCTTGGCGTCGGCCAGGCGCAGGTTGATGCAACCGTGGCTGCCGCACCACTTGTACGACTCGGCGTTATCGAAGCTCTTGTCGTTTTGCCAGGTGGCGTCGTGGAAGCCGATCATGTTGCCCTCAAACGGCATCCAGTAGCTCACCGGGCTCTCATATTTGGGTTTACCGGTCTCGGGGTCCTTGGCTCCGATCAGGGTGCTGCCGCCGTCGTTGCTGTTGATTTGCCACACACCCTCGGGGGTGGCGTCTTCGCCCGGTTTGCCGGAAATAAAGTTGGCCTCCCACACGATATTGCCGCTCTCGTCATAGTAGCGCGCGTGCTGCTCGGACAGGTCGACGTCGATATACGCTTTCCAGTCGGGCTCTCCCTTTGCGGTAAAGGTATCGGCCTTCTGGGAGTACGTGATCTCGATCTCGCCGGTCTGCTTGTTGTTAATGACGTCCTCGACCTGCTTGGCGAGCGAGCTGCTGTCGATGGACCAACCAAAGTCACCGCCTTCGACGGCGCACTGCTTGCCATCGGCGCGCGTCCACCAGCGAGTAGAGCCCACGGTATTAAAGCCGTTGGCGAGCTCGGCTGCCCAGCTGCTGATCTGCGACGAATCGAGCGTGGGGTTGGCCGGATCGGCAAAGCTGATCCACTGCAATACGGAGCTGCCATCAACCTTGCCGGCATCCTCGCCGTTGAGCTTGAGGGTCACGTTGACGCCCAGGAAGTTGTTGGCGGCATCGCATGCGGCCTGAATCTGATCATCGGTCAGCGTTCCATTGAGCGGCTCATAGGCATCGTTGCCGAGCTTGGAAAGATCTACGGTCTCGGCCAGCGAGGCAAGCTCGAGCTCGGCATATTTAATGACATGGTCGCGGTTGAGTTTTTCGTTGGAGCGCGCCTTCTCGACGGTAAACTTGCCGGCGCGCTCGTCATAGGAGCTATTGGCCTCGAACGTGCCCGAACGGCCCTCATTAAACTCGTCGATGGCGGCGCCCAGATCCTTCTCAAACTTCTTTTGGTCAAAGGTATCGGAGAGCATGGACAGGTCGACGTCTTGATCAAGATCGACTTCGTTGGAGGTAGCGGTTTTATTGGCCTTGCCGCTTAAGGATTCCACAAGGCGGACCGGCCATACAAAGGCTTCGTTGTGGCTGATGATTTCTTTTGCGGCAGCTTCGCCGTCGACGATGGGCTCATCGGACTCGGGCTGATAGGTCCAGCTAAAGTCATCGCCTGTCACGGCGAGCTTATAGTGCTTCCATGCCGAATTGACCTTGGTGGCGGCAGACGAAGCGTTGGAGAACGAGACGTCGACGCCGGCGATGGTGGTGTTGGGGTAGGCTACCTGCGAAAACGCTACGACGCCTACTATATAGACAATGACGATTAGGCCCAGGACGACAAATAACGTCGTCTTTTTGCCCGACTTATTGTTCTCGGTGGGTTTGCGCGCGGGGCCGCGATCGCCTCGAGCGTGCGTGGGGGGCTGCTTGGGCGCATTGCCGTTTGCCTGGCGCCGCTGACGTTGTTGACGCTGCTGTCGCTGTTGGTTCGGGTGTTGGGAAGCGTTTGCTGCACTACGCTGCTGACCGTGGCTCGGCGCGATAGGACGCGGCGACTGAACGCCGCCGGTGTGCCTGCTCGGCTGCTGCGGATCGGGAATCAGTTGAGTTCGATCGTTTTGCGACATCGTATGCATATCCTTCGATTTTCGCCTTGCGGTTCATCGTGTTTTTACTGGGCTTGCATTATAGCGATTGCCCTGCTGTTTGTGGTACGGAAACGGTGGCATTCAAAAGAGGTGGGACATTTGTCCCACCTTTGAGTCGTTCTTTGCCGCTATCCGCACACGCCGCATTTTGCACAGGCTGAAAGTGCGGCCGGAGCCTGCGCGATGCCGCCCTTTGCCGTCTCGCGCAGCGTGGCCGGCAACGCGTGGCCCACCGATAGCATGACATGTGCCATCTGGTCAAACGGCACCAGGCTCTTAATGCCTGCGAGGGCGAGTTGTGCCGAGCTAAAGGCCGCTGCCACGCCGATGGCGTTGCGGTTTTGGCAGGGCACCTCCACGAGGCCACCGACGGGGTCACAAACGAGGCCCAGCAGGTTACTCAGCGCGATGGAGCTGGCGTCGAGCGCCTGCTCGGGCGTGCCGCCGAGCATCTGCACCAGCGCGGCTGCTGCCATGGCGGCGGCGCTTCCCACCTCGGCCTGGCATCCGCCCTCGGCGCCGGCGACGCAGGCACTCGTGGTGAGGTTGAGGCCGATGGCGGCTGCGCAGTAGAGCGCGTCCATGACCTGCTCGTCGTCGAGCCGAAGGTGATCGGCAAGCGCCAGCACGCAGCCGGGCACAACACCTGCGGAGCCTGCCGTGGGGGCGGCGACGATCACTCCCATCGTGGCGGAGCGCTCGAGCACGGCCATCGCGCGGGCCACGGCGTCGGTCTGGACGACGCCCATCAGGCTTGCACTCAAATCGTTGCGGCCGGTGGCTTCGACGAGCTTGGCCTCGCCGCCGATAAGCCCGCCAAGCGAACGTTGCGGATTGGCGATGGGGGCCGTGGTCTCCTCGCGCATAACCTCGAGCACGCGGCGCATGGCGGCGACGGCGTGGGCCTCGCCGGTCAGACGCGCCTCGCGCACGGCCATGACGGCGCCGATGCTGAGCCGCAGTTCCTCGCACGCATCTAGCAGCTGCTCACCGTCGTCGAAGATCTCCTTGGCCGAGACGCCGGGGGAGAGCGACGAGGCAGAACCGGGGAGCTCGATAAACGTTGCGTAATCGACATTGTCGAGCTTGCGCAGCATGGGGACGACGGTGTCGTCGGGCGCGCCGTCGGTCTCAAAGACAGAGTAGGCCTGGCCGCCCACTTCGGTGCGGTAGGTGCGGCAGAAGGCGATGTTTACGTGGGCGTAGGCGAGCAGGTTGGTGAGCGCGGCGAGTACACCGGGGACGTCCTTGTGCGCCACGAAGAGCGTGGAATACATACCTGAGATGTCGACGCCGACGCCGTTAATGCGGCTGATGCGCATCTTGCCACCGCCCAGGCTCTCGCCGCGGACCTGTGCCGTGGCGCCCGTGTCGTCGACCATGTCGATGTCGACGGTATTGGGGTGGATGGAGGCGTCGTCGCCCTTGATGTCAAAGTGATATTCTAGGCCCTGCTCGCGCGCGAGGTCGAAGGCCTGCTTGATGTTCTCGTCATCGGTGTCGAGGCCCAGGATGCCCGCGACGAGCGCACGGTCGGTGCCGTGGCCGCGGTAGGTGTGGGCGAAGGAGTTCCACAGGCCAAAGGTGACTTTGGTGATGCGGCCTTCCAGCAGGCTGGCGGCAACTTGGGCGCACCGCAGGGCGCCGGCGGTGTGCGATGAACTGGGGCCGACCATGACGGGGCCCAAGATCTCGAATGCCGAGGTCGTAGCTAGTGTTTGCGGCTTGCCTGCCATGGGTTCTCCTTATCTATCCCGTCGTCCCGAGGGGCGGGGCATAAGGTCGCCTGCTCGGACAGTCCTGCTCGCACGGAGGCCACATTAAGTGGCCTCCGGCTCGTGCGGAACTCGCGATCGACCTTATGCCCCGCCCCTCGGGACTAAGGATACATGGTTGGAGTTGCTAGATGGCAAAATTCATTAGCTGGGAACTTGTCTTACCATGCTTATCGAGACATCTTCACCACCGTTAATATAAAAAAGAAGTACCGGTTGGGGCCGGTACTTCTTTTGGTGCGTTGTTTTTGGCTGTAGCTTTTCGGGTTAGCTTACAGGCCGCAGGCTGCTTTGAGTTCTTCGACTCGGTCGGTTTTTTCCCAGGTGAAGTCGGCGTCTTCGCGGCCAAAGTGACCGTAGGCTGCCGTCTTTTCGTAGATGGGGCGACGCAGGTCCAGGTCGCGGATGATGGCGCCCGGGCGCAGGTCGAAGGTCTTCTCTACGGCCTCGACGATCTTGTCCTCGGCAACATGTGCGGTACCGAAGGTGTCGACCATGATTGAAAGGGGCTTGGAAACGCCGATGGCGTAGGCAAGCTCGACTTCGCAGCGGTCGGCTAGGCCGGCGGCGACCACGTTTTTGGCGACCCAGCGCGCGGCATATGCGGCGGAGCGGTCGACCTTGGTGCAGTCCTTGCCGCTAAAGGCACCGCCGCCGTGACGGCCGTAGCCGCCGTAGGTGTCGACGATGATCTTGCGGCCAGTGAGGCCCGTGTCGCCCATGGGGCCGCCCACGACAAAGCGACCGGTGGGGTTCACGTAGATGTCCGCGTTGTCCCACGGCATGTTCTCGGCGGCCATGACCGGGGTGATGACGTGCTCGATGAGGTCGGCCTTGATCTTGCCCATGTCCTCGATCTCGGCGGCGTGCTGCGTGGAGATGACGATCGTCGTGACCTCGACGGGCTTGCCTTCCTCGTAGCGCACGGTGACCTGGGTCTTGCCGTCGGGACGCAGATAGGCGAGGGTACCGTCGTGACGCACGGCGGCCAGGCGCTCGGCCAGGCGGCTTGCCAGGTAGTGTGGCATGGGCATGAGGGTCTTGGTCTCGTTGGAGGCATAACCGAACATCATGCCCTGGTCGCCGGCACCGATCAGGTCGATCGGGTCGGTGGTGGCGCCGGTCTGGGTCTCGAAGGACTCGTCGACGCCCTGGGCGATATCGGGCGACTGTTCGTGGATGAGGCTCATAACGCCGCAGGTGTCGCAGTCAAAACCGAACTTGGCACGGTTGTAGCCAATGCGGCGGATAACACCGCGGGCGATTTCCTGTACGTCGACGTAGGCCTGGGTGCGAATCTCGCCGGCGACGATGACGGTGCCGGTGGTCACGAGGGTCTCGCAGGCGCAACGGACGTTCTCCACGTTGGCAGGCACGCCGTTGGGGGCGATGTAGCCCTGCTCCTGGAGCTCTATTTCTTTGGCGAGGATTGCGTCGAGGACGGCGTCGCTGATCTGGTCAGCGATCTTATCGGGATGACCTTCGGTCACCGACTCCGACGTAAAAACAAAGGACCCGTGTTGGGGCGGAATGGAACGAAGTTCTTCTGACATGATTGTCCTTTCAAAAAACGTGTCCCGGCGACCGTTACCATTCCGCCGGGCTCTCTATGCAAGGGCACATCATAGCGCGTAAATCAAACATTCACACCCTTTCCGCACCTACTCATTGGGGACAGACTTAAATGATCAGCCTTGCCTAAGTGCCGACAGGTTGCCCAAAGACTGGTCATTTAAGTCTGTCCCCAATGAGTAGGTCCCCAATGATTGGGTCGGTGCCCTTTGTGCGGAGGTTGCTTTGATGCTTTATACTGGTGCGGTTAGACATCCATCCTGCAATCGAGGAGATTTCCATGGCATCAGACGTTCGCGTCCGCTTTGCACCCTCACCGACGGGCAAGCTGCACATCGGCGGCGCCCGCACCGCTATCTATAACTGGGCTTTCGCCCGTGCAAACGGCGGCACGTTCATCCTGCGCATCGACGACACCGACCCCACCCGCTCCACCGACGAGAACACGCAGATCATCCTGCGCGCCATGCGTTGGCTGGGCCTGGACTGGGACGAGGGTCCCGAGGTGGGCGGCGATTTTGGCCCCTACGCCCAGACCGAGCGCCTGGACCTGTACAAGCAGGCCGCCCAGAAGCTTTGGGACGAGGGCAAGGCCTATCCCTGCTTCTGCACCAAGGAGCAGCTCGACGCCGACCGCAAGGCCGCGCAGGAGCGCAAGGACCCCTTCCAGGGCTATCAGCGCCGTTGCCGCAATCTTGATCCCGAGGAGGCCCGCCGTCGCATCGAGGCCGGCGAGTCCTACGTCCTTCGCATCAAGGTGCCCGAGGACCGCGGCGACGTCGTTATCCACGATGCCGTCCACGGCGAGGTGACCTTCGATGCCAAGGAGCTCGACGACTTTGTCATCTTCCGCTCCGATGGCACGCCCACGTACAACTTCGCGACTGTCGTCGACGACGCCATGATGAAGATCACCCATGTCATCCGCGGCGACGACCACCTGTCCAACACCCCGCGTCAGGTCATGGTCTACGAGGCCCTCGGCGCGCCCGTGCCCACGTTCGCCCACATCTCCATGATCTTGGGTGCCGACGGCAAAAAGCTCTCCAAGCGCCACGGCGCCACCTCGGTGGAGGAGTACCGCGACGCCGGTTACCTGTCCGACGCCTTCGTCAACTATCTGGCGCTGCTCGGCTGGTCGCTCGACGGCGAGACCACGATCATCCAGCGCGATGTCCTGGCCAGCAAGTTCTCGCTCGACCGCATCTCCAAGAACCCGGCGACCTTCGACCCCAAGAAGCTTGATTGGGTTAATGCCGAGTACATCAATGGCATGTCCGATGCTCAGTTTGCCGATGAGATCATGGTCCCCGAGCTGCACGAGGCGGGTCTTATCGAGGGTAATGTCGAGTACGGCGAGGATTGGATCGATGCGCTTGCTGCCATCGTTAAGCCGCGCACCAAGATGCCGGCCGACGCCGTGACCGTCGCCGCTCCCATCTTTGCTACGGCCGAGACGCTTGAGTATGACGAGAAGTCCGTCAACAAGGGCCTGGCCAAGGAAGGCATGGGTGCCATTCTGGATGCCGCCAAGGCCGCGCTCGAGGGCGTGGACGAGTGGACGGCTGTCAACATTGACGCCGCGCTTGAGCCGCTTCCCGAGCAGATGGACCTTAAGAAGCGCGTGGTGTTCCAGGCCGTGCGCGTCGCCGTCTGCGGCAACATGGTGAGTCCTCCGCTGGGCGAGACCATGGCGCTCGTCGGCCGCGACGACTGCCTGGCGCGCATCGACCGCGCCCGCACGATGGCGCTGTAATCGCTGCGCAAATGTATGTATCCGAGCCCCGTTCACTCAGAGCGGGGCTCTTGTTTCTGTAGACGTATGGGATAGGAGGTGCTGGGGCCATGGCCGAGCAACTTTCGCTGTTTGGTTCGCCGGAACCAAAACAGGCCCTCGAAAAGCCCGACCGCTCGGCCGAGCAGGCCAAGCCCGAGTCCGCGCCCGAGCCCGTTGCCGCCTACGCGAGCGTGGTCCTCGACATCCCGACCCGTGCGCTGTTCGAGCCATTCGCCTACGGTATCCCCCGGTCCCTTGCCAACGAGGCGCAGATCGGATCCACGGTCCTGGTCCACTTTGGTAACCGTGCTGCCGCGGGCTATATCGTCGACATTGCGCCTGAGCTGGGAGACCTGCAGGGCAACAACGCCCTCGACCTTTCGCGCATTAAGCCCGTCGAAGCCATCCTCAGCAAACCGCTCTTTACCGCCGAGGCTGCCCGTATCGCACGTTGGATGAGCCGCGAGTATGTCGCGACGCTTTCCGAGTGCCTGCGCCTGTTTTTGCCTCCGGGCGGCAGCCCGCGCGTGGTCAAGGGCGACGACGGCGTGTGGACGGTTGAACGTCCCGCCGTCAAGCCTATCCAAAACCGCTGGGTCATGCTCACGCCTGAGGGCTTCGACTATACGCCGCCCAAGACCGCCGTTCGCCAGCGGCAGCTCATCGAGGCGCTCCAGTGCGGCCCGGTCACGACGCGCGACCTCAACCTGCTCTATAACAGTATGTCGGCGACCATCAAGGCACTCGAAAAACGCGGCGTCGTGGTGGTTGAAGAGCGCCGAGCCTGGCGTGGCTGCAGCGAGCAGACCACGCTGTCCTCGGCAAGCGGTAAGGCGCCGGTCTCCCTTACCAACGGCCAGCAACAGGCACTTGCGCAGATTGAGCGCGCCCGTCTGGACGCCCATGGCGACGTGGTGCTGGTTGACGGCGTCACCGGCTCCGGCAAAACCGAGGTGTACCTCTCCGCCATCGAGCGTGTGCTCGCAGCCGGCCGTTCGGCCTGCGTGCTGGTGCCCGAGATCTCGCTGACGGCTCAGACCGTCGGTCGCTTTCGCTCGCGCTTTGGCGAGACGGTCGCCGTGTTCCATTCGCGCCTTTCGGCCGGCGAGCGCCTGGACCAGTGGGATATGGTCGCCAGCGGTGCCTCCCGCGTGGTCGTCGGCGCCCGCTCGGCGCTCTTTTGCCCGCTTGACGACCTTGGCCTCATCATCATCGACGAGGAGCACGAGACCAGCTACAAGCAGGGCTCCAGCCCGCGTTACCACGCGCGCGAGGTGGCGGCCGAGATGGCGCGGCGCTACCGCTGCCCGCTCGTGTTGGGCTCCGCCACGCCTTCTGCTGAGGCCCTCGATCGCTGCCGCCGTGGCACGTATAACGGTGCCACCTGGACGCGCGTCGAGATGCCCGAGCGCCCGGGACACGCTGTGCTGCCTACGGTTCGGATCGCCGACCTGCGCCGTGAGTTTTCGCACGGCAGCCGCTCTATGTTCTCTAAACCGCTGATGGAAGGCTTGGAACGCGTGGTCGAGCGCCGCGAAAAGGCCGTGCTGTTGCACAACCGCCGCGGTTTTGCGCCGTTTTTGATGTGCCGCGAGTGCGGCTGCGTCCCCACCTGCAACCACTGCTCCACCGCGCTTACGTATCACGAGCGCACGCACACGCTGCAGTGTCACACCTGCGGTTCGTCTTGGCGCGTGCAGCCGTATCCCGCACCCACGAGCCGTTGCCCCAAATGTGGCAGTCGCTACCTGGCAAAAATGGGTCTGGGCACGCAGCAGATCGAGGACGCACTGCACCAGATGCTTCCTGAGGACGTCGCCATCATTCGCATGGATGCCGATTCCACGCGCGGCAAGGATGCGCACAAAAAGCTGCTCGAGCAGTTCGATGCGGCGGATTGCGCGGTGCTGTTGGGTACCCAGATGATCGCCAAGGGCCTCGATTTTCCCGAGGTCACGCTCGTGGGCGTGGTCAATGCCGATTTCGCCCTCAAGCTGCCCGATTTTAGAGCGGGGGAGCGTGCCTACGACCTGCTCGAGCAGGTGGCGGGCCGTGCCGGTCGCGGCGATCGTCCCGGCGAGGTTATCATCCAGACCTATTTGCCCGAGGACCCGGTCATCCGCGCCGTCGCCGAACACGATCGCTCGATCTTTACCGACTACGACCTGGACCAGCGCCGCGACGCACTGTATCCGCCGTTCGTTCGCCTGGTCAATATTTTGGTGTGGTCGGCAAGCCGCGACGATGCGCAGGATTATATCGGGCGCATCGCAAAGCTCCTCAAGCGTCGCTGGCACGCTGCCGCGCCCGACTTTTTGCGGGCGGGGAGCGCCGTGCCGCAGGTGCTGGGCCCGGCTTCGTGTGTAATCGAGAGAGCCAAGGACCGTTACCGCTTCCATCTGCTTGTGAAGTCGCCGGTAGGGTACCATGTCTCTGATGATATCGACGCCTGCCTCAAAGAGGCGGGCTCTGTGCGCGGCGTGAGCGTGAGCGTTGACGTCGACGCCTATGATTTGATGTAACAAACCGAAAGGATGGCCATGGAAGCCAACGGAATCGTACTGTCGCCCGACCCTCGTCTGCGCCAGGAGTGCGCTGTCATCGAGGAAATCACCCCAGCGATCGAGGCGCTTGCCGAGAAGATGAAGAAGATGATGTTCGAGAACGGCGGTTGCGGCCTGGCTGCTCCGCAGATCGGCGAGCTCATTCAGCTCGTCACCATCGACTGCGACTACAGTGACAAGAACGACTACGATCCCTACGTGCTCATCAACCCTGTCATTGTTGAGCAGAGCGACCATCTGGTGCCGTTTAGCGAGGGCTGTCTGTCCATCCCCGGCATTAGCTGCGAGATCGAGCGTCCCGACCATGTCGTTGTCGAGGCGTACGACCTGGATGCCAACCTGATTCGCTACGAGGCCTCGGGCGATCTGTTCTGCGTGTGCCTGCAGCACGAGATTGATCACCTGCACGGCAATACCATGTTCGAGCGACTGAAGCCCATGCAGAGGCTCAAGGCCGTCAAGGAGTACCAGGACGCCCTGGCCCGCGGCGCTCGACCGGGCGAGACGGAGTAGATCCCACCGTCCCCGGTGCTGAGCGCCCACATATCATCCCGTGCTCAAACATTCTCGCTGCGCTGCGAAACTGCGCGCGGGACGATATGTGGGCGCTCAGCACCGGGGACTGCGTTGTTCTGGCTCGGTTCGCCCGGGTGCCGTCGGGCCAGGGAGGGGCGTCTTCGCTGATAGTCTTTGTTGAGAGGGAGCTGCTTTTATTGCGGCTCTTTCTTTGGTTTTGGGTATATTTGTTCTTGTTGAATTGTTATTGCGGATGGGCTGGTGACTTGGCTTTCCGCTGTTATTTGTAGCCGTCTCGGCTTTGGTTGATGGGAGACGTTCTTTATGCGTATTGTGTTTATGGGTACGCCTGATTTTGCTGTGCCTTCGTTGACTTCGCTCGTCGAGGCTGGGAATGAGATTGCGTTTGTTGTTACTCGTCCGGATGCTGTTCGCGGGCGTGGTAAGAAGCTCGAGCCTTCTCCTGTTAAGGCCAAGGCGCTCGAACTTGGTTTGCCGGTTGTTGAGGCTAATCGTATGACGCCTGAGGTTGTTGAGGCGCTCAAGGCTGCCCAGGCTGACATTTTCTGTGTGGCTGCTTATGGCTGCATTTTGCCTGATGAGGTGCTGCATATGGCGCCGCTTGGCATTGTGAATGTTCATGCGTCCTTGTTGCCTCGTTGGCGTGGGGCTGCTCCTATTCAGCGTGCGATTCTCGCTGGTGACGAGGTTGCTGGCGTTTCCATTATGCGCATCGGGCATGGCGTGGATACTGGTGCTTATTGTGCTCAGGCTTCCACGTCGGTTGCCGGTAAGCATGCTGAGGCGCTGACTATGGAGCTTGCTGAGCTTGGCGGCAAACTGCTTGCCGATACGCTTCCTTCGCTTGCCGATGGCACCGCTGTGTGGACTGAACAGGATGAGTCGCTCGTCACTCATGCCGCCAAGATTTCTAAGCAGGAGATGCGTCTGGATCCGCAGATGGCGGCGCTTGATTGCGTGCGTCATGTGCTTGCCTCGTCCGATACCGCTCCCGCTCGTTGCGTGATTGCCGGCAAGACCGTTCGCGTGCTCGATGCAGCACCGGCAGATGCGTCGCTTGGCGAGGGACTCGTCGCCGTTCAGGCCAAGCGCGTCTACCTGGGCCTGTCCGATGGCGCGGTTGAACTGCTCGAGGTTAAGCCCGATGGCAAGCGTGCTATGGCTGCTTCTGCCTGGGCTGCCGGCCTGCAGGGTGCGGATCTTTCGTGGGGTGTTTTGTCATGAGCAAGTTGTCTCCCGCGCGCAAGCTCGCGCTTGATGTTTTGATGGAGGCCGATCGCCGCGGCATGTACGCGCGCGACGTGCTCTCTTCCCGTGCTTCGGCCAAGGCCATTGACCAGCGCGATTCTGCTTTTGCCGCTCGTTTGGCACTTGGTGTTGCAGCCACGCAGGGCATTTTGGATGAGCTGCTCGACCAGTTTCTCGATAAGCCCAAAAAGGTCGCGCCTCGTGTGCGCATGGCACTTCGTATCTCGGCCTTCGAGATGCTCTACCTGCATACGCCGGGTCGCGTTGCAGTGAGTCAGGGCGTTGAGCTTGTACGCAGCGGTGCTAAGTCTGCCGCCGGTTTGGCCAATGCCGTGCTGCATAAGGTCGCGGACAACGTTGAGGATTTTGCCGCCGCAGCGGATGCCGATGAGTCCGAACGTCGTCTGGTTCGCCTGTCTCGCCTGATGGGCCTGCCGCGCTGGCTGTGCGCTCGTATTATGGCGTCGTTTGACACGCCAGAGGGCGCGCTTAACTTTGCCGGCAATCTGGCCCCTGCGCCCCTGGCTCTGCATGAGAACGCCTTTGCCACCAAACCCGACCCGTATATCTCGCAGCTTGTTGCTCCCGTGTTCCCGGGCTGCCATGCACCGGTCGATGCGCAGGTCACGGTTGCGTCCGGCGTGTTTGAGCGCGCTGCTGCCGTTGCCTCGGACCTTAACGCCCAGCTCATCGCTACCGCGGCGACCCGTCCCGGACGCTGCCTGGAGATTGGTGCCGGCCGCGGAACCAAGACCTATGTGATGATGTGTCAGGCCAAACGTGCTGGGTACGAGCACCAGCATACCGCGCTCGACCTGCATGATCGTAAATGTGATCAGAATCTCGCTCGCCTGCATAAGGCGGGTATTACGGGTGTTCGCACGGTCTCGGGCGATGCCTGCGAGCTCAATGAGGTGCTCACGTCCTTTGATGCCATGCTCGGTGAGCCCGCCCTGTTCGATACAGTGTTTATCGATGCCCCGTGCTCGGGTACCGGCACCATGCGCCGTCATCCCGAGATTCCGTGGCGCCTGACCGAAAACGATGTGACGGTTGAGCTGCCTAAACTACAGCTGACGATGCTCAAAGAAGGAGCCGCGCGCGTGGCTACGGGCGGTGAGCTCATGTACGCGACGTGCTCGGTGTTTGATGAAGAGAACACGCAGGTTGTGGATGCCTTCTTGGCCTCTCCCGAGGGTGCAGGCTTTACTGTGGCGCCGCTTTCCGATGCTCAGATTCTGCAACTGCCCGATTTCGCGCAGGCCAAGAAGTTGGTAGCCGTCCGCCAAAATGGCCGAGGCCTCTTCCAAAGCGTGCCGGTAAACGCCGACTCCTACGACGGCCACTTCTGCGCCAGGCTGGTCCGCAACTCATAGAGCTACTCATAGCGCAAAGAAATAGCCCCGCGATCGGGTTTGATCGCGGGACCGCTTGTCGCTAGTGGCTATGCGGGCAGTTGGCGCAGCAGCCGCTGGTGGCGTTGGTGCTGGAGCCGCCGCTTCGCTGGTCGGTGTTGTAGAAACCGCTGCCTTCAAACTTAATACCGCTGGCCGAAAACGTCTTGGCGGCAGGAGCACCGCAGCTGGGGCACACGACCTCGGGGCTCTCGGACATGGGGTGCTCAACTTCAAACACGTTGCCGCAGCTCGAGCACTTGTAATCGTAGCGTGCCATAATACTTCCTTTTCAGCATAAAGCGGGCAGATCGCTCTGCCCGCAAAAATTCAAACGTTTGTAACTGTACCCTATATCGGGCGTTTTATCACGCCTCGCCCCAGAATCTATGGGTGTTGCGCAGGAGCTGTGCAGTTTTGCCCTCGGCGGCCGCAACGTCGGCCTCGTCAGCCTGCCAGGTCCAGTTGCCCGTGGCCACGCCCGGTACGTTCATACGCGCGTCGTCGCCAAGCCCCAGGATATCCTGCAGTGGCATCATCACCAGGGGAGCGTCGCTTGCCAGCGCGTCGCCCATCAGCTTAGCCGCCACCTCAACGCCGCTCGGCTCATCGCCGCCCGCAAAGGAACGCGTGCACCAACCGGCCAGCGTCGACGTATCGTGCGTCGAGGTGTACAGGATCTTGCCAGGCGTGGGATGCACACCGCAACGAACGTCGTAGTCGCTAAACTCCAGAACGTCCATGCCGGGGAAGCCGCAGGTCGAAGCCATCGCGCGAACGCCAGGCGTCAGATAGCCCAGATCCTCGGCGATAAAGTTGAGCGGACCCAGCTCGTCATAGGCGGTCTGGAACAGGTCTTTGCCCGGGCCCGCCAGCCAGCGACCGTCGGCGCAAGCCTTGCCCGCGGGGATACTAAAGTAGCTGTGGAAGCCCAGGAAGTGATCCAGACGCACGCGGTCGTAGAGCGAAAACGCGCGGCGCAGGCGATCCATCCACCAGCTATAGCCGTTCTGCTTCATGTGGTCCCAGCGGAACGTCGGGTTGCCCCACACCTGGCCTTCGGGTGCAAAGTTGTCGGGCGGCGCGCCGGAAATCTCGATCGCCTTGCCGGTATCGGACAGCCAGAAGTTCTCGGGCTCGCTCCACGCATCCGCCGAATCGTCCGAGACATACATAGGAATATCGCCGATAACCTCGATGCCCTTCTTGTGCGCATAGTTCATGAGCTCGCACCAAGCGAGGTCAAAGCGGTACTGCATGTACGCCTGCAGCTCGGCCTCGTTATGGAAGCGCTTGTCGTCGATCAGATGCTCGTTGTAGCGCGCGACATCTGCCGGCCAATCGTGGCGCGACTCGCCTTCAAAGTACTTTTTGACGGCCATATAGACGCAGTATTTCTCGAGCCAATCGGCATTGCGATGTTTAAACGCTGTGTACAACGGATCGGCATCTTCGCCGCCGCGGGCCTTCCAAGTCTCAAAGTCGGCGGCCAGCTCCTCGTGACTCTCGGGTAGCAGGTCGATATTGCCTGCAAAGGCCGAAGGACCGGCGTAAGGGGAGCGGAAGAAGTCCGTGGGGTTGACGGGGAGAACCTGCCAGTAGCGCATGCCCATGGCGGCCAGATGGTCGATAAAACGACGCGTGGGCGCGCCGATCGTACCGGGCTTGCCGTCGTCGGTCGGCACCGATGTGATATGGCACACAACACCCGCACCGTGATCGAGCGGCTCCTGCAGGCGCTGCTCGGCATGGTGATAGATGATCGACGAGCCCAGCGGATACAGATCGAGCGTGACCGTACCGCTGTGGATCTCGCACTCGTGACCGCTGATCACATCGCTCGCACATTCGCCGAGCGCTGGAATCGTCACGCGATGTGAATTGCGCAGGCTACGGTTGATGATAACCGTCGCGGACTCGCCGTCTTTACCGGTGCGCGTATAGGCGAGTACTTCGTCATTGAGCGCGAAGGCCTTGATTTCACCGTCGATCATAAACGGCAGCGCGCGGCGCACAGCAGATGCGTTTTTGACGATCGCGAACGTATCGAAGTCGTGCAGGTCTTCCTTGGTCGGCATGGTGCGGCGATTACCCGGATCGGTGAGACCCTCCAAGCCGTACTCGTCACCGTAATAGATTGAGGGAACGCCCGGGAACGTCATCTGCATGAGCGTCGCGAGCCAAAAACGGCTCTTGGCCAGACCCATCGAGTTATCGTCCAGGCGCCATTTGCTGCGCTCGCTCTCGGGCAGCTGTGACTCGTCGGGGCCACCGCCGAGCACCGAGATAATGCGCGGACGGTCGTGGCTCGAAAGCAGATTGAGCGCGCAGGCCAGTGCCTCGCGCGGGTAGTTCTCGCGCAGGGTTTCGATATCCTCGGCTGCCTGGTAGGCGTTCTTGTAGCCCATCAAAAAGCCGATAACCATGTCGCGGAAGGGGTAGTCCATGGCGGAGTCGAGCTCCGAGCCCTGCAGATAGCGACGCAGGTGGCCATAGCTGATCTTGTTGGAGGCGTCTTCCCAGACTTCGCCGAGCAGCAGCGCGTCGGGCTTCTCGGCGAGCACGGCCTTTTTGATCTCGGCCAGGAAGTCGTCGGAAAGCTCGTCGGCCACATCGAGTCGCCAGCCATGGGCACCGGCTCGCAGCCATTTACGGATCACGCCGTCCTTGCCCAGGAGCCGCTCGCGCACCAGTTCGGAATTCTCGTTGATGGCGGGCATGTTGCCCACGCCCCACCAGCAGTCATACGAACCGTCCTCATGGAAGTAAAATGCATCGCGCCACGGCGAGTCCTCGCTCTGCCAAGCACCGACGCCGGGATAATTGCCGTAGCGGTTAAAGTAGATCGAGTCGTCGCCCGTATGGTTGAACACACCGTCCAGAATGATGGAAATGCCAAGCTTCTCGGCTGCCTGACACAGCTCGGTAAAGTCCTGCTCGGTGCCCAGGATCGGGTCAATCTTGGTGTAGTCGGCCGTATCGTAGCGGTGGTTGCTCGCGGCCTCAAAGATCGGGTTGAGGTAGATGGCCGTAAAGCCCAGCTCGGCGATGCGGGGTAGGTCATTTTGGATACCCTTGAGCGAACCGCCGTAAAAGTCCCAGGTCTTGATGGAGCCGTCTTCGGCACGCTCGTACTCGGGCGGTTCGTTCCAGTCCTCGACCATGCGGCGTTGGATTCCGTTGCGCGGCTTTTTGACTTCGGCCAGCGTACGCTCGTGCCAGTTTTCGTCGCGGGCATAGCGGTCGGGGAAGATCTGGTAGACCATGCCACGCTCGTACCACTCGGGACGAACTTCGCGGTGCTTGTAGACGGTGATCTGGAAGGACGGGACCTCGGCGTAGTTGTAAGTTACGCCCTCGCCACCGGTGCGACCCTGCGGTGCGCCCAGGCGGACCTCGGGCTGGCCCTCGATATTGCAGATAAAGCTGTACCAGATAAGACAGGGCTCGGTGCACTCAAGCTCTACGGTAAATATGCCGTCGCCCTCGTGCGTCATGGGATACAGAGACTCACCGATCTCATCGACCCAGGTGCGCAGCGTAAGCGTTGCCTGGTTGGGGTCGGCATCCTCCAAAATCACCGAGAGCGAAACGGAAGTTCCAGTGGTCACAGCGCCAAACGGAGTGCGAAACTGCGGCAGACGGCTGTTGTGAATCAATCTCATAATTCGGTCCAGTTCAATAGAATCACGGCCTGCGGGCCATGGGCTTTACGCACAGGATATAAGTATATCTGTTGTACACAGGCTGTATAAACAACATCCGTTTACCATCGGCGAACGGTTGTCCTAGAAAATCGTTTTACCAAATCTATAGAACAAGAGGGCACCGCGATTGGCGACGCCCTCTTTTGCGTTGAGGATTAAGTTTTAATCGTCCTGACTAGTGACGCTTGCGGGCGGCCGTTGCCTTGCGGACAGAGGTCTTCTTGGTCGGAGCCTTTTCCTCGGCCGAAACGGCGGGGGAGACCGGGGTCTCCTTGGCGGGCTCGGTCTTTGCCTTAGCCTTGGGAGCGACCTTAACCTCGGCAGCCTTCGGAGTCGGCTCGGCCTTTACTGCGGGCTTGTCCTCGGCTTTAGCTTCTGCCTTGGGAGCTGCAGCCTTGGTCGTGGTCTTCTTGGCCGTCGTCGCGGCGCGTTTGCGTGTGGTGGTCTTGGCGGCCGGCTTTGCCTCGACGGGCGTCTCCTCGACTTTGGCGGCCGTCTTTGCGGCTGCCTTGGTCGTGGCTGCTTTTGTGGTCGTCTTCGCGGCGGCCTTCGTAGCGGCAGTCTTGGTCGTCGTCGACTTTGCGGCCGCCGCCTTCTTGGCGGTCGCGGTTGACTTCTTGGCAGTGGTCTTGGCCGGTGCCTTGACGGCGGGCTTAGCCTTAACGGCGGCTTCAGCCTTTACCTCGGGAGCGACCTCGGCCTCGGCGGCCTTCTTTACAGCGGCGGTCGTGCGCTTGCGCGTGGTCGTCGCTTTGGTAGCGGTGGTCTTGGTTGCCGCCGCCTTGGTCGCTGTGGCCTTCTTGGTCGTTGTCTTGCGCGTCGTGGCCTTCTTGGCGGCAGGCTTCGCAGCCGGCTTCTCCTCGACCTTGGGCTCCTCAGCAGCAGCGGGCTCCTTAACGGGCGCCGCAGGCTCGGCCTCATCAGCAACCGTCTCATCGACAGCCGCAGCAGCCTCCACAGCCGCCGGCCTCTCAATCTCCGGATGCATAAAGAAGTACAGATCCAGATACTTATCGGCCGAGCGCGTCCAGCTAAAGTCCTGGCTCATGGCCTGCGTAACCAGCTGGTTCCAAGCGTCGCGGTTATCCCAGAACAGACGCGCCGCGCGGAATACCGCATCGCCCATCTCGTCTCCGTTAAAGTTGCTAAACGAGAAGCCCGTGCCCTCGCCGGTAAACTCGTTGTACGGCTGCACGGTGTCCTTCAGGCCGCCGGTCTCGCGCACGATGGGCAGCGTGCCGTAGCGCATGGCGATAATCTGCGACAGGCCGCAGGGCTCAAACTTCGAAGGCATCAGGAACATGTCGGCGGCAGCATACATGCGCTGTGAGAGCGCCGGGTCAAACTCGATGCGTGCGGCCATGGTGCCGGGGTACTTGTCCTGGAAGTAGCGCAGGCCGTCCTCGTAGTCGCGGTCGCCGGTGCCCAGCACCGCCACCTGCACGCCGCCGGCCAGGATGCGGTCGAGCGCGTACATGACCAGGTCCATGCCCTTCTGGCGCGTCAGGCGCGTGACCATCACCATGAGGGGACGGTCGTCGCGAACCTCGAGTCCCAGCTCCTCCTGCAGCTTGGCCTTGCACACGGCCTTGCCCCCACGGTCCTCAACCGTGTAGTTGGCGGCAATGCGCTTGTCGGTCGCCGGGTCAAAGCCCGCCACGTCAATGCCGTTGAGGATGCCCTGCAGTGCGTAGGAGCGTTCGCGAAGCACGCCGTCCAGGCCCTCGCCAAACTCGGGCGTCTGGATCTCGTTGGCATAGGTGGGGCTCACCGTGGTGATGGCGTCGGCATAGCGCAGCGCGCCCAGCATGTAGTTGATGCTGCAGGCGTCGCAACGCAGCTGCGAGGCGGCCGCCGGAATGTGCGCCACGCCCAGGATGTCCTCCATCACGGTGTCGCTAAACTGGCCCTGGAACGCCACGTTGTGGATCGAGAACACGGTCTTGACGCGGTCGTACAGCGGCAGGCCCTGGTAGAACTCGCGCAAAAACACGGGCGCCAGCGCCGTCTGCCAGTCGTTGCAGTGCAGGATGTCGCACTCAAAGCCGGCCGGCAGGTGCTGCAGGCTCTCGGTAATGGCCTTGGAGAAGAACGCAAAGCGCTCGCCGTCATCAAAGAAGCCGTACGGATAGTCGCGCGCAAAGTAGCGCTCGTTGTCGATGAACATATAGGTGACGCCGTCGTGCTCGAGTTTCTCGAGTCCGCAGTACTCGTTACGCCATCCCAGGCTCACGTAAAAGTCGGAGAAGTGCTCCATCTGCGCCTTGTACTCGTCCTTGATGGTGGCGTACTTTGGCACCATCACGATGACCTCGGCGCCGGCGCGCACAAGCGCCGCGGGCAGCGAGCCCGCTACGTCGCCCAGACCACCGGTCTTCACAAACGGCGCGCACTCGGCCGAGGCAAACACGATCTGCATCTTTTTGCTGGAATCAGCCATATTGTCTCCCATGTTGTTATTCGAGAATAGCCGCCTGGCGCGAACCGGGCGGCTATTCTACATGTTACGAGCGATGTTGCGGTGCCAAAGCTAGCTCGCGTTGGTGATATCAGAAGTTAACGGGGCCTTTCCCAGCACCAGGATGTTCTCGGGCGTGCCGCGAAGCTCGGTGTTGGTGGGAACCACGTTGTTCTTGTCCAGGATGGCGTTCTCAACGCGGGCGCCGCTCTTGATGACGCAGCTCTGGTTGATGATCGAGTTGGTCACCGAAGCGCCTTCCTCGACCACGACGCCGCGCGACAGGATCGAGTTGCGCACGGTGCCCTTGATGATGCAGCCGGCCGAGATGATCGAGTTGCACGCGTGGCTGCCGGTCGCATAGCGCGAAGGCGGCACGTCGTGAGCCTTGGTCAGAATCGGGCGCTCGGGGTCAAAGAGCTGGTCGGCCACGGTCTGGTCGAGCAGGTCCATGCTGCGGCGATACAGCGACTTCTCACTAAACACGCCCACGACCTCGCCCTTGTACTCGTAGCTGCACACGTCGATGTTGCCAAAGTCGCCCTGGAGTGCCTCGAGCAGGTCCAGATAGTCGGCTGCCTGGTAGTGATCGATGATCTCGAGCAGCGTATCGCGGTTGACGATGCAGCAGTCCATAGAGGCGTTGTCGCCGTACACGACGGCAGCGCTCACGCCCGTCAGGCGACCGTTCTCGTTAATCTCGAGCTTGGTCTCGTCATCGACGTTGCGCGTGGCCTTGCAGTACACCACGGTCATCTGGGCGCCGGAGTTCTCGTGCGCGTCGATGATGGTGTTGAGGTCCATGTTAAAGATAATGTTGGTGCCCATCATCACAACATAGGGCTTGTCCGAGCGCTGGAACAGCGTCTTGTTGGAGATGATGTCGCGCAGCAGGAAGCGCATGCCGCCCTTGGTGGTGCCATACGCGTTGCCGGGCACCATGAACAGGCCGCCCTTCTTGCGGTCCAGGCCCCAGTCCTTGCCCGAGCCAACGTGGTCGATCAGCGAGCGGTAGTTGCCCGGCATGACGACGCCGACGGTCTTAATGCCGGCATTCATCATGTTGGACAGCGGAAAGTCGATCAGGCGGTAGCGGCCCAAAAAGGGAACGGACGCGATGGGGCGGTCCTTGAGCAGGACGCTGCCGTAGCTCGAAGAGTAGTTAGCGGTGATATAACCGATGGCCTTGCGATTGATCATCGGATCATTCCCCCTTCCCGATAACGACGTCATTTCCAACGACGGCCGTATCCTTGGTGGTATCGACAGAGCCGAGCTTCACGCCCTCTTCGACCGTGGAGTTCTCGCCCAAAATAGCGCGGCAGATGTGCGCGCCGCTCTTAACGTGCGCACCCGGCAGCAGCACGGAGTCCTCGACCACGGCGCGCTCCTCGATGATGACATCGGTCGAAAGGATTGAGTGGCGAGCGGTGCCGTAGATCTTGCAGCCGTTGGAGACCAGACAGTCGTCCAAGCGGCCGTCCGGACCAATGTAGTGCGGCGGACGCGTGGTGATGTTGGACATGATGGGGAAGTGCTTGTCAAACAGATCGAACTCGGGGTTGTTGCCCAGCAGGTCCATCGAGGTCTCGTGGAAGCTGGCGATGGTGCCGACGTCCTTCCAAAAGCCGTGGAACTCGTAGCTGTACAGGCGCTTGCCCTCGCCGAGCAGCTTGGGGATGATGTCCTTGCCAAAGTCGTGGCTCGAGCGCTGGTCCAGAGCGTCCTCTTCGAGCGCCTCGATCAGCACGTCGGCCGAGAAGATGTAGATGCCCATGGACGCGAGATTCGAATCGGGCTTATCGGGCTTCTCGGTGAACTTGGTGATGCGGCCGTCCTCGGGGTCGGTGGTCAGGATGCCAAAGCGGCTGGCCTCCTCCCAAGGCACGGGCATAACGCTCACCGTGAGGTCGGCGTTGTTCTCAATGTGCGTCTTGAGCATCTTGCGGTAGTCCATGCGATACAGGTGATCGCCCGAAAGAATCAGGACGTACTTGGGGTCGTTGGCCTTGATGTAGTCGAGGTTCTGCGTAATGGCGTCGGCCGTGCCCGCATACCAGGCGCCGCCGGTCTGCGTCTCATACGGCGGCAGAATCGACACGCCGCCGTCGCGGCTGTCCAGATCCCAAGCCTCGCCAGAGCCCACGTAGGCATGCAGCAGGTAGGGACGGTACTGCGTCAGAACGCCCACCGTGTCGATGCCCGAGTTGGAGCAGTTGGACAGCGAAAAGTCGATAATGCGGAACTTGCCACCAAAGCTAACCGCCGGCTTAGCGATCTTTTGGGTGAGTGCCCCCAATCGGCTGCCCTGTCCTCCTGCGAGGAGCATCGCGATGCATTCTTTCTTACTCATCGATTTCTCCTTCTGTCATCGATGTTCCTAAACCCATTAGCGACGGGCGCGGCGCAACGTCACGCCCGTCGAGTAATGCCGTGCTGGCATAGGGGAGCTCGTGCGCCTTTACGCGTGCCAGATCTCGTCGCGGTACTCGCGAATGGTGCGGTCGCTCGAGAACCAGCCGCTCGAGGCGGTGTTGAGCAGGGCCTTGCGGTTCCAGGTCTCCTGGTCGCCGTAGCTGCCCGTGAGCTTCTCCCACGCATCCACGTAGCTGCGGAAGTCTGCCATGACCAGGTCGGGGTCGTTGTTGTTCATGAGCTCGTTGTAGATGCTCTCAAAGTTGCCCGAAAGACCCGCAAAGGTGTTGTCCTTGAGCTCGTCCATCACGCGGCCCAGGCGCTCACGGTCGCCGTTGAGGGTATCCCACGCAAAGTAGCTATTGGATGCCCAGAGCTGCTCGACCTCGGGAGCGGTCAGGCCAAAGATAGCCTCGTTCTCGCGTCCGGCCAGGTCGGCGATCTCGATGTTGGCGCCGTCGAGGGTGCCCAGCGTAATGGCACCGTTCATCATGAGCTTCATGTTGGACGTGCCCGAGGCCTCCTTGCCGGCCGTGGAGATCTGCTCCGAGATTTCGGCGGCAGGGTAGATGAGCTGGGCGTTGCTCACACGGAAATTGGGGATAAAGCAGACCTTCATGACCTCGTTGACGCGGGCATCGTTGTTGATGACGTCGGCCACGGAGTTAATGAGGCGGATGGTCTCCTTGGCGAAGGTGTAGCTCGAGGCAGCCTTGCCGCTAAAGATAAAGGTCGTCGGCGTCACGTGGAAATTGGGATCGGCGATGCGACGGTTGTAGATGTCCATCACCTTCATGATGTTCATGAGCTGGCGCTTGTAGGCGTGGAAACGCTTTACCTGAACATCGAAGACGGTGTTGGGGTCAATGACCAGACCGGTCTCGGCCTTAACGTAGGCGGCCAGGCGCTCCTTGTTGGCGCGCTTGGAGGCACCCACGGCCTTCAGGAACTCGGAGTCGTTCTGGAACTCCTTGAGCTTTTCCAGCTCAAAGGCGTCCTTGAGCCAGCCGTCGCCAATGGCCTCGGTCACGAGCTTGGCGTAGGTGGGGTTGGCCTCGGCAAAGAAGCGACGGTGCGAGATGCCGTTGGTCTTGTTGTTGAACTTCTCGGGCGTCAGGGCATAGAAGTCCTTGAGCACGATGTTCTTGATGATGTCGGAGTGGATCTTGGCCACGCCGTTGACGCTGTGGCTGCAGATCACGGACAGGTTGGCCATGCGAATCTCGCCGTCCCACAGGATGGCGGTCTGGCGCAGACGCTCCTGCCAGCCCTCCTGCGTGGTATCGAACGACTCGTGCCAACGACGGCTGATCTCGTCGATGATCTGGTACACACGGGGGAGCAGCTTGGAGAACGTGCCAATGGGCCACTTCTCCAGAGCCTCGGGCAGGATGGTGTGGTTGGTGTAGCTCACGACCTGCGTCACGATGTTCCAGGCGTCGTCCCACTCGAGCTTCTTCTCGTCGATGAGGATGCGCATGAGCTCGGGGCCGCACATGGCGGGGTGTGTATCGTTGGTATGGATGGCCACAAACTGCGGCAGCAGCTCCCAGTTCTCGCCGTGCTCCTTCTCAAAGGTGTCGAGCAGGCTGTAGATGCCGGCCGAGACAAACAGGTACTCTTGCTTCAGACGCAGCAGACGACCATGCTCGCCGGCGTCGTTGGGGTAGAGGATGGCGCTGATGGCCTCGGCCTCGGCGCGCTCGGCGTCGGCCAGGGCATAGTCGCCGCGGTTGAAGGCCTCAAGGTCAAAGTGCTCCTCGACCGGCTCGGCGGCCCAAACGCGCAGCTTGTTGACGGTCTCGCCGGCATAGCCCACGACGGGGATGTCGTAGGGGACAGCCAAGATGTCCTGCGTGTCCACCGTGCGGTAGAACGTGCGGCCGTTCTCCTCAAAGCCCTCGACGTGGCCACCAAACTTAATGGTCACGGCCTTGTCCTGACGACGAACCTCCCAGGGATAGCCGTGGGTGAGCCACTCGTCGGTGGCCTCGACCTGGCTGCCGTTGACGATCTCCTGCTTAAACAGGCCGTAGCGGTAACGCATGCCGTTGCCGTAGCCGGCAATGCCCTCGGCTGCCATGGAATCCAGGAAGCATGCGGCCAGACGGCCCAGGCCACCGTTGCCCAGTGCCGGATCGGGCTCCTGGTTCTCGATGACGGACAGGTCAAAGCCCATGTCGTCGAGTGCCTCGGCGACCATGTCGCGCACGCCAAAGTTGAGCAGGTAGTTGTCGAGCAGGCGGCCGATCAAAAACTCGATCGAGAAGTAGTACACGCGCTTCTTGCCCTCGGCGGTGACGCGGGCGTCGCTGGTGGTGGCAACGGTGCGTGCCTTCTCGGCCACGAGCTTGGCCAGGGCGTTAAAGCGGTCCAGATCGCTGGCGGCCTCAACGCTCTTGCCGCTGATGCTCATAACGGCATCGCGATAGAGCTCGGTAAACTCCTGCTTGTTGTCGAAGATCTTATTCATACGTTCCTTTCCCCCGGGGATGTTTCTCCCGGAACGGTTATGACTTGTATCCTACGCCCCCGCGGGGCGGGTAATTACAGCTGTAACGGCTTTGTTACGCGTCCTTGCTAGTTGCTTTGCCGGCGCCTGCCTTAGCCTTGGGAGCAGCCTTTTTATTGGCTGCCTTCTTGGCCTTGGGCTTAGTCGTAGCCTTGGTAGCCTTCGCCTTAGCCGGAGCCTTCTTAGCAGCCGCAGGCTTGGGCTTTACCGAGGACGCACGCTTGCGCGTCGCCTTCTTGGGCTCCTCGACCACGGGCGGCTTATAGCTGCTGGGACCGCGGCGTTTGAGCACCACGCCTGCCAGGCCGGGCACCTTAATCTCGATAGAGTCCATCTGCCCGTTCCAGGGATAGGGCTCGCTCGAGCAGGTGTAGGGCTCCTCGCCGGCATAGCCGCTGCCGCCAAACTCGGGACGGTCGGAATCGAAGATGACCTCCCAGTCGCCCTCGCGCGGCACACCCACGCGGAAGCTCTCGTAGCTCGCTGGGTCAAAGTTGATCAGGATCACCAGGTCGTCATCGACGTTCTCGCCCTGACGCACAAAGCTCACGATGGACTGCTTGGAGTTATCCGCGTCGATCCAGGTAAAGCCGTCGTCGGTGTAGCCGCGCTCGTACAGGGCCGGCTCGGCGGTGTACAGGTGGTTGAGCGCCTTAATGAACGCCTGATGATGACGGTGGGTCTCGTACTCCTCGGTCAGGAACCACTGGATGGACTCGTAGTAGCGCCACTCAATAAACTGGCCGATCTCGTTGCCCATAAAGTTGAGCTTGGCACCGGGGTGCGTCATCTGGTAGAAGGCCAGCGTGCGCAGGCCGGCAAACTGGCGCCACCAGTCGCCCGGCATGCGGCCGATGAGCGAGCACTTGCCGTGTACGACCTCGTCGTGGCTGAGCGGGCAGATGAAGTTCTCGGTAAAGGCGTACATGATGGAGAACGTGAGCAGGCCGTGGTTGCCGGGGCGCCACGGAAAATCGGTCTGCATGTAGTGCAGGGTGTCGTTCATCCAGCCCATGTCCCACTTGTAGTGGAAGCCCAGGCCGCCATCCTGCGGCGGATAGGTGACGAGCGGCCACGCGGTGGACTCCTCGGCCATCATCATCACGTCAGGGTAGTGTGCCTCAACGGCGCAGTTGACCTGACGGATAAACGCGCTGGCGTCCAAGTCCTCCTCGGTACCGTACTTGTTGAACTTCTTTTGGCCCGGATCGTCGATGCCAAAGTTGAGGTACAGCATGCTAGACACGCCGTCCATGCGAATACCGTCCACGTGGAAGTTCTCGAGCCAGTACAACACGTTGGAGACCAGGAAGGAGCGGACCTCGCCGCGTGCGAAGTCAAACTTGTGCGTGCCCCAGTTGGGGTGAATCTCGTGCTCAAACAGCATGTGGCCGTTAAAGGTGGCAAGGCCGTGGGAGTCGGCGCAAAAACCGCCGGGCACCCAGTCCATGATCACACCGATGCCTGCCTCGTGGCATGCATCGATAAAGTGCATGAGCTGCTGCGGGTTGCCGTAGCGCGACGTGGCGGCGTAGTAGCCGGTCGTCTGGTAGCCCCAGGAGCCATCGAAGGGATGCTCCATAAGCGGCATGACCTCGATATGCGTGTAGCCCATGTCACGCACGTAGTCCACGAGCTCAACCGACAGGTCGTCGTAGGTGTAAAACTCACCGCGCTGCGCGGGGAAGGGATCCATGGGACCGGGGTAGTTGCCGTACTTGTCGGGCTCGCCCTGCGGCGCGTCGCCGTGGCGCTTCCACGAGCCAATATGCACCTCGTAGATGTTAAGGGGTTGCGACATGTGGTTATGGCTGGCACGGCGCTTGAGCCACGCGGCGTCGTTCCACTGGTAACCATCGAGGGTCCACAGCACGCTGGCGGTACCCGGGGGGCATTCGGCCTTAAAGGCGTACGGATCGGCCTTGTAGAGCTTTTCGCCCTCATTGGTCTCGATGAGGTACTTATAGAGCTGACCCTGCTCGGCGCCGGGAATAAAGCCTTCCCAGATAGCGCTCGTATGCACGGGAACCAGCGGGTTGGCCTGCTCATCCCAGTCGTTAAATTCACCAATGACATGGACGCTCTTTACGTCGGGCGCCCAAACGCAAAAACGCCAGCCGCGCGTACGGTTCTGCGTGTCGGGGTGCGCGCCCATCTTTTCCCAGCTGCGCTCCCACGTACCGATGCCAAACAGATAGACATCGTCTTTGGTGAGCTCCGGCGCGTGCGGGGCGGCTTTGCGGGTAGCAGGCTTTTTGGTTGCTGGCTTTAGCTTTGTATCGCTCACGTTTGATCCCATCATGACGCGGCAGCGTGTTGCCTTGGTGACTAGATGCGAAAGGTCCAAGGCTGCACGAATCGAAGGGACGGCGATAGTTCTATGATTCGTTCCACCTCGCGTGCTCGGTGGAACTTTCGGCAAAAACTACGATAACACCTGTACGTTAGTTTTATGAACGAAAGCGGATTTGAGGAGGTGTTTAATCGGTAAGCGCCATGTTTATACCACTGGCAGAATTGCCATGGTAAAACTCTTGACAGTTTTACCAATTAGGGATTCAAAACTGTTAGGCTGACGTTTGGTAAAACGTTTTTAGCAGGTTGTTTACCCTTTGACATCGAAAGGCTCGTTTATGGATCACATCGCTGCCCCGAGTGTTGCTTTTATTTTCGATTGCGACGGCACACTGGTTAATAGCACCCCCGTTTGGGCCTATGCCCAGCCCGAGTTATTACGCCGCCACGGAGTTGACGTGACGGTCGACGATTTTGCCCAGTTTGAGCATTTGTCGCTCGAGGACGAGTGCCAGGCCTACCACGACACCTGGGGTATTGGCGATAATGGCGAGGAGCTCTACCGCGAGCTGAGCGACATCCTGATCGATGGCTACTCCAAGGTGCCGCCGCGCGAGGGCCTGCTTGCATTTTTGGAGCAGGCGCAGGAGGCCGGTATTGCCATGTGCGTTGCCACGTCCACGCCGGCCGAGCTGGTTACGTCTGCGCTTGCGGGCGCCGGGCTAAATACCTACATGGAGTTTGTGACCACGACGGGCGAGGCAGGGCGCTCCAAGCAGTTCCCCGATGTATACGAGCTGGCGCTGCGCCGCCTAGAGGAGCGGCACGGGCACAAGTTTGAGCGCGCCTGGGTGTATGAGGACGCCGTCTTTGGCCTTAAGAGCTCTGGCACCGCAGGCTTTAAGCGCGTGGGCATCTATGATCCGCACGGTCGCATGGAGCGTGACGAGGTTCGCGACAACTGCGACATCTTTATCGATAGCTATGAGGACCTGGACCTGGCCCGCGTGCTTTCGTTTGAGGGATAGGCGAGAGCTGTGGCTTGCAAGGTATTAGTGGTGTGTGGCTCGCCCGTGGTGGCGAGCGCGGATCTGCTACGTCAGCTGGCGGGGGAGTGCGGCCACGTTGTCGCCGTGGACCGCGGGCTCGACGCGCTTCTGGGCGCCGGCCTGGGCTGCGATGTGTATGTGGGGGATGCCGACACGGTGAGCGACGCGGGTCGCGCGCTGGTCGATGCCGCCACGGAGTTTGAAGTTGAGCGTCACGACCCCTACAAGGACTATACCGATCTGGCACTGGCGCTCGATTCCGTCCGCCGTCGCTGGCCGGGTGTCGAGGTGGTTGCGACCTGCGCCACCGGCGGCCGTCCAGATATGGCCCTGTCCGTACTGGGGCTGCTCGCAGGTTACGAGGATGCCCCTGTCTGGATCGCCGAGGACAAGGTGGTCGCCCGCATCCTTCATGCAGGCGAATCGTGGACCATTGAAGGCGCCGAAGGCAAGACGTTCTCCATCATCGCAATAGCATCTGGGACGGTAGCAAGCGAACACGGCCTAGAGTGGGAGCTGGACCACAGTCCCCTGGGCCCGTTAGCCGACACGGGCATCAGCAACGTCGTCAGGTCAACCGCAAAGATCGAAGTCCATACCGGCACTGCGATAGCGTATTTGCTACATTAGGGTTTAATCGGGACGGTGGGCGAGCAGGAAAACCCGTAAGTGCGAGAAGCAATTGCAAAAAACTTCTTGCACAACCAAGAATCTTCCCCTATAGTATCTCCTCGTCACGGGGGCGTAGCTCAGCTGGGAGAGCGCTTGACTGGCAGTCACGAGGTCAGGGGTTCGATCCCCCTCGTCTCCACCATCGTGAATGCAAAGCCTTCGGGAAACCGGAGGCTTTTTTCATGTGCAGCAACTGCCAAATTTAAGTGACGTCACGCCAACACCAAATACCGCAAAAAGTTGCGCAATTTATTTCCCACTTCTGTACTCACTTTGTTAACCCAACATAATTCCTTTTTGCATTTCTCGCTGTCAGCGTTGTGGCTCGGGCGGTGCGTGCCGACAGCCACGCCCGCATAAACCTGCGTCAATGTGAACAAGTTTGCAAAATAACCCCCTTAAGCACTGCAAATGGAGGAAATGTTGCCTCGTGCGGCCTAAATCGGTTTCTAGCCGCCTTGTGCTAGGATAACTATCGTTACATGGGTTCAACTGCGCTCACGGCTTAACCGGTCGCGAAGCACAGGGCAGATCAGCATCCGGCCGTAACGGCGGTGCCAGAAAAACCACGAGCTCCAATAGCGTCGTCATGCGTATCGCATTGAATGACTTTGTTCTTGTCTTTGTGCGAGCTGTTCATTCGAATCGATGTTTCATGACAATTCGCAGCAGTCCTACAGCTGTTTGCGTGCGGTCCAGTTTTGTACCCGCTTGACTGGGCCGCACGCAGCTAGCTGGAGTCGCGGTCATTTTGCGATACACGTCCGCGACTCTAGCCACTGCGCTTATACATACCGTTCACGGTGGGACAGAGCCACGTGCTTGTCTAACTGGGTTCAGGGTTTGAATATGGAGCGCCTTCGCGCATAAGCGCCCTGGCGTAGCCATACCCAAACCCCGTGAGCCACACGTAAGACAGCAAGGGGGGTGGTGCTCGTGTGGTATGTGATCCAGGTAATTAACGGTCGCGAAGACGTAATGCGCGAGCGCATCGAGCGTATGGTGCCGGCTGGTGCCATACAAGAGCTCTTTTATCCCCAATTTCAAACGGAGATCAAAGTACACGGCGAATGGATCAATACGACCAAGCCGCTCTTTCCCGGTTATCTTATCTGCGACACGGCAGCTCCCCGTACCGTGCAACAGTACCTGCTGCGCATGGATGACTTTGCCCGGGTGCTATCCCAGGACGGTCAGTTTGTGCCGCTAGCAAAAGAAGAGGTCCAGCTTATCGGCGGCTTTACGCATAGGGGAGACCGCGTAGTGCCCATGAGCGAGGCCCTAAAAGACGGCGACAAGGTCGTAGTTACGGCAGGTCCGCTGCTGGGACACGAAGGCCTTATCAAAACCATTAACAGACGCAAGAGCACTGCTTATTTGGAGCTCGACCTGTGCGGCCGACGCGTAACTACGCGCGTTGGCCTTGCCGTGCTTTCGAACGAGCAGCGCGTAATGCGGAACCTTAAAAAGGCGATCGCCTAGCTGCAGGCGATTGATTTGCAATACAGGGAGGATCCCCGATCTGGGGACGAAGTCTTGGAAGAGAACGTGTCGGATAAAACTCAATATGCAACGGATGCTCCCGCGGGGGCGGCGCTCATTGCTCAGGCCATGGACCGGCGTGAGGGCGGCGGTCGCTACAAGGCCATGCAATCCATCATGGACTGGGACCGCTCGCGACTGGCATATCGTGCCGTGAAGCGCACGTTTGACATCGTGTTCAGCGGTGCCGTCCTCATTGTTATCGCAATCCCCAGCTTGGTGCTGGCAGCGGCCATCCGCATGGAGAGCGAGGGTAGCCCCTTCTACAGCCAGATCCGCGTTGGTCAGACCCGCCCCGACGGCAGCCTTTCCACCTTCCGCATGTGGAAGTTCCGTTCCATGTACAGGGACGCCGACGAGCGCCTGGCGGATCTCAAGGAGCAAAACGAGATCGCCGGCGCCATGTTCAAGATGAGGGAGGACCCCCGCGTCACAAAGATCGGCAGGTTCATACGCAAACACTCCATCGACGAGTTCCCCCAGTTCTTGAACGTGTTCCTGGGCCAGATGTCCGTGGTTGGCCCCAGGCCACCGCTGCCGAATGAGGTCGCGCAGTACACGGAGTACGACCTGCGGCGTTTGGCCGTCAAACCAGGCATCACAGGCTGGTGGCAGGTTACAGAGCGTAACTCGACGGGATTCGACGGCATGGTTCGTCGCGACCTGGAATATATCGCCAAACGTGGCGTTTTCTTCGATTTAAAAATAATCCTATTAACAGTGATTGAGGTTGTCAGCGGAAATGGCGCTTGCTAAAGAGACAAGAGGGAAAAACGAAGGCACCAGTTCAACGGTTGATCTTCCCGGGCGAGTCGAAGTCCTGGGCGCCCCCGTCGACCCCTGGACGATGGGACAGACCGTCGAGGCGACCGATGCTCTCATCAAAGAAGGGCGCTTCGCCCACCTGATCGGCGTGAACGCCGACAAGTTGCTGCAGATGCGCGACGATCCCGAGATGGACGCGTGCGTGCGCCGCTGCGAGATCGTGAACGCAGATGGCGCTTCCATGGTCATGGCCGCCAAGAAACTGGGCGTGGACCTTCCGGGGCGCGTGGCCGGCATCGACCTCATGTGGGAGCTGTGCGGGCTGGCCGAGCGCGAGGGGCACAGTGTCTACCTGCTGGGCGCAAAGGCCGAAGTGGTCGCAAAGACCGCCGAGGTACTGTCCGAGAGGTATCCCAATATGGTCCTCGCTGGCTACCGTGACGGCTACTTCGGCGATGACGAGTTCGATGCCGTGGTCGCCGAGGTTGAGCGGGCCGAGCCCGACATCGTGTTCGTGGGCATCACCTCGCCCAAGAAGGAACGCCTGATCGAGCGTTTCCGCGAGCTGGGCGCCAAGGGCGCTTTCGTGGGCGTGGGGGGTTCGTTCGACGTGGTCTCCGGCAACATCCCGCGCGCCCCGATGTGGATGCAGCGCGCGAACCTGGAGTGGCTCTTCCGCATGATGCAGGAGCCCAAGCGCCTGGTGAAGCGCTACGTGGTCGGCAACACCCGTTTCTACATGCTTCTCCGCAAGGAGTCAAAGAGGAGCAAGGCCAATGACTAAGAAGAAAGTAATGCTCGTTTTCGGCACCCGCCCGGAGGCAATCAAGATGTGCCCGCTCGTCAACGAGCTGAAGACACGCACGGATGAGTTCGAGACCGTCGTTACCGTGACCGGCCAGCACCGCGAGATGCTCGACCAGGTGCTGCGCGTCTTCGGCGTGACCCCCGACCACGACCTAGCGATCATGAAGCCCGGCCAGACGCTGTTCGACGTGACGTGCGACGTGCTGCTCAAGCTCAGGGCCGTCCTCGAGGGCGAGAGGCCCGATGTCGTCCTGGTCCACGGCGACACCACGACCAGCTTCGCCGCTGCGCTCGCGTGCTTCTACCTGCAGATCCCCGTGGGGCACGTCGAGGCGGGCCTTCGCACCCACGACATCTACAGCCCTTGGCCCGAGGAGTTCAACCGCCAGGCCGTCGACATCGTGAGCGAGTATTACTTCGCCCCCACGGAGGCGAGCAAGCAGAACCTGCTCGGCGAGGGCAAACCCGAGTCCAGGATCTGGGTCACCGGCAACACCGGTATCGACGCGCTTCGCACCACCGTGCGCGAGGGGTACTCCCATCCCGAGCTCGATTGGGCTGAGGGCTCCCGCCTCATCCTCATCACGGCGCACCGCCGCGAGAACCTGGGCGAGCCCATGCACCGCATGTTCCGCGCCATCCGCCGCGTGATGGAGGAGCATCCGGACACAAAGGCAATCTACCCCATCCACATGAACCCGCTCGTCCGAAAGGCGGCGCACGAGGAGCTCGACGGCTTCGACAGGCTCCACATCATCGACCCTCTCGAGGTTCTTGACTTCCACAACTTCATGGCCGGCAGCCACCTCATCCTCACCGACTCGGGTGGCATCCAGGAGGAGGCGCCGAGCCTGGGAAAGCCGGTCCTCGTCATGCGAGACACCACCGAGCGTCCCGAGGGCGTAGAAGCCGGCACTCTGAAACTCGTGGGCACCGAGGAGGACGTCATCTACCACGAGTTCAGCCGTTTGCTCAGCGATCAGGCCGAGTATGAGGCAATGAGCCATGCTTCGAACCCCTACGGGGATGGGCATGCGAGCGAGCAAATTGTGGATGTGCTGGCAGGTTAGCAACATGAATGAATGCTTCAAACTATATAAAGCTGCCCACGCCTGCAGCAAGGGCCCGAAGTTCGTCCGTCCGTTGGCGGGAGTTTTCAGACATCTGTCGCAGTTTCTCTTTGCTTGCCATATCGGAAGCCAAGCCGAGATAGGCGATGGTTGCTTGTTCCAGCACAACGGTGTGGGATGCGTCATCTCCGAGAAAGCCGTGATTGGAAAGAACTGCGAGTTCTATCAGCATGTTACTGTTGGAACGCTCCGGGGGGGGTTCCTATCATTGAGGATGACGTCTCAATCGGCGCCAACGCGGTATTGCTTGGAAATATCGTAATCCACAAAGGAGCGAAGATTGGCGCAGGAGCCGTCGTTCTTTGTGATGTTCCTGAAAGTGCTACTGCCGTTGGCGTACCTGCAAGAATCATCATGACTAGTGAAATGTGATTAATTTTAAGGAATTATATATGGCTTGTTGCGATGAAATAGAAGTAGTTTCTACTGATCTTGTCTCAATCGTATTGCCCGTTTTTAATACTGCGGATTATCTTTCGACTTGCATAGAAAGTCTATTATGCCAGACCTATCCGAACATCGAAATTGTGATTGTTGACGATGGGTCAAGTGATGGTTCTTCTGATATTTGCGATTATTACTCAATTAGTAATGAAAATATCAGTGTCTATCACATTGAGAATCACGGCCTCTCATATGCAAGAAACCTTGGGATTGGTGCCTCAAAGGGGTCGTATATAACTTTTATCGATAGCGATGATGTTGTTCCGGCTTACTACATTGACTATCTAATGAAAGGATTGGCAAACGGGTCGGCCGACTTATCATGCGTTCAACTGCAGGAGATTGAAAACCAAAGCGCTATCAGCTCATTACCATGTGAATTAGATTTACCTGCATTTGAAATTGTGAATACCAAAACAGCTTTGTCGAAACTACTTCGTAACGTAGATATCTGCGAGTCTGCGTGTGGAAAAGTTGCAAAAGCTTCTTTTTGGAAGCAACATAAGTTTCCCGTTGGACGGGTTTACGAGGATTTAGCAACTTGCGCAGGGATTATCAATGACGCTGATTCCATTGCGTTTTCCCCTGGGAAGATTTATGGCCAAGTTTATCGCGTTGGATCTCTTTCTAGAAAAGGCAAAATTAGTAATAAGCAATATTCCGATTGGAGTTATGCACTGAATCGTTCGATGAATACTATTAAAAATAGTAACATTATGACGAGCTCGAAGATGAAATTGAATGCTTCATGATGTTAAACAGTGTTCGATTGATTCGTCTCTTTAACGATATTAATAAACCTGACGAGAATAGTCTCTCTATCAGGAACGAAGCCAGGGACTATGTCACTCTTCATTTGAGGACAATCAGAAAAAATGCTTTGGCTTCTCGCTCCTTACTTTTAAAGTCTTATATGAGTTCAAAAGCACCCTGGGCATATTCCGTAGCATTTTCAGCATATCAGCGCGTTAAGTTGATGAGGCGTAAGAAATGACGCGTCTCAATTACGAACATAACGGGTCGAAAAAATTAGACAGCAAGATGAGCTTGCTTTCATATAGGGTTAGTGACTTTATACTATTCAACATTTTCTTTCTGCTTGCCTTTCAGAATGCATTTCAAAAGCTCTTTGGAGGGGCGTTTGCATATATCGACGAGTTTTCAGCCCTTCTTCTTTGTTGCTGGGCGGTCTTCAGTATGCATGGGCACAAAACTCGTTATTGTATGATTTCACGCTATTTGCTGTTGATTAACAGCCTTCTTCTTCTGTTGGGATTGTGCGGTAACTTATTGTATAAGTTACAGCCTGCTTATCAGGCGATTGCAATCGATGCCTTTGCCTGTTCGAAGTTCATTATTTCTTTGATTTCTTCCGTAGTGATTCTGCAAAAGCGATCAGTGATTGAACTTGCATCTAGCTTTGCAAAATTTGTCCTCCCATTACTACTAATCTTATATTTTCTTAATCAATTTATTGATCTTGGCCTGTCATCTGGCGAGCGATTAGGATATTCATTCTTATTCGGCCATCCGACGAATTTTGCCGCAACTGTTGTTTGTCTGATTAGCATTCTTCTACTTGATGTTAAATCCAATAGGTTGTTTATCGTCTGTGGACTGCTTGTTCTCTGCGCTACGGGACGCTTCAAGGCCATCGGGTTTGCTTTCATCATTGCTGCTGCAGTTTTCTTGTATTCGAATAAGAAAAAGATTCCCCTCTCTTTCATTCTTCTAGCGGGATGTGGAGCATTGTTTCTTGTTTACGATCAGATATCGCTTTATTTTTTTGACTCCACTACGGCACGAAGCGTTCTTCTGTCAACGTCCTTTGACGTTGCAAACATGCATTGGCCACTAGGCAGCGGTCTTGCTACTTACGGTTCTAATGCATCTGCTGATTATTATTCGTCATTCTATTATTCCTTAGGGTTCCCAAGCGTTTATGGCCTTGGTCCCATGAATCACGATTATTTAGTTGACAGTTTTTGGCCTGCTGTTATTGGCCAATGTGGCTATATTGGCCTGTTGCTGGTTGCCATCATATTTGTACTTCTATTTTCAATGTCCCGCAAAGCCGTAGATCATGGTGTCCCTCTCTGGGCTAGCTTTGCGATTCCCATCTACCTTCTAATAGCAAGCACATCTGAGGCAAGTATTTTTTCTTCATATTCAGTTTTACTTGCTATGACTTTTGCGATGTTGACTGCAGACTCAAACCCATTTCATGTGGGGGAATCAGATGAATAAAAAACACGGTACTTTTTTTAAGAATACTGCCTGGCAATATGGCCTTCAAATAATCAAATACTTGTTTCCCTTAATTACACTGCCTTACTTGACACGCGTGCTGGAACCCGAAGGTTATGCATTCTATGCTTACGTGATATCTTTCATGTCCTTCGCGCAGGTTTTTGTTGATTTTGGATTTAACCTTTCGGGTACCAAGCGAATCGCGAAGGCACGATCAATAAAAGAGGAAAACCACATTATAGGAGCAGTAACCGAAGCGAGACTCCTTCTTTGCATCGTTGCAGGCGTGGCTGTAATGGTTACTGCATCTTTCCTGCCGCTTACACAAAATAGGTTGCCCTATGTCTTTCTGGCATTCACAGCGGTATGCGGAAAGGGGCTAGTTCCCGATTTCCTTTTTCAGGGGCATGAGAATATGGGGCCGATCACCACACGTTTCTTTGCCTCGAAAAGCATATCGACTATCTTTACGTTCGTACTTGTACATTCAATTAACGACATCATGTGGGTGCCAGTGCTCGATATAGTCTCGAACGGCGTTGCACTTGCATGGTCGTTTGCGGCCGCGAAGCGGAGCTTTGGCACTACCATCGAGCTCGCGCCGCTAAGCGAATCACTTGCTGAACTTAGAACTTCGGGTTTATATTGCTTTTCGAACATGGCCGCAAGCGTTTTCTCGGGTTTTACGACGCTGCTTATCGGCGCAGTCGTGACCGATGCGGCCCAGGTCGCCTATTGGTCTTTGTCTATGACGGCAGTCACCGCGGTTCAGGCGCTCTATGAGCCTATCATCAACAGCCTATACCCTCATATGGTAAATACAGGAGACTATTGCTTTGCCCGAAAACTAAGTATTTTGGCATTGCCAGCCGTCTTAATCGGCACAGTTGCCTTCTGTTTACTTTCTAAATCTATCATGCTTGTTTTAGGCGGCGAACAATACCTAGAAGGCTCTTGGGTGCTCGTGTGGGCGAGTCCGTTACTTGTATTTAGCTTCTTTGGCATGCTATTTGGCTGGCCAGTCCTCGGGGCAGTAGGTAAAGTCGCTGAGGTCACAAAGTCCACCGTAATAAGTGCCTTATTCTGCATCGTTACGCTTCTGATTGCCTCGTTTACTGGCATGACGGACCTCCATGTGATTTGCGCCATTCGATGTGCCACGGAGGCTTTACTGTGCGGAATTAGGTTTTATCACGCACTTCCCGTGCTGCATTAAAAGGAGTCCTGCAATGGATAAGTTAATGGATGAAGAGCGGACATATCTAACGCTTGACGAGGTGCATGAAGAGCTACTGAATTTGCTTCTGCGTTTTGATGCTTTTTGCAAGGAACATAATCTTCGTTATTCGCTAGATTCGGGAACGCTTTTGGGGGCAGTTCGTCATAAGGGTTTTATTCCATGGGACGACGATATTGATTTGAATATGCCTAGGCCTGATTACGATAGATTGTTAAAAATTGCAAATTATCTGCCAACTGATTTGTGCGTTATAAACGCCTCCAATAGCAACTTTACTGGAGGGTTTACGAAGCTATGCACTTCTAATATTCGAGCTCAGGAGCCTTCTTATGACGGGGTAATGGAAGAAATGCTTTGGATCGATATCTTCCCAACTGATGGCGTCCCTGAAAACTCAGAACTATTTAGAAAGTCAAAAAAACGCATTCAGAGAGCATTGAAGCGCAACGAGTGGGCAAATATAAACCTCAATTACGAACGAGGGGCGCGTAAAGTAATCAAGACAATTTTTGGCTGGCTCTTCAGGTTCCAAAATCCTAAAAGTCGTTTATTAAAGCTCATTGATGAGACCATTGCATGTCCTGGATATGAGTCTGCCAAGCGGGTTGGATGCTTTTTTGGCGCAGAAAATGGACTTTGGACACTACCTAAAAGCGCATATGAAAAGACCGTATATCTGGAATTTGAGGGGCATATGCTGCCTTGTATGAGTTGCTGGGACGAATTTCTTACTGACCTCTACGGGGACTATATGAAACTTCCTTCCGAGAACGATAGGCAAACTCACTGTCTTAAGGCGTGGCGCGCCTGAGCTCCGAAGTCCAGATTTTTGACCCATGAAAGGATTATTCTATGATTAACTTCGCGGTAGGTCCTGTACCCTCTTCCGAAAACGTAAGAGCAATTGGTTCCCTAGATACTCCTTATTTCCGCACGCCGGAATTTTCTCATACCATGCTCGAAAACGAGCAGCTTCTTTGCAACCTAGCCCACGCACCCGAGGGGTCACGTGCGATCTTCCCAACTTGTTCGGGCACCGGGGCGATGGAAGCCGCTATCATGGGGCTTCTTGATCCCATCAACGACAAGGCAATTGTTGTTGATGGTGGCAGTTTCGGTCACAGGTTCCGTTCTATGCTTGAGCTACACGGCATTGACAACGTCCCAATCGAGCTTGTACCTGGCACTCCGCTTACCGAAGCTGACCTCGAGTCTATCAACGTTGGGGACTGTACCGCTTTCCTTGTAAACTTGGGCGAGACCTCACAAGGTGTGCTCTATGACGCTAGCCTCATAGGGCGATTTTGTCGTGAACACGATCTGTTTCTAATCGTAGACGGCATCAGCTCTTTCTTGGCCGATCCATTCGACATGGAAAGCATGGGGGCTGATGTGCTTATTACCGATGCCCAAAAAGCCTTAGCCTGTCCTCCGGGCGTGGCGCCTATGGTCCTCTCACCTGATGCTGTTAAAAGAGCGAATTCTCTTACTCAGCCTTGTATGTATTTAGATCTTTGTGACATGCTAAGGAACCAAGATCGTGGGCAGACTCCGTTCACCCCTGCAGTGACAACGCTATTGCAAATTCACGAGAGGCTAACCGCCCTCGATGCCGCCGGTGGCGCTAAAGCTGAAGTTGCTCGATGTGCCAACGTGGCCAATGACTTCCGCAATAGGATCTTCTCGTCCCGTCTACCTTTTCAAATGCGCCTAGCTTCTCCCTCAAATGCCGTGACCTATATCGAAAGCCCTTACGTGAGTGCCAAGGCACTTTTCGCCTTACTTAAAGATGAGTACGGCATCTGGCTGTGTCCCAACGGCGGGGAAAAGGCTGACACCTCGTTCAGAGTAGGGCACATCGGCAATCATCCACTCTCTGATAATGTGCTTTTAGTTGCAGCACTCGTCGATGCTTGCGGACGTTTGGAGTCTAAGCACGACAAGGAAGCCAATAAATGATGAAGGTCATCACCTATGGTACCTACGACCATCTTCATCGTGGACATGTGCGTCTACTGGAGCGCGCAAAGGCCTTGGGCGACTACCTGATCGTAGGTGTCACTTCTGATGATTTCGACAAGCAGCGTGGCAAGATTAACGTACAGCAGCCTCTCGAGGAGCGCATTGCTGCAGTAAGAGCCACGGGTATTGCCGACAAGATAATTGTCGAAGAATATGAGGGTCAAAAAATTGATGATATCAAGCGCTATGGCGTGGATATTTTCACTGTTGGCTCTGACTGGGTAGGACATTTCGATTATCTAAACGAGTACTGTAAGGTTGAATACCTTGAACGTACCCGCGGTGTATCATCCACAGAAATTCGCAGCACTAAAAAACAGCGTTGCGGCTTGGTTGGATATACTGACTACATGAACCGCGTGTATACAGAATGCGGTTTAGTTAACGGCCTTGAGGTCGTTGCGATATGCACGAAAGATAGAAGCTCGCTAAGCAAGAACTCGTTAAGCGCTCCGCTGATTACAGATAATTTCAATGAATTGCTAGACGCCGTGGATTTGGTCTATATCCACTCGCATCCAGATTGCCATTATGAACAAGTAAAAAAGGCACTTGAGGCAGGCAAACATGTTATGTGTGAAGCTCCGCTCGCTAAAAGTGCAGCAGAATGCGATGAGCTATTTTCCTTAGCTGACAAGCGGGACTTAGTGCTTATGGACTCCCTCCGAACCGCGTATTCAACAGCATACGCACGAATGTTATTGCTTGTAGCAGGCGGTCGTATCGGCGACGTCGTATCCGTTGATGCAACTTGTACTAACCTCAATACGAACCGCCCACCGTATTCATTGAGCCATGAAACAGCCTGGAGCAGCATGGCCGCATGGGGACCCACAGCACTGCTGCCGATATTTCAAATATTGGGTTCCAGCCCCGAGACTGTGCAGTTTTCCTCCTTATGCGATTTGAAAGATAAAGCCTTCGACAATTTCTCCAGAATCAGTGTTGAGTTCCAAGGGGCCGTTGGTAGTGCAAAAGTAGGTGCAGGTGCAAAGTCCGAAGGAAGCCTTGTAGTTTCTGGCACCAAAGGCTATGTATACGTTCCTGCTCCTTGGTGGAAAACGGACTACTTTGAAATTCGCTACGAAAATTCATCTGACAACCGTCGATATTTCTACCAATTGGATGGAGAGGGAATTCGATTTGAGTGGGTTTCCTTCCTAAGGATGATTGAGGCGGTGAGCGAAGGGACTGATGGTGAAGAGGCACTTCGTCGTGAAGGTGGTATTGAAAGAGATATAACACGTGCAATCTGTGAAGTGATCGGTTCCTTTGAGCGAGGCGATCACGTTAGATACATGGAGGTTCATAAATGAAGAAAATTCTTCTATTAGGCGGTCCGGTTTTCCAAAAACCTGTAATTCAGCGCGCCAAGTCTATGGGGCTTTACGTTGGCGTGGCTGACATCAGTAAGGATGCACCTGCGGCATCACTCGCTGATGAGTTTTTTCAGGGATCCATTAGGGATTATGAAGCTATGCTCGCGATTGCTCGCGAGTTTAAACCGGATGCCATTGCCAGCGGAGCATGCGATACCTCGGTTGTCACTGTTGCTCGTCTTTGCGAGGAGCTAGGGCTGCCATGCAATTCAGTAGATGCCGCTCTTAATTCAACCGACAAATTTAGGATGATAAATTGCTTTGCTCAAGAGGGGGTTCCTCATCCTGCCTTCGCCGTAGCCAATGTGAGTGAGCTTGATACTTTTGTTCCCCCATTCTCCTATCCTGTCATAACAAAACCTACTGACAGCGCTGGAGGCAGGGGAGTGAATCTGGTTTCATCGCCAGAGGAACTCGCCGCAGCACTTCAGGCTGCATCCAAAGCGGGCATCTCGGGCGATGTGCTTGTAGAAGAATGTATGATCGGCCCTGAAGTTAGCGTGGAAATTATCGTTTCTGGTGGCGTCCCTCATGTTCTGCAAGTTACCGATAAGTTAACCTCTGGTGCCCCGAATTTCTTTGAAATTGGTCATATTCAACCCACGAGTTTAAGTTGCGAACAGCGCCGGGCAATTTCAGATGTTGCTTCATCAGCTGTACTTGCCGTTGGTCTCAAAAATAGCGCCGCTCATGCAGAAGTGATGCTAACATCCGAAGGTCCTAAGATGGTTGAGCTTGGAGCTCGACTTGGTGGCGGCTGGATCACCTCACATCTTATTTGGAATTCTGTGTCGGGCATCGACATGGTTGAGGCCATGATTAGACTGTCATTGGGCGAAGATATCAATGAGTTCAACTACGGTGATAGTGGTAAATACGTAGCGACTAAATTCCTTCCTGCCCGCGAGGGCGTACTTCAGGAATTAAACGGCATTGAAACTGCAAGGGTTTCAGAAGGCGTTATTCATGTTGAAGTTCACGGTGTCATTGGAAAACGGTACGGAAAAGCCGTGGATGATTCTGCTCGCTTTGCTTCCGTTGTTGCCAGTGGCAACACGAAAGAAGAAGCGTTAACCAACTGCGACCGCGCTCTTAGGTTAATTGAAGTTCAGATGGGATAAGAACTATTCGCTAGCTCTATATGCTGCCATTTATAAAGCCGGACTGTTTTGTTTACTAGTAACAAAGCAGTCCGGCTTTATTTGTACAGGCTTCTAATCCAAGAGTCCTTTGTTGCTTTTGAAGCAAGCAATCTATTCACCCGTTTATTGCTCCTTGTTGGAGAGCCTTTCGCATGGTCTCACTATATGAGTACTGAATCAGATAATCCTGAATGCAGAGCGATAATTGTAGTATTGCCAATTGATTTTTGATGGCGGAGGAGACAATGGACCTAACGAATCTACCCGAGTATATCTCATCGATTGTGGCAATCATCGCGTTGCTCATTTCTTGTTACCAAGCTCGTCTCAGCAATAAACAGTCTCTATTCAATCGACGTTTAAATATATGGATAACCGTCGATAAACTCATGGGCGTTTACGCAAAAAACGCGAAGAACTTGGAACATGATGACGAGCCGCAAATGGCTATCGACCTACTATTTGTTTGGCTAACTAACACCACGTACCTGCAATCAATTTCAACCTCAATAAATCATGTGTTAGATGCCGACTCTCAACTTAAATTGCATTTAAAGCTTGATGAAATGAAATCACTCGCCATGGAGGCAAGATTTTGCTTCAAAGGAAAGAGCGGAGACGCAATAGCCGAATTCATAGAAGGTTATCAATCCCTTTTGTTTTCAATGTATCAGTATCAGATTCTATTGAATAAGATGTCTCAGAGTGCAGAGGAATATCAATGGACGCTTGAACAGGCCACTGAAAAGCTATGCGAGCCAAAACAGCGGCAAGAACTCTTTGAGATAGAAAATGCTCTTGCCGCTTCATACAAGACTCTATGTCAGCAAAATAAGCGGGATGCAATTCAGCGTCAAATACAACTAGCAGGTCCTATATGGCGCTGAGCTAAAATTGGGTACTTAAGATGGTCGTTGCTGCACCTAAACTCAATGCTATTAGCCCAATGAGCAAAAACACTTAAGCCCTAAAGTAACGCAAGGCCCGCCAGCTTTCATTGCTGCGAGTTTGAGAACGTTACCAATTAGAATAGAACCTAGTGCTGGAATAAGACTCGGAAGCTGTCTCAGGTGAACTTTAAGGACGAATACATAAATAGCCAGATGTTCAGCTGGAGACATCATCCACTGCGGTACGTGGCAGGGGAGGATGAGCTCGCTTACAGTCGTCTTTATGGCTACGTAGGACAATTGGCGAGTTCCGTTAGTGGTTTAGTCTCCACGCCATCTTTCAACCAGTTTTTACTTGAATCCTGTCAGCTCTTAGCTAACTCGCTAGATCTAATTCATCAAGGTTACTTCGACGCTGCTTTTTATTCAGTCAGACAAGCTGGAGAGGTCATCCTTATCGGAACGTTGTTTTCGAATCTAGAAGAATCTGAGCGCAAGGCTAAATATGAGAATTGGGTCTCGCTCGACAGGTTCCCCTCATTTAGCGAACTGTCCAAAATGCTGCGTTCAAAAGATATTGAATATCGAGACCTTCTTGAACAAATGCCCGAAATTGATGAGCTGATCAGCAAGCTCAATAAGAGGGCGAACAAGTATATTCATAAACAAGGCCACGAATCCTTTTATACCAAGCCTTACGAGGTGGTTCCCGAAAGCGCGAAGCATATTCGAGAGGATTTCACCGATTATTTCACGACTACTGTAAAGGTCTGTGCAATTTTTCGACTTGCCGTCGATCCTTTCCCCATATTACTGAGCGACCCCGAATGCGAATACAGATTCCCTGATTGTATGACAATCGAATTCGGACAATACTTTATTGATAATTGTTTGGGAAGCGATTTTGTTGAGCATTACATCAAGACGGATTTCTACCGCAATTGGGTGAATGCGATTAAGTCAACATTTCCTCAGTTGAAGGAGGCAACATATAATGTCTCAAACCTGCACTATATTGATTTGTCTAACATCAAAGACATTCTTGATGAGCTAGATGAGTTAACGCTATATGAGGCAACTGCTGTTTTATTCACTGCACTATTCTCAGAGAAAGTAATTGCCATTCATATAACCGGCATACTTGACGCATTTAGTAATTCGGCAAGACCGTCAGGCGGTCTGTACCTTTCAGATATGAGTGACTACGCGAGTCAACTTGGCGGAGTCAACGTTCCACTCGCGGAGATCTGTCATCTCGCTAGTCTTGATACATCGCATGAGTATTCTCCCGTTAGCTCATTCATTACTTCGTTTTCTATTGCGTCAGATTTTGTTTGCGTTGAGACCGATAAGCTTCTTGATGACAATGAAGTTGAGCTAGGCCGAAAAGCGGCAGAAGAGCTTGGCCAACTTTGGAGGCAGATCAAAGTTGGCCAATGTGCCATGTCTGAATTGAAAGAGACTGTACTGTTCAAGTGGATTAAACTGAACTCGTAAGTATTTCGTTGTCGCGTCTTCGGCGGCAAAAAGGGATCGGTCATGGGCGCGCGCTCTATCCATGGCGTCATGAAGCGCGTGAAGGCCAACGTCGTGCCAGTGTCGATCTACGAGCCCGCGCTGGACGCACCGGAGTTCTTCGGCTCCAAGGCGACCCATGACCTGGAGGCCTTCAAGGTTGGCCGCTACGTGATCGCCGCCAACCGTTGGAGCGACGAGTTCGCGGACGTGGCGGATAAGGTCTATACGAGGGATCTGTTTAAGCGGGACTGGGGAGCGGAGCGGCCTGCGCTGGGCAGCCGCAGTCTAAATAAGAAACTTAGTTGAGTGCGGGGTGTATCGACGCCAGTCAATACACCCCGCACTTTGTTAATCTCGCTAAATACATTTACAGTCACTGCGGTCGCGAACCCAATGACATTTGTCCCAGTGGGCGCATGAGAAGGTGTGGCGCGCGCCGCGGAACTGGATCGTTTTGCTATCGACAATCGTGCTCTCACTAATGCGGCGTATGTCATATCATCAAGCTCACCGTGGCAGTTTGGTGCAGCCTTTACCCGAGGGCGTTCGAATTGCCAGAGAAAGCGGAGGAGCGTGCAACTTTGATGAGCAGAGAAATCGAAATCAGGGACAGAATCACCAGACTCGATCCTGCTGGCTTTCAGAACCTTGCCCAGGAATTGCTTACGCAATATTTTAAGTATGATAAGCCCGTGCACAGGGGGTCTGCCGCCCATTCGGCGGCGACCGCCCCTGGAACGCCGGACACAATCTGGCTTTTGCCCGACAACAAATTCGCCTATCTCGAATGTGGCCATTATCCAGATAGGGCAGATGCGAAGAGTAAAATCGAATTGGATATCGAGAAGTGCCTGGAGGCCGAAAGAGAAGAGCTCGATTCTGGGCAGCTTGTTAAGATAGTCATCGCGTATTCTTGCCGGAGGCTAGACAGTTCTGACCTCAACTATCTAAGAGGCATTGACGATCGCATCGATCTTGTGGGCACGGACGAGATGGCGTGTATGTTGGCCCGGCGGTACCCAAATCTTGCGAAAGAACATCTGGGCATCGAGGCAGGTACTGGGCAAATTATGTCCCCGGATGAATTCGAAGCCGCAGTTGAAAAGAATAGCTTTGCATCAACCCTGAAAGTCGATTTGCTCGGCAGGGATAAAGAGATCAACGAGCTTCTCGCCGCGCTCGATGAGAATCAGTTCGTCTTGGTGTATGGGCGTCCTGGATGCGGGAAGACCAGGCTTTGCGTAGAGGCTCTGCGTCAATTTTCGAATGGCAGCGGCGCTTATCCTCTTGTCATTAAATCGAACAGGATGCCAATCTGGAACGATTTGGCTAATGATGTCCCCAAAGAGGACCCTTCGTTAATTCTGCTCGACGACGCCAACGAGCTTTCAGACCTCGAAGGGTTTGCGGACTTCGTGTCTAACAGGGGTAATGTCAAGGTTCTTATGACGGCAAGAAATTACGCGGTCGGGTTCGTGAAGAGCTCCGTTTCACAGTATTGCAAGCCTTACCTCTATGCAGTCAACCCGCTTGACGAGGAGACGGCCTTACATGTGGTCGAGAACGGATTTGGTATCGCGAAAGGGACAGCCTCTGCGAATATAATTCGCTTGTCAAGGGGTAACATGCGTTTGGCCTTCGCGGCGGCCGAGGTTGCTAAGGAACGCGGGGACGAAGTATTCTCCACGATGCCGAGTCTTATAGAAGCTTGCTACGGAGAGAAGGCTTCTCGTCTGGACGGCGACTCCAAAAAAGCGTCGACGATCGTCTCGGTTTTGGATGCTCACAGGATAGAGGAGAATAAAGACCTGGATAGCCTGCTTTCCAAGGTAGGGATTTCTCGGGACAGATACGTCGATGCTTGCGCCGCTCTGTGCCACGACGAACTGGTGGATGCATGTCAGGATATGGTGGCGGTAGCGCCGGGTGAACAGGTTTTGAGAGATTATTTGCTCTACCAGGCTTTCATCGCCGAGAAAAGTTTATCGCTTTCCGACGTGGATGAGCTGGAGTGCGGCAATGCTCGATGCCCCGGTATTGTCGCCATCCTTGTAAACAATTTCTACAGCGAAGAGCTTATTTCCTCCTTGAAGTCACAGCTGAACGACATTTGGGCTTTGGCGAACGGTGGGAAACGATGGAAAATGGTGAGCGATTACAATTTCCTCCTCGGTGAGAAGGGCCTTGAACATATTCTCGGGGCAATCGAAGACACCGCGCCCGGAAACTACGATTACCTTGCCTGTAAGTTCGACAAGGCTTCCGGATTCTATTCGCAGAAATCTCGTATCCTCACATCGCTCGCGTTTTTTCTGCATGCCCCTCAATTCAGCGAGCCGGAAGAGCTGTTCTTTATGGCATTGGAGAAGAACATTTTGCCTCCACGGGAGGCAAAGGAGACACTAACAACGAGCATGTCTTTCAACGAGAACTCGTATTCGGACGGGTTTCGATACGAGAACGAGGTCCTTGAACGCCTTTCGTGCGGGTTTCGCAAAACAAAGGAGGATAGGTACGGGGTTTTGCTTGCCTATTATGTCGAGGCTTTACTGGCGGCAGTGTATGAGGGCCGGACGAGGATGGAGGGAAACAAGGTCACGTTCATCCATGGCAACCACCTCTACACCCAGGCGATGATCGAGTTGCGGAAGCGAGCGATCGCCTGCCTCAATGAGCTCAGAGACTGTCATGAGCTGAGCCGTCTCTGCGATTCGGTTATTACCGGGCTTCGGGGTATCGGCGGCGAGGACGGTGCCGGTCGGTTGTGGAAGGAGACCTTGGAGGAGGCGTATAAAGGATATGTTTCCCGAATCGAGTCGATTGAGATTTGCAGCTTACCTGGGTTTGTTCAACTGGAGAAAGAGCTCATTTCCCAAGGTATCATCGCCGAAGAGGGGCTCCCGTTCCTCAATGTGTCGCCCAAGATGCGGATTGCAGCCCAAATCTTCTTAGACGACTCCCGCGGACACGATGTCTCGGATGAATTGATCGAGCTTATTCAAACGGCTGGCTCGGCAGAGCTATTGAAGGCGATCTCGATTGTGTGTTCTGCCGGCCGGCAAAGCTCAACTGGGATTCCATTCCCAATCCTGAGTGACGTCATGATTCTTGGTGCGGAGACTTTGACCGAATGCGCAGAGCCGATCATCCTCTCTGATGTTCCCTTGTATACAGTCCCGGACGATTTGCTCATTCGCTGGATTGACTTGCTCGGCATCGATCGGGTTCGCGGTCTTGCCTTGAAGCGACAGGAGAATGAGATTCCCGAATGGCTTAGTCGGATTGACGAAGCGCGGTTAAAGGAGTTCGGTGTCAGTCCCGAGCTGGCAAGGGATATCGAGGAAGGAGCCGACAAATACGGCGAAACCGTTTCATATAAAGCCGCGATGGAAATCGACTCTGCTACGCCAGACTTTTTCGCTAGGTACGCGGTCGGCGTCCTACAGAAGCTGGAAAGGGGCTCGCATGCCCTTTATAGGCTTCTTCCTAGGGACATCAACAATGCCGAACAAAGGGCATTTATCTCCAAGCCGGAAATGCTGCGTCTTGCCGAAGATATCTTACTTAATCTCGTAAACGGTACGAATCCCTATTGGAATGAGGATGTTCTTCGTCTTATCGTCGCTAACGATGGTCAATTTCCTGAGAGGGTAATGCCCGTGCTCATGGAGTTCAATGCGACTTATGCAATGGAGCATTTGGGCGAAGCAGTATGGAGGGAGGAGAACAGCGAGGCCGCAACAGATAGCGCATGGAAGGGCATAGAGGGGGTTGAGACAAACCTGCGGAGCATGTCGAAGCCTTTCGCTTTGAAGCATTTTCTTGATTACGCTATTGAGCATTGCGGCGATGCAGTCGTGTCTTGGCTGGCTTCGCGTTCGATGCATGACGGGAAGCTTGCCGACCATCTGCCAGATGTCGCAATGGAGTTGCCCAAGAATCTAAAGGTCAAGTACATAGTCCTACTGTGCCAAGAGGGTCTTAGCTCGGAAGAGCTCAAAAAGGTCCCAGTAATTATGTCTTCTTTCGGCGCATCGTGGAGTGGGAGCGAAATCCCTCTTCTTCAAGGGAAGATTGACTTCATTGAAGAGGTGATCGAGAATTTGCCCGGAGTTACCTTTATGCGGCACCGCATAGTTTTGGAAGACGCGATAGCCTCGGTGAAGCGATGGATGGAAGACGCTGAGGTCCGCGAATTCCTTCGCCCATTTTAGCTGTTGTGATCCGCGCTCCCAGGGAGGTTTCTCGGGCATTCGCCGGGGCGCGGGTGGTCCCCTCGGTTATGAGAAAAATTTGTGCGTTTACGCGTAATGAAGCACGTGAAGAACTCAAACGTTTGCCCGTGGTGGCCTACGAGCACACGCTGGACGCGACGGAATTTTTGGTTCCGAGGTGACACACGATCTGAAGCTCTTTAAGGTCGGCTGCGACGTGATCGTCGTCAATCACTGGAGCAACGAGTTCGCGGGCGTGGCGGACAAGGTGCATGCCAGGAATATGTTAAGTGCGGCTAGGGGAGGGGCTAACCTGCGCTGGGTGGGCTCATACTTCCGATACACCCCGTCATTCGTTGTTCTCGCAAAATACAATTACAGTTACCGCTATTGTGGGTTCATCACCCCCTGTCATGAGGTAGAGTGTTGCCGCGCGGCTTAAAGCAAGCCTCTTCAAATCCATGCCTCGTTCGGTAAACGCTCAATAGTCGAACTTATTGTCGTCCAAGATCTTTTAACGAATCTAATTGGTACGATGTACGGTATCAGGAAGCAAAACAACGACTAAACGACCTTCAATAAGCAACTTATGAATCAAATTTGTTCCATGATCTTTGTTGTCAAGAGTTGCGCCATATGCAGTTAAAAGCGCAATTGCTTTTGACATTGCTTCTTTCTTTGCTTCTTCAACGCCACCGCGATCTCCGGGTTTCTGACCGTGCGGTCTGAAAAAGAAGATTAATTTTGTTTCTCCTTCATATAGATTCACCGCATCAAATATTGCCTGAAAATACGAATAGTCTGCTTTTCCCAAAGAGTGACCGTAGAACTTTATGACGCGCGTGCCGTGCCCATAGATGCTTGTTTTGGTAGGCACATCAACGATTTTTCCGATATCTGGCGGATTTAATGCCATAACTCGATACGTTTTTGTAAAGGGCACAACGAGCTCGTTGTTCATTATGCGAGAGCCATCAATACCAAAAACTATTTCACCGCCTAGTCTCCCGTGAACATTGACGTAGTTAATCACATGTTCCTTCGAGTGGAAATCCTTTGCGGCCCGAGTGTAATTAAAGCTAAGGATACTTTCTTGAACGTCATACTCTTCTTCACTCGGTCGCTCATATACCATCAGCTCAATCATGAGTTTTGATGCGCGATCTTTATAGTCGTCCGACTTCGAAACTGCCCCCTGAAGGTATTTCGCAAACTCTTCTTCAAGAATATGAAGGTCCTTCATGGTTATATCCAGTAGGCGACTACTGGTCCAACTGCCCCAGTAATTTGGGAAGCGTCTGTACAGCTGAAGCGCGACCACCTCCTCAACGTTATTTGGATCATATACAGTCGGGTTGTAATTGATCAATATGTTTAGGCACTTTGCAAAAAGCGTGCCTTCTGATAATGGTTCAACGCCATCGGGTGCCATCCAATTAGAAATAGCACCCTCTATGTCGCACCAATTAGCGTTTGGCATGCCTGCAAGAATGGCATCCCAAATTGTGAGAGTATAACTTCGAGTTTCGTCGCTTTCACACTCTTTGATTACTTTATTGCGTGCATTAATATAGTCCCTGAAGCCCGAGGGCAATCCACACTCTAAGTCGAATCCGTTGCCAACGATAATTAACTGATGCCAATTGGGTCGGAGATCTGGTTGCTCTGCATAAACACCTGCCAATGAACGTGACTGGTGATTGAAATCGGGCGGCTCAATTTCAGGGAGATGTAATTTTGATTAATAGCGGATAAGTCAATTTTTGGCAGCGTGCGCGTCGTGATGTCTTCCACTTGTTATCTCCTAATGCCATAACTATTCAACGTTGTTTTAGTCGTCAAACCCTTAATTATCGTAATGCAATTAAGGCCGCCATCTCATTCCGTAATAGTCGTGAACCAACAGAATGGTGCCCGATGGCCGCCGGAATCCATCTTATGACAATGGAGACGGACATCGAACACCTCGAGCACTGCAGCCAGAATGTTATGAAATACGCAAATGGTGAGGCCGCGCCAGCGGTGTTCCTAAGGCGCCCCTCCTTTCACCGACTGGCAAAACGATTTACACCTAATTTCAGGCATTTCTCACTGCGTTTTTCCTTGGCAGTTGTCTGATCTCGCTAAACTAATAGCTGCTGCTACCAGGGCATTTTCTGGTGCACATTCTATTGGCTCCTGCGAAGATCGGAGCGGGTATGTTTGCTGCCGAGTCCTACACCAGCCGTCATTACATTGCGATTGTTGCCATGGCCTGCCTATGCGTTTTGCTGGGCGGGCCTTCTTATGCCGCGGGCGCGGAGAGCCTCATCATCGCGGGCGCGACGTACTACGAGCCGGGCGTGTCGGGTCCTGGCTGGGCCTGGACCGATGCCGACCACCTGGAGCTTAATGGCTACGCGGGCGAGGCCATCGGCGCCGAGGGCGACCTGGTGCTGACGCTTGCCGGGCAGAACTCCGTGACGGAGTCGCATGCGCCCGATGCGGACATCACGCTGTGCGGCATGGAAGTGTGGGGCAACCTGACGCTTCGCGGCACCGGGACCCTGACGGCGACTGGCTCGCAGTGCGGGATCCACGTGTCGCAGGCGCTCGTGGTTGACGGCTGCACCGTCGATGCGCGGGCAGACGGGGCCGATATTACAAACGAGGCGGTCGCCGGCGTGATTGCCGGCGACATGGCCGTGCGCGGCGGCGGGCGCGTCGTTGCCGCGGGCGCCGGGTCCGGAGCGGGCGTGCGCGCCTACGGCGTGTATCTGCAGGACGATGGCATTGGGGATGGCGCGGCCGGCAGTCGGCTTTCCGTCGATGCCTCGTGGCTGGATGCGACCGGTGCCGATGGCGGGGTTGCTTGCACGGGTGGGTCGCTTGTGTCTGCGCGGTTTGTGGCGCCTGCTGGTGGGGTCTTTGGTGCTAGTGGCGTGGTGGATGCCGGCGATGCGTTGGCACCGCATGTGGTGGTTGAGCCCGATGTCGCCACACCTCCGGCGGGGGAGACCGAAGGGGTCGATGTGCCTGGCGGTGGGGCTGGTGAAACTGCTGGTGGTGCCGGTCCTGCTGCTGGGCAGCCCGGTGTGGGGCCGACGAGAGATCCCGCGGTGAAGCCTGCGGCTACGTCGCCCAAGACAAACACGACGACCAAGACGACAGCGACCAAGACCACAGTGTCTACGCCGTCCAAGCCCAAGAGCATTACCGCGAACACAACATCGCTCCCTAAGACCGACGACGCCAATTGGATCGCCGCGTTCGTGACGCTTTTCCTGCTGGGAACGGCGGTCCTGACCGCCGCATATCGCCGCTGAGGCGGCGCGACGCACCTGGCTGCAATACAAGAACTCTGCTGAAGCAACGAGGGCAACGCTTCCGGATAGGGAGCGTTGCTATTTTCGCGCATGCAGCATCTAACTTTGGTGCTGAGAGATTCTGAGACGCATGGAACCGTATGGGTGGCATTCGCACTTGCATGAGGACCATTGGGGGAGCCGTCGGATGAAGTTGACATCAAGAGCGGAAGCCGCGTCATCGAGGTTGTCAGCAATGAGGTTAAAAGCCGATTAGTATCCAACCCGCATCGAGGGATGGGATTAACATAGGAATGAAGGAGTTTTGCTTGAGAGGTTCATATAACCGTCCCATCGCCCAAGACGAGCAATGGGGGCCATCTGATATCAACGTTGGGCGATAAGCAAATCGCCTGGACAACATAGAAGGTGCAATTGGAACGCATAGTCACGAAGCCAACCAAAATCGATCTGCATATCCATTCTGCTGCAAGCATCGCCACAAAGGACAAAGGTAAAAAAGAACTTGCCGACTGCAATAAAGGCCATGTTGATGCGCTGCTTCGCGGTTTGGAGGCTCATGGCATCAACATGTGTGCAATCACCGACCACGATTGCTTTGACAAAGACCTTTACTTCGCTTTGAAGGAGAGGGAGGGGGATGGTTGCCTAAACAAAGTGCTTCCTGGTATTGAGTTCAGCGTGTCCATTCGCGCCGATGGCAAGAAGCCGACCGTCGTCCATATCGTTGCCATCTTCGATGACCGGCACCCCGATCTGATCGACGGCATCGCCGAGGTCGTCTGTGATGAGAAAGGGAAACCGCGCTACGACGATCTCAATATTGGCGCTTTCACCGAAGACGGTTTCACCAAGGTCTTGAGGGACATCGGCCTCAACGCCGTCCTCATCGGGCACGAGAAATCGGCCGGCCAGGAAGCGAAGCGGGACGTGAGCAGCCTGGGCGCGGATTGCGCCAGCAAAGTGATTTTAACCGAGTTTGTCGACGCGGTCGAAATTCGCAACAAGCGACGAGAGCTCGACATCAAGAGGCTCATCGAGACCTATCCCAAAGATGCCGTTCCGTTTGTTGTCGGAAGCGATTGCCATGATTGGGCGACCTATCCAGGGAGAGAAGGCGGTGAGATTTCGTTCTCCAGCCTAAAATGCCTGCCGACCTTCGAAGGCTTGCTCATGGCGGTCACCGATCCTTCGAGAATCAAGGTCGGCGACTGCTCGTTCTTCAGCGCCAGCTCCTCGAAGCTCGACTCGCTTGAACTCTCAATTGACAGCAAGCGCTTTGACATACCGCTTTCGCCCGGAATCAACGCGATTATCGGCGACAACTCCATTGGCAAGTCAATGATGATTCACCGCATAACTGGTTGTCGGCATGTGGGTGATTCCAAGTTGGTCGACGGATACGAGGCCTATTGCGCGAAAGAGGACATAAGCGTCGATACTCTTCTCCCAGATGCAGCTGAGTTCAAGTTTGACGACCAAGACAGCGTTCGTAAAACCCTCGAAGAGCTGCATTCGGGGCAGGGGCAAGACGATTATTTCGGTAAGTATTTTCAATCCCACGTTGATGTCAGCTCAATCAAAGAGTCGCTCAAGCGCTTCTTTGACGAGTGCGTTGTCGCCCTGGAGTCGAAAGCGCGCTTCAACGATGCACGCCGTCGACTTGATAAGCATGAGGTGGTTTTGCGTGACCTGCCAAAGTCCGAGAAGCTTACCATCTCCCGATTTTCGAAGACGATCTCTTTTAAGGACATCGATGACCTCGGTTCAAAGTTGCTCTCCTGCAGGAACGACCTTGTCACCGCAAGAGAAGATTACTCGAAACTTTTCAAAGAGATGGGGCTTGAGGCTGCCGAGGCCCATGCCGATGCAATGGAGGCGTTGGCCAGGCTTTCCAAGCTTGTCGAGAAGCATAGGCTAGTCTACGAACGCGACGACGTGAAGACCCGAGCACTCAAGGGCACTGCGAGCGAGGAGCGCAGAGTTCTTTCGAAGAGGAAGACTGACGAGCAGAAAACTATCGATGATTATTCGGCGACTCTTGACGATGTCTCTGGGAAAATTGCGGACGCAGTGTTGCTTGCCGCAAAGCGACGCAACAGGAAGCTCGAGTATGCCGTTCCTGTTGACATTAGGGTTCCCAATCCTATGGGGAAATTCATATTTGTCTCCGAGCTCACTTCCGGTAAGACCGACGTAGACTACTGCAAAGCGGTGTTCGAAGAGGTGTTCAACAAGCCCAAGCTTTCGCTACTGTTGAATGGCATTCAGTCCGACACTGAGTTGACTACGGAGGAAATAGCTTCAGCGGTAACAGGTGAAAAACCTTCTATGGCGACGTGCTACGATCAGATTCGCAACAAGCTTCATGCGGTGGTTGACCATGTAACCGAGAGAAGGAAAATCACTAACAAGTCCATAGGCATCGACGCTGAACCGTCGCCTGGTCTGTACGGGACCCTGTACTTCGATCTTTTGGCGGAGGAAGACACTAAATCAGGGGTCTACATTATCGACCAGCCAGAGGATCAAATCTCACAAGTAGCGATTAAGGAGCACGTCCTTGGCGCCTTTAAGAGGATGAGCGCCAACCGGCAGGTACTGATGATCACGCACAACCCGCTCTTTGTCGTAAACCTCGACGTCGATAACGTCATTGTGCTCGCGCGCGGACAAGATGGGAAAATTGACGTGAAGAGTGGGGCTTTGGAATACGAATGCGACGACTACAAGGTGCTCGACCTTGTGGCCAAGACTGTTGAAGGAGGAGCTGACGTTGTTAGGAAACGACTCAAACGCTATGGCTCAGAAGGCATATAAGGTCGGGCTGAAGGATGGGAAGATCGCGATCGAGGGTGTTGACGACTTTTCCATTGATATCGAAGACCCGAAGCTGAACGTAGGGAAGTTGTACTCGGCCCTTTTCGCTGGAATCGACGAACCTACAACGATTTCCCTCGAGCCCGCGACAGAACTTAAACAGGATCGCAAAGCCTTCTCTTTCTTTGAAAGCTTGAAGAAGATAGTGGACGGCGCTTGTGAGAAGATGAATCCAAGTCTGGCCGATATCGTCAAGAAGGCCGAAGGACTCGACGCTGCCGACGAGGCAAAACGGAGCTGATGCCGTGCTGCTTGTTCGCGAAAGCCAAGGGCAATGGAGACTTTCATGGTAACCACTGTTTGCGATATACGTGGTAGCGCGATTGGGCATGATGACATAATAGCTGTCTAGGGTACTTTGGAATTGTGAATATGCGCGACCATCAATGAGTGTGGATACTCAGAGCTTGGGCTTGACGAGGCCCAAGCTTGAAGATACTATCATAACAGTGATTAGGGTCCAGAAACTTTCGATGCCTGGAACCGGAGGGGAGCCTGCGGGTTCCCCTTTTATTTTTCGGGAAGAGCGACGATGCCCAAAGAATTCCTCACCTACCAGCAGCAGATGGAGAAGCTCAGAAGCTCCGGCCTCAGAATCGAGGACGAAGAGGTTTGCCAGAGGGTCCTTGCGGACATCGGCTATTTCCCAGTCGTGAACGGTTACCAGTCGTTTTTCCGCGACCCGAGCACCCGGGTATACCGCGAAGGTGCCACTTTTGGAGACATCCTAGCGCTTTACGAGTTCGACGTCGAGCTCAGGGAGATAATGCTCGATGCACTGCTCAAGGTCGAGGCGAAGATCAGGTCGGCGCTGGCCTACGAGTTCTGCGCCGCATATGGCGAGTCCCAGAGTAAGTATCTAGACGCCCGCTGCTACGCGACATCGAAGGGCGCGAAGCGGGTTCTCCCGAAGCTGCTAAACATGCTTGATTATATCGCCAACAAGGATACCAGCCATGAATACCTCGCCTACTACCGCAGGGCATATAAGAACGTGCCGCTGTGGGTCGCTGTGAACGCCATGACCTTCGGACAGATTTCGAAAATGCTCACGGCACTTAGGGACAACGAGAAAACCAAGATCGCCAAGAGATTCGGGGTCGGAAATCCAAAGGAACTCTCTTCGTTTATCCGCGTGCTCGCCCTCTACAGGAACGTCTGCGCGCATGGCGAGCGCCTCTTCTCCCACCGGTGCCACGTTGAGATTCCTGACACGACCTTGCACGCCAAGCTCGGCATCGAAAAGATTGGCCCGGATTACGTTTGTGGCAAGGTAGACGTCTTCTCGGCAGTGATCACGCTTCGATACCTCCTACGCGACGACGAGTTCAAAGAATTCAAGGCTAAGCTCGTCAAGTGCGTTAACGGATACTTGTCATTGGATGAGAGCATCGGCGAGGAGCGCCTCCTTGAGGCCATGGGTTTCCCAGCCGAATGGAAGAAGATAACCAGGTATAAAATTTAAGATCGGCCTAAAAACAAAATGGCTTAAGATCTATTTAACATTAACCACGAAACGGATCATGCAGTTGAGGCTGCCAAGAAAGTAATTGACGCCGGCCTTCTTGAGCTGTTCGAGTGCCTGCAAGCTGTTAAGCATGCAGGCACTCGAATCTAAGTACGATCCATGACATAAAGCCCGACCAACGCACAACGACAGTTTTCCATGTCAAAAAGACACTGAAGTGTGAGGTGGTTCGAGTCTCGCTAATACAAATAATCAGCAGTTCAGGTCTTATGGGAATTATTCAATTCGCATCACGTTGCTTCTAAGCGGTTGTTTATACTTGGATGTAAACACTAAGGAGGCAGCAATGCTTTGAAGCTATGTTCAGCTAGATGACGGCACTCAGTTTGCCTACTCAGAGACAAGAGATGACGGGACCGTTCGCGTAGCCGTCGAACGATCTGTTGACTTTGGCTTTGACCATGCGGAATGCTTCTTGCCAGCGGTCAAATGGTTCAACGTCGAAGGATTTACTGCTGATGACCTCAATTTCTTGACAGAATTTGTTAGATCAAACGCTCCGTTTATCTTTGAGCTTGCAGAGCGGCAAAAGGCCGGACCGGCGGCATCGGCGCTGGCCCCCTGACGTTCTACTGTTGAACGGTATTTAACTCATGATTTCGCCTACCGACATATCCACTGCCGTCACCCGCGTGCTGGCTCAATACGACGTCAGCGTAGCCTATTTATTTGGTTCGTTTGCCCGAGGCGAGCAAACGCCCGATAGCGATATTGACTTGCGCCTAGTTTGCGGCAACACCATGACGTTCGGCACGCTTTACGAACTCTCCCATGAGCTCGAGAGGGAACTTGGGCGAAAGGTTGAAATCGTCACCAACCCACCAGAGCACATGCGCCCAGCATTCCGCAAAAGCATCAGGCAGGAAGAGATACGCCTTTATGTCTCAACATAAACGAAACGATGAGCTTACGGATACAACCCTACAGCCCTGTCCTCCCAAAGAACCTAACGCCGAAAGCCTAGAGGCCATCCGCGAAGGGGATGCGTTCTTTGCCAGTGGAGAACTAGGTCGTTTCGACAACTCCGCCGACCTTATCAATGCAGCTCTAAATGCCCCTGAAGTGTGAGAAAACTCAATCACCAAAGAGACGGCCGTCTTGGAGGTGCCAGATCGGCGAGGTACGTACCTCGCCATTTTTGTCCTTCGACGGATAGCGGTACTATCCAGCCTTCTGGCATAGCCCGAGAGCCGACGAGCGCGACCGTGTGACTTCTGGGTTTGCCTTGCAGCTCTTCCCATTCATTTGTATGCTTGACTTTGGTTTTGGTCGTAAGGCGCGACCAACGGAATCAAAAGAAAGCCTGCCGAGAAGACCTTGGTCGCAGAGCACGACCAACGCAATCAAAACAATGCTCGCGGAGAAGGCGCTTTCAATCGCATTGATTGGAGGCGCCTCTAATACCAAGAGATATCTACTCTGCCGGAGAGCCAGGAGCAAAGGTGGCGGTCGAACGCGCCTGATAACAGGTATCGCTCAAACGAAACCAGTACTACGCCTGGATCCAGGACCTCGTATCCGGAAACCGCACGACCAGTGGGCTCGCCGAAGAGCTACGCCGCGGTTGCATTGCGGATATGGGCGACCCGTCGCACGTATAGAATCTAAGCATCCGCACGCCAGTTATTGAATGGATTGGAAGCCACATGGAGATCCCCAACACCCTGTGCAGCAATGTATACGACTTTGCGTTTTGCCCCGAGCCCTGCTACGACCGCTTGGTCGATCTCGCCGACCCCGAGGACTGGGGTCCCGGCAACCGCATCCTCAAAAACTACCTGTCGTTTTCGTTTAGCCGCGCGGTGTTCTTGACCGAGCGTGACGTGGACCAGACCGCCCCGTCCAACTTACCGCTGGTGTTCGACGACGACCGTTGCCTATTCAACACCGGCCTGTACACGCGTCGCTACGAGACCATCTACGGCCTGTTTGAGCCCAACACCAAGCCCGACGCGCGCCAGCGCTGGTTTTTGAAGGGCTTCTTTAAGGAGAGCGACCCCATGCTGGTCTCGTTTGAGTACCTGCCATGCCGCGTCCGCTTTGCCGAGGACCCTTCCGAGCTGGTCTTTGACTACCGCCTGCCCATCCGCTCCAACATCGACCATATTCTGGGCGACGAGGAGAACCTTACGCGCATTCCCGCTAGCCTGATGGGGGAGGGCAACTCGCTGCTGCTGCGCCGTGCGTTTGAGGGAGCCGTCGTCGAGGCCGCCCGCCGCGCCGCAGCCAACTATACACTCGCGGTGCCGCAGTTCTACGGCGGCCGGATCCAGCTACTCCTACCGCTGTGCCTGACCGGCGACAAGCCCGAACTGGCGCTGACCATCCAGCGCGAGGACGGCTTCTACGCCGCGCGCACCTGCCTCACGCTCGACATGGCCTACAACAACGCGCGACTTATCTGCCGACCCGAAACCTCGTGGATCAAGCGATAAAGGGTGGTTTAGCTGCAGTTTTTCCGATTGCTTTGGTTGTTTTGGCTTGGCTAGCACCCACGAATTTAAAATCGGGGGCAAAAAGTTCTTGGTAAACCACGCGCGGCTATGATAGTATCTCTTTTGCCGAAAGGCGACGGGCGATTGGCTCAGGGGTAGAGCATATCCTTCACACGGATGGGGTCACAAGTTCGAATCTTGTATCGCCCACCATCTAAAGTACAGGTCAGAGGTGTTAAGCCTCTGGCCTTTTTCTTTTTGATACCAAGGGTGATTCCAAAACGAATCGTAGTCGTATAAGGCGTCATTTTTTTCGCACCCTTTTTGCTGACGCCATTGCATGTTTTGTATAAAACTCATGCGTATTTTCATTGAATTCCCCATGTGATCCGCGCGCAAATGTGGAGACAGGGACCACATGCCCAAAGCTCCTTCCAGCGGTTTTCTATCACACGACGGTTTTTCGGCGGAACTCGGCATGCTTTTGTCAGCATTTGGTTTGCTTCCCGTACTTACCCGCATGATACCCCGGTAGATAATCGGCCATGCCCGCAATCCGCACGGCCTACGGTCGAAACCAGGGGAGGCCACATGGACGAAATCGTCTGCGCAAACACCGCATTCCGCTACTGGCGCTGCCCACCGCAGGTGCATGACCTCTACCCGCGCCTACCCAGCTCCGATGACGGCTGGCGGGCCCTATCCCAAGCCCCTTTCGTAACCGACGTCCTCAAGACGCCAGTCATCACAGCAGCATCAACACGAAGCAACCTGCATTCCGAGACAAGACGGACCATCCGATGGAACAGCGCCTATACAGAGAAGGTTTCCATCGACACGGGTATGGGCTTTAGCGTCACAGACCCTCTTAATACGCTATTCACCATGACTCGAAGCGTTTCTTCATGCGACCTGGTTCTGTCTATGTACGAGTTCTGCAGATGGTTCTCGGTTTTTAAACCATCGTCTGCGGTCGACATGACACTTGAGCAGGCAAAATCAGAAGAAGAGCAGTACACCACAGAAAATCTGTTTGAACTAGACGAAACACAAGACGAGGCCCCATGGAAGCGAGTCTATGCCCGGACGCACCAGAAGGATAGTGAGAATAATCAAAGTGGGCAGCGGGATAACGGATCCGGAAATAAAGCTAACGGAAAGGGCACATCGCTCTGGATGAGAAAGCCTCTTATTGAAATAGAAGAACTGCACAGATTTGCAGCGAAGGTTAAGGGCGAGATGTGGGGAAAGCAATTCTACGAAGCCGCACAACAGGTAATGGGTATTGCCGCATCCCCGCTAGAAGTTGCTGGAATCATGTTGCTAAGTCATTCGAGACGTGCTGGCGGAGCGGAGTTTAAAAACATATACGTCAACGACTTAACACCGCTTTCGAATTCAGCTCGGAAAATCGCAGGTCAGAAAGTCTGTTACGGCGATATCGTCATCGTAAACCCAATAACAATGAAGGCTGTGATTATCGAACTTCAAGGAGAGGTTATCCATGGATCGGGCGCTGTGCTTGACCACGATGCCTCTCGAATGACAGCATTACAAAGCATGGGATACGACGTATTTCTTGTAACTCATGACATGCTCAATGATCACGAACAGCTTGATGCCATCATTCACAGTGTGTGTAAGCGATTGGAGTTGCGCTACAAGCCAAAAACCGAAGCGATGAGATGTGCTGAGACCAGATTGCGCGCCAACGTTCTGTGCAATTGGCTTGGTATTGGTAAGTAATAATGGCCTAGTGAGTATTTTTAATACTCTATATGCTGCCAGTAATTAAGTGTCATTTTAAAACAATGCCGGTTTACTACGTTGGATTGAGGGTGGCTGAACACACCGAATTCGCCGCTCGTAAAACCGCAGGTAGATTACCTGCCCGTTTTGCGAAAGCAGGCGTGAGGTCAGAAATCCGGGAATCGTCGTAGTAAACCGGTCCGTTTATGAAGCGACCAGCTGGCGCGAGCTACGCACGGTTCAGTAAATTGGCCCGAAGGAGCGGATAGAGGCTCAGACGAAACCCTCCCGCGGAAGCACCGCGGATTGCTTTGTTCTGACCGGCGGCACCTGGGGCGACATGCCGAGCCCCGGGAAGGAGGGCGGCGAGCTTGCCGCTGCCCGCGGGGCGCGCCCCGCGGGCTATTTCGGGCATCGAGTGTCTCTTCGGCTCTACGCCGTTCCACGCACCGTAAAATATTTTCCAAAATTGTCCTTGCATCGCCGTCCGAGTTCCCGTATAGTACTTCTTCGCACGGGGGCGTAGCTCAGCTGGGAGAGCGCTTGACTGGCAGTCAAGAGGTCAGGGGTTCGATCCCCCTCGTCTCCACCCGAGCATTGAATGAGGCTCCAAC
>DBGAXC010000043.1:0-98149 GCA_048447565.1 Collinsella aerofaciens | reverse complement strand
CTGCCCGGATGCGACACTTGAAGTGTCCATCCTCGCAGTATCCGGTTCTCAAGGTGCACGCCTGCGCTGGTTCCCGGTTCCACCGGGCCGCGCGGCAAGGAGATATATTGCCAGACCGGAGGGGCCCCGGGGGCGGGAATCTGGACGTACACATTTCCTACACATCTTGTGATCCGACTGACGTTTGCCAGCCGTTACCTACCGCTCGCCGAGCATCTCTTTATATAAGGCAGTCTCATGGTTAAAGCGGATACGTCCCCCTAGCTAAAGCACAGCCAGCATCGAGCAACTCATCACGTTCTTCCACCGAGAACCCCTCGGCGTAGACGCGCACCACTGGTTCGGTCCCGCTAGGACGGACCAGCAGCCACGTGTCATCCTCAAATGACAGACGCAAGCCGTCCATATGACTAACGTTTTGCGGCACCTTGCCACAAATCGACTTGGGGTTTACGCCCGGCAGCAGGGTTCGTAACGTTTCGGCATCTTCGGCCTCAAGGCGCAAATCGCGTCGACCGTAACTCGTCTTACCAAAACTGTCCTCGAGTTGGTCGACCAGAACGCCCAAAGGCGCGTCCGTCTTTGCCATAAGCTCACACAGAATCAGACAGGCGAGGATTCCATCGCGTTCGGGCATATGCGCGGCGATGCCGATACCACCGGCTTCTTCGCCGCCCATGAGGACGCCGCCCTTCTTCATCTCCGCCGCTATATATTTGAAACCGACTGGTTTGACGGTCACGCGGCAGCCAAGCGCCTCGGCAATGCGACGCACGAGCGTCGAGCATGAAAGATTGACGACGACGCGCCCCTCCAAATTGCGAAATTGAACCAAGTCGCCCAAAACGAGCGCCATGATCTGATGCGGATGTATATATCTGCCGCGCTCGTCAACCGCGCCGATACGGTCGGCGTCGCCGTCGGTCACCAGGCCAGCGCAAGCTCCGTCCTCGATAACCGTGCGCTCGCAAGTGTCCACCCAAGGTTCAACGGGGTCGGGGCAGATATCTTCTTGGTCAGACGCCTGCCCGGCGTGAATCTCGTGCGCCTCAACGCCAAGCTCGCGCAGCAAGTCGGCTAGATAGCCCTGGGCTGCGCCGCACATGGGATCGACAACCACGCGCAGGTGCGCGGCGCGAATGGCTTCGGCATCGACAAACGATGCCACCGCCTGCATATAGTCAGGAATGATATCCGCGGTGCGGTATTGCCCCTCGATCCCCATTGGCTCGGGAGCCATAGTCTCTTCGAGCTCTTCGATGACATCCTGGTTGGCGGTCGAGCCGTCACCCATGCGAATCTTGAGGCACAGATAGCCCTGCGGATGATGGGACCCCGTCACCATGAGCGCGCCGCACGCTTCACCGTCATAAGCCGCCGCCCACGTAAGGGCAGGGGTCGGGACAGGTCGCGAAGCGAGCACGGCGTCTAGCCCGTGCGCTGCTAGCACGCCCGCCGCAAGCTCAGCGAACTCGCGCGCTAGGGGCCGGGTGTCGAACCCTATATATACCGTTTTGCCCGGATTGGTCTTTTGCCACAACTCGCCGACGGCATCGGCGATACGGGCAACGTTATCGGCAGTGAAGTCCTCATCGACGCGAGCGCGCCAACCGTCAGTTCCAAAATGAATTATCGCGCACACGCGCAGACACCTCACAGTGTTTGGATCATGGTACGCATGGGGTATACCCGCAACATGCACTCGGCAACCTGCCGGCACCAGCATTCACCATTTGGGCAAATGCTGCCGAGGACATGCAAGCAATAAAAAAACGCCTCGTATGGAGCGGTTTTGCCCTTTATATATCGAGCGCCTCGGCCATCGCGGCCGTAGTGATTGCCGTGGTTCCACAGCAACTGCCCACCATTGCGGCACCGGCATGTCTCCATTCGATGCATGCGTGCGCGAAAGCTTCGGGGTTCTCGTGCCATACGGGGCCATCCTGAGTCTGGACCGGATCGCCTACGTTGGGACGCACCGTGACGGGAGTAGTCGCCGATGCAACCATCCTGGGCACCGCCGTGTTCGCGGCCGCAAGCGAACAGCAATTAACACCAACCGAGTTTGCGCCGTGTTTTTCGGCGTACAAAACGGCTGCCTCGATGTTGAGGCCATCGCCCAACAGGTCGCCTTTATCGTCAACGACAAAACTCACCAGAACAGGCATGCCGTCGGCGGCATCTCGAGCGCCGGCAAGTATGGGCTGCAAATTACGGATAGACGTCACCGTCTCGATCAGCAGACCGTCAACGCCGGCATTGAGCAAGGCGTGCGCCTGTTCGCGCGCAATGCCTCGGATTTCACGATACTCGGCAGAGTCCTCGGCAAACCACTCAATACCGATCGGGCCCATCGAGCCTAGCAGCAGCTGAGGGTGCGCCTGGCGGGCATCGTCGACGGCCCCGCGATTGACCTCCGCCACGGACGGCGCAATCTGGTCGTGCTTGAGGGCATAGCTCGATGCCTGAAAGGTGTTGGTAATGAGCACCTGCGCGCCGGCGGCGACATACAAGCGATGGATACGAGAAACGGTCTGCGGCTCTGCCAGATTCCAAAACGCCGGTGGAATGTCGGCGGCATCGTACTCACTCAACAGAACACTGCCCATGGGACCCTGCGCCAACAAGGTCTCGCTCGACAAGCGGCGCGTAAGTTCCTCGGCACCAAAACGGTTGTAATAACTCGTATCCATATATATCCCGCTATTCCTCGACGCTGATTCCCTGCTTTTCGAGATAGGCGAGCCAGCGGTTCATCGTGTCCTCGGAAAGCGCATGCTCCATCATGCAGGCCTCGGAATCGGCTCGCTCAAATTCGACACCGAGCTCCTGAACCAAAAACGTGCGGATGAGGCGATGACGGTACCAGATAGCCGTACCAACCTCGCGGCCGCGATCGGTCAGGACTACCTTGCCGTAGTGCGATTGCTCGACAAGTTCGGATGCCTTGAGCGCCGAAACCGCTTTATTGACCGATGCCTTGGAGACGCCAAGGCGCTGCGCGATGTCGACCGATCGCACGCCGTTGGTTTCCCCCTCTTCGCTTTCAATGCGAACCATGCACTCCAAGTAGTCTTCGTTCGCCACCGTCAGATGTAGTTCGCGCGAGCTATTTGTCGTATCCATGATCTTCCGTCCCTTCTGCATTCAATGGCTGATTCTACCCCATCCAAGCGTCGTGGTATGCCGTGGCATACCGTGCTAGAGTTCTTGTTGCACACGACGACCAAGATTGGAGCGGTCTTTATGGAAAACACCACCACGAGCCCCGATGTCCTCGAGCGCTTTTTGCGCTACGTCCAGATCAACACGCAGTCCGAGGATGCAAACTGCGACCAGGTACCCTCGAGCGCCGTTCAGTTTGACCTTGCCAACGTACTGGCTGAAGAACTGCGCGAGCTTGGTGCGGAAGATGCCCACGTGACCGAGCACGCCTATGTCTGCGCGCATATCCCAGCAAGTGCGGGCGCTGAGGACAAGCCCGCCCTGGGCCTGATCGCCCATCTCGACACCACCGAAGTTGCACCGGGCGCCGGCGTGAAGCCGCACATCGTGCACTACGAAGGCGGCGACCTGGTCTGCGGCACGGTTGACGGTAAACCCGTTGCCATGAGTACCGCCAAGCTTCCCGCCCTGAACGACCTCGCGTGTGAGGACCTGGTCTGCAGCGATGGCACCACGCTGCTGGGCGCGGACGACAAGGCAGGCGTCGCCGAGATCATGTCGCTTGTCGCGCGTATCGCTCAGGACCCTTCTCTGCCCCATCCCACACTCGGCATTTGCTTCTGCCCTGACGAGGAGATCGGCCACGGAGCCGAGCTGTTGGATATCGATGCCTTTGGCTGCAAGTACGCCTACACGGTCGACGGCGGCCCCATCGGCGAGCTGGAGTGGGAGTGCTTTAACGCCGCCGAGGCGACCGTCCGCTTTGAGGGCCAGTCCATCCACCCGGGCGACGCCAAGGGCCGTATGGTCAACGCAGGCAATCTGTTCTGCGACTTCAACGCGTTGCTCCCCTACGCGCAGCGCCCGGAGTATACGGAAGGCTACGAGGGCTTTTATCACCTTGAGGGTGTATCTGCGACCGTCGATCACGCCACAGCGCGCTATATCGTCCGCGACCATGACGCCGCCAAGTTCCAGCAGAAACTCGACCTTATTGATGCCGCCGCCTCGATGCTCAACCAGCGCCTGGGTGAGGAGCGCGTGACGGTCGAGATTAAGCAGCAGTATCGAAATATGGCCGAGATCGTTCGTGACTATCCAGAGCTTATTGATGTTGCCAAGGAAGCCTACCTTGCCTGCGGCGTTGAGCCCCAAGTGCTGCCGATTCGCGGCGGCACCGACGGCGCTCAGCTGTCGTTCCGCGGTCTGCCCTGCCCCAACCTTTCCACCGGCGGCTATTGCTACCACGGCGTCAACGAGTTCGTCCCGGTCAGTTCGCTCGTCAAGATGACCGACGTGCTCCAGGAGCTCGTCGCCCGCTTTGCATAAGCCTGGCTGCACAAGTCCAAAAGACGAATCGCCCCGTCCTCAACCAAGAACGGGGCGATTTTTTTACTGCAACGAGAATAGGTTGACGCACGCCAGCCTCTTAACGCAAGGAGTGTCCCAAACTGCCGGCACAAAAGGAACGTCCCCAAGCGCCAAGTGTTCCGGCAACGCCGATGTTTTGGCAACGACAGCGAGCGGGTCGCATTTGAGACAAGGTGACGTGAAGCGAAAGGGCGCTGACCTTCTGGTCGCGCCCTTGAAGTTGAACGTCAGATTGTCCAAATGCGGCCCGCGCAGCGTCGAGTCGTTACGGCGTTTGGTAAAACGCCGTAACTCTAGTAGTTAGCTTCGTAGCCGTTGCCGTCGCCGGTGGGCTCTTCGTAGTAGTCCGAATCGCTCGAATCGCTTGAGTCATCGGAATCGTCAGAGCTGACCGATGAGGTTGCGGTGCCGTTTGCGTAGTCGTCAGACGTGTTGTTGTTCAGGTCGCCGATCGTAGAGCTGGAACCGTCGGAAAGGCCCATGGTGTTGGGACCCTTGGGGTCCTTGCCGGCGTCGACGCGCTCCATCATTTCCTTGAGCTCGTCCTCGTAGACAAAGACGTAGCTCACACCGTCGATCATGGTGCTGTCGTCGGCGTACGAGGGCAGGTTGGCCGAGTAGATACCGTCGACATCCATACCGCGCATGGCGTTGACCGTAGCCACGATATCCTGAACGCTCATATCGGTTACGAGCATATCGGACAGCGAATTAACCAGGCCAAAGATCTTCGTGGCATCGAAGTTATTGAGAATCTGGTTGGCAAGGGCGCCAAGCACCTGACGCTGGTGGCGCATGCGCGTGTAATCGCCGTCGGCATAGGTGTAGCGGCAGCGGGCATAGGTAAGGGCGGTGGCACCGTCCATATGCTGCTGGCCAGCGGTAATCTTAATATCCAGGTGCTCGGGGTCGTCAACATCATCGGTTGCGTTAATGTCGATACCGCCAACCGAATCAATCAGCGCCTGCATACCATCGAAGCTGACCTCGGCATAGTGGGCAATCTGAACACCGCACAGCTCGTTGACCGCCTCGACCATGGCCTCGGCGCCGCCAACGGTATGGCAGGCGTTGATCTTCATGGTCTCGCCCTTGTACTCGACCTTGGTGTCGCGCGGAACGGAAATGAGCGTCGCCTGCTTTTGCGTGGGGTCGATGCGTGCCAGGATAATCGAGTCGGCACGATACGTATCCTCGCCCGGACGGCCGTCGGTGCCAAGAAGCAGCACGTAGAACGGATCCTTTGCCTCATCGGTGTCAACCAGAACCCGACGCAGATTGTCGGTAATGACATTAGAATCGCCGAGCTTGCCCATAATGGTGGCAAACCACAGGCCGGCAGCGGTAGTGGCACTCAGCAGCACGCCAAGCACGACAATGAGCGCGACGTGACGAATCGTGTGGCTACGACGACGTTGACGAGCGCGCTCGGAATAGCGAGCCACGTTATCGCGACTGTAGATCTTGGCCTGCGCACCAGTTGAGGGTCTTCGGGCGGTGGTATCCGCGAGGGGCTTTTTATTAAACATAGGCAACCTGTATTAGTAGATGACGGGATCGGGGACGGTAGCATGCTCGACATGCGCGCCGAGCGCCTGCAGCTTTTCGACAAACTGCTCGTAGCCGCGCTTGATGTGATGGATGGCCGAAACCTCGGTCGTCCCGTCGGCGATCAAGCCCGCTACGACGAGGGCCGCTCCGCCACGCAGATCGGGCGAGGTAACCTGTGCACCCGAGAAGCCCTTGACGCCATGAATCATGGCATGATGGCTCTCGATACGAATGTCGGCACCCATGCGCACCAGCTCAGAGGCAAACATAAAGCGATTCTCGAAGATGTTCTCGGTAATAACGGAACTGCCGTCGGCAAGGGCGGAGAGCACCATAATCTGCGCCTGCATGTCCGTCGGGAAGCCGGGGAACGGAAGCGTCTGGATGTCGACCGGCTTGATACGCTCGGCACGGTTCACATGGACGCCATCCTCGACGCGCTTGCAGTCGATACCCATGAGCTCCATCTTCTTGAGCACCATGCCCAAGTGAATGGGGCAAAAGCCCGTGACATCGACACCGCGATCGTCGGCCATCAGCGCACCGGCGACGATAAAGGTACCGGCCTCGATGCGGTCGCCCACTACGCGATGGGTAACAGGATGCAACTCTTCCACGCCCTCGATGGTCACGACAGGCGTACCGGCGCCGACAATCTTAGCGCCCATCTCGTTGAGCATGTTGGCGAGATCGACGATCTCGGGCTCGCGGGCGGCATTGTCGATAACCGTGGTGCCCTGTGCGCGCACAGAGGCCATGATGAGGTTCTCGGTCGCACCGACGCTGGCGAACTCGAGCGTGACGGTGGTACCGCGCAGACCTTGGGGCGCATTAGCGTTGATGTAACCGTGGGCGGTATCGAACTCAACGCCCAGGGCCTCAAGACCAAGAATGTGCATATCGATCTTGCGAGCACCCAGGTTGCAGCCGCCCGGCATGGCGATCTTGGCGCGATGGAAGCGACCCAGCAGGGGTCCCATGACGGCGGTGGAAGCACGCATCTTGGCAACGAGCTCGTAAGGGGCCTCCCAAGAATCGACCCGAGAGGTATCAATCTCGAGCGTGTGCTCGTCGAGAACATCGATCGTAGCGCCCATGCCCTTGAGCACCTTGCCCATCACGTGGACATCGGAAATATCGGGCACGTTCTGCAGCGTCGTCTTGCCCGGCGCCAGAAGCGTTGCCGCCATGAGTTTGAGTGCGGAGTTCTTGGCGCCCGAAACGGGCACGGAGCCTCCGATGGCGTGGCCACCCTCAACGCGGATAATATCCAAGGTCTACCCTTTCAAAAAGCATGCCCGGGATGGCTGGGCCATCCCGGGCATGATGTGTTCGCAAATGGTCGAACGCTAAATCGTTTGACTATTGGGCAAGCTTGAGCTTACACCATGCGATTTCATTATAGAGGTAGGCGCGGCGTGCATCATCCTCCGACAAATTACCCAGCTTCTCTTCAAAACCTTGAATATCAGCTTTAAGCTTGTCGGCATCGACGGTCGCCAAATCGCAAGCGCGCTCGGCGAGAACGGTCACGACATCGTCCGCAACCTGGGCATAGCCGCCGGCCACGGCAAACGTGTGGTCGACAGTGCCCATGGCCTTATCGGAAACGCGAACGTAACCGCGGTCGATCGTGCAGATCTCGCTGGAGTGAGCAGGCAGGACGCCAAACTCGCCATCCGTGGACGGAATCGACACAAACGCAGCGTCGCCCTCATAGGCGCAGCTCACGGGGCACACGATGCGGATACGCATAACCTACTTCTCCCCCATCTTGCGGGCGCGCTCGCGCACGTCCTCAATCGTGGAAGCATAGCGGAAAGCCTGCTCGGGCAGGTCATCGGCCTTGCCGTCGACAATCTCGGCAAAAGAGCGGACGGTATCCTCGACGCGGACGTAGACACCGGGGTTGCCGGTGAACTTCTCGGCGACGTGGAAGGACTGCGAGAGGAACTGCTGAATCTTACGGGCACGGTTGACCGTAAGGCGCTGCTCCTCGGACAGCTCGTCCATACCCAGAATGGCGATGATGTCCTGAAGGTCGGAGTACTCCTGCAGGAGCTCCTGGACCTTGACGGCGACACGGTAGTGCTCCTCGCCAACGATCGAGGGATCGAGAGCGTCGGAGGAAGACGCGAGCGGGTCGATAGCCGGGAACAGGCCGAGCGACGAAATGCTACGCGAAAGAACCGTGGTGGCGTCGAGGTGCGTAAACGTCGTGGCAGGCGCCGGGTCGGTCAGGTCGTCTGCGGGGACGTAGACAGCCTGGACGGAGGTAATGGAGCCCGTCTTGGTCGAGGTAATGCGCTCCTGGAGGTCGCCCATCTCGGTTGCCAGCGTGGGCTGGTAACCAACGGCGGACGGCATACGGCCCAGCAGTGCGGAAACCTCGGAACCTGCCTGGGAGAAGCGGAAGATGTTGTCGATGAACAGCAGAACGTCCTGGCCGCGATCGCGGAAGTACTCAGCGGTGGTAAGGCCGGCCAGACCGATGCGCAGACGCGCTCCGGGCGGCTCGTTCATCTGACCATAGACCAAGCAGGTCTTGTCGATAACGCCAGACTCGCTCATCTCGAGGAACAGGTCGGTGCCCTCGCGGGTACGCTCGCCGACGCCGGTGAACACCGAGGTGCCGCCGTGCTCCTGGGCGAGGTTGTTGATGAGCTCCTGGATCAGAACGGTCTTGCCGACGCCGGCGCCGCCGAACAGACCTGTCTTGCCGCCGCGGATGTAGGGCTCGAGCAGGTCGACGGCCTTGATGCCGGTCTCGAAGATCTCGGTCTTGGTGGTGAGCTCGTCGAAACGGGGCGCTGCATGGTGGATGGGGTAGAACTCCTCCACCTCGGGCATGGGCTTACCGTCGACGGGCTTGCCCATGACGTTCCAAATGCGGCCGAGCGTCTTGGGACCAACGGGCATCTTCATGGGCTCACCGGTATCGGTGGCGATGAGGCCGCGCTGCAGGCCGTCGGTCGAGGACATGGCGACCGTGCGGACGACGCCGCCCGGAAGCTGGCTCTCGACCTCGAGGATCGTGCTCAGATGACCGATCGGGGTCTCGGCCTCGACCGTGAGCGCGTTGTAGATCGGGGGCACCGCGCCGTCAAACTTGACGTCGACGACAGGGCCGATGATTCGCACGATGCGACCATCACCGGCAGTCGTCTTCTTGGTGGCTTCCTCGACCGCAAGCTTTACGGTGTTATTAGCCATTACTGTTCCTCCAATGCTGAGGCTCCGCCGACGATCTCGTTAATCTCGGTCGTGATCGAAGCCTGGCGCACGCGACTATACGTGCGGGTAAGGGTCGAGATGATCGCGGTGGCGTTTTCCGTCGCGGAGTGCATGGCCTTGCGGCGTGCACCCTGCTCGGCAGCCGCCGAATCGATCAGGGCCTGGTAGATGACCGTCAGGATATAAGACGGCACAAGCTTGCCGAGAACATGCTCGGGAGAGGGCACGAACTCGAACGTGGACGAGATGCGCTTAGGGGCGTCGGTCTCGTTCTTACGCGGACCGTGGGCCATAGCGATCATCTCGGGGTCGAGCGGTAACAGATGCTCGACGCGAAGCTCCTGATCCACGCGGTTCTTGGCGTGGTGGTAGACAAGCTCGACACGGTCAAGCTCACCGGCACGATACGCATCGCAGATATGAGAGGAGATCATGCGGGCCTGATTGAAATCGGGCTCAGAGGAGTTGCCCTCAAAGTGCATGACAACGTTTGCGCGGTCACGGAAATACGTGGCCGGCTTACGCCCGCACGCGATGATCTCGCATTCGATGCCGTCGTTCGCCCAAGAAGCGGCGAGCTTTTCGGCCGTGCGCTCCACCGTCGTATTGAAACCGCCGGCAAGGCCGCGGTCCGAGGCAATAACGACAATCAGGCCATGCTTGACGCTCTCATGCTTCTGCAGCATGGGATCGGTGCCCGAACAGGAGGCGTCGCCGGCGACCGTCAACATGACGTCGGTCAGCGCCTCCTTATAGGGCTCGGCCTGCTTGGAGCGATCGAGGGCACGACGGATCTTGGCCGTAGAGACCATCTCCATCGTGCGCGTGATCTGCTTGGTCGTGGTAACCGAGGAGATTCGCTTCTTAATGTCGCGAAGGTTGGCCATGGGGCTTAGTTCTCCTCTGATCCAGAAACATCCGAATGGTGCTTGGCCATGAACTGCTGCTTGAAGTCGCCGATGACGCGCAAGAGCTCAGCCTTGGTGTCATCATCGATCTTCTTGGCGCGAACCTTGTCGAGCAGCGAACCAAAGCCATTGTCCATGTACTCGATGAGCTCGGCACGGAAAGGCAGCACGTCGGCGATCTCCAGGTCATCCAGGAAGCCCTCGTTGCCAGCGAACAGCGTAACGATCTGCTCGCCAACCTCAAACGGCTTGTAACGCGGCTGCTTCAGGAGCTCGGTCATGCGAGCACCGTGGGTCAGCTGCTTCTGAGTAGCCTCGTCGAGGTCGGAGCCGAACTGCGTAAAGCCAGCGAGCTCCTGATAAGAAGCGAGGTCCAGACGGAGGTTGCCGGCGACCTGCTTCATGGCCTTGGTCTGCGCATCGCCACCGACGCGGGACACGGAGATACCCACGTCGACTGCCGGGCGCTGACCCTGGAAGAAGAGCTCGGACTGCAGGTAGATCTGACCATCGGTAATGGAAATGACGTTGGTCGGAATGTAGGCCGAGACGTCGCCGTCCTGGGTCTCGATGATCGGCAGTGCCGTCATGGAGCCGTAACCGTTCTTCTTGGACATCTTGACGGCACGCTCGAGCAGACGAGAGTGCAGGTAGAAGATGTCGCCAGGATAGGCCTCGCGTCCGGGCGGACGATGCAGCGTCAGCGACATCTGACGGTAGGCCACAGCCTGCTTGGACAGGTCATCGTAGATGACGAGCACGTGGCCGCCGGGGTTGGTCTCGCTGGCGGGCTTGCCGTCCTCGCCGTTGTACATGAAGAACTCGCCAATAGCGGCACCGGCCATAGGCGCGATGTACTGCATAGGGGCGGAATCGGCAGCGGTGGCCGAAACGATGATGGTGTAGTCGAGCGCACCGTGCTGAGCGAGGGTCTCACGGATGTTGGCAACCGTGGAGGCCTTCTGGCCGATGGCGACATAGATGCAGACCATGCCCTTGCCGCGCTGGTTGAGGATAGCGTCGATGGCGATGGCGGTCTTACCGGTCTTACGGTCACCGATGATGAGCTCACGCTGACCGCGGCCAATAGGCACCATGGAGTCGATAGCGAGCAGACCGGTCTGAACCGGCTCGCACACCGGGGTACGATCGATGACGCCGGGAGCCTTGAACTCGATGGGGCGACGGTGCGTAGCGACGATGTCGCCCAGGCCGTCGATGGGCTGGCCGAGCGGATTGACGACGCGGCCGAGCATGGCACGGCTCACGGGGATATCCATAACGCGGCCAGTGGTGCGGCACTCGTCGCCTTCCTTGATGGAGTCGACGGCACCGAACAGAACGGCGCCGACCTCGTCACGGTCAAGGTTCTGGGCAAGGCCGAAGACGGTCTCACCGGTATCGGAGCTCTTGAACTCCAGAAGCTCGCCTGCCATGGCGCTCTTGAGGCCGGAGACGCGCGCGATGCCGTCGCCTACCTCATCGACCGTTGAAACCTCATGCGTATCGACCGTCGCGGAGAGGCTCGTGAGCTGCTCCTGCAGTTTCTTGGCGATATCCTGGGCATTGAGGGTTTCGGACATTAGGCTTCACCTCCGTACGAATTAGCAGAGTTTGCGAGGGTCTCCTGCGCGATGCGCAGCTGCGTCTTGACGGAAATGTCACGACGCTCGCCGCGGGCCTCGAGCACCAGGCCGCCCACGATAGACGGGTCGACCTGCTCGATAAGGAATACCTTGCGGCCGAAGTCCTGCTCGCATTTCTTAGTGATGGTTTGACGCAGCTCGTCGTCGAGCGGGATCGCCGTGGTGACGGTCACGCCCACTACATCCTCGTCTTCCTCGGCAACATACTTAAAGGCAGCTGCCACCTTGGGAAGAAGGTCGAGCTGGTCGCGCTTGGACATGGTGTCGAGCACGGCGATGATCTCGGGGCTGGCAGAAGCCAGGCGCTCGATCATCTCGAGGTCCTCAAACACATGGTCCTCGGCCTTAGCGGCTTCCAGAAGGGAGCGCGCGTAGGTCTCGAGCACCTTGTCCTGATAGCGGCTAGTCGGCATTCAGGCTACCTGCTTCCTGGATGTAGCGCTCGATGAGCTTCTTCTGCTCGGCATCGTCCTCGAGTGCCTCGCCCACGATCTTGGTGGCGACGGCAACGGACAGGTCGGCGATGGAGCTCGCGGCACCGGCGTAAATGGACTTGCGCTCGTCCTCGACGGTCGTATGGGCCTTGGCGATGATCTCCTCGGCCTCCTTGTGAGCAGCCTCGATGATACGGGCGCGCTCGGACTCGGCGTCCTTACGGGCCTCGAGAACGATGTCGGCAGCCTGACGACGGGCGTCGGTGACGATCGAGTCGGACTCAGCGCGCTTGGCGATAGCCTCCTGCTTGGTCTTCTCGGCCTCGTCGAGGCTCTCCTCGATCTTCTTGCCGCGCTCCTCCATGGTTTTCATGATGCCCGGCAGGGCGACCTTTGCCAGCACGATCCAGATGATCAGGAAGGCGATAAGCGCCGGGATGAACTCCGCCATCTTAGGGATGAGGATGTCCGCACCGGCAGCGCCGTCCTCGGCGAACGCGGAAACCGGCATAAGCAGCGCGGCCGCGGACGCGGAGAGTGCGATCGCGCTCTTCTGGGATGAAAGATTCATACTTGACGCTCCGTGCTATTTAACGATCAGCGCGACAACGAAGCCGATCAGAGCCAGAGCCTCGCCGAAGGCGGAGCCCATGATGAAGACGGTGAACACGCGGCCCTGGACCTCAGGCTGACGGGCCATAGCACCCGTAGCACCCAGAGCAGACAGGCCGATAGCAAGACCAGCGCCGATAACACCGAGACCGTAACCGATAACTCCCACGATTCCTCCTTTGTCGTGCGTGTCTTATTTCACGCAGGATAACCTTTTTATAACTGCCGGGCTCCATGGGTACGGGCACCGGCGGTTTAACGAATTGCCTTACCTTTAAGGCGCGAACGGAAGATTACTCCTCCTCCGCGACCTCCTCTGCCTCGGAGACATACACGGCGGTAAGGACCGTGAAGACGTAAGCCTGGATGGCGCCGACCACAAGCTCGATCGCATAGATCAGGATGAGGATGGCAAGCCAGGCCAGCGAAGGCAGGGCGCCGACGGCGTGGGCCGCGGAAACCTGCTGAAGCAGCGGCTGCATGAACATGCTCGCCATGATGGCGAACGAGCCCATGACCACGTGTCCTGCGAACATGTTGCAGAACAGACGGACGGCGAGCGTGATGAGGCGCAGGAAGGTCGAGAAAAGCTCGACGACCCACACGAGCACGTTCATCGGGAAGCTCACGCCCTGCGGGGCGAGGCTCTTGATGTAGCCGATCACGCCGTGAGCCTTGCATCCGTAGTAGATGAAGTACACGAAGGCGAAAATGGCGAGTGCGGCGGTGGAGCCGATTGCGCCGGTGCCGGGCTTCATTCCCGGGATCAGGCCGATCATGTTATTGATCAGGATGAACAGGAAAAGCGAGCACAGGAACGGGAAGTGCTTCTTCCAGTTCTCACCCACGACACCCTTGCCGATATCGTTCTCGACGTACTCGATGATGTACTCGAAACCGTTGACGAAGAAGCCCTTGGGAACCAGGGTCTGCTTCTTCTTGAACACGGCCAGGACGATCAGGAGCACGATCGTGGAGACGATCAGCCAAAACGAGTACTGCGTGATGCCGCAGCTCAGATCGCCCACGACAGGGGTGGAGCTGAACTCGCTGACCAGATGATTAATCTCATCAGGCAGCTTTTCAAAAATTTCCACGACTTACCTTTCGACCTCATGAGGATCTCGCAGCGCCTTGGCGACGCGAACCGCGCAGGCGGCCATAAAGGCCACGAAGCCGATCGCCTCGCCCAGGAGGAACATGCGAAATGCCTCTCCGAACAACACAAACACAACCAAGGTAAAGACAAGCAACGCGATTGCCGAGACCGCGAGACTCACCATACCCTTGAGCATGTCCGCATTCTGCTTATCGTCAAGAACCGGCTTGAGCGTAAAGACAAAGGGAAGGAAGGCAATCGCGCCCGCGATGGCACCTGCAACGATAGCGAGCAGATCGGCTATCTGAAACACTGGCGTCCTCACTTTCCTTTTTAACGCCTTACAGAACAGTTCCCGCCAAACATTGGTGACTATTGTACGAGCCAATCGCTAAAGTACAACCGAAAAAGCATCGGTTAATACGCACCTGTTCGTTTTCTTAAGACCTTCTTTATGCCGCAGGTACGGTAATACGTTTTTCTCGAACCCTGCAGGGCAAAACGTCCGTTAACAGGAGTGCGCGTGGTCGTCTTTTGCTCGCCCGCGCGCACCATTTCTTCGTATTTTCGACGTTAGCCGGTATGGCCCAGAGATTACAGCGTGCCGTAGATGCGGTCGCCGGCGTCGCCCAGGCCGGGAACGATGTAGGCAGCTTCGTTGAGATGGTCGTCGATGGCGCAGGTATAGATATGCACATCGGGGTCCTTCTCAGTCAGCGACTTGAGGCCCTCGGGGGCCGCGACGATGCACAGCATGCGGATGTCCTTGACACCGCGCTCGCGCAGGTAGCTGATGGCCATCTCGGCCGAACCGCCCGTGGCGAGCATGGGGTCGACGACCAGGCAGATGCGCTGGTCGATATCCTTGGGCATCTTGCAGTAATACTCATGCGGCTCGTGGGTAACCTCGTCGCGCTCCATACCGATGTGGCCCACGCGAGCGGAGGGTACCAAGTCGAGGATGCCATCGACCATGCCAAGGCCTGCACGCAGAATGGGAACGATGGCGAGCTTTTTGCCGGCGAGCTGCTTAAACGTTGCGGTGGTGATGGGGGTCTCGACTTCGACGTCTTCCATGGGCAGGTCGCGCATGGCCTCGTAGCCGTCAAAAAGTGCGAGTTCGCGCACGAGCTGGCGGAACTGGTTGGTGCCGGTGTTTTTGTCGCGCAGAATCGACAGCTTATGCTGGACGAGCGGGTGATCGACAAGGGTCACACGGGACGTATCGTAGGTGACGGTCATGGGTTGATTGCCCCTTTCGTTGCGGCCGGAAGATGGCCTTGCTGACAAGGCGCATGGCGATGTTGTTGCCGCGCGTCGTGCATAAGTTTAACGGTTTGTTGTATCGAGCAGCTCGTCGCAACCCTACTGAGCGGTGTTGAGCGAACGCTTGACGGCATCACGCCAACCAGCGAGATTGCTCTCACGGCGCTCGGCGGACATATGGGGAAGGAAGGTCTTAACGATCTGAGCGTTTTGCTCCAGCTCCTCCAGGTCCTCCCAATAGCCGACGGCAAGGCCCGCCAAGTACGCGGCACCGATCGCCGTGGTCTCCACCGTCTCGCACTGCAACACGGGGATATCCAGCAGATCGGCCTGGAATTGCATGATGAACTCGTTGCGCGAGGCACCGCCATCGACGGACAGGCGCTCAATTGAAAGTCCCACGTCCTGCTCCATGGCGCGCAGCACGTCGTAGCTCTGATATGCCATGGATTCGCAGGCGGCACGTACGATGGTCGCACGGCTCGAGGCGCCGGTCAGACCGCACACGATACCGCGGGCATGCGGGTCCCACCAGGGAGCGCCCAGACCCGCAAAGGCGGGAACGAAGTAGCAGCCCTCATTGTCGTTGATCGAAGCGGCGAGTTGTGCCGACTCGCTCACACTCGAGATGATGCCGATGTTGTTGCGCAGCCAGTTCATGGTGGAACCGGCAGCAAAGATGGAGCCCTCGAGTGCATAGCTGATCTTGCCGTCCGCGGCGATACCGATCGTGGAGACCAGACCGTTCTTGGATTCGACGACCTCGTCGCCGGTGTTCATGAGCATAAAGCAACCCGTGCCATAGGTGTTTTTGGTCTGGCCGGGATGGAAGCAGCAGTGGCCGAACAGCGACGCCTGCTGATCGCCCGCCACGCCCATGATGGGCGGCATGTTGGTCATGATGTCGCTCGCGACGCGGCCGTAGTCGCCCGAGCTCCAACGAACCTCGGGCATCATGGAACGTGGAACGTCAAAGAGCGCCAGCAGGTCGTCGTCCCAATCGAGCGTATGGATATTAAAGAGCGCCGTGCGGCTGGCATTGGTGTAGTCGGTGGCAAAGACCTGACTGCCGGTGAGGTTGTAGATGAGCCAGGTATCGATGGTGCCGAACATGAGGTCGCCCGCCGCCGCGCTCTCACGCGCACCGTCGACGTTGTCGAGGATCCACTGCACCTTGGAAGCCGAGAAATACGGATCGAGCGTGAGTCCCGTGCGGGAGCGCACCAGCTCTTCTGCGCCCCGCTCGACCAGCTCGTCGATCAGAGGTGCGGTGCGACGGCATTGCCACACGATGGCGTTATAGATGGGTTGGCCGCTTATGCGGTCCCACACCACCGTGGTCTCGCGCTGGTTGGAGATACCGATGGCGGCGATGCGGTCAGAATGGATGCCGCTCTTAAACTGGACCTCCATCATCACGCCGATCTGGCTGGCAAGCACCTCCATGGGGTCTTGCTCTATCCAACCGGGACGCGGGAAGCTGGTTTTGACACTACGACGTGCCTGCGCGACGATGCAGCCGTACTCGTCGACGATGGTCGCAAGTACCGAGGTGGTGCCGCAGTCGAGCGCCATGATGTAGGAACCGCCAAAGTTAAACGAGGCATCTTCCATGCCCAGGCTGCCCAGATTCAACGACATCGCTTACACCTTTCTATTGCATCGGGTCGGACAGGACCCGTTCGATCTCTGATGCGGGAAGTGCGCCTTGGCGCAGGATCTGGAGCCCGCCGTGCTGGAACGACACGATGGTCGAGGCGTCGCGACACGGGGTCTCGCCGGCGTCGACGGCAACATCGACCCCCTCCAGGATGCGACCTTCGACGGCGGCAAAGCTTGCCGGCGAGGGCGCGCCGTGTGTGTTGGCGCTCGTGCAGGCAAGGGGACTGCCGCAGGCGCGGATGAGCGCTTGGACCACGGGAGAGGCCGAAGCGCGCAGGGCCACGGTGTCGTCGGCAGCACGCATAAAGGTCGGCACGCAGGGAGCCGCCTTGACCACGATAGTCAGGGCTCCCGGCCAGCATCGTCGCGCAAGTACGCGGGCATCTTCCGGGATATCCACGCCATAGCGGTCGAGTGCTTCGGCATTATCAACCAGCCAGGCGACCGTTTGGGTGAGCTTGCGCTGCTTGAGGGTAAAGATGCGGCGGTAGCCGGTACCGAGCGCAGGGACCGCGGCGCCATTGACGACAGCCTGCGGATCGCGCGGCCACGATGGGAATTCGCTTGTATCTTGGGGCACGGCGTCCGAGAAGGCGTTGACTGCCACGGCGACACCGTAGACGGTCTCGGTCGGGATCAAGGCCAGGCCGCCGCGGCCGAGCACCTCGGCCGTGCGCTCGACGGCGAGCCGATGCGGCTCGCGCGTTCCCTCGTATACCCGATAGACCGTCTGCATGTGTATGCCAGCCCCTTACGCTCTGGTGAAAGTTTGTTTACTGAGGGGCATTCTCGCACGAAACGTTCAACCTATTTGGCCAGAGTGCATGTTGGTTTGGTGAGCGGCTCTAGTAGTCGGTGAAAGTGAGGGGGTTATTGGAAGGCTACAGACTTCTTTGGTCTTCCGGCGTGACGTTCTTGGGCGGCGTAGCGCTCGATGCTGTCTATCGTTATCATCCGACGGCCATCGACGAGTTCAACATCGAGCTTTCCGGCTTTGACCAGCGCGGTAATCCGCGGAGCGGAGACTTTGAGGTCCAGCGCCGCGTCTTTAAATGTTCGGCACGCCGCTTCCCGAGCGTCCTCGTAGTCGATTTCGACTGAAAGGGCCACGACCTCGGCCGAACGTTCGTACCCTGCCGGAGTCAAACCGTTGTTGAGGTCGTCGGCCAAAAACGCCATCAGCGCCTCGGTGGCATGGGCAATCGCTTCTTCGCGCGTATCGCCATCGGTAAAAGCGCCGGGAATCTGCGGGAAGCTGGCGCAGTACCCGTCGTCTTCTTTTATGAGAACGCAGTCATAGGTAAATCGCTGCCTCATTTTGCCTCCAACTACCATCCAGCTTGGCGACGAATACTTGCCCACGTGCCCTTCTTTGGTCGATCACCACCAGAGCCGTTCACGGTGACAACACGGTCGCCAGAAACATACTTAGCATGACTACCGACTTGCGCGACCTTCACGAATCCATCGTGCTTGAGTAGGGCAATGATTTCCCGAAAGGTAGGAGGTTGCATGGGCCGACCTCTTTCAGCCGTCCTAATTATAAACTAGTTTATAATTTTTGCTAACCAGTTAATAAATATTACTGGCGCTGTTTGGGCTCGGTGACGATGGCTCGAACGATGCGGGGACGATCGGTGAGGTCGTGGACGATACGCACGTCCGAAAGGCCTGCTTGACGACAGAGCTCGGCCGCGGCGTCGAGCGCGCCCTCGTAGAGCTCGCAGGCAAACAGGCCGCCGGCACGCAGCATGTAGGGCGCCGCGTTGAGCAGGCGGCGGAAGATATCGAGACCGTCGGCACCGCCCTCGAGCGCCAGATCGGGCTCAAAGTCCTTGACCTCATGCGGCAGCGAGCGCATGACATCGGTGGGGATGTAGGGCGGGTTGGAGACGAGTACGTCAAAGGTGCCCCACTCTTCGCGGGGAATGGAGCTCACCAGGTTTGTGAGGCTGAAGGCGACCTCGTCGGACGTGAGGCCAAGCGCATCGCGGTTTTTGGTAGCAAGGTCGATGGCGCGCGGCTCGATATCGGTAGCAGTGCAGGTAACGTGCCCGCGGCGCTCCCAGGCAAGGGAGAGCGAAATGCAGCCCGTGCCGCAGCCGACCTCGAGAACGCGGGCAGTGCGGGGCTCGGCTGGGGCAGGCGAAGCGGCATCCTGAGCTGAAGCCGTCTCCTGGTCGGCACCCTCGATGGCGATGCCGTATTCGTCGAGCTCGGACTCGGCGGCTTCCGCGACTTCGGCTTCTGCTGCCTGCGCGGCGGCTTCCTCGGCCTCGCGGTCGGCCAGCTCCTCGGCATAGGCACGGCTGCCGAGCACGTCGCTACCCAGCGCAGCCTCATCGGCGGCCGTCAGGTTGGCGGCACGGCGCTCGGCGGTCGCGCGTTCGTCTGCCAGCGCGGCCTCAGCCTTGCGTGCCTCCTCGACCTCATCGTTCCAAGGCAGCTCAACACGCTGACGGGCAGCAGCCTCGGGGCTCAGCACCTCGGCATCCAGATAATTGAGGACTTCCTCGACGAGCATCTCGGTCTCGGGACGCGGAATGAGCACGCCGGGGGCGCACGTGACGTCGATCATGCGAAACTGCGTGCTGCCGGTGATGTACTGCAGCGGTTCACCTTTAGCGCGGCGAACAACGGCCGCGTGCATGGTCTCGAGCTGAGCCGCGTTAAGCGTCTCGTCCATGCGCATATATAAGTCGATGCGTGCCAAACCCGTGGCAGCGCAGAGCAGCCACTCGGCAGAAAGACGGGGGTGCTCCTCGCCGCGCTCGGCCAGGTACTCCTTGGTCCACTCGAGACAACGCTTGATGGTCCAAATCTCGTTTGCCATGGGGCCCTCCCCTCTTAAGCGCCGGACGGCGCGCGAATGTCGGAGCAGATTGTACGCGAGGGCGGCACGCGGCAAGGGACGATTGGAAGCGATTATCGAGAATCAGCCCAGAATTTTGCTTGAATCGCAATCGAAGTGTTCATTCGTCGACGTCTAAATCTGCATCCGTCAAGCTTTTGGCAAGGTTGCCCCAAAACTGACCAATATCTAACCAAGAACTTGCCACATCGCTTGACGCACGACCCATCAAAAATCGCCCCGCGACTTCTTGAACGATTTTTCGAGCAATATTTTCAATATCAGATGAAGACTGTTAATTACTTTGAGCAGGTAGACAGCATAATTTCTAACAAAGCAGATTAAATAAACTCGAAAAGTATTTTACTCAACCCAGTCATTTAAGAACGTCCCCAATGACTACATCTAAGGCGCCACAGGTTGAGCATACCGCATCCGGAGCAAGGCAACGCCGCAAGCAGAGGACGGACAGCGAGCGACGTCCAGAGCGAACAAGTTGGCATGAAAAAGACAAGGCATAGACCTTCTGGTCATGCCTTGCCTTTTGAATGACAAATTGTCGCTCTGGGCGGCGCGCAGCGTCAAGCCGTTACGCGGTTTGGCAAAACCGCGTAACCCACTACACAGCCTGCGCCAGCTTCTCGGCTCGCTCGGCGGCGGCGAGTGCCTCGATCACGGTGCCGAGCTGATCGCCCAGAAGGACGCCGTTGTAGGTGGAGTTGAAGCCGATGCGGTGATCGGTCACGCGGTCCTGGGGCTGGTTGTAGGTACGGATCTTCTCGGAACGGTTGCCATGGCCGATCTGGCTCTGGCGCTCGGCACCGAGCTCGGCCTGCTGCTTCTCGAGCTCCATCTCGTACAGACGGGCACGCAGCATCTGCATGCAGACCTCGCGGTTCTGGATCTGGGAGCGCTGCTCCTGCGACTGCACCACGGTGTTGGTGGGCAGATGGGTAATGCGCACGGCGGAGTAGGTGGTGTTAACGCACTGACCGCCAGGGCCGGAGGCGCAGTAGGTGTCGATGCGCAGGTCGGACTGGTTGATCTGGACGTCGATCTCCTCGGCCTCGGGAAGCACGGCGACGGTAGCCGTGGAGGTCTGAATGCGGCCCTGGGACTCGGTCTTGGGGACGCGCTGGACACGGTGCACGCCGGACTCGTACTTCATAACGGAGTAGACGCGGTCGCCCTCGACCTTGAACTCAATGGACTTAAAGCCACCGGCCTCGCTGGGGCTGGAGTCGAGCACGGTAGTCTTCCAGCCGCGCGACTCGCAAAAGCGCTGATACATCTTGTACAGGTCGCCGGCGAAGATGGCCGCCTCGTCGCCACCGGCGGCGGAGCGGATCTCGACGATGGTGTTCTTGTCGTCGTTGGGGTCGCTCGGGATGAGCATGTACTTGATGTCTTCCTCGAGCTGGGGAAGCTTGGCCTCGTTTTCGGAGATGTCCATCTGGAGCATCTCCTTCTCATCGGCATCGGTGGTATCGTGCAGCATTTCCTTGGCAGCCTCGATGTCATCGAGCGCGCCGATGTACTCGCGCGAGGCGGCGATGAGGTCGGACTGGTGCGCGTATTCCTTGTTGAGACGCGTGAACTCCTTGATATCGGAGGCGACGGCCGGGTCGGAAAGCTTCTTCTCGAGCTCCTCGTAGGCCTTGATGATCTTTTCGAGCTTGTCGCGCATGACGGACTCCTTTATATGCGTGAAGGTGAAAATCGGCAGAATTGATGGGGCGCGGGGCGCCGCTGCGGGGGTAAGCCCGGCTAGAACATGTCGATCCTCAGATACATGCGCATCCCTTCGCGTATGGGGTACATAGTTGCGGTCTAACCCATACATGATAGCGTGCGCAGGCAAACCTGCATATAACCCGCACGGAATCCGACAAAGGGACAGTCCCTTTGTTGGATTCTAGAGCGTGTGGAGCAGAGCGATAAAAAAGCGGACACCCTGAAGGTAGACTCGGCGGGTAATGCGCTCGTTGGTGCCGTGGACGCCTCGGTCGCACTCGTCATCGTCGACCACAAAGGCCGAGAAACGAATGCACTCAGGGCAAATGCGCTGATAGTTGGCAGCGTCGGTCGCACCGATCACGGTCGAGGGCACAATTGCCACTGGCTCGAATGATCCGTTTTCCTCCGCCCCCTTTGGATCACGGAAATAGCGGGCGACGATGGAGCGAACCGCCTCGAGGCCGGGACCACCGATGCGCGGGGACGGCGAGGGTTCGGAGCTACCGGGGCCAAGTTCGACCTCCACACGTCCGGCAAGGCCCGCCGCGGCAACCGCCTCGCGGCAGCGCGCCACAACGTCGGCCACGCTCGTGCCCTCGAGCATGCGGAAGTTGATATTGGCCCACATATCCTGCGGCATCACGTTGGCGCCGGTGCTGCCACCCTCGATCTGCGTGGGCGCGCAGGTGGTCGTCACCAGCGGATAGAGCTTTTTGCTGGCGAGGCAATCGCGGACAATGGCATCCCCGTTGGCGGCAATTTCATCGGCCGTGTAGAGCCCCAACTCGACGAGTTGGGCGGCAAGCAAGTCGGTCACGCGCGTCGGCCACTCGATATCGCAGATTGCGGTGATGGCACGGCTGAGCACCTCGAGCGATGTGCCGCCGTAGGGGTTGGACGAATGCCCGCCCTCACTCTTCGTCTTGAGTATGATATCGGCGTAACCCTTCTCCGCGAGGTCGGCATGCATAAGCCAGTCCTCGCCCGCGCCATACTCGGCAGCCGAAACAATACGGTAGTCACCCTCGTCGATCAGATATTCAAGTTCAACGCCGCGCTCCTCGAGCGCGCGGCCGATGGCGCCTGCGCCGTACTGCGTCGTCTCCTCGTCCTGGCCAAAGGCCAGGAGCAGCGTGCGCTCGTGCTGCCAACCGTGCGCCAGCGCATACTCGACCGCCTCGAGAATGCCTGCGACTTGGTCTTTCATGTCGATTGCGCCGCGGCCCCAGATGTAGGTATCGTCCACGTGCCCGCTAAAGGGGGCGTGCGTCCAGTCAGCCTCGGTCCCGGGTACCACGGGAACCACGTCCATGTGGCCCATGAGCATGACGGGTTTGAGGGCGGGGTCGGAACCGCTAAGCGTCACCAACAGCGAATGGTCGATAAGCTCGACCTCGCCCGCCGCGAACACACGCGGCCACGCCTGCTGCATATAGGCGCGCAGGTCGTCGAAGGGCTGCCAGTTCACCACCTCGGCATCCATGCTCGAGACGGTCGGAAACGACAGCACGCGGCCCAGGCGCTCGCACGCGCCAGCTTCGTCCAAATCGGCAAAATCATCCTCATGCGCAAAGAAGCGCCAAACCTCGGCCATGACATCCTTTCGATTGTGATGACAAGGGCCGCCCCACCGGAGCGGCCCTGCCACGTAAGCGTTTGCGGTTGGTTATTTGTCCTCGAGATAGCGCGAGAGGAACTCGCGGGTGCGCTGGTGCTTGGGGTTGCCGAAGAGCTCGGCCGGTGCGGCGTCCTCGAGCACCACGCCCTTGTCCATAAAGACTACGCGGTCGGACACCGTGCGGGCAAAGGCCATCTCGTGCGTGACGACGACCATGGTCATGCCGTCGGCAGCGAGCTTGCGCATGACCTCGAGCACCTCGCCCACGATCTCGGGGTCGAGTGCGGAGGTCGGCTCGTCGAACAGCATGATCTGCGGATTCATGCACAGGGCGCGCGCGATGGCCACGCGCTGTTTTTGACCACCGGACAGGCGGCCCACGGCGGCGTGCGCGAACTTCTCGAGCCCCACGCTCGTCAGATGCTCCATCGCGACCTTCTCGGCCTCGGCCTTGCTCATCTTTTTGAGCGTGACGGGCGCGAGCGTGCAGTTGTCGAGCACGTCCATGTTGTTGAACAGGTTAAAGCCCTGGAACACCATGCCGATGTCCTCGCGCAGCTTGTTGATGTTGCAGCGCTCGGCCGTGAGGTCCTGGCCGTGGAACCAGATGTGGCCCGCGTCCGGGGTCTCGAGCAGGTTGAGGCAGCGCAGGAAAGTCGACTTGCCCGAGCCCGAGGCGCCAATGATGGTGACGACCTCGCCGGGATTGACGGACAGGTCGATGCCCTTGAGCACCTCGAGCGAGCCGAAGCTCTTGCGCAGGCCCTCGACGCGGATAAGCGGCTCATTTGTCTGTGCGGCGGCCGCAACGCCGGTAGTGGCGGTATCTGCCATGATGATTCTCCTCGTCTTGAGCCTAGTTGGAGCTGGGCAGCGTTGTCGGGGCCTCGGCGCCGAGCTTTTTGCCAAAGGCCTCGAGCAGGCGGCTCGCCACGAGCGTCAGGATCAGGTAGACCACGAGCGCCACGCAGTAGACCTCCATCTGGCGGTAGTACACGCCGGCGACGGTGGTGGTGGCGTACATGAGGTCAAACACGCCGATGACCGAAAGCACCGACGAATCCTTGATGTTGATGATGAGCTCGTTGGTGAGCGCCGGAATCGCGTTTTTAATGCCCTGGGGGAACACGACCTTGCGCATAGCCTGCCACTGCGAAAGGCCCAGCGAGCGCGCCGCCTCGGCCTGGCCGGGATCGATGGACTCGATGCCGCCGCGCAGGACCTCCATCATGTAGGCGGTGGAGTTGAGCGAGATGGTGACGAGGCCAGCGGTAAAGGTGCTCCAGATCTGGTTGGCCTGGGCGGTCTCGAAGCCCATGCCGCGCAAAACGGTGAAGCCCGCGTAATAGATGAGCAGACCCTGGACCATCATGGGCGTGCCGCGCACGATGGTGGAGTAGACGGTCGCAAAGCCGCGGCCGATGCTCTTAAAGAAGCGCACCAGGTCGTTATCCACGCGGTCGAACGTCTGAATACGCAGGAACACAAAGAGCAGTGCCAGGAAGAATGCGCTGACAGTGCCGAAGGTGGCAAGCGCGATGGTGATCTCGATACCGCGAATGAAGAAGTCGCCGCTCTTGTAGGTCATGTAGACCAGGCTCGACAAAAAGTCGCTGGGGTTGGAATCCGAGACAATACTCACCTGCACCAGGTCGATAAACGACATGACGCAACGGTCGATAAAGAAGATCGCCGCGATGGCGACCACAACATAGCTGCCTAAGCGTGCGCCACGACGGAAACGCTCGGATGCGAACGGCGACTTTACGCGATAGTCACTCCAGTGCATGAGCTTGGTGACCAGCGCCGCCGTCGACACGACGAGCCACGCCCACAGGATCGCCCAAAGGCAATCTTGGAACACGCCCGTGGGGGCCAAGAAGCTCAGCGGCGTGGGGTTGCGCTGGCTAAACGCCAGGCCGAGCGCCGCGATAACGCTCGTGCCCAGGTACACATAACGGTGGTCGGCCTTGATAAAGGAGGCCAGGCGATTAATGGTTTTCATGCTGCCTCCCTATGCCGGCTGACGGTCGAGGCACGCGTCCCACATTTGGTCGCGCTCCTCTTGGCTAATGCCCTTGAGTGTCTTGTCGATGAGCTTAAGCAGTTTGTCCGAGCCCTTGCGGCAACCGACATTTGCCGCGACCTCCTGCTTAAAGCCCTCGCCCTCGGCAAAATGGATGGGGACGATACCGGGATTTTGGGCCATATAGCCCTTCTCATTCTCGGTGTTGTAGGTCACGGCGTCGCACGTGCCCTGCAGCAGGTTCGAAAACACCGTGGGGATGGAGTCGACCGGGTTCTTGTGCACAACGCCCGGGATTTCGTCGATGACGGTATCGAGCATGGTGTCCTTTTGGCCGAGCACCGTAGCGCCGCTAAAGTCGCTGAGCTTGGTCGCGTTTTGGTAGGGCGAGCCCTCTTTTACGAACAGGCCAAAGTAGCCAATGAAGTACGGATCGGAAAAGCCGACGGACTCCTCGCGCTCGGGCGTGGCGCTCATACCGGCGATGATGAGGTCGATTTGGCCGTTGTTGAGCGAATCGATAAGACCCGAGAAGCTCTGCTTGACGGCAACGGGCTCGCCGCCGAGGGCCTTGCAGACGATCTTGGCGATCTGCACGTCGTAGCCATCGGCATAGGCGCCCTGCACGTTGTCGATGGGGATGGTGTACTCGCTGGCTTCGGAGACCTGCCAGTTGTACGGGGCGTAGGCCGCCTCCATGCCAATGCGGATCTTGTCCTTGCCGATAACGGAATCGGACAGGTCGTCGCGACCGCCGCCCGTCGTGGGCTGAACTACTTCCAGCGTGGAGGGGCGCTGGCAACCGGCAAGTGCGCCGGCGACGACAGAAGCGCTCGCAGCGAGAGCGCTACCCAAAAAGATGCGACGGCTGCATATCGGCTGCGGATGCGCGTCGCGTTGATGGGGAGAATGCATAATCTGCCTTCCCTGTTGAATCGTATGCTGACGACTTAACAGGATACCGCTCAGCGCTACCTCCAGCAAATGCATATATAAATGCATATATACAAGTTTACGAACTGAAAACGATTGGTAGTCGTTGGGGACGTTCTTAAACGACTGGTCAAACAAGAACGTCCCCAACGACTAGGCATGAAAAAGGCAAGGCATAGACCTTCTGGTCATGCCCTGCCTTTTGAATGACAAATTGTCGCCCTGGGCGGCGCGCAGCGTCGACCGGCCCGCCGTTCATTAGAACGGCGGAACCTCTAGAGCAGGGTGACGCTAAAGCTACGTTTATCGGTAGCGCCGGGAGCCAAGGTGATGGTGTTGACCTTGTGCTCAAAGACGTCGTCCTCGGTGTCCGTGGTGGTATGACCGGTCCAGGGCTCGAGCGCCACAAACGGGGCGTCGTTGGCGGCAGACCACACGCCGATGTACTTAAAGCCCTCAAAGTCGATCTTGACGCCGTGGCCCGACTTGCGGCCGTGCAGCGTGAGCGTGGAGTCCGGGGTATCGGTGAACATGATGGCGTCGTTATCGAAGCTGCGGTGCGTGATGGGCAGCACGTCCGAGTTATCGGGAGCCTTGTAACTACCCTCGAACGTCATAAGACCGTCGGGCGTGATGATGGGAGCCTCATTAGTCCAAGCCTCGGTAAACGCCAGCTCGTAATCCTCGAATGCCTCGTCCTCGGCACCGGGAGCCGGTACGTTAAACGCGGGGTGGCCGCCCACCGAGAACGGCAGGTCCACGTCGCCGGTGTTGGTGACGGCAAAGGTCTGCGTGAGGGTGGCGTCGCCGGTCAGGGCATAGGTCATGTTGAGCTTAAAGTGGAACGGAAAGGCCTTAAGCGACTCGGGCGTGTCGGTGATCTCGTACGTTACCGAGGAGCCGTCCTCCGAAACCTCGACCAGCTTGTGCTCGACGATGCGCGCGAGGCCGTGGCGCGGCATCTCGCAGGTGCCAGCCGCAGACGTCGCCGTGTTGTTGCGCAGCGAGCCCACAATGGGGAACAGGATGGGCGCATGCTTGCCCCAAAAGGCGGGGTCGCCCTGCCACAGATACTCGTTGCCGTTGAGGGCAAGGCTCGTGAGCTGGGCGCCCATGGAATCGATGGCCGCGGTGAGGCTGCCGCGCTTGATGGTAGTGACGGTAGACATGCTACTTCCTCCAAAAGTAAACAATAGTGTCGAGGGCTATTGTCCCACTCTTGGCGGCGGGACGGGACGGCAGGCGATTATCGAGTAGCCATAGCGAAATGAGCGGCGAGCGCCTACTGGGTATCTACGTAAAGGTCAAACCCGCCCTGTGGCGTGGTGTCGACCGTATCGGGCGCCTGCGAGTTAAAGCTCACGGGAACCATGCGCTTTGAGGCACGGAAGCGCGTGCCGTCGGTGGCGACGGGCGGTTCATCGACGGTGAGCTCGTAGTCGCCGGGCTTAAGTTCGATGCCGTCACCAGCGGAATTGACGTATTGATACTCGTCAATCGTCTGCCCTTTGAGCGTGCGCCCCACGATGTGAATGAGCATTTGGCTGTCGCCGCGCGCGGTGTCCCACGTCGCGCCGTCCTTGACCTCGACCGACACATGTACCGAGCGCGTGCGGCCGAGCGATTGCTCGACAGACATCTCGACCTTGGCGGCGTCTTTTCGCTGCTGCTCGACATGGCTCCAGACGTTTCCAATTACCGAGCATGCGATAACGCCGGCCATAAAGGCGATAAGGATGGGGCCGAGCGGCGAGCGACGTCCTGCATCTTCCTCGCGAGACAGATTGGGGCGGCGTGTGGGCGCGGGCGCCTGGGCACCCTGCGAGGGCACGTCGAGAATGCTGAAGGATGCCGTGCTGTCGGGATCGATAGTGTGGCGCGGCTGCGGGGTCTTTGCCGGCGAGATCGACATGTCGGCTGGCTCGCCGAGCGTGGCCGTAGCGTCGGCCTTGGCCTCGTCTGCCTCGGCCTGGGCCCAGGCTTGTTCGAAGGTCAGGGGCTCGACGGGGTCGGAGGCAGCGTCCGAGTCGGCGGCGACGTCGTTGCCGGTCTCGTCCTCGTCGATCGACACGTCACGCGGCGTGGGCTCGTCCCACTCCTCGTCCGGAGCCTCACCCTCGCTATACCACCATTCAAAGTTATCGATATCCATACGGGGCGCCCCTTAGGCCTCGCAAATAAACACTTGCTAGCCTTATACCCCCAGACGGCACGGCGGCTCGCCGGCACAGATAAGAAAACCATCACAACATTCGACGCTTTTCCTCGTTTTCGAGATTTTCATCGAATGTTGTGACGGTTTGGGCGGCAGCCACGCCGCGAATGTGACAAAGAGACTGTCCCTTTGTCACATTCTGTTAGAGTTGCAGGGATTGAATCCCGCTTATTCATGCGACATTGGAGTGACAACCTTGACCGCCGCAACCACGCCAAAAAGTAAGTCAACCGCCGCCGCGCTCTCCCCCGCGCGCACCAAGCTCTGCCTGGCGCTGCTCGTGCTGTTGGGATTCTCGCTCGGCTGCTCCGAGTTCGTGGTCATCGGCATCGAAAGCGACTTGGCAACGGAACTCGGCGTATCGCTTGCCACCGCAGGCCAACTTATTAGCGTGTTCGCACTGATCTACGCTATCTCGACGCCGGTGCTCGCGCTCAGCACGGGGCGTTTTCGCCGCTACCAGCTGCTCGTGTGCTACAGCATCGTCTTTGTGCTCGGCAACCTGGTCATGGCGTTGGCGCCCAACTTCCAGGTGCTGTTCATCTCGCGCATCATCCTGGGCTCCGTCTCGGGCGCACTGCTCGCCGTGGGCGTGACGTACATCCCCGAGCTTCTGTCTCCGCAGCAAACTTCGCTTGCCATCTCGGTGGTATATGGTGCGTTTTCCGTGGCAATGGTCTTTGTCACTTCGATCGGCAAGTTTGTGGCCGACACGCTCGATTGGCACGTGGCCATGTACGGCACGCTGGCCTTTGCCGTTCTGATCTGCGGAGCGCTCGTGGCGTTTATGCCGCGCGCTGGGCAAACCGACGAGCCCGCCACTTTTCGCGAGCAGGCGGGTCTGCTACGCGAGCCGAGCATCATCACCGGCATGCTCATCTTTTTGTTTGGCGTGGGGTCGGTCTACGTTTTCTACGGCTACGTGACGCCTTATCTTGAGCAGGTGCTGGGCATGGGCACGGTCGAAGCCAGTACCACGCTCATGGCCTACGGCGTGTTCTGCCTGATCTCGAACATCCTGGGCGGATGGATCGATGCGCGCTTTGGCATGAAGGCGCTACTCGTGACGTTTGTGCTGCAGGCTGCAGCGTTACTCGGACTGTTTGCTGTGGGCGGCACCATGCCGCTCGCGCTGGTCTTTGTCTTTAGCCTGGCGCTGCTCATGTACCTGTTCTCGGTGTCGTGCATCACGCACTTTATGGACGTGGCACGCAGCCGCCATCCCAAGTCGATGGTACTCGCAAGTTCGGTTGAGCCCATGGCGTTTAACGTCGGCATCTCGTTTGGCACCGCAGTGGGCGGCGCCGTGGTAAGCAGCGTTGGCATTGCATATGTAGGCGCAGTGGGTGCCGCGTTCTCGCTTGTGGCCTGGGTGCTTACGCTGGTGACGATTAAGTTGGCTCGCTGGGAGCGCCGTCGTCAATCAGCACAGCCCCGGATGCAGGCATAGGGGCGAACATAGCCCAAGGTGGCGAGCAACCGGTGAAAACCGTCCCATACGAGTAGTGTTTATCCGCCTGCAAGCTCCAGCAGTGCAATTTCGTGTACTTCAGATACACACTTTTCTACTATTTCGTGTATTCCAAGTACATGAAATCGTACTAAACTATGTATCTGAAGTACACGAAATTGGAAAGGCGGCCCCATGCGCAGATCAATCGAATCCGTTATCGAATCATGGGCGACAAAGGACGCGTCGCGCCCCCTCCTCATCCGTGGTGCGCGACGCGTAGGCAAAACGTACGTTGCCGAGGAAATCGGCAGACGAATCGCCGGCGATGCGTTTGTCAAACTCGACTTTCAGACCGATCTTGAGCTGATCGCTCCGCTGTTCGACTGTCCCACCGACGACGTTGACGCCATCGTGGCGCGAATCTCAGACTATAAACGCACCCCCATTCGCAAAGAAACCGCCTTCATCCTGTTTGACGAGGTGCAGCTCTGCGAACGGGCGCTCAACTCGCTTCGCTTTTTTTCGGGTTCGGGCTGGCGCATATGCGCGACCGGCAGTCAGCTCGGCGTCGCCACGCGCAAGCGCAAGTTGCCTTTTCCCAGCGGCGTTCGTCAAGAGACCATGCATCCTATGTCGTTCGAGGAGTTTCTCTGGGCGCTCGACGAGGAGCAGATGGCCAATGCCATTCGTACCCACGCCGGCACACTCGAGACCTACGCCGCGCACCAAGCCGCGCTCAGCCTGTTTCATCGATACCAGATCGTGGGCGGCATGCCCGCCGCCGTCAACGCATATCGCAAGACGTTATCCATCGAGGATGCGCGCGTCGAGCAGCGCGAAATCGACGAGACCTATACCGCCGATATGACCGACCCCGAAAACGGGATCAGCGGCGTGGCGGCGCGCAAGGTCTGGCGCTCCATTCCGTCCCAGCTGCTGAGATCGTCCACAAAAAAATTCAAGTACTCCGAGGTCGAACGCGGAGGCCGTCGCGCCAAGCTTATCGAGCCGCTCGACTGGCTCGAAGGCGCCGGCATCATATCGGTCAACAACCTGACCGAAGGCATCGAGCCTCCCCTCGTTCCCTTCGACGACGAAGATGGAAGTTTCTTTAAGGTCTATCTTCTCGATACCGGCCTCATGTTCTACAAACTCGGCATCAACCCGCGGCTCTGGCTCGACCTCAAAGAGGATTCCGCCATAGCGCTATCTTCCGACTTCCGAGGCGCCCTGGCGGAAAACTCGGTCATGCAAGCATTTTCGGGCAATAGCTTGCAGACGTATTACTGGGTGCCGCCGTCGTCTTGGAAGACGACCGGCGAGCTCGATTTTTTACTTCAGACCGACCGTATGGAAATTGTGCCCGTCGAAGTAAAGTCCGCACGTAACGTGCGCGCGAGAACCCTCGGGTCGTTTATGGACAAAGCCCGATCGCCATATGCCTACATTTTGTCCGAGAACAATTTTTCCCGCAGCGAAACCGATGACGGGCGCGAGCTGCGCCACCTCCCCTTGTACGCAGCGGGCTTTATTGGAGCAAACTGCCTCAAGAGCAGTCTGTAAGCCCTGCGCGACCGCCTAGAAAGGAAGCCGCTCATGCAACGCATTCTTTTTATCTGCTATGGAAATATCTGTCGCTCGACGATGGCTGAGTCCGTGTTTACCGAGCTGGTGCGGCGCGCCGGGCGCGCGGGCGAGTTTGTCATTGACTCCGCTGCGACCTCAACTGAGGAGATCGGCAACCCGCCGCATCATGGCACGGTCGCCAAGCTGCGTGAAGTCGGGATTCCCGTCGTTGCGCACCGTGCCCGCCAGGTGCGTCGCGCGGAGTATGGCGACTGGGACCACATTGTCTATATGGACGACGAGAACGCCCGCGGCCTGCGGCGCATCTTTGGCGACGACCCCGACGGCAAGGTTACACGCTTGCTCGATTGGACCGAGCGCCCCGGCGACGTGGCCGATCCCTGGTACACCGGCAACTTCGATGCCACCTACCGCGACGTGCTCGACGGTTGCACCGCTATGCTCGAGCAACTGTAGACAAGCGAGGTCGCGAGCCACGTCTTCGGCGCGAAACGAGCGTGGATTTTCTCCCGCTTTGAGCGTTCGAGTGCGCTCTAAACGGGAGAAAATCCACACTCATGAATGTGACAAAGGGACCGCCCCTTTGCCACATCCGGGACTGGCCCTAGACCGGCTTGACCTCCAGCTTTATCCCCTCGGCGCAGGAGTCGCCCAAAACATCCGAAAGGGCCCAGGTCGCATATAGCGGCAAATAGAGAACCGCTCCGTTGCGCTCAACGTTGCCTCTCGAGAAAACAATCCCGAGCCTTACGCCATATTCAGCCGTATCAAGCACATGACCGAGCGCAGCGTGCGCGTGGTAATAGGAGCCCGATTTAACCTCGATCGGAACAGCCGTCCCATCCGGCCCATCGACCACAAAGTCCACTTCACCGCGCTTTTTTGTCTGATAGTAGTAAAGCTGGCGATTTTGGGCAGCCAGCTGCTGGGCCACCACGTTTTCGTAAATGCCGCCCAGATTGGGCTCCTTGCTATCAAGATACGCCGCTTGGGCGACTCCAACGGGGTAGCGCGCCATCAACATGCCCGTATCCGATTGGTATAGCTTGAACTGCGATGGCCGTGCCGTCTTGAGCAGGGGCGACTTTGGCTCGGTTACGATATCGGCTTTGAGAGCAACGCCGGCATCGACAAGCCAGACAAAATCTCGCTGGTACTTCTCATAATGCGCCTTGGGGTCAATGGAATTGAGCACGAAACGCTTGTGTTCGCCCTCAAGCATAATGGGGAGCTGATCGTAGATGCTCTGCACCTGAAGGGCACGCCCGCTTGCATACTTGGAAATATCCCGTCGGTACTGTTCGTTGAGCTCGGACTGTAGCTGACGAACAGAGGCAAGGTCGCCCTGCGTGTCAAGGAAACGCTGCACGACCTCCGGCATTCCGCCGACAACGGTATAGGTCCTGAAGTTTGCCATCATCGCGTCATGAATGTAACCAGGAATGGGCTTCTCGCTGATACACGCGTCGCGTATCGTTTGGCGAGCCCCCTCGCTCACCCCGGTTGCCCAGCAAAACTCCTCAAAATCGAGCGGGAACATCCTAAGCTCGTGGACATACCCCACGGGATAGGACCTGACACCCTTGAACTGGGTCCCAAGCATTGACCCCGAAAACGCCCAGCGGCACCTCCCGTCCTCAACAAGGAACTTTGCCATCGTCATGATGTCGGGGGCCTCTTGGACCTCATCGATAAACACGAGCGTTTTGCCTGGTGCAATCGACTTTCCCGAAAGAAGCGTCACCCTGCTGATGAAATCATCGGCATCTCGCGCCTCGAGAAGAGCATCTTTTGCCTGGCGATTTTCCATGAGGTTGAGTTCGATGTAGGTTGCGTGGTTGGCTTTGCCAAACGCGCGAATCGAATAGCTTTTGCCGATCTGGCGAGAACCCGTGATGAATAAGGCCTTTTGCTCGGCAGACTTCAGCCAACGCTCCAGCTCTGCCGCTATTTTCCTGCGCAGCATAGGCTCTCCCCTCAGTGTCATCAAATGAAATGCAAAGTTTTATGCGCTTAATTATCGATGAAATGTAGGATTTTTAGAACCTAAAATCGGATGAAATGCAGAGATTTAGGATTATAAGCAAAAAGAAGGGGCAGCCCCGGCGAATGTGACAAAGGGGCTGTCCCTTTGCCACATTGCGCTCGACTACTCGTCAACGATCTCGGCAAGCCAGACGTTCAGCGTATCGACCTCGGGGCAGCAGAACTTTGCCGTACCAGGCTCGTTGCCAGGCACGGTTCCGCCATAGCGCAGGATATCGATATAGGGAAAGCCCACATGGCAGGCCATGGCACACATCTTGCCGCGGTCGCGGTCAAAGTCGAAGACGTCGCCCGGTTTGTGACCATGGTGGCAGCGGCACGCACCCAGCTGGTCCACGCAGCTCACGCGGATACGCGGACGCTTGCCACGCGGCGCGCCGAGCGGCTTGCCCCCGCCCGCAGGCTTGGCGCCGCCCTCGCCAGCATTACTCATGGTCAATCACGTCCAGGCAGGCCTCGATGGGAAGGCCAGCCGACTTATCCTCTTGGTCGGCATTGCGCTCGATAAGCTCAGCCACCACGCGCATGGCATCGGACGTCGCGCGCTGCAGACTCCAACCTGCCATAACGCGGCCGACGAGCACCGCCGAGAACGTGTCGCCCGTGCCCGGGAAATAGACCGGGATCAGGTCGAAGGGAATCGTGAAGTACTCCCCCGCCACATGGTCGTAACCGATGACGACATTCGCACCGTCGACCACAGCGCTCGTAATGACCACCGACTTGGCGCCCAGGGCACGCACGGCATCCACAAGAGTGCGGCCCTCATCGGGCGTGATTTGCTCGGCAATGGGCGTATCGGTGAGCAGGCACGCCTCGGTGTAGTTTGGCACCGCATAGTCGGCGCACTCGAGCAGGCTGCGCATGAGACCGATCGTGGACTCGGGCACGCCGGCGTAGAGCTTGCCGTTGTCGCCCATGATGGGGTCGACGAACACCTTGGTACCCTTTTGCGCGCGACGGTGGCAGAAGTCCGAAATGATGCGCGTCTCTTCCTCGGTCACGATAAAGCCGGTAGAGATGGCGTCGAACTCAAAGCCGAGCTCCTCCCAGATGGCGAGGCTCTGGCGCACGTACTCGGTGGTGTCGTGGATGTAGAACTTGGGATAGTTGAGCGTATCGGACACCAGCGCCGTCGGCAGGTTGTGGATGCGGTAGCCCATGTGCGACAGCACCGGCAGCATGGCGGAAAGCGCGACCTTGCCGTAGCCGCACATATCGTTGATCAACAGCAGCTGAGTGTTCTTCATGAGGGTCTCCCTTGGTTCGGGCACGGCGCAGCAGCGCCACAGTGCGACTAAGTGTAGCGCAGGGAGCACGGCAGGCGGGCGCTGGTGCCGTGGAGGTCGAATTGTTGCGGAAAGGTTACGGGAAGGAAGTTAGTCGTTGGGGACGTTCTTAAATGACTAGTCAAACAAGAACGTCCCCAACGACTAACCCAACGACTATCAGCGCAAGGAGTGTCCCCAAGTGCCGGCACATAAGGAACGTCCCTAAGTGCCACCTAAGTGCCAAAACGACTGGTCGGGCAACACCGATGTTTTGGCGAAGTCAGCGAAAACTCGCCAGAGTGAGCAAGGTGCCTTGAAACGAGGCGGCATTGACCTTCTGGTCATGCCGCCGAAGTTGAAAGGCAGATTGCCGCTCTGGCGGGTTTGCAGCGTCGAGCCGTTACGCGGTTTGGTAAAACCGCGTAACCACTAGTTTGGTACCTTGACATTCATTTCTCATGCTCCTAGATTGGTTAGGCACAAAACAATTCCACTACCTAACTAAAGAAAGGAGCAACACTAATTCATGTGCGATGAACCTCTTAACCTTTGTTCGCACGAGCCCGGCGGCGACCCGTCACAGCCGGCGGATGCACCCGAAGCGGTTAGCTCAGAAGACAAGCTTGCCAAGCGCATCCTCAATGGCCTGGGCTTTTGCGGCCGTTACATGCATTTTCATGGCGGAGGCGTGTCCGGCAAGGCGCCCATCATCTGCCTGCTGGCCAAGCAACCCGGCGGCGAGATGTCGCAGCAGGAACTCGGCATGCACTTTGACCTCAAGCCGGGGTCGCTTTCCGAGATCCTGTCCAAACTCGAGCTCAACGGCCTCATCGAGCGCAGCCGTAACCCCAAGGATCGACGGCAGCTCACCATTCGCCTGACCGAAACCGGCCGGGAAAACGCCCGCATCGACCAGGCAGCCCGCATTCGCTTTAGAGAGCAGGCCTTTGGTGCCCTCACCCACGACGAGCGCGAGCAGCTCGCCGAAATGCTCGAGAAAATCCGTGTAACCTGGGAGGAACTGGATGATTAAAACCCTCATGGGCAGCATCCGCGACTATATAAAAGTCACCGTTGCCACGCCGTTGCTCGTGCTTGGCGAGGTGCTCTGCGAGATGCTGATTCCATTTATCACCGCCAACCTGATCGACGCCATCAAAGATGGCACCACCGTAGCCGAGATGCTTCCCACCGCGGGCTTTTTGGTGCTCATCGCGCTGACGTCGCTTGCTTTTGGCGCCGCTGCCGGCGTCACCTGCAGCCATGCGAGTTGCGGCTTCGCTAAGAACCTGCGTCACGACCTGTTCTACAAGATCCAGACGTTCAGCTTTGCCAACATCGATGAGTTCTCGAGCTCCTCGCTCGTCACGCGCCTGACCACCGATATCAACAACGTGCAGCAGGCCTTTATGATGATCATCCGTATCGCCGTGCGCGCGCCGCTGGTATTGATCTTCGCCTTTACCATGGCATTTATCATGGGCGGCAGCGTCGCCATGGTCTACCTGGTCATCATTCCGCTGCTGGGCTTTGGGCTGTTCTTTATCATCTTTAAGGTGCGTCCCATCTTCTCGCGCGTGTTCCACAAGTACGACGCCCTTAACGAGTCCGTCGAGGAAAACGTCACCGGCATGCGCGTGGTCAAGAGCTACGTGCGCGAAGACTTTGAGAAGGAGAAGTTCGCGACCGCCGCACGCGACGTCCAGATGGACTTCACCCGCGCCGAGAAGCTGCTTGCCTTTAACAACCCCATGATGAACATCTGCGTCAACGGCGCGTTTGTCGTCATCATCTACCTGGGCTCCAAGCTCATCATCACGAGCCAGGGCACGCTGTTCGACGTGGGCCAGCTCTCCTCGATCTTTACCTATGGCTTCCAAATCCTCATGAGCCTGATGCAGCTATCGATGATCTTTGTCATGGTGACCATGGCCGACGAATCGGCGCACCGCATCACCGAGGTGCTGGCCGCCGAGCCCACGATCGCCGATCCCGCCGAGCCCGTGCTCGAGGTCGCCGATGGCTCCATCGACTTTGACCACGTGAGCTTTAAGTATTCCGCGCATGCGAAGCGCCAGGCGCTCGACGATATCGACCTGCACATTAAGAGCGGCGAGACCATCGGCATCATCGGCGGCACCGGCTCGGCCAAGTCCACGCTCGTAAACCTCATCGCCCGCCTGTACGACGCCACCGAGGGTACCGTGCGCGTGGGCGGCGTGGATGTACGCGACTACGACTTGGACGCCCTGCGCCACCAGGTGGCCATGGTGCTGCAGAAAAACGTGCTGTTTAGCGGCACGATTGCCGAGAACCTGCGTTGGGGCGACCCAAACGCCACCGACGAAGAGGTCCGCGAGGCCGCGCATCTGGCCTGCGCCGACGAGTTTGTCGACGGCTTCCCCAAGGGCTATGACACCTGGATCGAACAGGGCGGCTCCAATGTTTCCGGCGGTCAGAAGCAGCGCCTGTGCATTGCGCGTGCCCTGCTGCGTCGCCCCAAGATCTTGATCCTGGACGACTCCACGAGCGCCGTCGACACCAAGACCGACGCCAAGATTCGCGCAGGGCTGGCAAGCTATCTGCCCAACACGACCAAGCTCATCATCGCCCAGCGCATTAGCTCCGTGCAGGACGCAGACCGCATCATCGTCATGGAGGGCGGCCGCATCGCGCAGATCGGTAACCACGACGAGCTGCTCAAGACGAGCGAGATCTACCGCGAGACCTTTACCTCGCAGAACAAGATGTCTGCCGAGGGCGAAGAGGCCGTCGAGGCCGACACCGAGGCATCCGTAACGCAAGCTCAGACCCAGGAAGGAGGCGAGGCACATGAGTAAGGCAACGACCGCCGAGCGCGCGCTCAACCGCAAGGGCGGCACCATGTCGCGCCTCATCAAGACGCTCTTTGGCTTTTACCCCGTGCTTTTGCCCCTCGTCGTCGCCGGCGTGGTGCTCTGCGCCATCATCAACTCCATCGGCGCGACCTTCCTTCAGAGCGCCCTGCAGATTATTAGCGAATCGTGGCAGTCGGGCGATTGGGGAGCCGCGCAGCCCAAGATCGCACAGCTCGTGACCACCCTCGCCTGCATCTACGGCATCGGCATCCTGTCCTCGCTCTTCTGGAACCGCGCCATGGCCATCGTCACGCAGGGCTCGCTGGAGAAGCTGCGCGAGAAAATGTTCAACCGCATGCAGGACCTGCCGATTCGCTACTTCGACACGCACCAGCGCGGCGACATCATGAGCCACTACACCAACGACATCGACACGCTGCGCCAGATGATCAGCCAGTCGCTGCCCAACCTGCTCATGACGACCATCGTCATCGTCACGGTGTTCTTTATCATGCTGTACTACAGCGTTTGGATGTGCCTGGTCATTGTGGCAGGCGTCGCCTTTATGACCTTTATGACCAAGCTGCTCGGCTCCAACTCCGCGCGTTTCTTTATTGCGCAGCAGACCGAGCTCGGCGTGGTCGAGGGCCACATCGAGGAAGTCATGAACGGCCAGAAGGTCGTCAAGGCATTCTGCCACGAGTCTGCCGCCGAGGCCGATTTTGACGAGCGCAACGAAAAGCTCTTCGAGGTCTCGCAGAAGGCCAACATGTACGCCAACATCCTCATGCCTATCCTTATGAACCTGGGCAACCTGCTCTACGTGCTGGTCGCATTGGCAGGCGGCATTTTCCTGGCGCTGGGCGTGCCCAACCTGAGCATCTCGGGCATGGCGCTGTCCATCGCCGTCGTGGTGCCGTTCCTCAACATGACCAAGCAGTTCTGCGGACAGATCGGTCAGATCTCGCAGCAGATCAACGCCGTGGTCATGGGCCTCGCCGGCGCCGACCGTATCTTTGAACTCATCGACGAGGAGCCCGAGGCCGACGAAGGCTATGTGACGCTCGTCAACGCGCAAGTGAACCCCAAGACCTGGGAGTTCGAGGAGGCCGACCACCACACCGGCATGTGGGCGTGGAAGCATCCGCACCGCGCAACCGGCGAGATCGAGTACGTACCGCTGCGCGGCGACCTGGTCATGGACAATGTGGACTTTGGCTACACGCCCGACCACGAGGTGCTGCACGGCGTGTCCGTGTTTGCCAAGCCGGGTCAGAAGGTCGCGTTTGTCGGCGCCACCGGTGCCGGCAAGACGACCATCACCAACCTCATCAACCGCTTCTATGACATTGCCGACGGCAAGATCCGCTACGACGGCATCAACGTCAACAAAATCCGCAAGGCCGATCTGCGTCGCTCGCTGGGCGTCGTGCTGCAGGACGTGAACCTGTTCACCGGCACCGTGATGGATAACATCCGCTACGGCAATCTGGATGCCACCGACGAGGAGTGCATCAAGGCGGCTAAGCTCGCGGGCGCGGACGACTTTATCACCCGCCTGCCCGACGGCTACGACACCATGCTCACCGGCAACGGCGCACAGCTGTCGCAGGGCCAGCGCCAGCTGATCTCGATCGCACGCGCTGCCGTCGCCGATCCGCCGGCGATGATCCTGGACGAGGCCACGTCGAGCATCGATACCCGCACCGAGGCCATCGTGCAGGCGGGCATGGACAAGCTCATGGAAGGCCGCACGACGTTTGTCATCGCGCACCGCTTGTCCACCGTGCGCAACTCCGACGCGATCATCTGCCTGGACCACGGTCGTATCATCGAGCGCGGCAACCACGACGAGCTGATCGCCAAGCATGGGTACTACTACCAGCTCTATACCGGAGCGTTTGAGCTGGAGTAGTTCGGCTCGCCGAGATGGCCGATTTGCCGCTCATTCGTTGGGCATGACCCTAAGGTCAATGTCCTCCTCTTTCGGGGCAAATCGACTCATCTCAACGACCCAAACACAATGCACCGCAACGAATAAAGCCTCCGCAGCCACACGAGCTGCGGAGGCTTTTTTCATGCCGGCCGGAAACCGTATCCCACTTTTCGGGCCCAGAATGGGATGCCGTTTCCCGCTGGGCCCCCTCCGGGAAACGGTATCCCATTTCAAGGGCATAAACCGGGATGTGGTTTCCCCTAACGGCACCTTTGGGAAACCGCATCCCACTCTAGACGCACAAAACGGGATGAGCTTTCCCATGGTGATCCAAGACCAGAAACATGTTCGATAGCGCGGCCAGGTCAAGAACAACAAGACAAGCGTCACGCCAATTTGGACGAGCGTCTGCTACAGTTTGAGGCTGTTGGCCCATATGGTAGAGTTGACCTCACGTAAATTTCAGCACGCTGGGTGCCACCTGCGCTTTTGCCATTTGAGAGAGTGAACTTGTGAATACTTCTGTCGCCAAGAAGGCCAGCCAGGCGGTGCGCCTGCTCATGATGGTGCTCACGGCAGTTCTCATCTTCTTCTTCATCAATGTCATGCTGCTCGTCTCCGATATCCAGGGCACGGCGCGCGTGGTCAACTACGCCGGCCTGGTACGCGGCACCACGCAGCGCATCGTGAAGCTCGAGGACGCAGGCCAGCCACAAGACGACCTGCTCAAGGCCGTTGATTCATACATTAACGGCTTGCGCTACGGAAGCGACGACCTCAATCTCGTCCGTCTCGATGACGATGAGTACCAGGCAAAGATGACCGAACTCGCGAACTATTTTGACGAGCTTCGCGCCGAGATTGCCCGCGTGCGCGAAGTCGGCTACGAGAACACCGACATCATCTCGATGAGCGAGGAGTTCTTTGGCATTTGCGACGATGCTACGCGACTCGCAGAGGACTACTCTCAGGAGAAGGCGTCGGCGCTCAACTATCTCGAGGGCTTGGTGATCATCGACATCGTGGGCTTGGTGGCGACCTTTGCGGTTGAACTTGTTCGCGCGGTGCGCACTGCCGCGCTTAATCGCGAGCTGCAGAGCAAAGTCTATCTCGACGAAGCCACGGGACTGCCCAATAAGAACAAGTGCGAGGAGATCTTGGGGCAGGAGCAGCCTGTCTCCGCGGAGGCGCCCGTTGCGGTGTGCGTCTTCGACCTTAACAATCTGCATACGGTCAATAACAACTTCGGCCACGAGAAGGGCGACGAATACATCCGCTCTTTTGCACAGCAACTGGGAAGCGTGGCGTCCGAGACGTGCTTTGTGGGTCGCGACGGCGGCGATGAGTTTATCGCGGTACTGCGGGATGCCGACCGAGCCGCTGTGGAATCTTGTCTCGCTCGGATTCACGCGAACGTGAACGAGTATTCCGAAGTCCACCCCGATATGCCCATCAGCTACGCGGTGGGCTATGCGCTTTCCAACGATTTTGACGAGCCACCTACCATGCGCGAACTCTTTTCCCAGGCCGACAAGAACATGTACGTCGATAAGAACCGCGTAAAGGCAGCCGAGACGGCCGATCCGCAACGCGAGGACCGCTAAACCCGTAGCAAAGGGTAGCTAATTTGGGACGGGACTCTTTTGGCTACTTGAGGAGTTGGGCCATGGCGTTGACGAATTTTTGTACTTGGAGGGTGGGCTCGAGCGGATAGTGCAAAAAGACCGGCACCTCTCGCCCGCATAGGAACGGCACGCCCACGAAGGCCGGGTGCACCCCCGACCACGCTCCGCAGGTGAGCACCGCATCGCCCTTTTCCTCGGCTTCGTTAAAGAGCGCGAAGTCAAAGCTATCCACATCGATCACATCCACACCGCCGTCGGCTAACAGGTCGATGCGCAGGCTGTCCATAGCGTCGTTGCCGTGACGGAGCACGCGCAGGCGCATGCCCTCCAAGTCGGCGACCGTAATGCGATTCTTGCGGGCAAGCGGGCTCGTGCGTGGCAGGTCGATATAAAACGGCACGTTAACGATGCGAAGCTTTTGGCAGGCGTCGCCCCAGCGTGGGGTAGAAAAACTCGACTGCACCACATCGACCTCGCGGCCCAAGCTGCGCATGACGGTCTCGCGCTCGTCATAGAGGTCGCTTACCGGCACAATCTCAAATCGTAGCGACGGTTCCAGATCATGGATGCCCGACCACATCGATAGCGTCTGGCGCCCCGGGCACATCATCGACACGCCCAGACGCACGGCCCCGCCATCGCCCGCCGCGCGTCGGGCGCGGCGCAACGCATCCTCGGACTGGCGCATGATCGAACGTGCATCGTCCACCAGCAGAGCACCTGCCGGCGTCACCTTAACACCCGAATGCGAGCGCTCGAACAACGTGATGCCGAACTCGGCCTCGAAGCCCGACACCTGCTTGACGAGCGCCGGAGTCGACACGCGCAATTTTGCCGCCGCGCGCGAGAAGCTTCCCAGCTCCGCGGCGGCCGATATGGCCTCGAGTCGTCGATCGTACACGTCAATCTCCTGTTTCCAGACGCATGGCAATGAACTGCCGAAGGGGGTTGTTTTGGCAGGTCACACACTCAATTAAAGGCGCATCGTCTTGCAAGCTATGAACCTACGGTTAACGCCATTCTAACAAATATGCAATTCACCTGCGCAAATGCAAAGCATACGATAACCAGCGAAAACCACGTGGGTCGGTTAATGGGAGCGACCCACCGGGAGGCACAAGAAGGGAAGTTCCTATGAGCAATTGGCTTAAGCTCGAGGGCGATGTCTGCGCCGTGACTGGCGCGCTCGGCGGTATGGGCGCCGAGATCTGCCGCGAGTTCGCCCGCAATGGCGCCAACGTCGTCATGCTCGACCTGGACGAGGAAAAGGTCAAGGCCGCAGCCGCCGACCTCGCCGCCGAGTTTGGCATCCACGCCGAGGGCTACAAGATGAACGCCACCGACGAGGCCGAGGTTCAGGCCGCCGTCAATGCCACCATCGCCGACTTCGGCCGCGTCGACGTTCTCGTCAACACCGCCGGCATCCTGCGCTTCGCAGCCATGGAAGACCTGCCGTTGAGCGACTGGGAGCAGGTGCTCAACGTCAACCTCACCGGTTACTTCATCACCTCGCAGCGCTTTGGTCGCGAGATGATCAAGGCCGGCCAGGGTCGCCTGGTGCACATCTCGACCGTCGCCAGCCACTCCCCCGAGACGTTCTCGGGCGTGTACAGCTCCACCAAGGCCGGCGTCAACATGATGTCCAAGATGCTCGCCGCCGAGTGGGGCCCCTACGGCGTCCGCTCCAACTGCGTCGAGCCCTGCTTCGTTAAGACCCCGATGTCGGCCAACTTCTACGCCGACCCCGAGGTCGAAAAGAGCCGCAGCCGCCTGATCGCCACGCGTCGCATCGGCGAGGTCAGTGATATCGCCAACGCCGTCATGTTCCTGGCGTCCACGCGCTCGGACTTTACCACCGGCGACGCCATCAAGGTCGATGGTGGCTTCTCCAATATGATGGGCGACCTCACCGCCAAGCCCGGCGGCCGTCGCGCCTATGCCGACAACTACCTCAAGAACAAGGGTGTCGAGCTTTGGTCCGATGAGTCCGGCGTCGCCAAGCCGACTGACCAGTAAACCAACCTAACAGGGAGACCCGCGGATACGACCGCTCCTCCCCCGTATCGATTAGAAAGAGTCCAATGGCTTCCACCAACTCCAACAAGGGTCGCGCCGTCGTGCTTTCCGCCGCGTGCGTCACCATGTTCTTCATCAGCTCCATCGCGCTGTATTCCGTCGTGAGCAAGAACCTGCTCGCCGTCTACCCCGAGTGGTCCAGCGCTCTTACCTGGGCCTTCCCGGTCTTTCAGACCATCATGGCCGTGACGGGCATCTTCGCCGGCCGCATCTCCGATAAGATCGGCCCGCGCAACGTCGTTATCGCCGCCGCCGCGTGCTACGGCCTGGGCTGGTTCATGTCCGGCACCGTCACCGAGCCGTGGCAGTTCTACCTGTGGTTCTCGCTCGTCGCCGCCATCGGCAACGGCCTGGGCTACAACCCCGCGCTCACCACCGGCCAAAAGTGGTTCATCGACAAGAAGGGTCTCGCCTCCGGCATCACCCTGGCCGCTTCGACCGCCGGTCCCGCTGTACTGTCCCCGGTGCTCGCCTCGCTGCTCATCCCGAGTCTGGGCATCTTTGGCGCCCTTAAGGCGCTCGGCGTCATCTTCTTTGTGACGATCGCCGCCTCCGCCCTGTTCCTGAAGGCCCCCGAGGCCGGTTGGCTGCCCGAAGGCTTCGAGGCCCCCAAGGGCGGCGCGCACGCTGGCACCTTCGGCGACCTCACCCCGGGCGAGATGGTCAAGACCCCGCGCTTCTGGGTCCTCATCGTCACCTTCGCCTTTGCCGCCACCGCGGGCACCCTGCTCGTGGGCAAGGTTGCCTCCATCGCCGCCGTCCAGCTCTTCGCCGACCCCACGAGCGCCGCGGCCGTCGCCCTCGGCGGTGTGGTGGTCTCCGTCAACACCTGCGCCAACCTGGTTGGCCGTCTGTCCTTTGGCCAGATCATCGACAAACTCGGCGCCTATAAGTCGCTGCTCATCAGCCTTGTCGTCACCATCGTCGCACTCGTCATCATGTCGATGAGCTTTACGCAGGGCATGTTCTTTGTGGCGCTCGCCCTGCTCGGCTTTAGCTTTGGCGCCCTGCTCGTCATCTACCCGCCGCTCACCGGTGGCGCCTTTGGTACCAGCAACATCGGCGTCAACTACGGCATCATGTTTTTGGGCTATGCCGCTTCCACCTGGATCAGCCAGCCCATCACCGCCGTGCTGTATCACGCCGAGGCCGGCAGCGCCGCCTACCAGCAGTCCTTCTACGGCGCCATTGTGATCGCCGCCATCGCCGTCGTGCTCACCGTCTACATGATGGTCTCCGACAGCAAGAAGAAGTCCGCCTAGTTTTACCGATGCGACAAAGGGACAGCCCCTTTGTCGCATCCCACCGGTCACCAGTATTAAGGAGTCGAAATGTCTGAGCTCAACCCCGTCCGCATTGCCGTTATCGGCGCCGGCGCCATGGGCCGCAACCACATCCGCTTTGTCACCGAGGAACCCGAGGCCGAACTCGTCGCCATCGCCGACGCCTTTGAGGGCGCTCGCGCCACGGCCGAGGCCGCCGGCGTGCCGTTTTACACCGATCCCGCCCAGATGATGGACGAGGTCAAACCCGAGGCCGTCATTATCGCCACCCCCAACGACTTGCACCTGGGCGTTGCCCGCGAGGCTGTGAAGCGCAATATCGTGCCGTTGATCGAAAAGCCGATCTCCAACGATCTCGAGGATGCCCAGGCCTTCGCCGCCGAGGCCGAGACCGCCGGCGTGCCCGTGCTCGTAGGTCAGCACCGTCGCCACAACCCCTTCGTCAACAAGGCCAAGGAGATCATCGAGTCCGGCGAGCTGGGCAAGCTCACCGTGTCGAGCTTCCACTACATGATCTATAAGAATGACGAGTACTTCGATGTCGAATGGCGCCGCAAGAAGGGTGCCGGCCCGATCCTGGTCAACCTGGTGCACGACGTCGACCTGCTCCGCTACCTGCTGGGCGAGCCCGTTGCCGTCCAGGGTATGCAGTCCAGCGCCGCCCGCGGTTTTGAGACCGAGGACTCCGCCGTGGTCAACGTCCGTTTTGCCGATGGCGCGCTCGCAAGCATGACCATCTCCGACGCCACCGCCAGCCCCTGGAACTGGGAGGCAACCGCTCGCGAGGACCCGCAGTACCGCCCCTTCGACGCCGACGCCTACTTTATCGGCGGCACTAAGGGCGCCCTGTCGCTGCCCCGCCTGCACCAGTTCTCCTACGACGGCGCCTCCAACTGGCACAAGCCGCTGCAGATGGAGATTCCGGCCGTCGACCCGGCACTGCCGCACAAGATGCAGCTCAAGCACTTTGTGAAGGTTGTCCGCCGCGAGGTCGAGCCCGTCGTGACCCCCGCCGACAACGTTAAGACGCTCACGCTTCTCAACGCTATCAAGGAGGCCGCCGAGACCGGTCAGCTCGTCGAGCTGTAATGCCTTAAGAGCGACCGCGGCAGAAGCCCCATGCCGAACCCTTCGGTCCGTCACCAACAAGCCCCTCTTCTTTGCCCCGCGAGCAGCCTCCTGCCCGCGGGGCATTTTGCTACCTTGCCGACGATTTTTCTGGAGCGGGGGGCTATTTTGCACCTCGGCTTGATTCGTTCGCCACGAAACGCGCCTATCTACTACGTTTAGCCGATCGCCCTCAACCATGCCAAATTTCTCGAAATAAAAACCGCAGGTAGACGGGTTGCATATTTTCGGAAAACCGGGGGATGGTCGACCAATACGGTTCAAACGTAGTAGATAGGCCGTTTTCATGGCGCGGCCCCAAAACAGTCTTTTGGGACGGGTGGTATCCTTGGTAGCCCTGTGCTGCAAACGCACCTTAAACGCAAGGAGTCCCATGGATCTTATCGCCCAGCTCGCCCGCGAGCTCAACCTTAAGGCCGCCAACGTCGAGGCAGCCGTCAAGCTCATCGACGAGGGCAACACCATCCCCTTTATCTCGCGCTACCGCAAAGAAGCCACGGGCGGCATGGACGACGTCGCCCTGCGCGCACTCGACGAGCGCCTGTCTTACCTACGCAATCTTGAGCAGCGCAAAGAGGACGTCATTCTGCTCATCGACGCCCAGGGCAAACTTACGCCCGAGCTCGAACAGCAAATTCGCGAGGCCACGCAGCTCCAGCGTGTCGAGGACCTCTACAAGCCCTACCGCAAAAAGCGCATGACCCGCGCACAGAAGGCCCGCGAGGCAGGCCTGGAGCCACTTGCCAACATGGTCATCATGCAGGCCTCGGCCAAGGGCAGCGCGCTCGACGCCGCCGCGGCATACGTCAACGAGGAAGCCGGCTTCGACACGCCCGAGAAGGCGCTCGCCGGCGCGGCGGACATCGTGGCCGAGACGGTGGCCGAGGACCCCGAGAACGTCGCCGACCTGCGTGCCTTTACGCAAAACACCGCAGACATCGTCGTCGAGGCCACCGACCCCACCGAGAAGACCCCCTACGAGCCGTACTACAGCTATGATGAGCCGCTGCGCCGTATACCCAACCACCGCGTGCTGGCTATCGACCGCGGTGAGCGCGAGGGCAAGCTCCGCGTGCGCGTGAACGTCGACGGCGCCGCCGCCACGGCACGCCTCGGCAGCCGTTGGCCCCGACGCCAGGGCGTCTTCGCGCCCGTCTTTGACGCCGCCATCGCCGACGGCTACAAGCGCCTCATGGCCCCCTCGCTGGAGCGCGAGGCCCGCGCCAAACTCACCGTCCGTGCGCAGACCGAGGCCATCAATGTCTTTGCCAAGAATCTCGAGGGCCTGCTCTCGGCACGCCCCGTGCGCGGCGCCCGCGTGCTCGCGCTCGATCCGGGCTACCGCACCGGCTGCAAGGTCGCCGTCATGGACGAGACCGGCAAGCTGCTCGACCACGGCGTGGTCTATCCCACCAAGCCGCGCCACGACGTCGCCGGCACCAAGCGCGAGCTCGCCCGCCTCGTCAAAAAGGACAGCGTCAACACCATCGTCATCGGCAACGGCACCGCCAGCCGCGAGACCGAGGAAGTCGTCTCGGAGTTCATCGCCGAGCAGGCGCCTGAGCTGCGATACACCATCGTCAACGAGGCCGGCGCATCGGTGTACTCCGCCTCCGAGCTCGCCAGCCAGGAGTATCCCGATCTGGACGTCACCGTGCGTGGCGCCATGAGCCTGGGCCGCCGTCTACAGGACCCGCTGGCAGAGCTCGTCAAGATCCCGCCCCAGTCCATCGGCGTTGGCCAGTACCAGCACGACCTTGACCAGGCCGAGCTTTCGCGCACCCTGGGCCACGTGGTGGAGGACGTCGTCAACCGCGTGGGCGTCGACGTGAATACCGCGAGCGCGAGCCTGCTGGGATACGTATCGGGCATCACGCCGAGCGTGGCCAAGAACATCGTGGCCTACCGCGAGGAAAACGGCGCCTTTACCGATCGCCGCCAGCTTAAGAAGGTCCCCAAACTAGGACCCAAGGCATACCTCAACGCCGCGGGCTTCCTGCGCATCAGCGGCGGCAAGAACCCGCTCGACGCGACGAGCGTCCACCCCGAGAGCTACGAGGTGGCCACGTCCGTCCTGGAACGCGCCGGCGTTAAAGCCAGCGAGCTCAGCCGCGGCGGCGTGCCCGACATCGAGCGCCGTCTGGGCAGTATCTCGGCGCTGGCAAGTGACCTGAACTGCGGCACCCTCACGCTCATCGACATCGTCAACGAGCTCAAGAAGCCCGGCCGCGACCCGCGCGACGACGCGCCCGAGGTGGTCTTTAGCCGCTCGGCGCTTTCCATCGACGACCTGGAACCCGGCATGGAGCTCAAGGGGACGGTGCGCAACGTCGTCGACTTTGGCACGTTCGTCGACGTGGGCGTGCACCAGGACGGCCTCGTGCATATCTCCAAGCTGGCCAATCGCTTTGTCAAGCACCCGAGCGACGTGGTGCGCGTCGGCGACACGGTCAAGGTGTGGGTAGAAAAGGTCGATCGCGACCGCAAGAAGATCTCGCTCACCATGGTGCAGGGAAAGTAAACCGCCAAAGCAAAGGTACCCCCTGTAGCGATGTGCAAAATCGCGAGTATTCTGCAAATTCCACCGTTCCGGATGCCCCTCAGAGACGAAAAAGCAAAAAACAGCCCCCGTTTTAGCGTCGTCAGAGCCAAAACGGGGGCCGTTCCATGCTTCGGTCAACTGATAAAGACCTTTACCTTGCTGAATACTCTCAATTTTGCACGGCGCAGGCGGGGGTACCTTTGCCCACGGCAGGATATGGAAGCCAATCGCCAACTTGCTGGCAAGCTCGTGCCGGCAGCCCCGGCCTTTCCTTTGCCTAGCGCGATCCTCGCGGAGCGCGTGAGCGATAGGGAAAGGAAAGGCCGGGGCGAACAGCCCACGGTACAGTCGGTGTTCGCGCTACGGCAGGATATGGAAACCGAGCGCCGCGATATCCTTGGCAAAGCCGCGGACGGTGTCGAGCGAGACCTCGTACGGGTCGCGACCGATATTCTTGCGCTTGGCCAGGATGCTGTTGGGCACCGTGATGATCTGGCAACCGCAGGCTTCTGCCTGGTAAATGTTAATGAGCTCGCGCGTGGACGCCCACAGGACCTCGCAGTTGGGCTTTGCGGCGGCCTTCTTGACCGACTCCGTCATAAACGGAATGGGGTCGACGCCGGTATCGGCGATACGGCCGGCAAAGAGCGAGATGATGGACGGCGTCTCGGCGTCAACGGCCTCGACCATCTCATCAACCTGCGTAGGCGTAAAGATGGTGGTGACGTTGACCTTGATGCCGTCGGCCGAAAGCTTGCGCACCAGCTCGGCGGTGGACTCGCCCTTGGTGGTCACGCACGGAATCTTGACGTAGACGTTCTCGGCCCAGGTAGCGATCTCGCGCGCCTCGACCTCCATGGTCTCGACGTCGTCGGCAAAGACCTCAAACGAGACGGACACATCGGTGATGTGGGCCAGGACCTCCTTGGCAAACGCGCGGTAATCCGTCACGCCGCCCTTCTTCATAAGGGACGGGTTGGTCGTGAAACCCTGAACGTTGCCGTTCTCGTACATGTCGAGCATGCCCTCGAGGTTTGCACCGTCAGCGAACACCTTGATTGCCATCTGCCTGATTCCTTTCGTTAGCATACGGCCGATAAACTGCTAAACACTTTACCTACGTTTATCAAGGCTTGAGCTGCGGTTTTTTATCTTCTCGGCGAACGGTATAAACACCTCAGTGTTTGGATTGATAAATCGATTGAGCATGCAAAAGCAAAGAGTCGCAGTTTGAGCAAACGTCAGAACGCGGGATTCATTAGATGAGGCCGAAATGCTGCATCGCTGTGACGGTACCGTCGTGTGCGACATCGTCGGTCACGTAGTCGGCGACCGCCTTGACCTCAGGCATGGCGTTACCCATGGCGACAGCCGTCTCGACGGCAGCGAGCATGCCCAAGTCGTTGCCCGAATCGCCAAAGCCAAAGGTGCGCGCGTTGCCAGTGCGGCCCAGATACGCCAGCGCTCGCGCCACGCCCACGCCCTTGTCAATGCCCTTGGGACTCAGCTCGCGATTCTGACCACCGGTGTTGCACAGCTCAAACTCGCGATCGATAAAGCCGTCATCATTGGCTACGCGAGCCAAACTGGGCACATTGAGGCATACCTTGCCCACGCGCAGACGGCCGTCGACGCGCATCTCCTCGGCGCTGTGCACCACAGAAGTGCCGATCAGAGACGGCTGCTCAACACCCGCGGGTTCCAGGGCAAAGGTAGCCACGTTGGTCTCGAAAAAGGCTTCAATCCCTGCCGCGGCCATACGGCGTGCCAGCTCCTCGATAACGTCCTCATCAAAGCAGTCCTCGTGTACCACGCGGCCCTCGACCTCGAGCGTCGCTCCCGCCATGGCAACGACACCCGCCGGGTTCAGCGCGCGCAGGCCATCGGCAATCAGCCACAAGGGACGACCCGTGCAGATAAATGCCTGGTGTCCCGCGTCGCGCAGACGATGAAACGCCTCGACGACCGCCTGCGAGGGGTGAACCGCCGAAAAGTCCTTGTCGGTCATGTTGTCGGGATCGAACGACGTCAGCGTGCCGTCCACGTCAAAAAAGAGCACAGCGGGTTCGGGGCACGCATCAATCATATGGGTTCCTTTCGAGGATAAGGGCAAACGAAGCATCCATCATATAATGGAGCGACGCAACCAGAGAGGTCACCCATGGAATTTTACGCAAGCTGCCCCGAGGGCTTTGAGTCCGCACTCGCCGATGAGCTTAAACGCCTCGGGCTTTCGCATGTTCGCCGGCTGAAGGGCCGCGCCACGTTTGAGGGCGAGCTCGAAGAAGGCTACCGCGCCTGTCTGTGGTCGCGCCTGGCGAGCCGCGTGTTTGCGGTGCTCGGGCGCTTTGAGGCGCAGGACGCCGACGAGCTGTACGATAGCGTTTACGACATCGCCTGGGAGAACATCGTCCGCCCCGGCGCCACCATTGCCATCACCGCCCGCGGCGTGACCGAGCAGCTGCGCAACACGCGCTTCTCGGCCCTGCGCGCCAAGGACGCGCTGTGTGACCGCCTGGCCGAGAACACGGGCCGTCGCGCCGACGTCGATGCCGCCGACCCCGACGTTCACCTGCTGCTTTCGCTGCGTCAGCGTCGCGCGAGCATAAGCCTGGACCTTTCGGGCGACCCGCTGTTCAAGCGCCTGCCGCCCGCGGCGACCCGTGCCGGCGAGGGCGCGCACGTGTTGCGCCCCGACTACGCCGCCCTGGTGCTGGCGCAGGTCGGCTGGACCGCACTGTGCGAGCGCGAGCTGACGGCCGACGATTACGAGAATGAAGCCCTTCCCACGCTAATCGATGCCTCGTGCGCCGGCGGCGGCCTGTTGCTGGAAGCCGTGAACATTCTGACCGACCGCGCCCCGGGCGCCGCACGCGAGCGCTGGGGCTTTGAGGGCTGGCAGCTGCACGACGCCGCCCTGTGGGAGCAGCTGCTTGCCGAGGCGCGCGAGCGCGAGGCGGCAGCGCGCGAGCGCCAGGCGCGCATCGTGGCCGTAGACATCGACCCCGCCGCCCGCAAGACTGCCGAGCGCATGGTCAAGTGCGCCGGCTACAAGCGTTTTGTCGACTTTTGTGCCGCCAAGCCCGCCACCGTGCTGGACCATGCGGGCGCCGTCGCCGGTGCCGCCGTGGTCGCAGACACTACCGAGACCCCGCTTTCGCTCATGCACGACGCCATGACGCTGGTCGGCGAGCTGCGCCGCGCGCCCGAACTCGCCTCGGCACCGGTCGCCGCGCTCACCCGCGACGGATTGCTGGCCCGCGCGCTCCACGCCGAGCCCGAGCGTTCGATCGCCATCATGCCCAACAACGAGGAGGCAACCGTCGAAGTCTGGCCTTCGCTCGACCACGCCGCCGCAGCGTTTGAGGCTGCGACCAGCGCAAACGCCGAGGAACAGTCCACGGACGCCGAAGACGAAGCCGCCGACACCCTCATGCCCGAACCTACCGCCACGCTCGACTTGGGCGACGGCAAGCCGCTGCCCGTGCTCATCCCGGAGTCCGAGCAGTTCGCCAACCGCCTGCGCAAGAACGCCCGTCTGCGCCGCAAGTGGGCCAAGCGCGAGGGCGTGAGCTGCTACCGCGTCTACGATGCCGACCTGCCCGACTACTCCGCCGCCATCGACCTGTACGAGGGCTGCCCGCAGACGCCGGGCCGCTGGCTCGTCATTGCCGAATACGCCGCACCTAAGACCATCGACCCCGCACTGGCCCAGGCCCGCATGCTCGACATCTTGGCCATCGCGCCGCGCATCCTAGATGTTCCCGCCGAGCATGTGCACGCCAAGGCCCGCATGCGTTCGCGCGGCGGCTCGCAGTACGGCAAGCAGGGCGCCGGCAAGGGTGGCTCGGGCGAGCGCGCCAACATCGCGCGCCGTCGCCTGCCGCTCATCGAAGAGGGCGGACTCACCTTTGCCGTCAACTTTGACGACTACCTGGATGTGGGCATCTTCTTGGATCACCGCGTCACCCGCAACCTGGTGCGCGAGCACGCCAAACAGGCACGCCGCTTCCTCAACCTGTTCGCCTACACCGGCACCGCCACCTGCTATGCGGCCGACGGCGGCGTCGAGGAAACCGTGACAGTCGACCTTTCCAACACCTACCTGGACTGGGCCGAGCGCAATATGCGCCAGAACGGCTTTGTTGGTCCGCAGCATCATTTTGTGCGCGACGACGTGCTCGCCTGGATTCGCGACCAGCGCCAGACGCGCAACCGCTGGGACCTGATTTTTGTCGATCCGCCCACGTTTTCGAACTCATCCAAGATGGGCCGCCGCACCTGGGATGTCCAGCGCGACCATGTTGAGCTTTTAGCCGGCGTATCGCGCCTGCTCGCACAGGGCAGCCATGCCATCTTTAGCTGCAACCTGCGCGGCTTCCGCCCCGAGACGCGCAAGCTCGCGCGCGCGGGCGTGGTGTTGGAGGACATTACGGCGCAGACCATCCCCGAGGATTTCGCGCGCAACCAGAAGGTGCACCACTGCTATATCGTGCGCCGCCTGCCCATTGAGGACGCCATGGCCGAGGTCGGCTTTAGCGCCGAGGAAATTGCCGAGCGTGTCGAGGAGCTGCGCAACCCCGAGACCCGCAAGCCCTGTGCGGCAGTGCCTGGCCATGTGCACGCCGGCGACGGCAAGCCGCACATCACCGGCAGCCCCTCCCCCGCCGGCAAGCCCAAAAAGAAGAAGTTCTACGCCAGCAAGCCCAAAGGCAAATAACAAAGTTGCGGTGGAATACGGACTGCTTTACCTGGAATTAGGTAAATTTAGACCGTATTTCACCGCAACTCATATTGGGATGGCGGACGCCGTCCTAGCCTTGGGTGACCAATCGGTAACCGATACCCACGTGTGTCTGGATATAGCGCGGATGCGCGGGGTCGGACTCGATCTTCTTGCGCAACGTGCCCATAAAGACACGCAGGCTCGCCAGGTCGCTCTTGGTCGCCGTGCCCCAAATCTCGTGCAAAATAAACTGGTGCGTCAGTACCTTGTCGGCGTTATGCGCCAGCAGGCACAGGAGCTTATACTCGATCGGCGTCAGATGCAGTTCCTCGCCATCCATCGTGGCGATGCCGGCATCAAAATCGATATGCAGCTCACCGGTATCGAACGAGCCCTCGGAGGCAACACTGCCCGTTTGCGCATACGAAAGGCGCCTGAGCGTCGTGCGAATGCGCGCGAGCAGTTCCTCGACCGAAAACGGCTTGGTCAGATAGTCGTCGGCACCGGCATCGAGCGCGCGAATCTTATCCGCGTCCTCGCTGCGCGCCGAGACCACAATAATCGGCATACCCGACCATGCGCGCACCGATTCCACCACCTTGACGCCGTCCATATCGGGCAGGCCCAGATCGAGCAGCACGATGCTCGGTGCCTGCGATGAGGCGGCGGCGATGGCGGCATGGGCGGTCTCCACAGCCATATGGCGCAAGCCGTGCGCCTCGAGCGCGGCAACGATAAGATTGCGAACGGCGGGGTCGTCCTCAACGACCAAGATGAGCGGTTTTACGGCAGAGTTCGGCACAGCGCTACTCCTTATCAAACGAAACGTCGGCGGCGGGAAGTTCAATCGTAAAGACCGAACCGTGCGGGTCCGCCGCGGCAACCTCTATGCTACCGCCATGTGCCAACGCAATGGAGCGGCAGAGCGAAAGACCCAGGCCAACGCTGCGGTGGCTGTCGGCCAGACCATGGTTGGCGGTATAGAACGACTCGAAGATCCGCTCGCGATCCTCGGGTGCGATGCCCGGACCATCATCGGCCACCGAGCACGCCACGCGTCCATCGTCGACGCTAATCGAAATCATGATATGCGAGCCCGCGGGCGTATAGGTGATGGCGTTGTTCACCAGATTGACCACCAGCTGCACCATCAGGCGCGCATCGACGTTGACGAGCGCCGGCTCATCGCACGCCACCACCTTAAGGTCGTGCTCGCGCACGGCAGGGTTCACGTGGCGCAGCGCCTCCTCGACGATATCGTCCATGAGCTCGAGCGTGGTCGACAGGCGCATACCGCCACCCTCGAGCTTGGTGATGGCGAGCAGATTCTCGACGGTGGCGTTGAGCCACAGCGCATCCGAGCGAATGGATAGAAGCAGGCCGCGGCGCGTCTGGGCATCGAGCACTGCGGTGCCGGTCGAGCCCTGGTCGAGCAGCACGTCGGCATTGCCCGAAATACTGGTGAGCGGCGTACGCAGATCGTGCGAGATGGAGCGCAGCAGGTTGGCGCGCAGCTGTTCGTTTTTGGCGAGCACCGCCGCCTCCTCGCGGGCCTCCATGGCGCGGGCGCGATCGAGTGCCAGCTCGCCTTCGCTCACGATGGCATCGGCAAGTGTTCGCTCCTCGTGCGTCAGCACGTCGGGCTCGGCAACGCTAGCCAGCACGCCCACCACCGAGGCGGGGTCGCCCGAGCGCGCGAAGCCGTCGCCTGTGCGAACCGTCAGGTAGATGCCATAAAACGCCGAGCCGCCAAACGTGGCGTCGAGCGGCGTTCCCACATAGGCGGACGCCGAGAGCCGAGGCGGCATCTGCGGCGCCAGTTCGTGCACCGGTGCGGCATCGCCCACGGCCGTGTAAGTCGCGCGCGGCAGCAGGTCATCGCCTTCGACGTCGGCGCTGTACCACACGACAGGGCAGCCCGAAAGACGCGCCAGCTGCGTGGCCATGGCGTGAACGATCTGATGCTGATCGGCGCACCGCTGCAGCATGCGGTTGGTCTCGAGCACCATATGCGTGCGGCGGTCGCTGGCGGCAGCCTGTGCCAAGGCGCGGCGCAGGGCCAACGCAATCGAGCTCGACACAAGCGAGACCACGAACATGATGAAGAACATGCCGGGATAGCCGCGGTCGATAAGCGACAGCGAGTAGCGCGGGTCGACAAACAAGAAGTTGTAGAGCGCCACGGCGGCAGCCGAGCTCAGCAAGCAATACAGGCGACTCCAGGTAAAGAATGCGCACAGCTGAACGGCGAACACATAGACGATCATGATGCTCGGCGCGAGACCCGGATGGTCGAGCAGCGCACCCACAATCGTCGCCGCGACCAACAGCCCCACCGATACGCAAGCGTCATACAGAGGAGTGCGGCGCGTCAGCGTTGTGCGCCGCCACCAAAAGTTATCGGCAATATCGCCGTCCGTACGGACGTCCATCAGCGCCCCGCCCCTCTCTCGAAAACAAAAACCACCACAAAGGAACAGGCACCTTTGTGGTGGTTTCCCTTGTGGTGGTTCCAAGTGTATAGCCTTTGCAACCGGCGGTCGCTAGACAAACAGCACGTGCGCGAGCAGGGCACACACGCACACAGCTCCAAATACCAGTGCCACGATCGAGATCACGCGGTCGGCCATGTCCATGTTGGCACGATTCGTAAAGAACCGATCTTCGGCGGCGTCGACGCGCGCCTCACGCACCATTTCGACCACCGCCTCACGGCCATCGAGCGCCTTTGTATCCATGTTTACCTCCCCGGCCTCATGCTTATCCATCAAAAACCAACTCCGTGTAGCCGCCGACGTCTACGGCCGCTCGTTGGGGGCCAGGCGCTGCATCTTGTTCACGGCTTTGAACTTGGTGAACAGCGGCACGTACTCAAAGCTCACGTTGGAGTTCTCCAGGCCGTACCAGCGTGCAGGCGTGCCGGCGGCGCGGCGAATGATGTACTTGAGCGTGATGGCCGTACGCTCGCTCGGCTCCACATCGCTTTCAGGCGCCAGAAGCTTACGAATCAGGACGAACTTGAACGTGCCGATGTTACCCGGATCCTTGTAGACCGAGTAGTCATGCGTCTGCGGCGGCAGCTCGCCGGTGGCAGCCAGGTCCTGAACAACCTGACGCAGGTAGGCATTGACGCGCTGGTTGATCTTGTAGCCCAGGTACAGATGCACGCGGAACACGTAGTCGGTGCCGAACGTCTCGACCGTATAGGCAAAGGTGTGCGGCTCGTCCATGGTCTCGACATTCACAAACCACCAGGCGCGGGCGCGCTTGGGATGCTTGTCCAAGATCGAATAGACGATATCGCGGTCGATGTAGTCGGTATGGGTGTCCTTGGTCAGGTACACGACGTTGTCGCTCATGCGCTCGTAACGGTCGTCGTCGCGCAGGCGCTTGAGCTGCGGCAGGTAGCTGCGCAGCGGCAGCAGCGTAAACTGGCGCTGCTCGACCGCCGTGCCGTTGTACCAGCACACCATAATGCCCATGATGAGTGCAGCCATGAGGATGGTGAAGTAGCCGCCGTGGAAGAACTTGGTGAGCGAGCTCACGAAGAAGAAGCCTTCGAGCAAAAGGAAGAAGGCCGCGAAGATCCACGGAGCAACCTTGAGCTTGCGCTCCTCGTGCAGGTAGAAGAAGAGCAGCAGCGTGGTGCACATCATAGTCAGCGTAATGGCAAGGCCGTACGCGGCTTCCATATGCGCCGAGTTCTGGAACAGCAGCACCACGATGACGCAGCCGACAAGCATGACGTTGTTGACCATGGGGATGTAGAGCTGGCCCTTGGTCTCGGCAGGGTAGAAGACCTGCATGTGCGGCATGAGGTCCAGACGGCTGGCCTCGGACACCAGCGAGAATGCGCCGGTGATGAGCGCCTGCGAGGCAATGATGGCCGCGACGGTGGAAAGGCCGACGGCAAACGGGCGCAGGCCCGGGGCGAGCATCTGGTAGAACGGGTTGAGGTCGGCAATGCCCATGAGCTCGGGGTTGGCAGCGTTGTTCATAAGCCAAGCGCCCTGGCCCATATAGGAAAGCAGCAGGCAGCACTTAACGAACGGCCAGGTAGCGTAGATGTTGCCGCGGCCGACGTGGCCCATGTCGGAGTAGAGCGCCTCGGCACCGGTGGTGGCAAGGAAGCAGCTGCCCAGAATCATGATGCCCGCGTGGTTGTTGGGGCTCAGCAAAAAGGCGATGCCACGCACCGGGTTGAGGCACAGCAGCACGGCGGGGTGCTGGAAGACAAAGAACAGACCCGTGCCGCCCAGGAACAGGAACCACAGCGTCATGATGGGGCCAAAGGCGTGACCGATCTTGGCCGTACCGATGCGCTGTACCAAGAAAAGCACGATGATGATGGCGAGCGTAATGGCGACGACGCGGCCCTGGTCATCGCCCAGCACGGCATGGACCGCCGGGATGGTGCGCAGGCCCTCGATGGCCGTGGTAACGGTAACGGCCGGCGTCAGGATGCCGTCGGCGAGCAGCGCGGCGCCGCCCAGCATGGCGGGGATGATAAGCCACTTGCCGCAGCGCTTGACCAGGCTGTACAGGGCAAAGATGCCGCCCTCACCATGGTTATCGGCGCGCAGCGAGATGAGCACATACTTGATGGTGGTCAGCAGCGTGACCGTCCACACGACAAGGGAGAGCGCGCCGAGCACGAACTCCTCCGTCACGCTTCCGATGCCGCCGTTGCCGGCAACGAGCGCCTTGGTTACATACATAGGGCTGGTGCCGATATCGCCGTACACCACGCCCAGCGTGACGAGCATCGCCGAGATGCTCACAGGAATCGCAGCGTGCGAAGCTGCCTCCTTGGCCTTTTGTTCCATAAGCCGGTTTCCTCCCAACTTTAATGTTCGAAGGAATTATAGGTAATCGGCCCATGTTTGAATGGCACTGTTTTCCCAGCTAGATAAACATTTATACGGCCTTTAAGCCACCTCGGCGATATGGAATGTGACAAAGGGACTGTCCCTTTGTCACATTCGTCATTTTCCGAGCCAGTTTTTGAACCACCACTCCATGGAGCGGCTCATCTCGGCCATAAAGGGACTCGTGTGCTTGCGGGTATAGATGTCCACGACGCGCTCCCCCACCTCGCGGGCATGCGGACGGAACATCGCGTCCATCTCGGCCACCTGCGCGTCCATGGTCGCAACATCGGCGCGGCAGTAGCGCTCCTCGTGCACCAGGTTCGCCACGGGGTGCGCGATTGCCGGGCGCTCCTTACGGGGCGTGCCGATGATGAGCATCGACAGCGGCATGGTATAGGGCGGCAAGTCCAGCAGCCCGGCAACTTCCTCGGCATTCTCGACGATATCACCGATGTAGCAGCTCCCCAGGCCCAGAGCCTCGGCGGCAACCACGGCGTTTTGCGCGGCGATCACGGCGTCCTGGGCCGCGATGGCAAAGTCGCCCAAACCCGGCGCGCGGCGGGGCGCCTTACCCGTGCGCTCGACAAACTCGGGCTCAAAGCAGCCCACGTGCTCAAACAGATCGATCCACTTGGCATAATCGACCACAAATATTAGTGCCCAGGGCGTCTTGGCGATCATGGGCTGGTGGTCGCACAGGTCGGCCAGACGGTCGAGCGTAGCCTGCTCGCGAATGCTCACGATGGAATACATCATCATGGCGCCTGCCGACGGCGCACGGCTCGCCGCATGCAGAATCGCCGCCCGCTGCTCGTCGGTCACCGCCACGGGGCGGTCGTCATCATCACGCGCGAAGGCACGCGTGGAGGAACGGTGCTCCAACGTGTCCAGCACCGCATTGCCCGTAGTCTCGACCGGATAGCCGCACGTATCCACGGCCTTGGTGCAAACCTGCTCGTTCATCGCCTCATCCTCGCTAATTCTTTAAGAAGCCTTTACGTTTCCGTGTAATTCCCGTCCATTATCGCGCAGGTCGCCACTACATTGCGCCACACCGCCACACGTGCGCGTTAATATGGCTGGTTGTTGTGCGCAGACACCAATTGCAGCGCATATCTTGGTAACAATCGGGTAAACCCCCGCTTTCGTACGTTTTAGTTTGTGAGGAGTCTCAGCATGTTCGCTGCCGCCATCTCGCTCGTCGGTCTTGCGGCGACCGTCTACCTTGTCTTGCGCGAGGCCAAGGCCATTCGCGCTCAGTCGGGCACCGTTGCCAAAAGCGCTCTTGGGTGGAGCGTCGCCTTCGGCCTGTTCCAGGTCTTTTTGACTATTTGGGGCGCCGTGGGCCTCGTCGCTCAAAACGAGCCGCTCGCCTTTGTGATGCTCATCCTGACCAACGCCATCCTCACCGGCTGCGCTTGGGCCAGCATCGCACGCGACCGCATCGCCCCGCGCGTCTTTGCGTTCGCCGCGCCCGACGCCCCCGCCCCCACCGGCAAGCTCGCCCGCCTGCGCGGCGCCTTTGTGGGCAAACCGCTCGTCGCCGCCGTGCTGTGCCTGCTGCTCGCCGGCGTCTTTGCGCTGCTGGGCATGGAGGTATCGTCCAACCACGACTTTACCTGGGTCTACCCCCTGTGCATCCTGCTCGAGTGGGCCATCATCACCACGCTCATGGTCGGCTTGTTCTTCCTATTCCAGCGCCACGGCGCAGCCCCCGCGGTCCTGGCCTTTGCCCTCTTTATCCTGGGCATTGCCGAGTTCTTCGTTATCACGTTTAAGTCCATGCCCATCCAGCCGGGCGACCTTTCGGCCATCTCCACCGCCGCCGCGGTCGCCGGCACCGGCTACACCTTCTCCATCTCGCTGTTCTGCGTGCTGTCCATGGGCTTTACCGCCATCGCCATGCTGCTGTGCGAGTACGCCGGCCTGGTGGCACCGCACCGTCAGAAGGGCGCCGCCAACGCCAAGCGCATGCTGCTCACCAACCTGCTCGTGGCCGTGCTGTGCCTGGGCGGTGTGACCGCGCATGTTACGCTCATCGACTACTACAACACTCTCGGCATCACCGTCTACACCTGGCGTCCGCTCGAGAGCTACTGGCGCGAGGGCTACCTGCCTGCCTTTATTAGTGCGGCACAGTCCATCAAGCCGCCCAAACCCGCCGACTACTCCGTCGACGATGCCAAGGCCACGCTCAAAAAGTACGCCAAGGCCTACGACAAGTCCGACGCGGCCAAGAGCGACGAGCGCGCCGCCGCCCAGGAGCAGTTCGACAGCGAGAAGCCCACGGTCATCGCCATCATGAACGAGACGTTCTCGGATCTGTCGATCTACCAGAACATGCGCGCCGGCTACGAGGGTCCGCAGTACTTTAAGAGCCTGTCCAACTGCCTCAGCCGCGGCAAGCTCTACGTGAGCGCCTACGGCGGCGGCACCGCCAATACCGAGTTTGAGTTTATGACCGGCAACTCCATGGCCAACCTGGGCTCGGGCGTGTACCCCTACACCATCTACAACATGGAAACGACCGGGAACCTGGCAGAGCAGTTCAAATCGCTCGGCTATTCCACCACGGCTATGCACCCCAATCACGCAACCAACTGGAACCGCGAGAACGTCTACAAGGACTTTGGCTTTGACCAGTTCCTGTCCATCAACGATTTCCAGGGAGCCGACACCTTGCGCGGCATGGTGACCGACCAGGCTACCTACGACAAGATTCTTGAGCTGCTCGACCAGAACGCCGATCCGCAGTTTATCTTCGACGTGACCATGCAGAACCACTCGGGCTACGACACGGGTCTGCTGCCGGTCGACAAGCAGATGCACCTGAATATCGACACGACCGACCTGGACGCCAAGACCGTCGAGGACGGCACGCTCTCCGATGTCGACGAGTATGTCTCGTGCATCGAGCAGTCCGACCAGGCGCTTCGCTACTTCCTCAACGCCCTGAGCAAGCTCGACCGTAAGGTGGTCGTGGTGTTCTGGGGCGACCACCAGCCGTTCTTCCCGTCCAAGTTCAACGATAAGTGGTTTACCGACGAGGACGACGCCACCCACCAGGAACGTCTGTGGCAGACCGATTACATCATCTGGGCCAACTACGACGTTGCCGGCTGCGACCAGACGAGTGAGGTCGACGACCTGTCCACCAACTACCTGTCCACGCAGCTTATGCAGCTGATCGGCGCCCCGCTGACCGACTACCAGAAGGCGCACATGACGCTGCGCGAGTCGCTGCCCGCCATCAACTCCGTGGGCTACGAGGACGCCAGCCTGCGCTGGGCACTCTCCTCCAACGTCACCGGTGACGACGCCGCTGCCGCAGCCGTAACCAAGGCGCGCGAGGATTACGCCAAGATGCAGTACTACGAGATGTTCCGCGACGGCAAGAACGTGTACACCGAGCACTTCCAGACCGAGGCCAACGAGACCGACCCCAACCTGGCGCCGGGTACGACCAAGATTAAGTAGCTGCTAGCTGCTGAGCCACAACTGAAACGTCTGTCCAGGCGGAGGCATATAAGGTTCCCTGCTCGGACAGTCCTGCGCAAGACGAAGGCCACATTAAGTGGCCTTCTTTGCGTGCGGAACTCGCGATGAACCTTATATGCCTCCGCTTGGACAGACGCCCTGATGTTGGGGCGTGGCTTGTCTTGGGTGTATCGCCGAACATATATAAGTTGAAGGCCACGTTATGTGGCCTTCTTTGTTTGCGGAAAGTGTGTCCCGGAATTCTTGTCTGGAATGGGATGCAGTTTCCGCTTGGGACCCGATTGGGAAAGTGTGTCCCACTATTCAGCTGGATTCCGGGATGTATTTTCCGGTTGAGGCTCGTTGGGAAAGTGCGTCCCACTTTGGGGGCTGATTCTGGGACGTGGTTTCCGGTTGGCTCTCATTGGGAAAGTTCATCCCATTTCTCGGCCTAATTATGGGACGCAGTTTCCCGTTGAGGACCCTTTGGGAAAGTGCGTCCCGGTCTGGGCGCTCAAACTGGGATGGATTTTCCGGATGAGGGCTTGACGGAAAATGTGTCCCGTTCCGGGCGCTAATTGTGGGATGCAGTTTCCGCTTGCGGAGTCTCCACTCAACAGAAAACCCGGGTGGCCTGTTTTTTGGCTACCCGGGTTTTTGGGTTGTCGATATGTTCGACTGGCTACTAGTGGGTCTTGCGGCGCTTGATCAGCATGATGAGGGCTATCACTACGAGCGTTGCTCCCGCTGCTGCTGCGGTGGCGACTAGGGCGAATGTTTGGTCGCCGGTGTTTGCGAGGTTCTTCGCTGTGGTCGTAGTCTTGACCTTGGTGTCGGTCTTAGCTCCGTTGTCGGACTTGGGCTTGTCCGGGTTCGTCGGGGTCTCAGGAGTCTCGGGGTCCTTTGAGCCTTCGGAATCGGTTGGGCCGGCGGTGTTTACCAGCGTATGGTCCAGGAACTTCTTGGCGCCCGCACTTGCCTGTGAGAACAGGCGGCGCGTGCGGATCGGGGTGGCGTTCACCGTTGTGGGCGCCGTCTCCTCGGCCTCGATATTCACGAGCGTCGTGCCGGTGTCGAGGCCCACGTCGTTGTATCCCACGTGGCAGTAATACTGCGCACCGTCATCGTCTGCGGTCAGGTCAATCTCGAGCTTTGAGGCCGTTCCAGCCGCGAGGTTGCCATCGGCACCCACGAGCTTAAACTCTGTCTCGCCGCGGCCCTTGCGGTACCACATATAGGTCGGTGCCAGCCCTGTTTCGCTATCGTCGGCACCGAGTTGCTTCACATGGCCAATCGCCGAGAGCGTCAGGTGGCTTCCCGCCGCGCGCTCAACCGAAGAGTCGTATCCAAGATCCGACCCCTCCGCAGCATCCGCCGCAGGTCCGCTCACGGTCATCGTCATGCCATCGGGCATGGTCTTGACCGTGATGATTGCCGAGCGAATACCTGTTTCGGTCGTGGATCCATTCTTAACGGCGGCGATGGCGAATCGATACTCCGTATTGGGCTGCAGCCCATCCCACTTGAGCGAGGTCTGCGTGTTGTCGGCAATCTTCCAGCTATTGACGACCGCATCCGCCGCATTGCTCTGCAGCATGCCCACGCCGTAGCTAAAGCCACTCTTGTTTGCGAGTACATCGTCCCAGCTAAACGTAACGCTGGTCGAATCGACGGCGTTTGCCGTAAAGCCCGTCACGGCCGGCGCGTCGGGCATCTCGACGTCCTTAACGTCATAGCCCACGATCCAGAACTGGTCGGTGTCCTTGGTGCCGAGCTTGTCGCCCGAGTCTGCCTCGAACTTGTCGACATCCACCGCGTTGACGCCCAGACGCCACACAAAACCGTACTTGCCCTGCGCGGCCTCGGGCAGGTTGTCGACGGTGCCGCCGTATTCGGTCGATTCACTCGAGGAGTTACCCGTAGTAAAGCCGGCGTTGGCACCAAAGCACAGGCCGCCAAACAACTCGTGCTTTGCGAGCTTCGCGCCCATGACAACGCTGCCGTTCAGCGTCAAGCCGAGCTCGAGCTCCTGCTCCTTGCCCTCCTCGACTTCGATGGTCTGCTCAATGCTCGCCCCCGACTGCGCGGCGGCGCCGTTAAACCCATCGTGCGTGTAGGCGCGCGTTACGCCAGGCTTGCCCAGGCCAAAGGAATCCCCAACGGGAGTCTCGCCGTTGAGCGTCGTTTGATAGGTTCCGGGTTCTCCCGACCGGTTGGTCAAAAAGTAGCTGAGCGGCGTCATATTGTGCTGTTTGGCAATGCGGTCATAGGCCTCGACATTAACGACCGAGGTCTGCGCGCCGAGCGACACGGGCGCCGCCATCACGCCCTTGCCACCAGTTTCCTCATTTTCGATCTCATACTCGTAATAGACCATCGGAATCGTGTAGAGCACGGCCTTGTCACCCTCGCCGGCATGCGACTCATAGCTTACGCTTGCGCTGACCGTGCGCTCGCTCCGGTAGTCATAGCATCCCTCGGCGGCAAAATCGACTGAAGCATTCATCGCGACCAGGGGCGGACCGGTCTGCACCTCGACGGCAACGCCCAACTCGGCGCCAATGGTATAGCCCTGGGATGTCCCCGTGCCCTTTTCCTCTCCGTATGACGTGCCGCCCAACACCAGATAGCCGTATGCCTGCTCCAGATCCTCAACATAGGGCGCATCCTGCAGCACGGCAAGCACGCGCGGGTTGGTATAGACCTTGTAGCGGTCCTTGTACGTGATCTTGACGCTGTCGTTGTCGACATCGGGCAGCGCGAGCGAGATAAATGTGCCGTAGGTAGTGCCGCGACGGTTGCTCTCGCTAATCACCTGCTCCTCGCCGCGGCGCACCTTTCCGTTCTCGTCGAGCGAAAAATGCGAGGCGGTCATCCAATAGTAGTCATCGTTCTTGCGCAGGTCCTCGTCGCGGTGCTTGCCCACCACGGCGATAAAGCTCTCGTTATAGCGGTCCGAACCCGAGACGCTGCCCGCCTTGACGTCGCTGATCCACACCTGTTCTATACCCTTGTGGTCATGCTTGTTGCTGCTGTTGTATTGCTGACCGCTCATGCTCATGGTTCCGACCATGGACCCCAAGCCCTGAGCCCCGCTCTGTGCCGTGTTGCAGGCAAAGTCGCGGAACACATCGCCGCCCACGAGCACCTCGTCAACCGCCAGCTGCTCGGACAGGCCGTCAAGGTTGGCAGTGGCAAGGGCAATAGGCGCCAAGGTGCACGGATAGCGCTTATCCTGAGCGCTATCCTTCCATGCGCTGTTGGGCGCATGCATCAGCCCATAGGAGGCGAGGAGCCCGTCTCTGTATTCCTTACAATCGGAAAGCTTGAACTCGCCAGACTCCGAGTCAAAATACGCGTAGCGGTACAGCGCGCCGTACAGCCCCTTGCTGCCGTCAGAAGCGCCGTAATCAAAAGCGCTGCGTTGCCAGTCATAGCCCGCAAGAATAAGGCCCGTGACGGTTTCACCCGTCTTCTTTCCTTCTTCATCGTAGGCGGCAAACGTGCCGAACGTCGCATTCGCAGCGACCATGGTCTTGCCGTTCGCGGAGAGGGAGATTGCGCCCGCGTCGCCCAGAGCATCGACATGGACGAGCGCACCCTTGGATACATCCCACGAAAACAGCTCGCAATGCGTCGACTTATCAATATCCTTCTTGCCGTAGGGTGCCGAGACCACGATGGCGAGGTCATCGCAAAAATCGCGATCGAGGTCGCCGGCCGCTAGCGAAACGACAGGAGCTGACTGAAGCTGCGTCCAGGAGTCGTTCCCGCCCTTGTTGTGCGTGGTGTAGTCCGCGGCGTTACCGGCATCGATCTTGACGACGCTTTGCTTCCAGTTGCCGCCCTCCAAGTCATACATGTCGACTACAGCCTTGCGCACGCCGTTCTCGTCGACATAGCAGCCCGCGTAGACAAAAAGCTCGTCGACGCCGTCGCCATCGACATCGCCCGCCTCGACATCAAAGACGGCGTCGTGCTCTTGCAGGTAACCGGCATCCAGGTACTTAAAACGGCCTTCGTACATCATATTAGTGTTGACCGTCACCGGCAGGTGTGTGTCGAGAGTGCGCGTACGCCCGTTGCTAAACGAGTAGAGGACCAGCTCAACCTTTCCGGCGTATGACTTGCCGTCAATCGTCGTGGAGGAACTGTCGCCGTAGGCACGGAGCTCGGCAACGCGGCTCTTTTTGCCCGTGCTGGCGTCGCTGCAGAACTCAACACTCGTGGCGTGAATGCCCGAGAAACCGTTGTTGTCGTTGGCGAGTACTGTTGAGGACTCATTGTTGCTTAGGTACGACCAGGTGCCGCCACCGTAGTCGCTATGCTTGTAGAGATCGCTGTTCGTGTCGAAGTTGTTGACGTTTTGCCAGAACTTTGCGGCGCCCCACACACTTCCATAGCCATCGGTGAGTTTGCTGCTGCCGCCAATGTCACCGCGCTCGACGTTCTCGAGCTTGTCGCGCAGAGTGTAGCGATTGCCATGGCTACCGTTAGCTGCCATATAGACCTCGCTGCGCGTGGCAAACGTCGTGGGGGTATCAGTGGAATAGGGGCCAACGGTATCGGCCGGAATGTCCTCGCTCGTGCCCAGACCCAGGGCTTGATAATCCTGCTCGGTCATATCGGTGATTGCGGGCGCGTCTGCCGCCTGGGCAACCTGGGGCGTGGCCGTGAAGCAGGCGACGCTCGTGGCGATCAACGCAGCAAGCGCCGCCGTCCCAACAAGCGGGATTTTCGACAGCCTACGGATACGGGGGTGTGGAACGTACATGAGGGACCTCGCTTTATTCGAGTGGAGTGGACTCATTTTTGCAAATGATACATCCGATGCCCGATATCACGTGTCTCATTTTCGCCAACGGCGTGTCTCATTTTTGAGAATCCGAGATGCCGCGGAAATCTTATCCCAGCTCAAAGGCCATTTCTGGGATGTATTTTCCGTCGAGTGCCTCATCGGGAAACTGCATCCCATTTCAAGCGTCGATTCTGGGACGCATTTTCCCCTTAGACCCTCAACCGGAAACCGCATCCCACTTTGAGCGCAAATTCCGGGATGCATTTTCCGCTTGAGCCTCATTGGGAAACGGCGTCCCACTTTGAGGGCTGATTGTGGGATGCATTTTCCGGTTTTGCTCTCATTGGGAAAATGCATCCCGTTTCTTGACCGAATAATGGGACGCAATTTCCCGTTGGAGCGCCTTTGGGAAAGTGTGTCCCACTTCGACCGCCCAGAGTGGGATGCACTTTCCGCAAAGCACCTCAACGGGAAACTACGTCCCATTCCAAAGGCAAATTCCGGGACGCATTTTTCGAAAGCCTGCCCATCCGGAAAGCCCGTCCCACTTTGGACGCATCCGGGCACGGAACCATCGACCTATCAGGCCTCCCATCAATAAAGAGGCGTCCTCCCGGACGGCGGGGCACGAAGTTCATCGCGAGTTCCGCACGCAAAGAAGGCCACTTAATGTGGCCTTCGTCTTGCGCCGGACTGTAGAGCAGGTAACTTCGTGCCCCGACGCCCGGGAGGACGCTTCATTTAGAAAGATGGACCGACCGCCGTCAGCGATGGGAGCTACTCCCCCAGCACGGCCTTCTTGGCGGCTTCAGCCATGTTGTCCAGATCTTCCTTGGTGGGATGGTCCTTTGCGGCAACCCAGTTGTCGAGCAGCATCTTATAGCGCGCGTTTTCGGGTTCTTGCTCAAGCATCGCCTCATAGCGCTGCTTGACCGCGGGGCCCATCTTGCCCTGGCACATCGCCCAGCCCGCAAGCTCGGCATCCCCAGCCAAATTAGAAGTTACGCGATCAATAATCTGCTGGTAATAGCTCTGGTCGGCGCCAAAACCGCAGGTGCCAAACAGGAAGACGCGCTTGCCGTGCAAGGCGGAGAGCAACGTCGCGACCGAAGGCGTGCACGCGCCCTTGTCGCACCAAAAACCGACGAGCACCGTGTCGGCCGCGCAGGCGCCCTGCGCCTCGAGCGCAACCTGATCTGCATCCGCATCGTCGCTCAACGCCGCGGCATGGACAAACTCAACACCCGCAGCCTGCAGAGCGCGCTTGATCGCGCCCGAAACCATCCTGGTATTACCGCTCTTGCTGTTAACCACCAAAGAGCACGTCATAGTCACGTTGCCTCGTTTCCCCCAAAACTAAAGCCACTAATGCAATTTATTAGATGAATATCTTAGTACTTACGTGACAGATGTAAACCACCGTCTGTCGATTGATTAATTTGCCCCACGGGCTTGCTCACTGGGCGAATTGGCTGCGGTAGAGTTCGGCGTAGAAGCCGCCTGCCGCTAGCAGCTCGTCGTGCGTGCCGCGCTCGATAATCTGGCCGTCGCGCATGACCAGAATGCAGTCGGCGTTGCGAATCGTGCTCAGGCGATGCGCCACGACAAAGCTTGTGCGGCCAGCCATGAGCTCGTCGAACGCCGCCTGCACCTGCAGCTCGGTGCGGGTATCGATGCTCGAGGTCGCCTCGTCCAGCAGCAAGATAGCCGGGTCGGTGAGCATGACGCGTGCGATGCACAGCAGCTGCTTTTGGCCCTGGCTAAACATGCTGCCGTCCTCGCCGATGACCGTATCGTAGCCGCTTGGCAGCTGCACGATAAACTTGTGCGCGTGCGCGCGCTTGGCGGCTTCGATAACCTGTTCACGCGTGGCATCCGGGCAACCGTAGGCGATGTTTTCCGCCACCGTGCCCTCGAACAGCCACGTATCCTGCAGCACCATGCCAAAGGCGCGGCGCAGGCTTGCGCGCGTGTAGTCACGCGAGGAACGGCCATCGACCGCAATGCGACCGGCATCGATATCGTAAAACCGCAGCAGTAAGTTGATGAGCGTTGTCTTGCCACAGCCCGTGGGGCCGACCAGGGCAAAGCGCATGCCGGGCTTGGCCTCGATGCAGATGTCCTGCAGCAGTTTGCGCTCGGGCACATAGCTAAAGTCCACATGCTCAAACGAAACCTCGCCCTTCGGGGCGGCAAGTTCCACGGCATCCGGCGCATCGGGTTCCTGCTCGCGCGCGTCAAGCAGTGCAAACATGCGGCGCGCCGAGGCATACGCCGTCTGGATCTGCGTAATGACGTTGGTGACCTCGTTGAACGGCTTGGTGTACTGGTTGGCATAGGACAGGAAGATCTGCACGCCGCCCACCGTAAGCGCCGCCGGCACGCCCGTGATCACGCCCACGCAGCCGATCACAGCGACCACGGCATAGATGATGTTATTGATAAAGCGCGTGCCGGGGTTGGAGAGCGAGCCCATAAACTGCGCGCGCTCGCCCGCGGTGTAGAGCTCGGCATTGAGGGCATCGAAGCGCTGTTGAGCGTGCGGGCCGTAGGCGAAGGCGTCCACGAGCTTTTGCTCACCCACATACTCCTCGATATGACCACCGAGCTGCCCTTGAATACGCTGCTGCGCAGTAAAGCTTTTGTTGGAGAGCTTGGCGATGGCGCCGGCAGCAAAGATGGAAAGCGGTGTGACGAGCACCACCACGAGCGTCATGGTCAGGTTGATAGATAGCATAAACGCGAGCGTGCCCACAATGGTGATGACGCCGGTAAAGAGTTGCGTAAAGCCCTGCAGCAGGCCGTCGCCCACCTGGTCGACATCGTTGACCACGCGGCTCATAAGATCGCCGTGGGCGTGGCTGTCGATAAAGCTGAGCGGCATGCGGCTGAGCTTGTCGCTCGCCTCCACGCGCATGTCGCGCACCGTCTCGTAGGACAGGCGATTGACGCAATAGCCCTGCAGCCACTGGAAGGCCGCGGCACCAACCACGACCAGCGCGAGTTTGGTGACGAGCGGGAGCAGCGCGTCAAAGTCCACCCGTCCGACGGCAGCGATGAGGTCGATGCCCTCGCCAATGAGGATGGGCGTATAGAGTTGCAGAATCACCGAGATGGCGGCACTCACAAACGACGCCGCAAACGAAATGCGGTGCGGACGCACGTAGCCCATCAGGCGACGGGTCACCGCGCCCACGGGATAGCGCTCAGGGTCGCCGGGCTGGCGTGGGCCGTCGCCCAGGTCGTTGAGGTTATCGTTGCCGGACACGTTGGCCGTCATCGTGGCGACCGAACCGGAGGAAGTGTACGGATTCATTTAGCAGCCCTCCTTTGCGCAGACGGATGCGGGGGCGGTCGGAGCGGACGCGGGTGTCGCACTCCCCTGCCGACCCTCGAGCTCCTCGCGGCGAAGCTGCGACTGGCAGATCTCTCGGTAGAGCTGGCAGGTCGTGTACAGCTCATCGTGCGTGCCCAGGCCCGCAACCGAACCGTGGTCGAGTACGCAGATCATGTCGGCGTCGCGCACGGTCGAGACGCGCTGGCTCACGATGACGGTCGTCAGCGGCAGCCCGCCCTCGGCGGCACCGCGCACGCTGCGCTCGCGAATGGCATGGCGAAGCGCCGCGTCGGTCTTAAAATCGAGCGCCGAGGCGGAGTCGTCCATGATCAATATCTGAGGCGAACCCACCAAGGCGCGCGCGATAGTCAGACGCTGACGTTGGCCACCGCTAAAGTTCTTGCCGCCCGCCTCGACCGGGGCATCTAAGCCCTGGGGCTTGTTGCGCACGAACTCGCTGGCCTGCGCCATATCGAGCGCCGCCCAGAGCTCCTCGTCGGTCGCCGCCTCGTCGCGCCAGGTCAGGTTGCTGCGGATGGTGCCGCTCACCAGCGACGCGCGCTGCGGAACGGTCGCGACCGCATGGCGCAGCTGGTCGAGCGGCCAGGCACGCACGTCGGAGCCCATTACGCTCACGCTGCCGGTGCTCGCATCGTACAAGCGCGGGATGAGCGAGACGAGCGCAGACTTGCCGCTGCCCGTGCCGCCGATAATGCCGAGCGTCTTGCCCAGTGGGAGCTCCAGGGTCACATCGTTGACGGCATTTGCCGCGCCCGCGCCAAAGGAGAAGCTCGCATGGCTCAAGCTCAGCGCGGGGACCGGAACAGCACCACCCGCCAGTTCGCTCGGCTCGGGCAGCGCGACCGGCTGGTTGCCCTCGTCGGTGATGCTCGGCACGCAATTGAGCACCTCGTTGATACGTGACGCACTGGCGCTCGCCTTGGTAAAGACCACGACCAGGTTGGCGACGTACACGATGGAGGTCAGGGTCTGCGTCATGTAGTTCACAAACGCCATGACCTGGCCCTGCGTGAGCTCGCCCATGTTGACCTGGATGCCGCCCACCCACAGGATGGCGCACACGCCCAGGTTCATCACCAAAAACGTGACGGGGTTAAGGATCGACGAGAGCTTGCCCACCGCGATGGCAGTATTGGCCTGATTGTCGGCGGCTTGGGCAAAACGCTCGCGCTCGTGGTCCTCGCGTACAAAGGCGCGAACCACGCGGGCGCCCGAAAGGCCCTCACGGCAAATGAGCGCGATGCGGTCGAGCTTTGCCTGCAGCTGCCTGTAATACGGGATGCAGCGCGCCATGACAAACCAAAACACCAGGCCGATAGCGGGCGTGCAGATCAAAAAGATGATGCCGAGCTTAAGGTCGATGGCAAGGGCCGCGCACATAGAGCCCACCGCCAGGAAGGGCCAGCGGATGAGCATGCGCACGCCCAGCGCCACGGCAAGCTGCACCTGGTTGACATCGTTGGTAATGCGCGTGATGAGCGACGGCGTGCCAAAGCGGTCGAGTTCGGCATAGCTCAACTTGTTGATGTGCTGGTAGAGCGCACCGCGGATATCGGTGCCCATGCCCTGCGAGGTGAGCGCCGCCATCTTTTGGCAGACGAGCGTAAACGAGATGCCGATCACAGCCATGGCGCCAAGTACCATGCCGTAGTGGATAACGGCGTTGACATCGTGTGCGCCAATACCCTTATCGATCATCTGGGCAATCACCAGCGGCGTCAGCAGGTCAAAGATCACTTCGATCAGCTTACACGCAGGGCCAATCACCATATACCGGCGAAACTTACCACCAAAACGCCTGAGCAGCTCAATCATGTATAGGCGCTCCCTATCATCATTCACACTCAATCCGAATCATGATAGTACGGTGAGCCCAAAAGAAGCGTAAACAACTCGTCATTTCTAATGGGATTCGGTTTCCAAAGAAGCGGAGAGGCGCGCACCCAGCCAGTGTCGGGTCGACCACTTGGTATACTTGCATTAGTGCTACCAAGTTAGTCGCCGACCCTTGAAATGAGGTGCCGAGATGAACGACATTCTCGCAAGAAGAGCAAGACGAGCAACTGTGGGCATCGCCCTTTCCGCGGCACTTGTCGCGGGAATCGCCCCCGTAACGGCGATCGCTGCAGAAACCAGCGCCCCCACCGGTGCGGCCGTTTCGCAGACGAGCGCCGCCAACGGCAATTCGGGCGCCCCGCAGACAGAAGACGCGGCCGCCGCAAAAGAAAAAGCGTATGCAGCCATGCAGGAAGCGCTCAAAAACCTCGAGGCCGCAAAAAACGCCGCAAGTCCCGAGAAAATTGCGAGATTCAATGATGACATTACCCGTTTTCAAGAGTACCGCGAAAAGATGGCGGCGCAAGCCGCCGAAGGGAGGGAACTCCTTCCCACCATGCAAGCGGACATCGATGCTGCCCAAGCCAAATACGACGGGGCCATCAACCGGGTAAGCGAGCTCCAGGCAGAATTAGAGAAGAAACATGAGATGCTTAAGACACTCGAAGCACTCGGCTACGAGGAGTTTGTCGAAACTACTAAACAGCAAATAAAGCAGTTGCACAGTGAGATCATATCGGCAAAAACGCACGTAAACTATTGCGAAACGGAGCTCCGCGAGTTCCAGTACCGCCTCAGAAGAGAGGAAAGACGAGTTAATGACTGTGAACGTGCTGTAGAGAAATATAAAGCCGATATCGACCGGTTCACAGCCTGGCGAGATGCGCTCCTCGGCGATTTGGAAAAGGCGCAAGCGGCCTATGACGACGCCTGCAAGGCATACGAAGAGGCGAAAGCCGCGGCAGACAAGGCCACCTCGCCCGAGATAACGAAACCGACCGAGACGACGCCTCCCTCCGGCTCAACGCAACCCGCCGAGGCGACACCGCCCGTTGCCTCACCTGCAACCGGCAAAGACGCCCTACCAAACTCCACCAAGCAAGCGAACACGAGCAGCGGCAAACAAGCAGATACGACCGCCGACAAGCTCGCGAACACGGGCGACACAGCGCCGAGCGCAATCGCACTCGCAGGAATCGCCGCCGCAGGCCTCGGAATAACCGCCACAGCCACACGCCGCATCAAGAACTCAAAATAGCTGCCAGAGCGTATCGCCTTCGCCAATCTACAAGCCCAGAGACAAAAAGAGGCTCGTTTCCCCAACCTAGGAAAACGAGCCTCTTTACTTGTAAAAACAAATGGTAATGCCACTGTCTCTTGAAGCACATCGCCACCGCGCTCCAAACAACGCCAACGAGCAGCATTCCTTAAGGGATAGATTTAATTAGGCTAACGCGCCTTTACGGGTGATTTTTGGACGAAGTGGTCCCGGTGCCGGCGGGCTGTTTGGTAGTCGAGCGATCCCGCAGGCAAAGCCGAGGACCAGCAAGACACCAAATACCTCGCCGCCGGCCGGGCCATGTCGCGGCACCAAAAAGCGCCCGTGCGTTCGATGGATTCGGATGCCCGACAGAGGCTCCTTATGGCTGCTTCCTTCCGGACCTGACCAGATTCGGAACATGTCGTCATCCGAACCCATCGAACGCGCTAGGCGCTCGGTATATCTTACCTGCTCCCGTCCAGCAGGGCAAGTGGGGCGAACCCATCGGATGGATTCGCCCCACTCGTGCATATCGCTAGCGGCGCCTGCGGTACAGGACCGCTCCGCCCGCTGCGGTCAGCGCACCGATGCCGGCCATGGCCGCGAGCGCCTCGACCGGCAGGCTGCGGTCGCCGGTGTCGGGCATGCCGCCCTTGGAGCCGTCGCCGCCGGAGCCGTCGCCGCCGGAGCCGTTATCTGAACCGCCGCCCGAGCCGCCGCCCGGCGTGCCGGGGTTCTCGGGGGTGCCGGGGGTGCTGGGCTCCTCGGCGTAGCTGTTGGTGAAGACCGGCGGTACGTTGGCGTCGCCCTCGTAGGAGACCCTCGCCGACAGATAGCCCGTCTTGGTGCCGTCGGCCGCCTCGTCGCTCACCGTGACGACGATCTTGCGCACCGCCTTGTCGTAGGTCACGTGCGCCTGGCCGTCGTCGACCTCGCTCACCGTGAAGGTGTAGGTGCCAGCCTGCTTGAAGGTCAGCGCATCGAACGTGACGCTGCCGTCCGCGGCGTTCTTGGCGGTCGACATGACCTTGCCGTCCCGGCTCTTGAGCTCAAAGCTAAACTGGCCCGCCTTGAGCTCGGCGCCCTTGAGCACCTTGGCGGCGCCCAGCTTGAGGGTGACGGGTGCGGCCTCGTAGCCGTTGGTGAACGTCACCGAGTCGTCGCCCGTGGGATTGCCCTCGGCATCCGCCAGCTCGTGCTTGACGGCGAGCATGCCTTTTTTGGCATCGGTGACCGTCGTGCGCACGCGGTACGTCGCCCTGTCGTACGTCACGCCGCCCGCCGTGCCGGCGACCTCGCGCAGCTCGTAGCTGTGCGTGCCAGGCGCGGTGTAGGTGACGGGGCTGAGCGCGACCGTGCCGTCGGCGGCGTTCTTGCCCGTCGCCGCAACGCTCTCGCTGCCGTCGGCGGCAATCTCGACCAGTTGGAACTCGAACTCGCCCTCGGCCAGGTCACGGCCCTTAAGCTTCTTGCTCACCTTGATCTGGTCGGTGACGGAGCTCGGCGTCGGGTTCACGACGTAGGTGTTGGTGAACTCGAACGCGCCCTTGCCCTCGGGCGTGCCTTCTGCGGGCGGGACCTCCGCGGCGAGCGTGCCCGCGTTGGTGTTCTCGACCACCTTGACCGTGAAGGTCCTTGTCGCCGTCGCGTCATTGACCACGCCGTCGACCGAGCCGGACTCGCTCACCCGATAGGCGAACGTCTTGGTGCGCAGGCCGTCGCCGTCGATCTCGGCGTCGTCGAGGTCGCTCGGCTGCTTAAACGTGATGTGGCCCAGCTCGACGTTGCCGGCGGCGTCGTTGGTCGCCTCGGTCACTGTCTTGCCCGAAGCGTCAACCGGTGCGGGCGCGCCGTCCAGCGGCTCAATCTTAAAGGTGTACTTGCCCGCGATGTCGGCCTGCGTGAAGCCGAGCCAGGCCTGGCCGAGCGCCAGCGTCTTGGTGCCCGCGAGGTCAACTGTCGCCTCGTTGGTGCCGTAGCCGTTCACGAACGACAGCGTACCGTCGGAGCCCTCGGGATAGACCACGGCAGTGTCCAGCCCGCCCTTGCCGTTATCGGTCACCTTGACCGCGATGTCGAAGCTCGAGGCGGTCGCCGTCACGCCCGCGGGCAGCCGGTCCGTGCCGTCCTCGGATACGGTATAGGAAATGACCCAGGAGCCGTCGGCGACCCTGGCGGCGATGCCGTCCGCCACCATCCGCTCGAGAGTGTCGGTGGTGTAGGCAATGGGCGAGAACGCAAGTCCCGCGGCCTCGCCGTCGCCGGAAGCCTGGTTGGTCGCAGTCGCGACCACGTTACCCTGGGCATCGCGAACGGAGAACGAGAACTCGCCCGCCGCCGCGGCGCGGCCCGTCAGCGTCTTGGTGGCGTTAATTGCCACGTTGCCCTCGCCGCCGAGCGTTCCGGTGGCCTCGTAGGAGTTCTGGAACGCGACCGTCACGGGCGCGGGCGTCGCCATGACGTCATCCGCTGTGGAGACCTCGCTGCGGGCGACCTCGACACCGTCCTTGGCAACTGTGGTCGTGACCATGAGCTTGCCCGTCGCGGCGTCGTAGCCGGGCGCGATGGTCACCGTGCGCGGCGCGGTGTCGTTGGTGTAGCCCTCGCCGCCGAGCTTGGTCTCGGTGACGGTGAAGCTGTAGGTCTTGCCCGCGTCGGCGTCGGTGAACTTCACGTCGCTCTCCGCGGCACCGCCGACGAGGTCGGCCAGGTCGGCCTCCCCATCGTCGGCAGCGGCCACGGCGTAGGCGTCCTTGTCGGTCTTGAGGCCGAGCTTGGCGGCCGTCTCGGCGTCCGCGGCCACGGTGAAGGCGAACTGCCCCGCCTCCATGGCGCGGCCGGAGAGCGTCTTGGACAGGCGCACGCCCGCGCGGGCCGAGTAGTCGAGCTCGGTCGTGTAGGTGTTGACAAAGTCGCCGCCGCTCACCTCCGCGATCGCGGGCGTCGTGGCCGTGAGGTTGCCGGAGCCGTCGTCGGTCACGGTCACCGTCATCATAGCGACGTGGCCGTCGTAGGCCACACCGGCGATGGCCGAGCCGTCATCGGGCCTGACCTCGCGCACCGTGTAGGTGAAGGTCTTGGCGCGCACGCGCTTGCCGCCAACCTCGGCGAACCCGGCATCCTTGATGTCGTTAAGCGCGTAGCGGATGGGGCCGAAGTCGAAGGCGACCCTATCGCCCGCCTTGGTGCCGGCGGCCGTCACGCTGACGGTCTTGGAGCCGTCGGCGGAGCCCTCGGGCATGGGAGCGCCGTCCTCGCCCGTGAGCGCGAACTGGAAGCTATCGCCCTCCGCCCAGTCGCGGCCCTCGAGCGTCTTGGTGAAGAGTCCCGCGGTGGAGACGTCTCTGCCCTCGGTGGCCGTTCCGTACGTGTTGGTGAACGCGACGGTCGCGCCGTCCTCAGTCACGGCGCCTTCGGCCTTGGAGCCGTCAGCCCCGTTAACAGCAGTCGTGTAGCCCTCGGCGGCGTCCTCGGTCACGGTGTAGCGCGCGCCCACGGGCAGGCCGGCGACGGTCTTCTCCCCGCCGTCCTTGAGCGTGAAGGTCGCCTTGCCGTCCGCGAACGTCACGGCGTGCTCGCCCTTGCCGAAGGTGCCGGAGACGGGCTCGCCGTCCCCGTCGGCCAGCGCGACCGTGAAGCCGAACTCGCGCTGACTGTCGCCACCGACGACCGTCTTCTTGACGGTGAGGCTGCCGGTCTTGGCGGTGTTGGTAAAGATCGCCGCCTCGACCGTGCGCTCAGCAGCGTCGCCCGCATCGTCGGTCAGCTGTGCAATCTTGGTCTTGGCAAGCAGCTTACCGGCGCCGTTGTCGGTCACCGTGACGGTGGCACGATAGGTGGCCTTCGAGAACGTGAGCGACGTCTCGTCACCCGGCTGCTCGGCGATCACATAGGTATAGGTACCGGGCTTGGTGTACTCGATGGTACCGAAGTTGTCAACCTGGGCATCCTTGTGCAGCTCAATCGTCGACACGCCGTCCTTGGCACCCTTGGGCATGGGTGCCTCACCCTGGGCAGTCAGCGTCATGGTAAAGGCATCCGATGTCATCCAGTTGCGACCGGAGATCTTCTTTTGCACCTTAAAGGCGCTCTCCACCTTCGTGGACTCCACGCTGTAGACGTTGGTGAAGCCCACCTGCGTCGCCTGTCCGACGGTACCCTTCTGGGGGTTCGCCTTATCGACAACCGCAAAGCCGTCCTCGCTCGTCATGAGCTCACCCTTGGAATCGAGCTCCTGCACCTCGTAGTGAGCACCCGTGGGCAAGGTAACCGTGACGGAGCCGCCGTCCTTAAGCGCGATGGTGTCACCGCTCTTGATCTGTCCGCTTACATAAGTGCCATTGGTGCCGCTGGGGCGACCGGCGTACGCAAAGGTGCCGGCCAGAGGCGTTGTGCCATCGGCCTGGTAGAGCAGCACCTTAAAGGTAAATGCCTTGTTGGGCGCGGTGATGCCTTCGGCGGCCGTGACCGTCTTGCTCAACGTCAGGCGCCCGTCAGAAACCTGATCGGTGGTGGTGTTGGTCTTGACGGCAGGATTGTTGCCGACCGCCACCGACGCCTGGTTGGAGATGTCGCCCGAAGCGCCACCGCTCTTAAACGCGTCCTCGGTCACGCGGACCTTAAACTGAACCGCGCCCTCCTTGCCGGCGGGAACGTCCTTCAATGTCCAAGTGAGGTTGCCGTCATTGTCCTTGGAGCCGGCATCCTTATGGTCGCCGGCGAACTCCACGAACTCGGTTCCCGCGGGAACGGCATCGGTGATCGTCACCGTGGCAGACGCGCCCTCGGTGTTCTTGTAGCCGATGGTGTAGGTGAGCTCATCACCCAGCGCCACACCCGACTCATTCGAATCCTGGGCATCGCTCTCGGACTTCTTGGGCACGTAGTTGGTCGTGGTGCCGGTATAGCTCTTGTTGTCAACCCAAACGGTGGCAGTGTTATTGATGGTGCCGACAGCGCTTTGGGCGTCCTTCACAGCATCCTCGGTAATCTTGACGCGCACGCGCACCGAACCGTGACTGCCCGCAGGCTGCTCGCCCAGGTTCCAGGTGAGCGACTGGCCACTCGCGGTGCCCTTATCGGCGTTCTTGCCCTCAAAGGCCTCGAACACAACGCCAGTGGGAAGCTCGTCGGTCACGGTCACCTTGGCCGGAACCAGGTTGCCATTGGCATCGGCCTCGGTGTTGACCCAGTTAATGGTGTAGACGTAGGAGTCGCCCACGGAAAGCAGCTGCCCGTCGATATCCACATCGGGCTTCGCGACCGTGCCGATCGTCTTGACCTTGTCACGCGTGTTGTGGAAGACGATCTTGCCGTTCTCGGTACCGTTGCGATAGGTCACCTTGGACGTAAGCTTGCCGTTGTTGTTATCGGTCACCTCGAGCAGCACGCGGCACGTCGCGGACGTGTCCACGGGACGCACGCCCTCGGGCAGGTTGGCCAAGCGCTCTTTTGCCACCAGGTTAAAGCTGTAGGTAGTGGTGTGGTCGGCATTGTGTTGCTTGGTGGCAACACCATCCTTCACAGCGCCAGCAAGGTCAATCGTCAGCTCATGGGGTCCGCCGAGAGCGCCGCCAAGCTTAAAGATAACCTTGCCGAAGTCGACCTTTGCGGTACCGTTCTCGCCCGCCTGGGTCTTACCCTCATCCATCCATACGAGCTCGCCGTCGGCCTTCTCCGCATACAGGTCAAACGTATACTGATCCGCCTCAATCTTGTCGCCGGAGTCCATTACCTTCTCGGCAGCAAGACCGTCAAATGTTCCGACCGCGCTGTAGCTGTTGGTAAAGGACACCTGGGCCTTAGCGGTACCGTCCTTGGAACTATAAATCTTTGCATTATCGGTATCTTCGACATTATTGGCGTCATAGTGCTTGACCGTGGTCACGGTATAGAGCGAACCGTTATCGCGCTTCTTAACCGCAATCTCTACCATCCAATAGGTGGAGTCGAATTTATAGCCGTCCTTGTTACCCTTATTTTCGACGATCTTGTAGGTAAACGTCTTACCCGCATCTTCCGTCGCGAAGGTCAGGCCGCCCAAAATACCGGTATGGGACGTACCATCGGACTGCGGCTCATCGTTTGTCACGGTAAGCTTGCCCTCATCCGCGCGCAGCAGCTTGTTGAGCTTTTCGATTGAAGCATCGCCTTCGCCCGTTACCGTAAAGCCAAACATGCCGGCATGCAGGTCGTGCCCGTTGAGCGTCTTGACGATCTCAAGACCGCCCTGGAGCTCGTAGCTCGTTGAAGTTTGGTAACTATTGGTAAAGATGAAGCCTTCCGAGCCGGTCGTGCCATCGGCACGCGCCACAAGCTTGCCGCCCTCATCGGTTACGGTAATGGTCAGGACATAAGTGTGCGTGTCATACGTCCACTCGCCGAGGCCATTCGGAACTTGTTCGTTAATAGCGAACTTATACGTGCCCGGCTTGTTGAAGGTGAGCTTCGAAAAGTCAATCTTTTCGTGCTCCCCGTCCTTGAGGGCCGCCGTCGTTTGCTTCTCCTCAGCGTAGCCGTTCTCCGCGCTCATCGAAGAGCCGGTGATGAGCTTGCCATCAATGGCAGTCTTGGTAGCATCGTCAGCCGCGGTCATAGCAAAGGTGAACTTGCCCGGAGCATCGGCACCGGCAACCACCTTCGTCACGGACGGGGTGTAGGTTGCCGCCTCGGTGACCGTATAGGTGTTTTTGAATTTGACCGTCGCGACACCGGTGGACGTTGCATCCGAGGGGTAGATCCACTGGCCCTCAAGCTCGTCGCCACCGTCACCCGGCTTGCTTACCGATGTCGTGACCCTAAGCGTACCGTCGCCGTTATCCGCTACGACGGCCCTAACCGTATGGACTGTCTTGTCGTACGTATAGCCCGTCGCTTTGTCGTCAATCTCGCTCACCGTATAGGTGAACGTCTTGCCGGCATCATCCTGAGTGAAGGTCAGCCCGCCCGCAGGTACCAAACTTACGGTCTTGGGGACATTGGCCTCGACGTTTGCGGTCTCGAAGACCTTGCCGTCCGTGGAAAGGCCGACCTTGTTGGCAGACGTCTCGTCGGCAGGCTTGACGGTATAGCGGAACGTACTCTTGGGCGAGCCAAAAATGGTCGCGTCCTTGGGATACGTCAACGTCTTCTCGATCCACAAACCGCCAGCGGCGCCATAGTCGAGACTTGCCGTGTAACGGTTCACAAACGAGACAGTAGGCGCCGTGGCGCCAGCCTCGCTTGCATCGTACTGCTGCACGTAAGTATGCGAATCTTGCTTGAGCTGGACAATCTTTTCGTCCGTCAGCGCGCTCGCGTCGACGCCGTCGCCCAGCAGCTCCGTCACACCCGCACCCTTGAGCACGGTCGTCACGGTGTAGAGCTTAGCGGGGTCGTCCTTGTGTGCAAGAACCTTGACGAGCACGATAACGTCACCAGTGTAGCCGGTGTCATAGGTGTAGCCGGCAGCAGCAGGCTGGTTCTCGTGAATGCGATAGGCAAATGTACGGCCAAGGTCCTGTTCCGTGAGCTTGCGGGCAAAGAGCTTCTCTTCCCCGCTTGCGCTCACCACAGCGCCGGACACGCCGGCCCCTGCCACCTTATTGGACAGGCTGGCCTCGGAGCCATCGACCGACGTCTGAACGCCGTTGTACCAAAGGCCCGTCACGGCAAAGGTAAACTGGCCCGCGGTAGAGGCGCGACCCTCAAGGGTCTTGCTCACCGTCACGCCATCAAAGGTACCCGATGCATGGTACGCGTTGGTAAAGGCAGCCTTGTCGGTTACGAGCTTGTCCGCATCGGGGGCACCGGTGTTGGCGTAGGTCACGCTCGACACGCGCAGCTTGCCCGTGTGGTTGCCCGACTCATCCAGATCGGTCACTACAACGGTCGCGCGTGCGGTGTGCTTGTCCATGGACATGCCCGCCTGGACATCCTGCGTAGCTTTCTCGGTGATGTTGAAGCTAAAGGTGCCTGCGCGGTTGAACGTCACGGTCGGGGCGGCTTCGGTGCCAAAGGAGAACGATGCCACGCGTCCCGACTCGGGCGTGCTGGCGACTGCCTTGTTGGCGTTAACGGCAACAACCCCATCCTTCACCGCCTGTGCAGTGGTTTTGCTCAAACCAGTTGCGTTGGCATCGTCCGCAGCGGCGGTAAGGTTAAAGGCATAGCTCTCGCCCTGATTCCAGTCACGACCGCTCACAGTCTTTTGGCCCTGCAGGGTCACGCTCGTGGGATCCACGCTATATATATTGGTAAAGGAGGGCGTGATATTCTTGCCCAGCTGCTCTACCGAGTTGTTTTCTGCGGCCTTGTAGTACTCGATCGAGGTCTGGATGCCAGCACCCTTCTTGGCGTTGCGCACCACGGCGTAATAGACCGATCCGTCGTAGTTGTAGGTCATGCCCGCAACGCTACCGAGATTCTCAGTAAACCTGTACACGTAGGCGCGTCCCGCATCCGCCGTGGCGGTATAGGAGATCGCCGGCCACGTCACCGTGCCGTCGGCGTTGTTGCCCACGGTTGCGATGTTGCCCTCGGCGCCCTGAGGCATGGGGGCCTTGATGCTCGGTGCGACCGTCTTGGGGTCGAACGCTGCGTTGTCGTCCGCATAGCCACCCATACCCTCAAGCGTAAAGCTAAAGGCGTTCTGGGCAAGCGGGAACGTCCCGGCGTTGTCGGTCAGGTTCTTTTGAGCATGGATGATGATGCTGTGTTCGTGCGTATCGTAGCGGTTGGTGAAGGTTGCGACCTTATCGGCAACCTCTGCGGCAGCCGGTTCGCCTGCGTCGTCGCGCACCTTCACCACCTTCACGCTCGTAACGACCAGTGCACCGGCGCGGTTATCATCCACCTTGACCGTCGCGGTATAGACGGCAGCGGAGTAGCTTATGCCATCCGCCTTGGCATTGGAGCCGGGAATATCCTCCAAGATGGTATAGGCGTAGGTACCCGGCTTGGTATAGGTAATATCGCCAAACGTCGCCGTCTGGGTATTCTTGGTGAGCTCGACCGTCGCCGCCGCGCTCTTGGCACCGTCGGGCATGGGGGCGCCGCCCACAGGCGTAAGCCGCACGGTAAAGGAATCGCCATCGGCCCAATCGCGACCTTCGAGCACCTTCTTGGCGCCCAGCCTATTCTGGGCGTCAAGCGTTACCGAGCTGGCGCTGTAGTTGTTGGTAAACTCGAGTTTGTTGCTCGCAGGGATCTCCCCGTCCACGAGCGCTGCAATCTTGCCCTCGATGGTGTTGCCAGTTCCCGACTGCTCCTTGCCGCCGACCTTACGGCTCACGAGGCTAAAGCCGGCCGGAAGCACCGACTCTTCGGCGGAACCGGTCACGGTGTTGACGATACTCGCCAGCACGTCGCCGTTGGACGCCTCGCGCTTGGTAGTGAGCTCGCTCACGCTATAGCTGGCACCCTTCTTAAGGCCGTATACGCGGATGGTCTCGCCGGCCTTGATGGAGTGGGTGTCGCCGTTCCTAAGCTTAAAGGAATTGCCCACAGCGTTGCCGCTCGCATCGAACACATGCGCCTCGTAGCCCTTCTGGGACTCCGGCAGGGTGAACTTAAACGTAAACGTCAGATCCTCGTTATTCGCATCCTTAGTGGGTGCAGTAAGACCAGTATCTGCCGTCACCGTCTTGGTCACCTGCAGAGGTGCCACGCGACAATCGGTATACTGCACGGCCGTTGCCGTGGTAAAGAGATGATTGAGCTGGAGTGTGCCCAGCTTAGTACGGGTCTTGGAGGCATCGTCTATATATGCTGAATCGTCTTCTTGATAAAGAGCCATGCGGTTTACGCCCGTATCGGCAAAGATCGTCGCCAGCTGACCGTCGCGATCGCCACCATCCTCGACATAGCGCAAGACGGTCTTGGCATCTTGCGTCGTCCTGTCATAGCGCATATGCATCCAGTTGTCCGTAGGACTTGTCGGGCCCCATGTCAGGTTTCCGTTGGTGTCAACGGCCGCGCTCTGCAGCTTGCCCTTGATGTGCGTCAGCGTATTATCGATCGAGTCGGGAGAGCCAAACTGCGCCAACGAGGCAATCAGCGAACCCGGGCCGCTCATGCTACGCACGCCGTCGTTCTCCTCACCGGCGTCCACGTATACGCCCGAATCATCCACGATTACCTTGGTGATAGTGTTGTTAATCTCATAACCATCCGGGCTTTTAGACTCACGCAGGTAGTACGTACCCTTGATAAGGGGTGCATGCTTTGTCGAATCGAGCGGGAAGCATGCAGCACCCTTAATATCATACGGATAGGTCATGCCGTTTGCCTTCACGGTGTCATACGGCTCGGCACCCGATTTAATGGCATACGTACTGGGGCTATCGCCGGTAATATCCTTGGCCTCGTACAGCTCAAACGTCGCGCCGTTCACGGGCTTGCCCAGGTCGTCAACCTTCTGCACAAACAGACGGTTCTGAACGTTGGTGAGGTGGATCACCGTAGAGAACTGCCTGTTTGTCATTTGATATTGGACCATGGAGGTGTTGTCGGTGGTTGCCTCCGCCAGAGACGATGCCGTGGTGTGATACACCGCCACGGTATATTCGGACTGGGACTTATCTTCCAACATGGCGGCGTACTTCTCGATATCGCCGGGCAGCGACCTGACCGTTACCTCATAGTCGCCCTTGGTGATGACGCCAAAGACGCTCGTATCTACCGATTTGGCAGCTTCGACCGCGCCGGCAATGCCATGCGCAGAGCATAGCTTGTAGCCCTCGAGCGGATTGCCCGTGACCGCCGTCCATGCGCTTTCGTCCGTGTCACTCTTGCTCTTATCGGTGCGCTTGAGCACGACAGCAAAGGTCGTACCCGAGCTAATGGGTTTGTCCTTATTGTCTTTTGTTTCTTTGCTAAGGGAAATGGTCTCCTTAGCGGCCAGATAACCGCCGTTCAGCCACATGCGGCTCCCCGTCCATGACTTGCCGTCGGCTGTTGTAACCGTTGTCTGCGGTGCAACCACCACGCCACCCGTGCCGCTCGCAGCTTTCTTGTATTGCAGATGCAGCTCACCTGGCGTTGCGGTAGTCGATGAGGTCAGGCTCGAGCGATATCCCACGGGCAGACCAACCTCTTCGAGTACAAAGTAGTCGTGTCCCTCGGCATGCTGGTTATCGAACGAAAGAACGGAATCGTCCGACTTTCGAAGTATCAGCTGGGCCCCGTCTTTCGTCGTGCCCTGAGCGACGAGCTCACCCTTATTCCAGTGTCCCTCGGCATCTGGTCCATCGGACTGGTACAGCTTGAAAGTTGCGCCATTGACTGCCTCGCCGTTTTGGTCGACCTTCGCGACCTCGGACGACGGCAGCGTGGTGAGGTTGAACTTAAGTTTCATGTTCGATGCGCCCGCGCCGCGCTCCAGATAGAAGAAGCTCAGCGTATGCTTGCTGCTGTCACAGAAGGTGTTGCCGGAGAAGTTATAGGTATCTGCGCCGGCAGCTTTGAACTTTGCCTTGATGTTGGTTTTTTCGATTTCCTTCTCGGCTCCATTCGCACCGTCAATATGACCGACCTTTACTTCACCGGTAGCAAAGTTGATATCAAGCGTCGCCTTCTCGTGGATGCCGCCCAGATCGCCCACGAGTACGCCATCGATGTACACCCAGACGTCGTCGTCACCTGAGAACTCAAAGACCATGTCGTTGTTATCGGTGGTCTTGCCGCCCGCAGGCTGGACAAACTCCGTGGTCATGGACATGCCAAAGTGGTGATTGAGCTTATCGTTCGTGTCGTCCGTTATTCCTATAGGAGAGAGCTGACCGTTCTTCTCTTCAAAAACCTTGCGGGCCGAGTCAAAGGGGAAGAACTGGCCCAGATTGGTTTCGCTATTCGCATCGCCCTTATATACGCCCGCCTTATCGTAGACGTCAAAGGAGTTAGTCGTGGGGTTATATACGGCATAGTTGCCGTCAGAACCATACGAGTCGTAAACGTAATAGCCATCCTTGAGCTGGAAAAGGCCTTGCACGTTGTTGTAAACGGCCTTGCCGTCCTGTTTGTCATTTGCCTGACTGTCGTTGTTAAAGAGATAGGCCAGCGACTCATCGGTGTAGTTAACACCCTGGCCTTGGGAGGTGTGGGTGCCGGCTTTGATTGCCGGATAGCCGTCCACCAGCATGGGCTTCACAAATGAAAGACGTCCAAAACCGTTGATATTGCTTCTGCCCGTCCACCTGTTAATGCCCGTGCCGGCACCACCATTGAACTTGAGCTGGTGATTTTTGTTGATGCCGGTGTTGTTATTGCCATTATTATTGTTTATGTTCTTCGAGCTGTCGTTATCGCCATCCACGACCCAGTAGTCGAACAGATTGACCGTGGTGCCGATAGGATTCACCGTCTCCACGGTGTAGTTGCTCAAGGGAACCGTTTGATCGGCCGACGCACTCGTCGCGCCAAACAAGAGCGCACACGCCGCCAGTGGGACGGCCAAAACCCTCAGGACACGCTTGGCGGTATTGGTTTTCTTGCCAAAAGGCTTTAACATTTCTCGAGCTCTCGCACACGCGCGATTCATGAAGGCCTCCCCAATCCATGAGGACGGCAAGAAGCGGCTCATTATATATGTGTCGTCGTCCCCATCGATGCAAATATACGCCCCCCCCCGCGCAGAAACGCAAGGCAGGACATCGCTATATGCTTAAAATTGTAGCGATTTGGGTGACCCGAAATTTCGCCTCGGGTTGCCACTCAAGCTCAAAATCGAACCACTCGCGCCATCGACATACCCCAGTAGGACAAATCGACCGGCAATCTTTATCCCCCACAACCCACAAAGTAGCTAATTTGGGACGGGGCTATTTTGACTACTTGGGCAATCAGATCGGCATGTAGTCAAAATAACCCCGCCCCAAAAAGACTGGTCTGACGCTGCGCCACGAAAAGGACCTATCTACTACGTTTAGGCCGCAAGGGTCAACCATAGCCGGCTTTTTCGAAAATCGGCAAGCTTTCTACCTGCGGTTTTGTTTTTGCAAATTCCGGGATGGTCGAAGGTGGCCGGTTTAACGTAGTAGATGGCCGCATTTCGTGGCAAACGGTCCGACCCAAGGCACAAGGCGGCCAACCTCGAATGGCCATTCTCGAAGTTGCGGTGGAATACGGACTGAATTGGCCCCTTAAAGGCAAAAACGCTCCGTATTTCACCGCAACTTATAAAGAGATAGGTTTTAGATACGGCCAAGGTCGTAGGATCGAGCGGCTGCTTCGCCAGCGCAGATAAGGTTGGTGGTGGCTTCCTGCGGATTAAGCGCTTGCTCCAGGTCCATGGGCTTGCGGCAGATCGGAAGCACCAAGTCGATGCCCTGCACACACACCGCATCCAAGTTATCCGCACGACCACCCACGACGGCAACCACCGGTTTGCCATATCGCTTGGCGCGGCGAGCCACACCCACCGGTGCCTTACCGGCGGCGGACTGCTCGTCCATATTGCCCTCGCCCGTTATGGCCAGGTCGACATCACGCATGCGTTCGTCAAACCCAATCAGATCGAGCACCGTCTCCACGCCCAAGCGTAGCTCCGCACCGAGCGCCAGTAACGCCGCGCCCAAGCCACCGGCAGCACCCGCGCCGGGCACGCCGAGCACCGAGCCAAATGTCCGTGCGCCCTCGGGTGTGCGTAACAACCCCTGGGCTCGAGCTCCGGCAATCGCAGCGTCGAGCAAGCGACCGTAGCCGACCATCCAGCTGTCGTACCTGCTCAGCGCCTCGGCATCATCCGTCGGCAGGCCCTTCTGTCCGCCGAACACCGCAAGCGCGCCGCGACGCCCTACGAGCGGATTCTCGACATCCGAAAGCACAACGATACGAGCGTCATCCAAAGCCTGCAGCGCTGGCGCCAAATCAACGCTCGCAACCTGCTCAAGGCCGGCAAGACCGGGAGCGACATCGCAGCCCTGGTCATCGACCACACGCGCGCCCAGCGCCCGCAGCATGCCGGCGCCACCGTCGTTGGTGGCACTACCGCCCAAGCCAATATAGATAGTCTTTGCCCCGGCACGAACCGCACGGAGCATCAGCTCGCCCACGCCATAGGTTGTAGCAGCCAGCGCCGCCGACTCCGTGCAGGGTGAATACCCAATACCCACTGCCTCGGCCATCTCAATTACAGCCGAGTCGCGCTCGTCGTCCACCAGCATCCGGGCAAACACGCGATCACCCAAGGGACCTGCGACCTCGCAGGTTGAGAGCTCGCCACCGCAGGCGGCAACGGCATCGAGCGTTCCCTCGCCACCATCTGCCAGCGGCAATGTGCACACCTCGGCATCGGGCCACACATGGCGCACACCTTCGGCAACCGCCGCCTCCGCCTGCGCGCTCGAAACGCTGCCCTTAAAGGAGTCGATCGCCAACAGCACACGGCGGGGTCGGCGGCACGCAGGACCAAAGTCAACCGCCGTGCCAGCATCCTCACCGGCACCTGCAAGCGCTGCGGCGTGAGCGGCGTGCGCTTCAAGATCGGCCCCACAACCGCAATCAACGCCGCCCGCTCCGCGCAGACCGCCAAAATAGCTACTCAGCAGCTCGCGGCATTCATCCGCCAGGACCCCAGCCGTCACGTTAAACCGATGATTCAGGCGCGAGTCGGCATTCAAATCGTATAGGGATCCCAACGCGCCCGCCTTGGCATCACTCGCGCCATACACGCAGCGTCCCACGCGCGCGTTGACCATAAGGCCCGCACACATGCAGCAGGGTTCCAACGTCACATAGACCATACAGTCGGAAAGGCGCCAGCGACCGAGCGACCGAGCGGCAGCGCACAGGGCCGCGAACTCTGCATGAGCCGAAGGATCCTGATCGAGCTCGCGCCGATTGTGCGCCCGCGCGACGATCTCGCCGTCGCGCACCACTACGGCTCCGATGGGCACCTCGCCCACCGCCGCGGCGGCTCGCGCCTCCGCCAACGCCTCGCGCATGAACTTCTCGTCGATTTCGGTGATCGTCATCGTTCGCCTTCCCTGTTGCAAATTCAAAACGATGCTATCATTACGACTCACGGAGAGATGGCAGAGCGGTTGAATGCGGCGGTCTTGAAAACCGTTGAGCGCGAGAGCGTTCCGGGGGTTCGAATCCCCCTCTCTCCGCCACTTTAGTGATTCACCGGTGTCATGGTCCGCTCAAACAGTGCATCGACCACGTCGGCTATCTCAGGTCGACGCTCAAGATCGTGACCCGATTCCCACCATATCGTGAAAAGTCGAATAATACCGCCGGCGACAAACTCAGACGTCGTCTCGAGTGACACGGGGGCCAGGGCATCCTCGGCAAGCACGTTCATCACACGCTCGCGGATGGAGCGGGCAATGCGGTCGCAAATAACGTTGGTCAACATGCCCGACATGCTGCTTGCCAAAATGTTATCCATGAGCTGCTCGTGCGCCAGAATCAAATCCATGGCATCGTCCAAAATCGCGTGCCGAAGCGCGTGCACGTCCTCGGCAGACACTGCGCCGGCCTCATCGGGCTGTTTTTGCGGCAAGCCCGACATGAGCTCATCGATATAAAAGGCAAAGTAATCGTTCTTGTCGCGAAAGTGCTTGTAGAACGTCGTGCGGCGAATCATGGCGCGGTCGCACAGCATGGCAACCGTCAGGTCCTCAAAACGATGCTCCTCGAGAAGCTCGGTGAAAGCATCGAACAGGGCGCGGTAGGTTTTCTTAATGCGAAGGTCCACTGGTATCGCCATCCTCAGGGCAAAGACAACACTCGTCAATCTGTCGCATATCTTACACCTGTACCTCGCGCGCTTTGCCCCGGTGTCAACCCCACCGAAAACATAACGCTTGCCGGAAAGTTCGGCACAGTAAAACGTTGCGGGTATACTAGTAGCGTTATACCAACGGCAGCTGGCGCATGCCGCCGCGGCCATTCGAAACGGAGACATCATGATTACCGTCATCATCGGCATCGTTGTTGTCATTGTGATTGTCTGCGCCATCGCCGGCATCTACAACAACATGGTCACCAAGCGTAACCGCATCGATAACGCCTGGCAGAACATCGATACGCAGCTGCAGCGCCGCAACGACCTGATTCCCAACCTGGTCGAGACCGTCAAGGGCTACGCCAAGCACGAGCAGGAGACGCTCTCCGCCGTGATCAGCGCGCGTAACACCGCCGTCAAGGCCACCACGCCCGAGGCCAAGATGGAAGCCGACAACGTGCTGACCGGTGCGCTGCGCCAGCTCTTTGCCGTGGCCGAGGCCTACCCCGACCTTAAGGCAAACACCAACTTTACGCAGCTGCAGGCATCGCTCGAGGATACCGAGAACAAGATTAGCTATGCACGCCAGAGCTACAACGACTGCGTGCTCAGCTACAACAACGCCATTCAGACGTTCCCGGCTGTCATCTTTGCCGGCATCTTCCAGTTTAAGGAGCGCCAGGGCTTCGAGGCCGCCGAAGCAGCCCGCCAGGCCCCGACCGTCAAGTTCTAGTAGTTTGGCAGTGCATCCTTAATCGGCCAAATGCATAAACCGCCCCGTCGAATGCATACTTCGACGGGGCGGTTTCCTTTTTCGCGAAGGTCCCCCTCTAAGCGTCGTGCATTTTTAGGAGTATTCAACATAACCAAGAGCTTCGGGCGCCACGATAAATGCCAAAGACCGCGAATATCCCTGCAAATCAAACGCTGCCAGCCCATAACCCCGCCCATCATTCGTAGAAAACATCGAGAACTCCCGATTTTTTGCCCGAGATCGGTATGCAGGGACCTTCGACTGCAGAATACTCGCAAAAATGCACGTCGCCACCGCCCCCACATGGCGCGAAGCAAAGCAAAAGCGCAGCCTAAAAGGCCGCGCACCATCTTTATTCAGATTAATCATTGCCCGTTGTGACATCGCCGAACCCGCAGGGCAGAGAACAAGTTCCCTCCCGGCGCACTCCGCAGGACGCAAGAAGCCCTCGCCGCACGAAGTGCGCAGCGAGGGCTTCTTGCATGTCCGAGGACGCGCCGGGAGGGAACTTGTTCTCTGCCCGGATAGGTAAGACAAATTACGCGACGGTGTAAACCCAGTTGTGCTTGTCCTCGACAGCACCAGACTGGATGCCGGTCAGGGTCTCGCGGAGCTTCTTCATCACAGGGCCAATCTCGGTGTAGCCAGCCGGGAAGGTCACGGTCTCGTCGGCGCCGTAAACCTTGTTGTCGATCTCGCCAACCGGGGAGATGACGGCAGCGGTGCCGCACAGGCCGCACTCGACAAAGGTACCGGCCTTGACCTCGGCCCACTCGACGGGGCGCTGATCGACGGTCATACCCAGGTCCTGAGCGACCTGAACGAGCGAACGACGGGTGATGGAGGGCAGGATGGAGTCGGTGTGCGACTGCGGAACGACGAGCGTGCCATCCTCTTTCACGAACAGGACGTTGGCGCCACCGGTCTCCTCGACATAGGTGCGGGACTCGGAGTCGAGATACAGGTTCTCGGCATAGCCCTCGCGGTGAGCCTCCATCGTGGGCTTGAGGGACATGGCGTAGTTCAGGCCAGCCTTGATGTTGCCGGTGCCGTGCGGTGCGGCACGGTCATACTCGGAAACGCGCAGCTTGACGGGCTTGAGGCCACCCTTAAAGTACGGACCGACCGGGGTCACGAGAATGCGGAACGTGTACTCAGGAGCGGGAGCCACGCCGATCACGTCACCGGAGCCGATCATAAACGGACGCACGTACAGGGTCGCGCCGGAGCCGAAGGGCGGAACCCAGGCGGCGTTGGCAGAAACGACCTGCTTGACGGCCTCAACGAACTTGTCCTTGGGGAACGGGGGCATCTCAAGGCGCTGGGCAGAGTTGTACATACGCTCGGCGTTCATGTCGGGACGGAAGCAGACGATGCTGCCGTCCTCGGCGGTGTAGGCTTTCAGGCCCTCAAAGACCTCCTGGCAGTAATGGAAGATGCCGCCGCACTCGGAGACATGCAGGGTGTGGTCGGTGGTCAGGCCGCCCTCGTCCCACTCGCCGTCCTTCCAATGGGCCTCGTAGCTGTAATCGGTCTTCATGTAGCCAAAGCCGAGGCTACCCCAATCGATATCCTTCTTCTCGACAGTCATATGCCGCTCCTTACATACACAGTTGCATACTCGCGAACCCGCACGCAAGGACCGAGGCCGACCGCGTCGCAACGTCGCACGCCCGGAGCGTAGAGCCGGACGGGACACGCGAGCAGCATCAAAGCCGATGGCACGTCGATTCGCATGCACGAGATTGTACTCCCCGCACGCGTCTGATAAAACGTTTTTCTTTAACTAACTAAAGTATTTTCATTTGACCGAAGCTAAAGAGGCCCGCCACCGTAAGCAGTGACGGGCCTCAACTGTACGGTTTGCGCGTTGGCTCGAGCTATGCGTTCTTTTTGCCCAGCTTAGCCTTGACCAGACCGACCACGGTCGGGATGATCGACACGGCAACGATGCCAACGATTAGCAGCTCAAAGTGCTCCTGTACAAAGGGAATGCCACCAAAGAAGTAGCCCAGCAGTGTAAAGAGCGTTGACCAGGTAATGCCACCCAGCACGTTAAAGATGACAAAGTTGCGCCAGTGCATGCCGCCCATACCGGCAATAAAGGGCACAAAGGTGCGGATAAACGGGAAGAAGCGACCCAGGAAGATGGCCAGGTGACCCCACTTGTCCAAGAAGTCCTCGGACTTTTTGATGCGCTCGGGCGTCATGGCCTTGACCTTGCCCGAAGCGATGATCTTGCGGCCAAAGAAGTGACCGATCATAAAGTTGCACTGATCGCCCAAAATGGCAGCGGCCCATGCGGTGGCCAGAAGCGCCACGATGTTAAAGCCGCCGTTGTGGGCAAAGAAACCCGAGGCGAACAGCAGCGAATCGCCGGGGAGGAACGGGAAGAACACCACGCCCGTCTCGATAAAGATGATCAGGAATACGCAGCCGTAGGCCATAAGCGGGCCGGCGGCGATCCAGCTGGCAATCGCGGTGCGCGGGTCTTTGAGCAGCTCGGCAATAAAATTGATGAAACCCATGAAGTAAAACCTCTCAGTTGTGGGCGCGGATACGTCCAAGTTGACCAGTATACGGTTGCGGTGCCCCCTCGTGCGCAACCCCACAAAAGCATGACTCCATTACCAGCAAGTTTGCACAACTGACACTTGTAGCGCAAAGCCGCCAAGATTGTCCTTTTTAATCCCTAGCGAATCGCTATACTTTATTGAATCGCATTGCCATGGCGCTAAGGGAGGGCGGCCGGTGAGCTTTATCAATACCATTCGCGAGGACATCAAGACCGTCCAGGCGCAGGACCCCGCCGCGCAAAACGGTCTGGTCATCTTCCTTTCCTATCCTGGCCTGCACGCCAAGTGGAACCACGTGCCCGAGCACTGGCTGTGGGAGCACGGTCATCGCTCGCTCGCCCGCGTGCTCTCGCAAATCACCCGCCACATCACCGGCGTCGAGATTCACCCTGCCGCGCAGATTGGCAAGCACTTCTTTATCGACCACGCCATGGGCGTCGTCATCGGCGAGACCACCATTGTGGGCGACAACTGTGTGCTCTACCAGGGCGTCACGCTCGGCGGCACCGGCAACGAGACCGGCAAGCGTCACCCCACCCTGGGCAACAATGTCACGGTGGGCACGGGCGCCAAGGTGCTCGGCAACATCCGCATCGGCAACAACGTCAAGATCGGCGGCAACTCGGTCGTCGTTAAGGACGTCCCCGACAACTGCACCGTCGTGGGCGTGCCGGGACGTATCATCAAGCGCAACGGTTGCCGTGTGTTCGAGGAGAGTTTCGACGCCAAGCAGCATCGCGAGTACATGCCCGATGACGCCGCCGAGCAGTCCGCCCTCAACCGCCAGGGCATCACCGAGAATGCCCGCCGCGTCAAGGAACTCGAGCGAGAGGTGGCCGAGCTCAAGGCCCTCGTCGCCAAGCTCGTGGACGAACGCTAGGAACGCAAGCGGCACAAAATGACATCGGCATCAACGCAAAGGCGCGCCAGGGAATTCATCCCCGGCGCGCCTTTTTTCGATGTGACATGTGGGACTGTCCCTTTGTCACATTATGCGAACTGGCTCAGATAGAGGTCGGCATAAGCGCCCTCGGCTGCGAGCAGCTCCTTATGCGTGCCCTGCTCGATAATGTTGCCGTGGTCCATGACCAAGATCAGGTCGGCGTCCACGATCGTCGACAGGCGATGCGCGATCACAAAGCTCGTGCGCCCGCGCATAAGCGCGTCCATGGCGCGGCCGATAGCAAGCTCGGTGCGCGTGTCCACGCTTGAGGTCGCCTCGTCCAGGATGAGAATCGCCGGGTTGTTGAGCAGCACGCGCGCAATGGTCAGCAACTGGCGCTGGCCCTGGCTGATGCTTTCGGCATCGTTGGCCACGCGCGTGTCGTAGCCCTGCGGCATGGTGCGCACAAAGAAGTCAACCTGGGCGGCGCGCGCAGCCGCAACAATCTCCTCGCGCGTTGCCTCGGGGCAGCCGTAGGCGATGTTCTCGGCAATCGTGCCGTCGAACAGCCAGGCGTCCTGCAACACCATGCCAAACTGCTGGCGCAGCTCGCCGCGATCCATGCGGCTCGTGTCCACACCGTCGAGGGTAATGCGGCCACCGTCGATCTCGTAGAAGCGCATGAGCAGATTGATGAGCGTGGTCTTACCCGCACCCGTGGTTCCCACCACTGCGATCTTCTGACCCGGCTCGGCGGTAAACGACACGTCGCGCATAAGCGGCTTGTCGGGCGAATATCCAAAGCGCACGTGCTCAAAAGCGACACGGCCCTCCACCTTGCCCGGCAGCTTGGCGGCGGCCGCCGGCAACGGATCGGCTTCCATCTCGGACTCGTCGAGCAGGTCGAACACGCGCTCGGCGCTCGCCAGCGCGCTCTGCAGCGAGTTAAAGGTAAACGACAGCTGCGTCATGGGCTCGGACGCCTCATAGATAAACTGGAAGAACGCCTGGAACACGCCGACGGTCATATGCCCGGCAACCAACATGCTGCAGCCCACCAGCGCAATCACGATCTGCGCCAAGCGGCCGATAAAGCGCACCGCGGGACCGACGGCGTTAATCATAAAGTCGGCCTTGGTGCTCACGCGCGCCAGCTCCCTCGAAGCCTCGTGCACCTCGGCAGAGCTCTGGCGCTCGCGGTTAAACGCGCGGATTACCAGACGGCCCGAGTAGCCTTCCTCGACCGCGCTCGTAATCTTGGACACCCACTCCTGGCGCTCGCCCGTCACATCGTGCGTGCGGCGCGAAACGACCTTCGTCACCAGCAGCGAAAGCGCCGTAAAGAACAAAAAGACAAGCGTGAGCGGCACGCTAAACACGAACATCACGCTCACGGCGCCCACCACGGTACCGATCGACACCAGAAGCTGCAGCAAGCCGCGCTGCATGCTCTCGGACATCTTGTCCAAGTCGTTGGTCGCACGGCTGACGACCTCGCCGGGACGATGCGCATCAAAGTAGGCAAGCGGCAGACGGTTGAGCTTTTGTGCGATGCGGTTGCGTAGGCGCAGGTTGAGGCGCTCGGCAACGCTCGACATCAAAAAGCTCTGGAGTGCGTAGAACGAGGCGGCGGCGGTCCAGATCATAAAGTAGATGAAGATGGTCCTGCCGCAGTTCTCCCAGGTAATGCTGAAGGTAGCGTTGTTGGCAAACGCCAGCTTCATGTGCCCCCACAGCTTATCGATCACGCGGGCGCTGTAAGCCGGCGCCGCAGTGTTAAAGATGACATAGAACACGATGCTCGCGAACACGATATAGAAGCGCCAATGGTCGCCGGCGGCCTCGCTCCACAGGCGACGCACCGTCGCCCAGGTGTCGCGGGGCGTCTCGTCCTCGTCCTCATCGTCAACATCGCGCATGCGCTCCGCCTCGGCGCGGGCGCGCTCGTCCTCGGCGCGCTCGTTTTCCTCGTAGAGTGCCTGGCGGCGAGCCTCGCGCTCCGCCGCCTTGGCGGCTTCGTCCAGGCCGGGCATGGCGCCCGTCCCCTCAACTGTCTCTGCAACCGCAGCGTCATCGGCGATGCCCCGCTTCTTGAGCTCCTCGGTCATACTACTCACCTCCCTTCATCTGCGATTCCGCGATGGCGCGGTACACCTCGCAGGTTTCCATAAGCTCGCCATGCGTGCCCAAGCCCACAACCTCGCCGTCCTTGAGCACGACGATCTGGTCGGCGTGCAAAATAGTCGAGATACGTTGCGCGATGATGAGCACCGCGGCATCGCGCGTCTCGTCCTGCAGCGCATGGCGCAGGGCGGCATCGGTCTTAAAGTCCAGGGCCGAAAAACTGTCATCGAAGATATATAGATCGGCATGCTTCATGAGTGCGCGGGCGATCGCCAGGCGCTGGCGCTGACCGCCCGAGAAGTTCGTGCCGCCCTGGGATACCGGAGTATCGAGCCCCTGGGGCTGATCGAGCACAAAGGTGCTCTGGGCAACCTCCAGCGCATGGAGCATGTCAGCCTCGGTCGCGCCCTCGTTGCCAAAGCGCAGGTTGCTCGCCACCGTACCCGAGAACAGCCACGCCTTCTGCGGCACGTAAGCGATATGCCCGCGAATCTCACCTTGCGAAAGGTCGCGCAGATCGATGCCATTCAGGCGAATGGCGCCCTTCGTGGCATCGTGGAAGCGAAGCAAGAGCTTGGCCACCGTTGACTTGCCCGAGCCCGTTGAGCCTACAATCGCCGTGGTCTGGCCACGGCGACAGGCAAAGCTCAGGTCGCACAGGGTGTCCTCGTCGGCATCGTCAAAACGGAACGACATATGGTCGAACACGGCAACCGCGTCGGCACCATCTGCGGACTCAGGCGCCCCGTCGCCCAGCGTTGCCTTGCCGTCCACGATGCTCGGCTCGATTTCGAGCACCTGTTGCGCGCGGTTGAGGCACGCCGCGGCGCGCGGAAGCGTCAGAATCACCATCTGCGCCATCATCACAAAGAACAGGATCAAGATCGCGTACTCCAGCACGGCCGAGATGCTGCCGATTTGCATGGCGTGGACGCCCACGCGGTTGCCGCCCACCCACAGCACCGCCACCTCGGCGATGTTCATCAAAAAGAAGCTGGAGCTGTCGAGACCCACAAACAGGTGGTTGACCTTGATGGCGTTGGCCGCGTAATCGCTAAACACCTCGTCCAGGCGCCGCTCCTCGTGGCGCTCCTTGTTAAATGCGCGGATGACGCGCACGCCCACGATGTTCTCGCGCAGCACCACGTTCATGCGGTCGATAAAGCTCTGCAGGCGCATAAAGATCGGCGCGGCGTTAGCCACCGTAAAGACCGCCGCCACCAGCACGATCGCAACCACCACGCCCAGCAGCGTGCCCATGGCGGGATCGATAAACCAGGCAAAAATGATGCCTGCCACGGCCAAGAACGGCACCGGCAGCACCAACTGAATCGTCTGAAGGACAGCTTGCTGAATCACGTTGATGTCGTTGAGTGAGCGCGTGATCATCGAACCCGTGCCAAAGCGCTCAAAGTCGCTGGCGGACAGCTCGAGCGACTTGTCGTACACGGCATTGCGGATATCGCAGGCCACGTTGGCGGCCAGGCGCGCCGAAAGATAGCAGCCCAGCACCGTGCCGCCGCTGGCCATGCCGGTCGCGATAAGCATGTACAGGCCGTTGCGTAAAATATAGTCGATATCGCCCGTGGTAATACCGGTGTTGACCATGTTCGCCAGCATCGTGGGAACCAACAGCGTACCGACGTTATCTATCAGCACCGCAAACAGCGTCACCGCAATCAGACCGCGGTACGGCCTCATAAACCTCATTAAGAGTCGCATGTGTCCCCCTCGCCCTTATCGTCAGCCTCGTTCTCGGCGGCCACTTGCCGTTTAAATGCCTCGCACTCTTCGTTCAGAACATGGGAGAACTTACCGACCAAGCGCATAATCTCGCGCTGCTCCCACGGCTCGAGCGCCTCGAATGCCTGTTGCTCGGCTTTTTGCGCCGGCAACGCGTAGCGCTTGGCAAACCGCACGCCTTCTTCGGTCAGTCGCACAACCTTGTTCTTACGACTGCCCTCGGCAAACTCCAACGTCGCAAGCCCTCGCGCCCTAAGCGTCTTGATCGCCGAATTGATGGTCTGTTTGCTGTAGAACCATTCACTCGTCAGCCGACTCACGGCAACGCTTCCGCCCGCTGCACTCGTGTCGACGAGCATCCAGTAGGCGCAGTCCGAAAGACCGCAGGTACGCGCGAACTCCGAATAGATACGGTCAAGCCCGTTAAGCATCCGGTCGAAATCGACCAGGCTAACTGCACTATTCATCTCTCCCACCATTCGATAGTCCGAGTTTTGACCAATTTATATCTCTACATTAGTCCGAGTTTTGACTATCGTCAACAAGCTCGTTGTTTATGGTCGGCTCTACATAAGCATATCGACAAAAAAGACCGCCGGCGCGGGGGCGGCGCCGGCGGTTGCGAGAGAATATCGAGTGTTGGCTGTTAAGCGGCGACGGCCTCATAGACCGTAGCGCCCGAGAAGCTGTCATGCAGGCTCTTGCCGGCAATCCACGGCAGCTCGACGACCTCGCAGACCGTGTTGACCAGCTCGGAGCAGTCAGTAAAGTGGCCCTTGTCGTTGAGGGCCTCGCAATCCTGAACACGCCAATAGCCATCGGTGTGCGTGATGTAATACTCGTGGTCGTTGATCGACACGAAAGCGCGCGTCTTGGAACGCAGCAGCTTCAGAAATCCTTCGAAGTCGGTCTCGACGACATCTCCAGCCTGGAACATGATGTTACCTCCTGGCCCGGCGCCACCACGGCGCATTGATAAACGTTGGTACTCCTTTAGTAAAACCTTTATCAGAGGTTATGCGTTCGTCATTTAGGCAAGTGGTAAAAAACCGCAGGGTAGACGGGATAAAACGTTTAACCATCCCATTGGTTTGTCACATTCTGAAGGTACTTTTATGCAAACCCACTTTCCCAATTGGAATCTATCCTATTGGCTGGGCAATTGACCGTCTATCGTTTAAGCCCGACGGGTATGAACGGGGCATCTGCAACGCCACCGCAAGGAGACACCATGGAGACTATCGAAGCGCTCATTCACCGTCGCGGCTGCCGCAACTACAGCGATCGTCCCGTCGAGGCCGAAAAGCTTGCGCGTATTATCGAAGCCGGCCAATATGCACCGAGCGGCATGGGCCGCCAGCCGGTGACGTTTGTCGCCGTCACCGACCCCGCGACCGTCGAGCGTCTCTCACAGCTCAACGCCCAGGTCATGGGCAGCAACAGCGACCCCTTCTATGGCGCCAAGACCGTTGTGGTGGTGCTGGTTGACCGCAGCGTGCCCACACATCTGGAAGACGGCTCGCTCGCCATGGGCAATTTGCTCAACGCCGCTTATGCGCTGGGTGTCGATTCGTGCTGGATCCACCGCGCGCATGAGGTCTTTGACTCGCCCGAGGGCCTGGAGCTGCTGGCCAGCTGGGGCCTGCCCGCCGACGGCAGCCTGCGCGGTGTCGGTAACTGCATTCTGGGCTACGCCGAGGACACGCTACCCGAGGCAAAGCCGCGCCGCGACAACGTCGTCTACGTAAGGTAACCCGGGAGCGTCAGCGGGGGTGGCTAATTTGGGACGTGTCTCTATAGTTTTGTCAACCGCGTGCTTCGTGCCATTTCGGCATGACGCATCCGGGCGCCTGGCGCCCCCGCTTGGTTTCCTCTTCGGTTGATCCCGCCGCCCGCTAGGACGCGTACGGGACGGCGTCGC
>DBGAXC010000042.1:0-29248 GCA_048447565.1 Collinsella aerofaciens | reverse complement strand
GGGTGATTTTGCTGCGACTAAATTAGTCACAGTACTCATATTTGGCATTTTTTGCACACCGGGTCCCGAGGAGGCGCCTGCACCTCCCCGGGACCGCTCGGCTATTCGACGATTGGTGCTCCGTGGCCCCAAGAACCTTCCATGCCGCACACGGTCGAGGCAAACCCGGCAGCAAAGTCGAGCGCGCGCTCGATGGCCTCGGCGCCATCTTCACCACGCTTGGCGGAATCGAGATAGCACATCAAAAACGAGGTAAGGAACGAGTCGCCCGCCCCCATGGTGTCCTTCATGTCCGTTACCGGTTTAGCCAGCTGGCGGTAATAACGATCGCCGTCGTAAGCAATGCAGCCCTCGGCGCCCGCCGTAGCCGACACAAAACGCGGACCCAGGCCCTTCACCCATGCCAGACGCTCTCGAACCTCATCCTCACTCGCAGCATCCGCCGCACTAAAGAAAGCGAAATCGACGTAGGGCGCAATCTGCTCGTAGTACTCGTCGGTAGAGTCGTCCGAAAAGTCAAAAGAAACCGTGACGCCCGCAGCCTTCAACTTGGGCAGCTCGCGCTCGGTAAAGCAATAGTTGCCCGAATGAACCACATCGAACTGCTTCATGTACGAAAGGTCAAAGCGATCGAGGACATAGCGCGCATCGCCACGGATACCGCCCTCGTTGGAGCCAAGGAAGACACGGTCACCGTCAACGACGGTCACGCGAGCCGCTCCGTTCTCGCCAATCATCTGCTCGCACTTGTCAAGCTCGATACCCTCATCCTCGAGGCTTGCAATGACATGCTCGGCAGCGGCATCATTGCCAAAAATGCCCATGTATGCGGAGCGTGCGGCACCGCATTTCTTGGCATAAACGGCGAAGTTCACCGCATTGCCGCCGGGATACATGGTGTGGATATGCTCGTAGCGATCGACGACGTTGTCGCCAAATCCGAGCGCGTTAACGTTAAATGCCATGGCCTTTGCTCCTTCTAGTACTCGACAACACCCATATAGCGACGGAAATCGGGATCGTGATCAAACACCTTGCCGCGTGCAGCACGCAGCTCGCAGTTCATGGCGTAGAACAGGACCGGGTCCAGATAGGCACGGACGCTCGCCGGCACGGCTTCCATACCGTACTCCTTGGCATCGAGCACCATCAGCGTATCGGTATGCGTCTTAAGGAACGCCAGGGCGCGCTCGTCCATAGCACGGCACTCGCTGGAGCCCATCTGCAGGAAGTAAAAAACGCCATCCTGAGTAGCCTCGAAGGGGCCATGGAAGTACTCGGCAGAGTGGATGTAGCTGCAGTGCTGCCACTGCATCTCCATAAGAGAGCAGATAGCGAAACCGTAGGTCTGGCTAAAGTTGGGACCGCTGCCCAGAATATAGAAGAACTCGTGCTCCTGGCAAAGCTTGGCAAAACGATCGCCCAGCTCGGCATTTACCTTCTCACGTGCCGGGGGAAGAATCTTATCCATCTCGGCGATACCGGCATACATATCGGCAAGATCGGCGTAGCCCTCCTGCTGATCGAGCAGCTCGGCCGCAAGCGACAGCGAAATGCCAGCGGGGACCTCGGCCTGCGGCACACCCTCGCCCCATGGGTAGACCCACGTGGTCCACTTGCCGGAGTCGATCTTGGATCCAGCGTTGTCGGTCTGGGCGATCACCGTAGCGCCGGCGGCAAGGGCAATCTCGCAGCCCTCGACGACCTCCGGGGTATTGCCACTGTGGCTGCAAGCGATGACCAGGGACTTCTCGCCCAGACGACGCGGACGCATAATGTCGAATTCACGCGCGGTATAGATATACGAAGTGAAGGTGGTTGCCTCGCGCTGCAGAAGCTCATGAGCCGGGATCAAATCGATCATGGAGCCACCGCAAGCAATCCAGTAGACGCTGTCGAACTTGCCCTTCTCGGCAATTGCCTCTTTGATCAGATCGCGTGCGTTCATATCCAGTTCCTTTCTTGTTTGGGCCGCAATCAATGACGTTGGTTGCGTGGCCGATAGTTGTTTTAGTCAATCAGATATTTCTCGAATGCGGCCATGTTCTTGGCATCAGCCGCCGCCGGGTCATCGTAGTAACGGCCGTCCGTAATTTCCTGGCCCAGCATGCCGTCGAAACCATGGACGTTGAGTGTGGCAACGAAGGCGTCCATATCGTGCTTGCCATCGCCCCACACCAGATGGCCATACGGGTCACCGTCGATAAAGTGCATCTCGTGAATTGCCCCATCACCAAAGGTGGCAAACCAGTCCTCGAGCGTCTCGCCAGCAACGCCCATCGCGGTTGTATCAACCATGGGCTGTAAATACGGGCTCGCGACCTCGTCAATCATGCGCTTCGCATCGGAAACCGTCGTCACAAGGTTGCTCTCCTCGGGACGCAGGCTTTCCATCGTAAGCACCAGACCGTGCTCGCCGGCATACTCCGCCAGAATGGACAAGTGCTCGCGGCTGCGCTTCCAGGCTTCCTCGCGGTCCTCGTCCCAGTCGCCCCAGCCCGAGTTGACGGACATACGGTCGCACCCAAGTACCTCGGCAAGCTCAATGCCGTGCTTAAAGTACGCCAGGCTGCGCTGTTCATGCAGCGGCTTGCGTGCGCAGTACTGCCAAGGATAGACAACATTCTCGGGGCACAGAGTACGATACCTAAGCCCACGGTCTGCAGCCTTTTTCGCCAGGACCTCAGCCTCAAAGTAGCCCGTATGGTCGAGCGTCACATGCGGCTCTGCGCACCACAGCTCAATGGACTCAAAGCCCAAACGCTGCTGCACATCAAGGAAGTAATCGAGCGACCACATGATGTAGTGGATATTCATGCCCGCAATCTGTTCGCGGCGCAGCGTCGGCTTGGATTCAGACATCTTATGCCTCCTTATTTCGATCGAACACGATTTGTCCGTCCGACATCGTCATATCAACCGCAAGATCGCGTGCGTCGCGATAATCGAGGTCAAACACATCCCGATCGAGCACGCAGATATCGGCAAGCTTGCCGACCTCGAGCGTACCCAGCTCATCTTCGCGCATCAGATCGTACGCGCCCCCGGCAGTCCAAGCGCGCAAGAGCTCGACAAGCGTCAGCGTGTTGACCTCATTCACGGGCAGTCCGTCGGCGAAGAATCCGCCGCACGCGCTGTAGATTGACTCGCCCAGGCTCGGAATCAACAGCGGCAAATCCGTTCCACAGCACACCGTGCATCCGGAATCTTCCATGCCGCGGCGATTCCAGCTGTGCAAAAGTCGCGTCTCGCCAATTTGTCGACGCATCATCGACAGGCAATCCTCGCGCCGGTCCAGCGTCAGAATCTGCGGATAGACCTCGCAAATTCCACCTAACTTGCCAAACTCGACAAGATCGGTCGGGTCAGAGTTCTCGAGATCGGTAATCGCATGGCGGCGAAGCATCCGTCCATGCTCGTCTCGAGGCAGCGAGGCATAGAGCGCCACGGTGCGACGAACGGCGCCATCACCCTGGCAATGCAAGGAATATCGGAAGCCGTCAGCATCAATTGCACGCAGCTCGCTTTCAATCAGATCCCACTCTGGCTCCTCGACGACCGTCTTGCCGGCAGCGCCCGCATCGGCCGTATCCTCATAGGGGTCAATCATCTCGGCAAGCCCCGCCCATACGCCGCGATCGGTCATACGGTTGAAGCCAGAAAAACGAACGAACGGTCCCCGGAAGCGCTCTCGTGCCTCGCGAGCATATGCCAGATTTGCACCAGCGCCCACCGGCTGCGACATCATAGAGACGCGAACCGTCAGCTCGCCAGATTCCTCACGGCGAGCCATTTCGTCGGCAAAGCCGTAGTAGTCATCAAACGCCATCTCCTTGATGGCGGTAACGCCGCGCTCGTTAAGCATGCTCATGTAGTCCGAATACCCCGCGCGCACCTCGGGCAACGCGAGGAAATCGCTCATCATGCGCCAGATCTTCTCGGCATAGCACGCCTGCGGTGTAAAACCGTATCGCGCACTGGCGGCAGCATTGAGAACGCAGGTCTCCGCGCCCGGTGTAAAGCAGACGACAGGGATATCACCAAAAAACTCGTCAAACACAGCTGCCGTATTTGCGTTCTCGGCATCCGATGCCAACGTTTCGGATAGGTTGTGGCCAAAAGCCGCCGCGCAATCCGGATGATCTTCTTTCCATGCACGCAAGAGCGACACGGCCTCTTTGGCATCATCGATGCCGGACAGATCAGACCCCAACGTCCGCAGCGCCCAGCCTGTATAGAAGGTATGTACATCGATCAGACCAGGCATGACGGTGCGGTCGCCCAGATCAACTACCTCGTCCGCCTGGGTCAAATACGAAGCCACCTCACACTTGGTGCCAACCGCCTCAATTCGATTGCCACGGACCGCTACGAAACCTTCAAACGGCAGGTCCCCCGTACCGGTAAAGACGCTCTTAGACGTCAGGACCGTCAAACGATCAGACATCACAACCACCTACACCGGAAGCATGCCAGAGATTGCCGTTACGATCAGGCCAAAGACGACCATAAAAATGAAGAACTTCCAAATGGTCTTCCACCATTGACCAAACGAGATCTTTGCCACGGCAAGACCGGCAACCGTCATGCCCGCCACGGGACTGATGGTGTTGATGGTCTGATTAGCAAACTGGAGCGCGGTAACGGCGGCTTCGGGATTGAGGCCCATAAGCTCGGTCAGCGGACCCATGACGGGCATGGTGAGCGCCGCAAGTCCAGAGCTCGAGGGAACCAGCAAAGAGAGCAGGCCAAGGACGATATACATAAACGTGGTGTAGACGGTGGCAGGTGCACCGGCCAGTGCAGTAGCGAGCGCCTGGAGGATGGTGTCGATGATCATGCCACCCTCTGCAATGACCAAGATGCCGCGAGCGATGCCGATGACGATGGCGGCGTACGCAAAGTCGGCAATGCCTTTAACGAACTCCTCGGCGATCGTCTGCTGGTCAAGGCCGCCCAGGATACCGGCAAGCAAGCCCATACCAAGGAACACGGCGGAAATCTCATTCATGTACCAGCCCTGGGTAACAAGACCCCAGACGATAATGCCCATACCGCAGGCAAAATCGATAAGCACGAGCTTCTGACGGGTAGTGAACTCTTCCTCGATGGAGGCATCGGTCACGGAAAACTCAACACGCTTGAGCTTGTCGTCCTCGTACGTAATGGACGACTCGGGGTTTTTCTTGACACGCATGGCATAGCGCATGGCCCATGCGATACCGACGGCAGTGAAGATGACCCAAGAAACGGCGCGCAGCCACAGCTGAGGATTGCCCTCGATACCAATGATGCCTTGGGCGATCAAAACATTAAACGGGTCGATGGTCGAAGCACAATATCCCAGGTTAGGACCAAGGAAGCAGATGATAAACGCCGTCATCGAGTCATACCCGATACCCATCATGATGGGAATGAAGATGGCATAGAACGGCAGGGCTTCCTCAGACATACCAAACGTAGTGCCGCAAATGGACAGCAACGTCATCGTGATGGGAATGATGAGGATGTCCTTGTTCTTGAGCATTTTAATCACACGGCTCATGCCGGCATTCAAAGCGTTGGTCTTGGTGATGACTGCGAACGATCCGCCAATCAATAAGACGAACGCAACGACGTCGGCAGCCTCCTGGATGCCCTTAGTAGGCGCTTGCAGGACCGCAAAGATATCCTGGCCCAGATTGATGGTCTCGCCGGTCTCGGAATCGGTGTAGTTCTTATCGACCTGTTCATAGGTTCCAGCAACGGCGACTTCACGCTCGCCCGCCGCTGTCGAAATCGTCTTGCGCTGATACTGACCAGAGGGAACGATCCAAGTCAGGACCGCAAAGACAACGATCAGCAAGAACATGATCGTATAGACATGCGGTAATTTGAACTTAAAACGTCTGTTTGTCTTCTTCGCCTTCGTATCTGACATAGATACCTCCAAAGAACTCGAGACTGCATCACATCTCGCTTCAACGCCTGCGCAAGGCAAACGTTCTATGACGTTCCATAGATTACCAGCAGCTTTTCCCATCATCAAGATAATTTCAAACTGATTGCCGCGACGCGGTTGAACGGTTGCGTTCGCGCCGTGAACGGTATGGAAACGCCCGGTGAGATAATCCACCGGGCGTTTCCATTCGCAATGTCCTAGATGTCAAAAACGTAGCGAGACCCAATGATCCGCTGACGACCGATGATAAACGGCCGCCGCTGCTCATCGAAAAAGAAGGCTTCCATATAAAACAAGGGTTCGCCAACGGGAACTGCCAACAGTCGAGCGACCTCGGGCGACGCGCACGCGATCTCGAGCGTGCACGGGTCGGTAAACGCGGGCGTGCGGCCCGTCCGGTTGCGCACGAACTCAAAAATGGATTGGTTAGATAGAGGTGCCGTTGATAGATAGGCGTTGTCCTCGTAAACATATATGTTGTTCTCGAGCATGACAGGGACGCCATCGGCAGTGCGCACGCGCTCAACGCAAATCAAGTCAGTTCCAACGGGAACACCAAAGAACTGTGCTTCGGTGGAATCCGCCGGCAGTATCTTTCTCGAAATGACACACGCCCCCGGTTCCATTCCGTTAACGCGGCATGCGTCCGAAAAACTCTGGACGTCATCCTTCTGGCGAATCTTGCGCTTGAGCTTGGGGGCATTGACAAACGTGCCTTTCCCCTGTCGCTTCGTTAGATAGCCCTGCTGGACGAGCTCCTCAATAGCGCGTCGCACGGTAACGCGGCCAACTTTATAGCTCTCAGCCAATTCGAATTCGTTGGGTATCCGCGCGCCTGCCTTGTAGGCGCCGGAGTTGATTTCGTTTTTAATGATATCAATGACCTGTTGGTACAGCGGTATCGCTGCTTTACCGTCAGTTGGCCCTTCAGTCGGTGGCATATACCCTCTCCCAGCACAATTAAGTCTAAAGCGGGCCCAAGGGCATTCAGCAAGCCCTTAAGCCCGCATTAGCTTAAAGTATGCTAGGTGTCGCACCAAAATGTTAGCTATTTACTCATCAGACCCGAAAAACGCGCAACTACCGCGATCCTAAGAAAGCGTGAGCAGTTCCGGCAGCTGGTCGATAATCTTGTCCGCGGCATCCTGGCTAAAGCCAAAGCGCTCCTCGCGCTTGGCAATGACCGTCAGGCCGGCTCGCTTACCCGCGGTAATGCCCGGAACGGAATCCTCAACGCAGCAGCAGCGATTCGCGGGCAGCCCCAGCAGGTCCAGCGCATGCAGGTAGATGTCGGGCTCGGGCTTGCTCTCCTTAAACTGCTCGCCGCTCACCACATACTCAAAGGCATCCGACAGCCCGCATGCGTTGAGCACTTCCTCGATGCTAACCATGGGCGACGAGCTGGCAAGCGCCACGCGAACGCCACGGCGCGGCAGCTCTCGAATCGTATCCACGGCGCCTGGGTTAATCAAAGCCTGATAGTCGCGCGGACGCTTATGAGCCCATTCGTCCCAACGGGCCAACGCTTCCTCGCCAGTAAAATGCCCCTTACCAGCGCGCTCAAACCAATCGACCAGCATATGCAGGAAGAACTGATGCGAGGTACCGACCTGCCCATTCAACTCCTCTTGAGTCAGATTAAGCCCAAGCTCCTTGGCAAACGCGGCAGTCTCGCCCAGGTAGTAATACTCGGTATCGACAATGACGCCGTCCATGTCAAAGATAACGGCGTCGAACGGAAATGCGGACACGGCACCCTCCCTAACAAAAGGACGCCCGCGAGCAGGCTCCCGAACCATGCATTAATCGGCGATTCTAACCCAGCAGCTTATCCAGCGCCACCGCAATACCATCTTCGTTGTTATTGGCGGTCACCATCTGGGCCACAGCCTTAACCTCATCGACGGCGTTTCCCATGGCAACACCGGTGCCGGCCCACTCAATCATGGACTTGTCGTTCTGGCCGTCGCCAAACGAGACGACCTCGCTGGCATCGATGCCAAGCTTGGGCAGGGCACCCTCGAGCGCACGGGCCTTGTCGATACCGGGCGCCGTGTACTCAAAGTACCAGTCGGCCGTAAACATGCCCGAAAGCGTCTGCTTAAAGGGCGCATACATCTCCTCGTGATGCGCTTGCAGATAGGCAGGATCGCCCGCAGTAAGTAGCTTGTCCACGGGATAAGCGTCAGCGACCTCGTGCAGGCTCTCCACCTCGCGAATCTTAAGATCGCACGCGTCGCGCTCATACTTGACGATATTCTTCTGCGAGCCGTCAGGCAGCGTGATCATACAATGGTACGAATCCTCGACGTGCAGATTACGACCGAGCGAAATCATAGGGATCACGTCAAAATTACGCAGATGATCAATCAGACGGTGCAGCTCGTCAGCCGGCATGGCCTGGTCAAAAAGGACCTCATCGGTCTGAGCATCGACCACATGCGCGCCATTGAAAGCGACTAGCAGACCGTCATGGTTTTGAAGGTCGAGCTCCTGCGCCAAGGCGTGCAGCCCCCATGCGGGACGACCCGAAGCCAAGATGAGCTTAATTCCCGACTCCTGCGCCGCGAGCAGCTTCTCGCGCGTACGCGGGCTGATGACCTTTTGATCGTTGGTGAGCGTACCGTCGATATCCATTGCGATGGCTTTGATTGCCATATATGCCTCCTTGCATCGTTTTTATCGCGCACTATCTTATCCGAGCCGGGGCACGTTCGCACAGCGCGCGCATGACGGTTGCAAAACCACCCCATTTGAAACAAACGCAAAAAAGTACTTGCAAAGACGCGTTCCGACATATAAGTTGATAAAAGACCGCCGTTGCGGTTTTAAGTAGATCGAGCATATGAAGTTTGAGTTTTAGCGTGTAAGAGAAGGAAGATCGGCAAAGTACAACCCCAAACGCAATGACAACTTAATGAGGTAACTGCCACATGTGAGGCACCCAGGACATTGCTGTCTCGATTTTGAGCACGATGCCTTCCGCCTTGCATGGGCCGTTTCATCCCGCCCCTGCAGCAACTGCCTCACGGGCTCATTGAAAACCGCATAGCACCCAAACGTCAGCACATCACCCACGGCAAGCACATCACTCACGACAACCAACACATCAACAAACAGCACGAACATCAACCGATTGGAGAAGCTATGACAAACCACCACGCTGAAGACGGCGATAAGAAAAGCATTCTGGATGCCCGAATTGAGCGAGCATATGCAAACGAATATGACGCCGCCTTTGCCGCCGCGACCATCAAGAACTACGCGTCGCTGCCGCTCACGACGATCTTGGCCGACCACCCTCAACTGCTGAAGCGCTGCACAAAGATCATGGGCGACCCCGACATTCGCAAGCTGACAGACCCCTATGCCCCAAAACGCGACAACGATTCGTGCGTTCTTACCGTAGGCTGCCTAGCCCATATGCTTACGGCGCTCGACACGAAACTCAAGCTCGAATGGGAACCCGACGAGCGTCATGAACTCGAAAGCAAGCGGAACACCCTGCGCACCGCACTGTTCCTTCCGCTGGACGGCCTCAAGCGCTGCAACGTCGAGCTCAATACACAGGCGCGGCAAAAGCCCGGGACCACGGGGCAGAAAACTCCAAGACCCCATGCGGCCATCGTCGACCGCAACCGATATAACCGCATGACCGCGCACTTTTCCGCCGAGGGAGCAGCCATAAGGACGCTGATCGATCTGCTGTGCCTCCTGAGCATCAACGAGCTATTTGAGGGCTATCTCGCCCTTGTTCCCGCGACGGCACCCAAGTCGGTAGCAAAGATCATCGAGACCTGCAGACGCCAGTTTGAGCGCCATCGCAATGGCAGCGAGATGAACGCCAGCATCGCGCAGTACTACGCGGCTCATTACAAAAATGACGGATGTGCCCCTGTCGAGCATCAGCTGCGGCTCGCCTACACCACGCCCGTCGCAACGCTCCATCGCTTTGGAGCCCTTGGCGCTTGCGAGCCGCACGAACAGGCAGCCTGCCCCACAGCCGAGCTCGATCTCAGGCTCGGACGAACCCTGTAGCCCGCCAGCCCCTCCGCGGGCAACAATCCTATTCCACAACACAACCAACAGAAAGGAGTCCTCATGGACACCAATCATTCCCCCATCATCAGCCCCCTCACCATGCGTGAATCCGCCCGAGGTATCACGCTTACCAGCATTTACGATGAGATGCTCGCCCGTCGCGAGCTCTCCGTCATGGGAAACATCGAAACCCCGATGGCTCACGACCTATGCCAGCAGATTCGCCTGCTCGATGCCACCGACCCCAGCCGCCCCATCACCATATTTGTCGCCAGCGCCGGCGGAAGCGTGCGATCGGGTCTTGCGATCTATGACGCCATGCGCCTCGCATCGTGCCCCATCCGCACCGTCTGCCTGGAATTCGCCGCGTCCATGGGCGCCGTGATCTTTATGGGCGGCGACGATCGCCGTATGGCGCCCCATGCAGAGCTCATGATTCACGACCCGCTGATCCCCCAGGGGGCAGGCGGCTCGGCACTTGCGCTGCAGGAAACCAGCCGGCGTCTCATGCAGACCCGCAAGACCCTCACGCAAATCCTCTCGGACCGCAGCGGCCTCACGCCCAAGCGCATCCAGTCCCTCACTGCAAAAGACACCTACCTTTCGGCCGAGCGCGCCGTCGAGCTCGGCTTTGCCCACGAAATCCTCTCGACCACCAAGGAGGTCGCCCATGTCTAACCTCGCCAGCCGCCTCGCCGCATCTGAGTCCGCATCGTCCACCATCCTCGCCAAGGATCGAACGCTTTCCTGCGACACCCGCCAAACGGGACTCAACAACAACGCACTTGTGATCGGCCCCTCGGGAGCCGGCAAGACCCGAAACGTCCTCAAGCCCAACCTGCTGCAAATGAACGCAAGCTACATCGTGCTCGACACCAAAGGCACGCTCTGTCGCGAAGTGGGACCCGTGTTGGCAGCCCACGGTTACCGCGTGCAATGTCTCAACTTCGCCGACCTCAACACCGTCCCGGCCCTTGCGCCCGGCATCGAGCGCTGCGGCTACAACCCCCTGAGGCACATTCGCCGCAAGGCGGACGGCAGGCCCAACCAGCAGGACATCCTCTCGGTGGCAAAGGCCATCTGCCCCATCGAGGACAACAACCAGCCTTTTTGGGATCATGCGGCGGCGAACCTGCTGTCGTGTCTTATCGCCTACGTCACCGAACAGCTACCCGCCGACGAGCAGACGATCAGCTCGGTCATCAAGCTGATCGAGCACCTGCAGGACGGTGCCACGGCCCGATTGTTTGACGATCTGATCACGACCGACCCCCAAAGCTATGCCCTCTCGCTATGGCGGCGCTACGCCATTACGCAAAATGCCGAGCGCATGCACGCGAGCATCGTCGGCATCCTTGCCGAAAAGGTCATGTGTCTGGGATTCGACGGTGCGGCACAGCTCTATCGTGAGTGCCATCAGGTGGACTTCGCTTCCATGGGACACACCCCCTGCGCCCTGTTTGTAACCGTAAGCGATATTGACCGCAATCTCGATCCGCTGACCGGCCTCTTTATTACGCAGGCGTTTATGGGCCTCATTCGCGAAGCCGATAGGCAGCCCGACGGCAGCCTGCCCGTGCCCGTGCGCTTTATGCTCGATGACTTCGCAAATCTGCAGATCCCCCAGATCGACAACGTGCTCTCGATTATCCGAAGCCGCAACATCTGGGCAACGCTGCTATTGCAGTCGACCAATCAGCTCGATGCGCTCTATGGCGAGGCACGCGCACGCTCCATCATGGGCAACTGCGACACGCATCTGGTGCTGGCGTTCCAGGATCCCGAGAGCGCCCGGGTGTTTTCAGACCGCGCCGACGCACTGCCCAGCACGCTCATGGCGACGCCGATCGATCGCTCGTGGCTCTTTGTGCGCGGTCGCACTCCCGAACAGGTCGAGCGCTTTAGGCTCGAAGACCATCCGCTCTACGGGGAGCTGCCCGAGGCGCAGCGAGGCCATGCGGAGGCCGAGATCTAGGCGCAGGGTTCTCGCAGCGCGCGGCGCCCCGGCGATGTTCCAAAAGCCCGTGCGCCCCGGGACCACGGCAAAGCAAAGGGGCCCGCATCCGATAGGATACGGGCCCCTGACTATAAGGCGCGATGCGTTAACAGCAGCGACTACTTGCGATGCGCGCGATAGAACTCGATGAGCGCCTGGGTCGAAGCGTCCTGCTCGGCCTTGGCGGCATCGTCGTGGAAGGCAGGGGTGATCTGCTTGGCAAGCTGCTTGCCCAACTCGACGCCCCACTGGTCGTAGGAATCGATGCCCCAGACCGTACCCTCGACAAACGTGATGTGCTCGTACAGGGCGATGAGCTCGCCGAGCGCGAACGGGGTCAGCGTGTCGCCGAAGATCGAGGTCGTCGGACGGTTGCCCTCAAAGCAGCGGGCAGGGACGATCTGCTCGGGCGTGCCCTCGGCGCGGACCTCGTCGGCCGTCTTACCAAAGGCGAGCGCCTTGGTCTGGGCCAGGAAGTTGCCCAGGAACAGCTCGTGGACATCCTGGCCGCTGTCGGTCGCAGGGTTGGCAGTGTTAGCGAAAGCGATGAAATCGGCCGGAACCACCACGGTGCCCTGGTGCAGCAGCTGGTAGAAGGCATGCTGGCCGTTGGTGCCGGGCTCGCCCCAGAAGATCTCACCGGTGTCGGAGGTCACGGCGCTGCCGTCCCAACGGACATGCTTGCCGTTGGACTCCATGGTGAGCTGCTGCAGGTAGGCCGGGAAGCGGTGCAGGTACTGGCAGTACGGCAGCACGGCGTGGCTCTTGGAACCGAAGAAGTTGACGTACCAGACGTTGAGCAGGCCCATCAGCGCGACGGCATTGTTCTCGAGCGGCGTGTTGCAGAAGTACTCGTCGATGGCGTGGAAGCCCTCGAGGAACTGCTGGAAGCGCTCGGGGCCGAGCACGACGATCAGCGACAGGCCCACGGCGGAGTCAACGGAATAGCGGCCGCCGACCCAGTTCCAGAAACCGAAGGCGTTGGCGGGGTCGATACCGAAGGCCTCAACCTTCTCGAGTGCGGTGGAGACGGCGACGAAGTGCTTTGCCACGGCCTCGGCGTTCTGCTCATCGGAGCCGTCGATGGCGCCCTGGGCCTTGAGCTGTTCAAGCATCCAGGTCTTGACCTCGCGGGCGTTGGTGAGGGTCTCGAGCGTGGTGAAGGTCTTGGAGACGATGATCACGAGCGTGGTCTCGGGATCCAGGCCCTTGAGCTTCTCGGCCTGGTCGTTGGGGTCGATGTTGGAAATGTAGCGGCAGTCGATACCGGCGTCGGCATAGGGACGCAGGGCCTCGTAGGCCATGACCGGGCCCAGATCGGAGCCACCGATGCCGATGGACACCAGATGCTCGATCTTCTTGCCGGTTACGCCCTTCCACTCACCGGAGCGCACGCGCTCGGCGAAGGCGTACATGCGGTCGAGGACCTCGTGCACGTCGGCGACGACATCCTGGCCGTCGACGATGAGCTGGCCCTTCTCGCTTGCCGGACGGCGAAGCGCGGTGTGCAGGACGGCGCGGTCCTCGGTGGTGTTGATGTGCTCGCCGGAGAACATGGCGTCGCGGCGCTCCTCGAGCTTCACCTCGCGGGCAAGATCGCACAGCAGCTTGACGGTCTCATCGGTCACCAGGTTCTTCGAAAGATCGAAGTGCAGGTCACCGGCGTCAAAGCTCAGCTTGTTCACGCGGTCGGCGTCAGCAGCGAACCAGGCCTTGAGGTCGATACCATCGGCCTCAAGCTTCTCCTGATGAGCCTCGAGTGCCTTCCAAGCGGCAGTCGACGTAGCATCGATAGGTGCGGCAACAGTTGCCATAGAGTCCTCCTCAGCATACGGGCGCACGCCTCCATGCGCCCGGACATTCAGATGCCACTATTCTAGCGCAGGTCAAGACTACAATCAGCGAGCGTTGCCAATCGGCCCCCAAACGGCAACCGATTAAAAAGGGACAGGCTTATTTTGGCAGGTCAAACGCTTTACCAACCAAAAATAACCCGTCCTTTTATGGCAAATATTAGGCCGCGGCGCAGACGCTACCGAGCAACTCACGCAGAGGAGACCCGATGCCCTCCAGCAGTTCGGGCGCGATAATGGCAAAAACGGGAACCTCACCGGTGCCCACGACAGCAGGCACCTTGCCCTCCGAGAGAATGCATCCATAAGGGACAAAACCGTCTTCGCCGGCATCGAGCGCCGCCATGCGACGCGCGAGCTCGCGCGCAAAGCCAGCAGTATCGGCATCGCCAATCGCCAGGACAAAGTCCACGCCTTCGTCGGTCGCCAGGGCCACGGCTTCGTCGATCAGTCCGTCTCCCCCGTCGCCCTCAAACGAGCCGCAGCGAAAAAGCACGCGCTCGAGCAGGGCTCGATCAAGCGAGCCAAGTGCCGCCGAGACAAGCTCATCGCGCGTATGCTTGTCACCGCCCAACACGACCAGCGCCTTGGTGCCACCGTAGTGAGCGACCAATCGTCCGCACCAGCGAACCACGTCTCCATCCGCAACAAGGCGCGTCGGCATACCAAACCCATAATTGACCATCTTTCCCACAACCCTTCCGTGCGCATAGGCGGTATCAATCGTTAGGCTCATGCTACGAAGCGAGGTTTTCCGAGCTGTTTCGCACTCTTTAGAGCTGCGTTAAAACCCCGATGAAGCCGCGCGACCATACTTGCCAAAAAGGGGCAGGTTTTGACGGTGTCCGTGCAAGCGGGTATTATCGAACAGGTATTCGATAAGAACATGTGTTTGATGGAAGGGCACGGATGGCGCACGAGCAGCACACCTATATCTGCATCGACCTCAAGACGTTTTATGCCAGCGTCGAGTGCGTCGACCGTGGGCTCGATCCGCTCACCACCAACCTGGTCGTTGCCGACGAATCGCGCGGACGCACGACCATCTGCCTCGCTATCACGCAGGCCATGAAGGACTTAGGTATTCACAACCGCTGCCGTCTGTTCGAGATTCCCGACGGCATCGACTACATCAAAGCCGTACCGCGCATGCAGCACTACATGGAAGTGTCGGCGCAAATCTACGGCATCTATCTGGAATACGTGAGCCCGCAAGACATTCACGTCTATTCAATCGACGAATGCTTTATCGACGTGACGCCCTATCTAGACCTCTACCATACCAATGCCAAAGGCTTTGCCTGCATGTTGCGAGATGAGGTCCTCGCGCGCACCGGCATCACGGCGACGGTCGGCATCGGCCCCAACCTATTCCAGGCCAAGGTAGCGCTCGATATCACCGCCAAGCACGTACCCAGCCGCATCGGCATACTCGACGACGAGACCTTTCGCAAAGAGATCTGGCCCCATCGTCCCGTCACCGATATCTGGGGCATCGGCCCCGGCATGGCAGCACGACTCGAAAAGTATGGCGTCTACGACCTGATGGGTGTCGCCGCACTCGACGAGAACCTGCTCTACGACGAGCTCGGCGTCAATGCCGAGTATCTCATCGACCACGCCTTCGGACGCGAGCCGACAACCATCGCCGATATCCAAGCCTATCGCCCGCAAGCAACTTCGACCACTACAGGACAGGTGCTCTCGAAGGGCTATGCCTACGAGCAGGCCTACACCGTCTTGCGCGAGATGGTCGACAGTGCCGTGCTGGACTTGGTCGATAAGCACGTGGTATGTGACAGCATCTCGCTCTTTGTGGGCTACGCGAGCGAGCGCGCCGACATCCGCAGGCTTGATGCCAGCGGTACTGCACAATATGTGGACGGATGCGGACACCTGCGCTCGAGTACGTCGAGCATCGAACCCACCGCAACCGCCGGCCCCGAGCTCGCACCCCGTGCGCCCAAGCCCGTCCAGTGCGATGACGAAAGGCGTCGCCTGGTGCGCGAAGCGCAGGCAATCGATGGCATCTTTGTGGGAGAGCATGGCGGCAAACCGCGTGGTGGCTATGCCGCGCTCTTTGCACACTCCAACGCCTCGCGCAAGCTGCCCGAGCGCACCAATTCGTTTAAGAAGATCATGGGCTATTTCGATGACCTTTGGGCGCAAACGGTCGACCCTAAACGACCGGTCAAGCGAATCAACCTGGGCTTTGGCAACCTCATGCCCGAGGAATTTGCCACTATCGATCTGTTTAGCGATGTCGAGGCCGATGAGCGCGAGCGCGACCTGGCGCGCGCCGTCCTGGCTGTGAAAGGCAAGTACGGCAAGAACGCGCTCGTCAAGGGATTAAGCTTTACCGCCGGCGCCACCGCGCGCGAACGCAACGACCAAGTTGGAGGACACCGTGCCTAAACCCAAACAACAGCCCGTGCGCCCGCCGACCGCCTTCGAGCGCCTGGCGGACCCCGAGGGCAGACGCCGCGCCGCCGACCCCAACCTCACAGCCAACGGTGCCGTGCGCGCCAACCGCGCCGCACAGTTTATGCCCTTTGCCGCCCTCACGGGATACTACGAACTCGTGCGCAAGCAGGAAATCACCGTCGAGCCAAAACGTGAACTCACGGAAGAAAAAGCCCTCGTGCTTTCTAAAAAGCTCGAGGGTCTCAAACGTGGCGACCTGGTCCGCGTCACCTATTACGATACGTACGGCTATCGCTCCCGCACCGGCATCCTTGACGAGGTACTCCCTGCCTTCAGGCTCCTCAAGCTCAAAGATATCGCCATCGACTTCGACGATATCCAAGACATCGAGCTGCGCGGACGAGCCTAGACAAGGAAATGCATCCAAGACGGCGCTTACAGCGTCATGACGTAGTAGCCCGCGTCTTTCACGGCCGTCTCGAGGACACCGCGATCAACCGGCTGCTTAGAGCGCACGCGTGCCGTGTGGTCCGCATACGTCACCGTTGCCCACACGCCATCCAGTGCATTAAGGGCATTGGCTACGTTCTGAGCGCAGCCGTCACAGCTCATGCCGCCGATGAGCAGCTCATCGCTATAGGGGTAGTGTGACGCATCGGTATCCACCACAACAACCTTTTTGGCCTTCTTACCGCTCGCGCCATCGCTGCAGCAACTCTTCCCGTGTGTCGAAGCGGCAATACGACGCAGTCCAAAAAACATGCCGACGGCAATGACGGCCAGCACGATGAGATCCGCAGGGTTGAGCAAGTCACTCATGCGTTCCCCTTTCAAGTAGCCCTATCTAGATACCCCCATGGGGTGTCCCCATCTTAACCCAAAATCATGTCCGTTCGGTCAATTAGTTTCCCGCTTCAAACTTTTTTGTTGACCATGGCTTACTTTCGTGTATAAGTTTTCCTAGGCTAACAAGTGAGGGCTCGAAAGGGGCAACGTGACTCGAACCATTGACATCCCAACATACCAAACGGCTGTCGTGCGCAACTGCTCCCCTACACTCGCAGGTATCAAGCCGGCTTCGCTCTTTACCTATCCCGGCGTTTACGCCAACCAAAACGGAAAACTCGGCGTCGCTCAAATCGAAGAGCGACGCTCTCGCCTGCTCGCCGTCATAGCCCAATGCAACCGCGAGCTCCAGCCGCTCGGGATCCATATGAGCGTTTTGGTCTGGCGCCCCTGCGGAGCGCTCATCTATGTGTACCGCCCTGCGGACCTCATGCGATACCTCTCCGACCCCCGCGCCACGACGGCGCTTGTCGCCGAAGGTTACGATGTCCACAACCTGCCCGCATCCCTGGTGCATCTCGCCGCGCGCATCACGCTGGCAAGCAGCAATGCCGCAGAAAGCGCCTATGACGGCAGTGTCTGCGCACTCGCGCGAAATAGGCACTGCGATACGGGGTGCATGTGCGAGTTCCCCCACGAAATTGGCTATTTTTTGGGCTATCCCTACGAAGATGTCCATCAGTTTATCGTCCAGCACGGCGAAAACTATAAGGTCTTTGGCGCCTGGAAGGTATACACAAACGTCGAACAGGCGCTCACGACCTTCGATTCCTATCGTGCATGCACGCAATACCTTACCTACATCTATCAGCAGGGCTGCAGCTTGGCGCAACTTGCCCAGGCAACCCGATAGAACATAGAAGCCGCGGCAACCTGCCGCACAACTGAAAGGACTCAACATGAGCAAGATCGCCGTCGTCTACTGGAGCGGCACGGGCAACACCGAGGCCATGGCAAACTTCGTTGCCGAAGGTGCAACCGATGCCGGCGCCGAGGCAGAGGTCATCTCCTGCGCCGACTTCTCTGCCGACAAGGCCACCGAATATGATGCCTTCGCCTTCGGCTGCCCAGCCATGGGCTCCGAGGAACTCGAGTACGATGAGTTCCAGCCGATGTGGGACGAGGTCAAGGAGGCTCTCGGCGACAAGAAGGTCGTCCTCTTTGGCTCCTATTCGTGGGCCGAGGGCGAGTGGATGGACAACTGGAAGGCCGACGCCGACGAGGCCGGCGTCAACGTCGTGGACTCCACCATCTGCTACGACGCGCCCGACGACGAGGGCGAGACCGCTTGCAAGGCCCTCGGAGCCGAGCTCGCGTAACGAACCCAGGGCTTCCAAGAGAGCCTGCATCAAAGCGCATCCCCATCCCTACAAAAGAGCGGGGCTGGATTCAAGTCCAGCCCCGCTCTTTTGTAACGGCAGTTACATCAACCGGCTACGAGATATTGCCCAAGAACGCCTTGGTGCGCTCGCTCTTGGGGTGGTCGAAGACCTCGCTCGGCGTACCCTCTTCCACAATGACGCCTCCGTCCATAAAGACGACGCGGTCGGCGACATCGCGGGCAAAGCCCATCTCGTGCGTCACGACGATCATGGTCATACCGTCGTGTGCCAGGTCGCGCATGACGCCCAAGACGTCGCGCACGAGCTCAGGGTCGAGCGCCGAGGTGGCCTCGTCAAAGAGCATGACGTGCGGGTTCATCGACAGGGCGCGGGCGATGGCAACGCGCTGCTGCTGGCCGCCCGAGAGCTGGCTCGGCATAAAGTCGATACGCTCGGCAAGGCCGACCTTGGTCAGCTCCTCGATGGCAATCTTCTCGGCCTCTTCCTTGCTGCGCTTGAGCACCTTTTGCTGCGCAAGCATGACGTTCTTTTTGACCGACAGGTGCGGGAACAGGTTGAACTGCTGAAAGACCATGCCCAGGTGCGTGCGCACTTTGTTGAGGTCGACACCCTTGGCGCACACATCCACGCCCTCAACGATAATCGAGCCGCTCGTGGGATGCTCCAGACGATTGATGCAGCGAAGCATCGTCGACTTGCCCGAGCCCGAGGGGCCCAAGACCACAACGACCTCACCCTTGTGCACATCCAGATCTATGTCGCGCAGGACCACGTTGTCGCCAAAGGCCTTCTGGAGGTTCTTGATGCTGACGACGACCTCGTTCGAGTTATTGGTTTCGCTCATGATAGGACCTCCTTACAGACCGGCGATGTGATCGGCAGGCGTCGCGACAACCTGTCCGGCGCTCTTTGCGAGACGCTTCTTCTTGGTCTCGGCCGTGCCCAAAAGCCTCGCCTCAAGACCGCTCACCAAGCGAGCGAGCGGCAGGGTGATGACCAGATAGAACAGGGCGGCAACCACGTACGGTGTAATGGAGCCCGTCGTGGCCACGATGGTACGGGCGTTCATGACGATCTCGACCACACCCACGGCGGCAAGCAGCGACGTATCCTTGTAAAGCAAGATAAACTCGCTGGTCAGCGTAGGCAAAACATTGCGGAACGTCTGCGGAATCATAACGTAGAGCAGCGTCTGGAAGGCATTCATGCCCAGCGAACGCGCAGCCTCGTTCTGGCCCTTGGGGATCGACTGAATACCGGCGCGGAAGATCTCACACAAATAGGCAGACGAATTCATGGCCATGACGATGACGCCGAGCACGTAGTCATCAACCTTGACGCCGGCCAACGGCAGACCGAAGAACGCGATATAGATCTGCAGGAATGCCGGCGTACCGCGAATGATATTCACGTAGATACCGGCAAGGCAGCGCAGGATGCGCGACTTGGAAATGCGCATGAGCGATAGGGCGAAACCGAAGGGAATTGCCAGCGGAAACGCCACAAGCACGATCGAGAGCGACATGAGGAAGCCCTTGAAGACGATCGGCAGGCTCTGGACCAAAATGACCGGGTTCAAGAACAGGCGCAGGAACATATTGGAGTTCCAGGCCTCGACCCACGGCTGCTCCTTAAGATCGGCCAGGAAGTTATCGAAGGCCGTCACGCCCTTGATCTCCACCGACGGAATCTTGGAGATCTTCTTGGTCGACCCGTCAGCGAGCGTATAGGTGCCGCTAAAGGCCTCATCGCCGCCCTCGACGGGAAACGTCACACCATAAACCTCGACACGGAAAAAGCCGCCGGCAGGCGCCGTCTCGCCAAAGTCAATCTTGAGCGTCTGGCCGTCAGCCTTGCACGTGGGTTTCATGGGCGTACGATCCATGAGGTCCTCGCCCGAGAGCATCGTCAATCGCGTGTCATCGGTACCAAACGTCGTGCCGTCGACAAACGTCAGCGAAAGACCGCTCAGCTCCTCATCGGCATCGGCCTGGACCTCCCAGGTAATGCGCGTCTCGGTACCGCCGACCACAGCGCTGCCCGAACCGGTGTTGGGTCGAGCGGTAATCTTTGCGGTCTCAAGCGCCTGGGCGGTCGTGGGCGCATATGTCCCCACACACACCAGCGCGAGCGCCACGGCCATGACGCAGACTAGCTTTTGGAGCAAGGCGGGCAGTGGAAAACGCTGCTCCGCAGCCCCTTTGTTCAGTCGAGACAAGGTGGCTCCTATCGTAGAAGTTGCCGGCAAAACGAGACGGAAATGCTCTCCGTCAAGAGAAGCGCAAAGGCCCTCTCCGCCAAAGCGGAAAGGGCCCGCGAGCAATCAAGTAGCTATTTTACTTGATATTGTACTTAGCCATGAGGGCGTCAACGGTACCGTCGTCGGTCAGGTCCTTGATGGCCTGGTTGATGTCGTCCTTGAGCTTGGTGTTGCCCTGGTTGATGGCGATGGCGTACTCCTCGCCGGTGCTAATCTGCTTAATGGTCTGGCAGGTGTTGAACTGCTCGGCGGTCAGCTGGCTGGCAACAGAGCGGTTGGTGACTACGGCGTCGCCCTTATCGGACTGCAGGGCGCTGAAGCACTCGGTGGCGTCCTTGTAGGGGACAATCTTGGCCTTGGGGAAGTTCTCCTGGGCAAAGGACTCGGCGGTCGAGCCAGACTGGACGATGATGGTAGCATCGGCGTTGTTGAGCTTCTCGCTGTAGTTGTCGGCCGTGATGTCGGTGTTATCGACCTTGGTCACGATAGCCTGATCGTCCATGTAGTAGGAATCGGAGAAAGTGACTTCCTTCTCACGCTCGGGCGTGTCGGTGATAGCCGCGATGGAGACGTCATATTTGGCACCCGAAGCGACGCCCGGAACCAGCGTGTCAAAGTCATTGTTGACATACTCGACATCCAGGCCCAGCTTGTCGCCGATAGCCTTGATGAGCTCAAGGTCAAAGCCCTGATAATCGCCGTTGTCATCCTTGTACTCAAACGGAGCGTACTCGGCAGAGGTGCCGACGGTCAGCGTACCGTCCTTGACGAGCGCGTACTCCTTGGAGCCGTCGACCTTCTCGACCTTAGCGTCGTCAGAGCTGCTGGAACCGGCATCAGAACCAGAGGTGGCGTTGGACGAGCCGCAGCCCGTCAGAGCGAGGGCGAGCGCCATAGCACCCGTGGCGGCAAATGCGCCAAGCTTCTTCAGCTTCATAATCAGTCTCCTTCCAATGACCCCACGTGATTCAGAGGTCTGCAAAAACTGAGGGTTATTATGCACCCGCTTGGAAGAATCTGCAATTAGAAAACTGATTGAAACAAACCCATAACGTGAATGGAGCGCTCCACTTTATGGCAGCCATTACTGCTGCAACGACCTTAACAGTTTGATTTCAGCCGCATAACCTGCAAGTTCGTTCGGTGTCTCCAAGATGAATGGCAATGCGCGCAAGCGGCCATTCGATACAATATTCTGTATAACCTGCATACCGCCGCCAAACTCTTCACTACCCAGGTAGCCCTTGCCGATGCACTCGTGGCGATCCTTATGGGCGCCGCAGGGATTCTTGGAGTCATTGATGTGCACGGCGCGCAGGCGCTCGATACCCACCACGCGATCGAACTCGTCAAGCACACCGTCAAGATCGCGGACGATGTCATAGCCGGCGTCATTCACATGGCAGGTATCTAGGCAAACGCCCAACTTGGCCGACAGCTCGGGGCGCTTGTCGGCAACGCCCTCGATGATTAGCGCCAGCTCCTCAAAGCTGCGGCCCACCTCGGTGCCCTTGCCGGCCATGGTCTCGAGCAGCACCGTCGTCTGCTGGCCCTCAAACATCACCTGGCACAGCGTATCAACAATCATCTGAATGCCGGCGTCGGAGCCCTGCCCCACATGCGCACCGGGATGAAAATTGTAGTAGTTGCCGGGCAGTGCTTCCATGCGCTGCAGATCCTCGGCCATGGCCTCCAGGGCAAACTCGCGCGCTCGCTCCTTAGCGGAGCAGGGGTTATAGGTATACGGGGCATGCGCCACCAGCGGTCCAAAGTCGTTTTGCGCCATAAGCTCGCGCAGAGCCGCCACGTCATCCATGTCAAGGTCTTTTGCCTTGCCACCGCGCGGGTTGCGCGTAAAGAACGCAAAGGTATTGGCGCCAATGGACAACGCCGTCTCTCCCATTGCCCGATAGCCCTTCGTCGTCGAAAGATGACATCCGATCGTCAGCATCTCCAACTCCCCCTCATCAGTTGCGGTGAAATACGGTCTATTGGTGCCTTATTTTGGCGCAAACAGACCGTATTCCACCGCAAGTTATAAAAGGGGCATCAGAGATGTGGGCCGCCAGGCACCACGGGCGCCGGCGTCATGATCCCCTACGCGTCAGCGCCAAGTCCTAGAGGGCTAGACGGATTGCATCGATAATGCGCGCGCAGCGCTGCGTGGCGGCAAGGGGCATGACGGGACTCTCGAGTTTCCCCGCCCGGATGAGCTGGGTCGCATGCTGGATTTCGCCGTAGAAATCATCAACCTCAAATGGTGCATCGATTTCGAGTACTCGACCGTCGGAATACTTCACATGGGCGAGCTCGGGGCGATGGAGACGCTCGATTTCCAACGAGCCTCGCTCACAGGCAATCGTTAAGCGGCTTTCATATGTTGCTTTGCCGTCGCACACCATATGAATGGGTATACCGCCGACGCTCATACGGATCTCGTCGGCCCAATCGACGCGGCCGCCTGATACGTCACGCCAGCGAACTTCACGGGATGAAACCTCGCACGCGCCCGCGAGCAAATCCTCAAACCAACCGACCGCATAGCAGCCCATGTCATATAGACAGCCGCCCTGCAACGAATCAAGCAGATAGCCCGAAGGAGGCTCGCCGTAATCGAGCTTTTGCACGCTTTCAATCGAGACAATACGGCCAAGCTCACCCGACGCAAGCAAGTCCTTCACGCGAGTGCGCATCGGACAAAACCGATTCTTCATCGCCTCCATAAACAGCACGCCGCGCTCACGAGAGGCGGAGGCAATCGAGAGAGCCTCTTCCTCACTCAAAACGGCCGGCTTTTCGCACAGCACGGCCTTTCCGGCGCGCAGCGCGCGACAGGCCCAACGCGCATGCATGCCATGCGGAAGAGCCAAGTAGATTGCGTCGACATCGGTGTCGGCAATCAGCGCGTCATAAGCCGCATTGCCGTTATCGTCGACCGAGGCATGGCCATGCGCAGCATCGATCGAAAACACTCGGCAAAATTCCTCGACATGTGCAGGAGTGCGGCCGGCCGCAGCCACCAGCCGTGCCCCGTCGACCTTCTTGAGCGACGATGCAAATCGATGAGAAATGTGCCCGGCGCCCAAAATGCCCCAACGAACCTCACGCGAATCATTACGTAAACCTCGGTCACCCACGATAGTCTCCCATTAGTTGCGGCGAAATAGTTCCTGCTGTTGCCCTATTCTGCCGTAAACAGGAACTATTCCATCACAAGATATAAAAGGATCATGAGGAGCGCGTTGTGCGGAAGGCTTTAAGCACAGCCGTTACGGGGCCAGGCTGGAAACGTCGGCGCACGTCATCGAGACGCTCGGGAATATCGATGTGCTGCGGGCAGTGACGTGCGCATTTACCGCACTTGACGCAATTGCTCACCAGCTTGGGCTCGCTCGTGCGCACCGCGCTCGCCGTAAAGTATTGAGACAGCCCCGTAAACCAGCTGTGCGCGTAGCTCGCGTTGTAAGCGGCAAAGCAGCCGGGAATGTTAATACCCTTGGGACATGGCATGCAGTAGCCGCATCCCGTGCAGGGCACACGGTTCGATTTCTCAAACTCCATCAACACGCGCGCAATCGTGTCGAGCTGGTTGGCCGTCATCGAATTCGGCAACGCGAGGTCTGCCAGTGACGAATTCTCGTCCACTTGCGCGGTATCGGTCATACCAGAAAGCAACATGGTCACCTGGGGATGATTCCACACCCACGAGAGCCCCCAAGCGGCAGGCGTATGCAAATGCCGATCGCATGCACCATCGAGAACAGCGCGCGCCCGCGGAGGCAATTTGCCTGCCAAGCGTCCGCCCAAAAGCGGCTCCATCACAAACACCGCGAGACCTCGCTCGGCGGCGGCCATGAGCCCCGCCGTTCCCGCCTGATATCGCTCTCCAGCGTAGTTGTACTGGATCTGGCAAAAGTCCCACACATACGCATCGAGCATCGTGAGGAAGTCCGCCGCACTGCCGTGGTACGAAAAACCGATCTGGCGAATGCGCCCCGAAGCCTTTTGGCGCGCAATCCAGTCCTCGATGCCCAACGCCACCACACGTTCCCACTGGGCGGGCGAGGTAATGTTGTGCATGAGGTAATAGTCGATATGGTCGGTCCGCAGGCGGCGCAATTGCTCATCGAAGAACCGGTCGAAATCCTCCGCACACTTGCACGAAGCATGCGGCAACTTGGTCGCCAGCAACACCCGGTCACGCAGCCCCAATCGTTCAAGCGAAGCGCCCATGCACGCCTCGTTGCCGGGATAGAGATAGGCCGTGTCCAGGTAGTTAATCCCCTGCTCCACCGCACGGGAGATGATAGCGTCGGCGGTCTTCGCATCGGGGTGTCCCGGCGCACCGGGAAACCTCATGCAGCCCAGACCCAGAGCGGATATTCGGTTACCACTTTTGGGGTCAACACGGTATTGCACGGCCCCTCCCTTCGCCATCAGCGCCCCGGCAAGGCGAAACACAATGGTCACGCAGCCGAAACATCGTGGAATCGCAATCGAGAACGTATCGTAACGCAGCAGAAATCGAGCCGTCACGGCACCGCTTTAACATCAGCAAAAAGCCCGATGAAAGGAGCCGGGCATGACCACGCGCATGTCTTTGCGGTCTGCCCTGCAGCGTAGCGTCCAGGTAAACGTTTCTTTTTTATAACAGCCGCCCCGCGCACCCACCAATCACCCTGGCAGCATACAATCCATCAGGCGCCCCTTACGCGGGCGCCTTTTACATGGGGAGATGATTCACATGCAGATCAACAAGGTCGCCTTTATCGGCAAGGGCGGCGTCGGCCTGCTCTACGGCAGCATGATCGCCCGGGCGCTCGGCAACGACGCCGTCGAATACGTCATGGATGATGCCCGTTTTGAGCGTCATGCGAACGACGCGCTCACCGTCAACGGCAAGCCCTGCGATCTCACGTCCGTCCGTGCCAGCGAGGCGACGCCCGCCGATCTGGTCATCCTGACAGTCAAGACCACCGGTCTCGACCAAGCACTCAAGACTATGGAGCGCGTCGTGGGACCCAACACGCTCATCGCCTCGCTGTGCAACGGCATTACGAGCGAGCAAAAGATTGCCGAACGCTTTGGCTGGGAGCATACCGTTCTTGGTATCTGTCAGGGCATGGACGCCGTGTTTCTCAACGGCGCGCTCACCTTTACCAATGCGGGCGAAATCCGCTTTGGCGCGGCGGCCGGCACGAACCCCGCAACCATCACCGCGATCGACGAGCTCTATACGCGCTGCGGCATCGCCCATACCGTCGAGGACGACATCGCCCACCGCATGTGGGCCAAACTCATGCTCAACGACGGCATCAACCAGACCTGCATGGCCTACGGCGGGACCTACGGAAGCGCCACGGAGCCGGGCTCCGAGCAGCGTCACTGCTTTGTTTCCGCCATGCGCGAAACGCTTGCGGTCGCCAACGCCGAGGGCGTTGAACTGACCGAGGCAGACCTGACGCAAATGGTGCACCTCATCGAGGGAATCGACCCCGCCGGTATGCCCTCGATGGCTCAAGACCGCATCGCAAGGCGCAAAACCGAGGTTGATGAGTTCGCGGGCACCATCTGCCGCCTCGCAACCAAACACGATATCCAGGCACCGCAAAACGAGTGGCTCTATCGGCGCATCCGCGATATCGAGAAAAGCTGGTAGCGCCGACGCGCCGCATTCAACAGCCTTAACAGCAAAACCGCCGCAAGGGAACCTTTCCCCTGCGGCGGCCTTCATCTTCGTCTATGACCGGCGGCCGATCTCACAACAGTTAGCGTTGCGACCCCGGCACCTCGTCCTCATCGTCGCGGCAAAGAACCACGCCTGCGCTTCCCAGCAGCGTGGCCGCGATCAGCGCGCCGACCACGATAGGAGCAGCCCCGCATGTCCCCTGCATGCCCGCGACGAGCGCGGCCGTGGGACCAAGGCAGCCAAGCATCAACGCGACGGCGGCAACGGCAATATCTCGAGCATTCACAAGACCACTTCCTCCAAGAGAAAGACCTTATTTCTCAAGAACCAGTGTGCCCCGCATCCATACGCCCAGCGTACCGCCACGGTAAGGGCTCTGTTAACTCAAACGCATACATAGAACGGACGTCCTTACGTTGCCCTAAAGCTCGGTAAAGACGCCCGTCCGCCAAATATCCGTGATGCAGAAAAATTACCAACCGGTGTAGTAATCGGTGGTTCCGGCAGCGCAGCCGGAGTCATAGACCTTGCAATCACCCTTGGAGCCCGTAAAGGTCGAGCCCTGGGCCATATCGCCCGCGGCAACAACGTAATAGCCGTCGGAATCGCGCCAGAAGCCCTCAGAATCCTGAGTCCATTCGCCCGTGCGATAGTGATAAAGCACATTGCTGCTGTAATAGGTCTCGCGGCGACCGTTGTAGTTATTGACACCCGCAGAGCGCGTCAGGCCCGATCCGTTCGCGTAGGACGCGGCAGACGCGTAGGACGGAGTGTAACCGGCGTTGTAGTACGAAGCCTGGGCGGCCTCGGCAGCCTCCGCCTCGGCGGCAGCAACCTCGAGCGCTTCGCGCTTGGCATCCTCAAGTGCAGTGCGCAGCTCATCGAGCTCGGTCGACTTCGCGTCGACCTCCTCCATCGTCAAAAGACTGCCCGCACCGTCGATACAACCCTGCAGTACAGCGCGCTCGTCATCGGTGGCATAGTCACCGTACATGTTCATGATGATCTGAGCACGCATCTCAAGGGAATCGCGCTTGGCCTCCATCGAGGCGTTCCACTCCTGCATGGAGCCAAAGCCGTCGCTGCGATAGTCGACGGGCTGCACCAGCGTCGCCTCGGACGGCGTGGATCCGACCGTGTCGGATAGTGTTGCCGCGTGGGCATCAGTTGCACCGGCGCCCGCCAAAAGTGCCACGATCAGAGCGGCGGAAAGGGCGGCGGCTTTCGGTTTTCGTGAATCGATCCTCATGTAGCTGGAAACCTCCGTAGTGCGTTTTTGCTGCGTTTGAGCTGCGTGTGATTCGATCGCGCTGCATAGTACCCCGAGCAAATCGCGACCTGCGGTTTTACTCAAAAGGCGCACGTCAATTGCGTAAAACTCACATCCTCTCAACAGGAGTTTTCCACAACTCGAATGCATAAAGCGTGTCAAAAACCCTGTTTTTGCGCCCTCTCTATGCAAAAAAGACGCCTGTGCAACCATTGTTCGCACAGGCGCCTTGAGCAGGCATTTTATGCAGTTATACCTATCGAGTCGCAAGGGGTCCTTGCACAAGTCGTCTTACTCGTCCAGCGCGGCGAAGGCCTGCTTCAGATCCCAAATGATATCCTCGGCGTTCTCGGTACCGATGGAAAGACGGATCGTGGAGGGCGTGATGTTCTGCTCGGCGAGCTCCTCGGCAGAGAGCTGGGAGTGCGTGGTGGTAGCCGGGTGCACGACGAGCGACTTGACGTCGGCCACGTTGGCGAGCAGCGAGAACACCTGCAGATGATCGATGAACTTCCAGGCGGCCTCCTGGCCACCCTTGATCTCAAAGGTAAAGATCGAGGCGCCGCCACGGGGGAAGTACTTCTGATAGAGCTCGTGATCGGGGTGCTCAGACAGGCTCGGGTGGTTCACCTTGGCGACATGGCTGTCACCAGCCAGGAACTCAACGACCTTCTTGGTGTTCTCGACATGACGGTCAACGCGCAGCGACAGAGTCTCGGTGCCCTGGAGCAGGATCCAAGCGTTGAACGGGCTGATGCAGGCGCCCTCGTCACGCAGCAGGATGGCGCGGACATAGGTTGCGAAGGCGGCGGGACCGGCAGCCTCGGCAAACGAGACGCCATGGTAGGAGGGGTTGGGCTCGGCGATCTGCGCATACTTGCCGCTCGCCTTCCAATCGAAGTTACCGCCGTCGACGATCACGCCGCCCAGCGAGGTGCCGTGGCCGCCGATAAACTTGGTTGCGGAGTGGACGACGATGTTGGCACCATGCTCCAGCGGACGGAACAGATACGGGGTGCCGAAGGTGTTGTCGACGACAACCGGTAAACCGTGCTTCTTGGCGATCTCGGAGATGGCGTCGATGTTGGGGATGTCGGAGTTGGGGTTGCCGAGCGTCTCGAGATAGATGACCGTGGTGTTGTCCTTGATGGCACCCTCGACCTCTTCCAGGTTATGGGCATCGACAAAGGTGGTCTCGACGCCAAACTGGGAGAGCGTATGCTCCAGCAGATTGTAGGAGCCACCGTAGATGGTCTTCTGAGCCACCACGTGGTCACCGGCCTGGGCAAGAGCCTGCAGGGTATAGGTGATGGCAGCAGCACCGGAGGCGACGGCGAGACCTGCCACGCCACCCTCGAGTGCGGCGATACGATCCTCGAAGACGCCCTGGGTGGAGTTGGTCAGACGGCCGTAGATGTTACCGGCGTCGGCAAGACCAAAGCGGTCGGCGGCGTGCTGGGAGTTGCGGAACACATAGCTCGTGGTCTGGTAGATAGGCACGGCGCGGGAGTCGGATGCGGGATCGGCGCTCTCCTGGCCAACGTGAAGCTGCAGGGTATCGAAACCAAAGGTGTGCTCGGGGTTG
>DBGAXC010000041.1:0-23029 GCA_048447565.1 Collinsella aerofaciens | reverse complement strand
GATATGAGACTGAGCCGAAGGCGTCGATGACATGCCGGGGGCGGACCGGGACGGGTTAACGGCAGGCCCCGCCGACCGATTGCAAGCGGTCGGCGGGGCCATTGTGGCTCTTGACAGCGGATTGGGTCATATGAGCGAGCGGGGCCCGGGGCGCGATGTTGCTGCGCTCCGGGCCCCGCTGCTTTGTAAACCCATGACGGTTTGGCCACCGTTGTTTTAGTCGAACAGACTCGGCATGTCGTTTTCCTTCATGAGGGCACCGGCGGAGGGGAGGCTCTGCGCGGTGAACTTCTCGGCCGAGACGCCGGCGCCAAGAATCTCCTCGGTCGTGCCGACGGTGGTGACCGAGCGGCCCTTCTTGGCCGTAAAGGCCTGGACGCCCTGCGTGCTGGTGGTCGTCTTGGTCTTGAGCAGCGATGTGTTGAAGTTCATCAAACGATAGTCGCTCGAGACCAGTGCGATGTCGCGATCTTCCTTGAGCACCTGGGCATACAGCAGCTTGCTGCCACCGTAGATGGCGTTCTTGAGGCGCTTACGGTTGGTTTTAGTGACGTATCCAGAAAGCGCGACGCGCACCACGCGGCCGTTCTCAAAGACGAACAGCACGTCGGCCTTGTAGTCCTCGGGGTCGATGACCCAGATGACGCTCTCGTCGGGTTCCATCTCGAGGTCGGTGGGCAGATACGAGCCCAGCTGGGCCGACTTGGTGTCCTCAAACGCCGCAACCTTGCACTTGTATACCTGGCTCTTGTTGGTAAAGACCAGCAGCTCGTGGGTGTTGGAGGACGGAAACTCGATAAAGGGTTTGTCGCCGTCTTTGTACTTGAGCGTAGTGGCCTTCTTGAGCACGCGGTCCGTCATCTTCTTAAGGTAGCCATCGCGCGAAAGCATGATGGTAACCGGGTACTCCTCGACCTCGGGCTCCAAGCTTACCTCGATAACCTCGTGGGGCTCGATCCTGCCCGTGCGGCGCGGCATCACGTACTTCTTGTTGACCGCGGCCAGCTCGTCGCTGATGACCTTCTTGATGTTGTCCTCGCTCGAGAGAATCTCCTCAAGCTCGGCAATCTCGCCCTCAAGCTTTGCAATGTCCTTGGTGCGGTTGAGGATGTACTCCTCGTTGATGTTGCGGAGCTTGAGCTCGGCAACAAACTCGGCCTGGGTCTCGTCGATGTCGAAGCCGCGCATAAGGTTGGGCACGACCTCGGCCTCGAGCTTGGTGCCACGGATGATGGCGATCGCCTTGTCGATGTCGAGCAGGATCGCCTCGAGGCCGTGCAGCAGGTGCAGGCGCTCGGACTTTTTTCCCAGGTCAAAGTTAATGCGGCGACGCGTGGACTCAATACGCCACTTGACCCACTCGTGCAGGATCTGACGCACGCCCATAACGCGAGGGTAACCATCGACCAACACGTTGAAGTTGCACGAGAACGAATCCTGCAGCGTGGTCAAGCGATAGAGCTTGGCCATGAGCTTGTCGGGGTCGACGCCGCGCTTAAGGTCGATGGCGATGCGCAAGCCCGAGAGGTCGGTTTCGTCGCGGATGTCGGCGATCTCCTTGACCTTGCCCTCCTTGGAGAGCTTGACGATGCGCTCGATGATGACATCGGTCTTAGTGGTGTAGGGAATCTCGTAGACCTCGATGATGCGCTCTTCGGGAATCCAGCGCCAGCGGGAGCGGATCTGGAAGCTGCCAAGGCCGGTCTCGATAATCTTTTCCATCTCCTCGCGGCGGTAGATGATCTCGCCGCCGGTCGAGAAGTCGGGCATGGGCATGTATTCGAGCAGGTCGCAGTCGGGGTCCTGCAGGTAGTGCATTGTGGCAGTGCAGACCTCGTTGAGGTTGAAGCCGCAGATGTCGGACGCCATGGCGACACCGATGCCCTTGTTGGCTGAGACGAGGATATTGGGGAACGTGGTGGGCAGCAGGCGTGGCTCCTTCATGGCGCCGTCGTAGCTGTCGACGAAGTCGACCGGGTCCTTGTCGATGTCCTTGAAGATCTCGGCGCTGATGGGGGAGAGCTTGGCCTCGGTGTAACGCGAGGCGGCGTAGCTCAGGTCGCCCGAATAGTACTTGCCAAAGTTGCCCTTCGACTCCACGAAGGGCGCAAGCAGCGCTTCGTTGCCCGTCGCCAGGCGCACCATCGTCTCGTAGATCGCGGCATCGCCGTGCGGGTTGAGCTTCATGGTCTGGCCCACGATGTTGGCGCTCTTCTGGCGCTCGCCCTTGAGCAGACCCATCTTGTACATGGTGTAGAGCAGCTTGCGGTGCGACGGCTTAAAGCCGTCAATTTCGGGGAACGCACGCGAGACGTTGACGCTCATGGCATAGGGCATGTAGTTGACTTCGAGCGTCTGCGTGATCGGCTGGTCGGTGACCTCGGAGTGCAGGCCGATAACGTTCTCGGCGTTGACCTGCTTTTTCTTTGGCTGGTTCTTCGTCTTCTTCTTTGCCACGATTTCCTCTTGAACTTCTTATGGGCCGTCGTTATCGATTTGCTGCTACTGCAGGTCCAGCTGGTCCAGGTATTCCTTGCCGTGCTCGGAGATATGGCGCTTGCGGCCCGCCTCGTCGTTGCCCAGCAACAGATTGAACATGGTCTCCATCTTGGTGACGTCCTCGGGCTCCACCTTGATCAGGCGACGCGTCTCGGGGTTCATGGTGGTGAGCCACATCATGTCCGGGTCGTTCTCACCAAGACCCTTGGAGCGGTTGATGGAGCACTTTTGGTCGCCAATCTCCTTGAGGATGCCGTTCTTCTCGAGCTCGGTGTAGGCAAAGTAGGTCTTCTCTTTGCAGTTGATCTCGTAGAGCGGCGACTCGGCGATATACACGTAACCCTCTTCGATAAGCGTGGGCACCAGGCGGTAAAGCATGGTGAGCACGAGCGTGCGGATGTGGTAACCGTCGACGTCGGCGTCCGTACAGATGATGACCTTGTTCCAGTTGAGGTTGTCCAGGTCAAAGGCACCAAGGTTTTTGATGCGCTTGTCCTTGATCTCCACGCCGCAGCCCAGCACGCGCATGAGGTCCATGATGATGTCGGACTTAAAGATGCGTGGATAGTCCTCCTTTAGGCAGTTGAGGATTTTGCCACGGACGGGCATAACGCCCTGGAACTCGGCATCGCGCGAGGTACGGATGGCGCCTGCTGCCGAGTCGCCCTCTACGATGTAGATCTCGCGGCGGCTCTTGTCCTTGGAGCGGCAGTCGATGAACTTCTGCACGCGGTTGGCCATGTCGGTCTTCTGCTGCAGGTTGGTCTTGATGCTCTGACGCGTCTTCTCGGCGTTCTCGCGCGAGCGCTTGTTGATGAGCACCTGCTCCATGATCTTGTTGGCGGCGTCTTTGTTCTCGATCAGGTAAGTCGAGAGGCGCTCCTTAAAGAAGGCCGTCATAGCCTGCTGGATAAAGCGGTTGTTGATGGCCTTCTTAGTCTGGTTTTCATAGGACGTCTGGGTTGAGAAGCAGTTGGTCACCAGCACCAGACAGTCCTGGACATCCTGCCACTTAATGCCGCTCTCGTTTTTGTTGTACTTGCCCTGTTGCTTAATGTAAGCATCGATGGCACTGGTCAGAGCGCTGCGGGCGGCCTTCTCGGGCGAACCGCCGTTCTCGAGCCACGATGAGTTGTGGTAGTACTCCTGCATCATGAAGGTGCGCGAGAAGCACATGCACGCGGTAATCTTCACGTTGTAGTCGGGCAGGTCCTCGCGGTCGCGACCGCGACGGTCGGCCTCGATAAAGAAGGGCTCGGTGAGGTAGTCGGTACCGACCTTCTCGAGCACGTAGTCCTCGATGCCCTTGGGATAGCAAAAATCCTCTTCGGTAAACTCGCCATCGTCGCCCTCAATGCGCAGGCGGAAGGTCACGTTGGCGTTGACCACGGCCTGGCGGCGCATGGTCTCGCGATACCAGTCGTGGGGAATGCTGATCGAGGTAAAGACCTCAAGATCGGGGCGCCACTTGATGGTGGTGCCGGTGCGGTTCTCGTCGCTGGGCTCAATCTCGAGTGCCTTCTTTTTGGCACCGACGACCTTGCCCTTCTTAAAGTGCAGGGAGTACTTGTTGCCGTCGCGCCAAACCGTGACGTCCATGTACTCGGATGCGTACTGGGTCGCGCACGAGCCCAAGCCGTTGGTACCGAGCGAGAAGTCGTAGTCGCCGCCCTGGTTGTTGTTATACTTGCCGCCGGCGTAGAGCTCGCAAAAGACGAGCTCCCAGTTAAAGCGCTTCTCGGAAGGGTTCCAGTCGAGCGGGCAGCCACGGCCGTTGTCCTCTACCTGAATGGAACCATCGCGAAAGGCGGTAAGGGTGATGAGCTTGCCGTAGCCCTGGCGCGCCTCGTCAACGGCGTTGGACAGGATCTCGAAGGCAGCGTGTGCACAGCCATCGAGTCCGTCCGAGCCAAAGATAACGGCAGGGCGCAGGCGTACGCGCTCCTCGTCCTTGAGCTGGCGGATACTGTCGTTACCATAGTTTGCGGTGTTTTTTGCCATACTCGCTCTCTCGGTGCTCCCTTGCTGCGTTTAAGTCATATAGATAGTCAAGGTAGCATAGCCCAGCCCACAGACGATTCCAACCAACACGAAATCCATCGAACAATCGTTCGGAGTTCGATGGAGATTCGTTTACTCGGACAAAACCGAGTCGGCTCTGTCCGAGTAAGTTTGAAGACGGCCGAATGTGTCTTGCTGCGTTTGCGGTTGGATACGCTGTCGAAGACATGTCGTGCGGATTGTTGGCGAAAAGACGCCGTGCCAAGCTCGAGGCAGAACTCGACTCCACTGACGATATCTAATGCGTAATGGGCTGGCTCTGGGTATCCAGAACCAGCCCATTTGATGTTCGATGAGCCGAGTCGGCGTCTCTCGCAAAGGTAACTGAGAGCTAGTGAGGCTTATCAGAATTGACCTCATCGGCGGTGTCGTTTTCGAGCGCCGTGCGGCGGGCGCTGTAGGCGACAAGGCCGGCGCCGGCTGCGGCGAGTGCTGCTGCGGCTGCTGTCAGGGGGACGTTGCTGTCGCCCGTGCCCGCAAGCGCGCCCGCTTTTCCGGGGCGCTTGTTATTGCCGTGATCCTTGCCGCTGCCAGAGCCACTGCCGCTACCGGAGCTGCTTCCGCCGGAGCCACCTCCACTCGTGCCTCCATCGCCGTCGACCGTCATCGGGGCGTCGTGAAGTCCTGTCGTATCCGCGTTGTCGCATACGCCGACCTGAACTTCTGAGCGTTCGCATGCCGCGTCGGGCACATGAAGCTCGTGCAGTTCGGCACCCAGCGCCGAGTTTGCGCCCGGTCGAATTTCCTCGAGCGTTACGGGATCGAGCGCCACCAGATTACGCGCCTTCGCATATAGCGTTACGCGTTTGCCCACCTCGTCGCTCCAACTCTCGGGGATGGCGAAGCTCATGCGGAACTGTGCCGTGCAACCCGGTGCCAGCACGGCGTTGCCGCTGTCGGCTACCAGCGGGTGCGTTGCAAAACGTGCGCCCAGCGTCTCGAGCGCGTACTTCACGTGTGCCATGTCGTTGGCCGAAGCATCCTCGGCAAGCTCCGGATCGTAGATCGAAGCCATGCGTGCGTTTGCTCCGAACCCGATGGATGCGCTGGAGAACGGCTGGCTGGAGCCCTCTCGGTACAGATCGATCGTGCCGGCGGTCAGCAAGGTGTTGCCGTCGTTTCGCACCGTGACCATGAAGGATTCGCCTGCTGCTCCGGGCACCACCGCGCCCGAGGTAGCGACCGCGCCCGTCGGAGTGGCACACGCCACCAAGGGCACTTCGATGCCGTGTAGTTCTGCCTCGCTCTTCTCCGCGCTCACAATGTGCGTGGCGAGCGCGGAGAGCATGCTCCCCGACGTCAAAAATGTCGTTATCTGATCGACGGGATGGTCCAGCTCGCACATCACGAACGGCTCCGTAAACAGATCGCCTGACAAGGTGCTGGCGAAGATGCGGAAGTGCTTGCCCATCACTGCAACTGGGTTGCCTTCTTCGTCGTAGGTCTGTCCCACCTTGCCATCGGTGTTCTCTACATAGAGCGCGCACCTGCCGTTGTTGCTTACGCTAAACGATGCCGGGCCACAGCCTGCGGCACCCACGGGCTGCGTTGCAAACGCCGATGCGCCTCGCGTCCAAGTAATATGCTGCAGTTGCTCGTTGACGGTTGCCAAAAAGCCCGAATGTTGTGGCCACGGTACCGCACGGGGTACCGTGGCGTCTGGTGGCATAACGCCCCAGCCCGCAATGGACTGGCCGATCACGGCGTACGATGCGCAGCCGCAACCGTCTGCGGTCTCGTACGCAACGGGCACCACCATTTTGCCGTTGATATTCTCGGGCTCGCCCAGCTCGATGCTCGACGGTGCCTGCGGAAAGCGGAGGACCTGACGGAACGTGAGGCTGTCGCCCGAAACGTCCGACCACAGGGTAAAGCACTCGAGCGCGACCTCTGCCTCGGTGCCCAACGCCTTTTCTGCCGTGGTTCCGCGGCGGTGGAGATAGGCGCCCGACAGACGCCCGTCGACAAGCGTCTTGCCCACCGTGATGCGTGGACACTGCAGACAATGGTAACCGTCCTCCTGCAGGCGGCCGCGCGAGATGCTGCGCCACGACGTGTGCGATACCACGCGAACTTCGCTATTGCTTATGCGCAGGCGCACAACGGACAGTATGCCGGCTGTGCTTGCCGTATCGAAAAGGGTGCTGTCGCCGTCGGGGCGCTCGCCCGAGACCAACAGCACGTAGGCGTCCTGGTTTCCTCTTCCGTCCGTATATTCCACTACGTCGAAGTCGTAATCGTATATGCCGTCGCGCTCCACGTCTTCCTCGCCAAACCCAAGGGGAAAGTCCACAGGCGTGGGAGCGGACCACGTTCCGTTTGCCTTTGTGTGTACCACCAGGCGCGAGCGACCATTGTCGCCGTAGCGCACCGAGGCGATACGGAACAGGCATTCTACGCCGGCAATCATTGCCAGCTTCATGTGGGCTTCGCTGAGCACGCCAGCAAACAGCACGTTGTCGCTCGAGGGCTTGATGCCGCCACGCTCGTCCTCCGACACGCCGGCAGAATCGGCGTTCGGGTCGGCAACGGTGTTCGTTGCCTGACCGATGTAGGTGTACTCATACATCGGCGCGGCGTTTTCGTCGTTCTCTATCAGTGCATGGACGAAATGCTCGATCTGTCCCGTGTCGTCGCTTTCTGCATCCGCCTTGAGCTCAATGCGCGTGACCGCTTGATCCCAATCGCGCACGACAGGCGCGGCGTTTACGGCAGTGGCCTTAACCTCGGCGCGTGCGAGCAGTTCGGCGTTGGTGACGATGGTGGCCGATGCGATAAATTGCGGCACGCCGCCCGCCTCAATGTTGCCGGCCGAGCCGAAGCAGGCATCCAGCGTATAAGGCGTATCTCCACCCAATGCGAGCTCAGAGCGCTGGAGCACATACTGGTCGCCATTGTTCACCGACATATTCCACGAATCGATGAGTGTGGGCCACGACCCCGACCAAGCCTTGGTGGTCCACTTGAACATTACGAACTGGAGTATCACATCGACATCGACGTCTGCACCTACGCGCAGTCGCGGAAGCTGGTGTCCATCTGCCTTCTCGTACCCAATGAACAGCGTGAGGGATGCGGCGCCGCGCACGGCAGACGAAGCGACGCCTGCAACGCCGGCGCCAAAGGTGACGGCAAGCCCGATCTGGATGGTGAACGAGCCCGACGTGTTTGAATAGTCGAGCGAAATGTTTTTAAAAAACGCCGCGCCGCTGCCGTGCGTGTGGACACCCACGGCGAGCGCCAGTTTTGCCAGCACCCAGGGGTTGACGTTTAGGAAAAATGGCACCGGTCCTAGGGTAAACTGCTCGGTCCAATTGAGGTCGGTTCTTACCTGGAAGAGGGCCTTAATATTGCCGTATGCGGGGTCGTTGTTGTTACCCCAGGTTTTGCCCACCCAATCGTAGGCGAGCGAGCCGTACAGCTGTGTGGCGATATCCATCGTGAACAGCGGCGTGCAATGGTGGCGAAGGAGCTTGGTGTTTCTTGGATCGGTGCCCGAACCGGCACTCATACTCTTGTACTGATTCCACTTCCCCTCCATCTCGTCGAGGTAGCGGTTTGCCTGCTTGGCGCCCGACTCGCGCGGCGATTTCTTCCAGTATTCCGGATCAGGGTTGCCCGAATCGTTCATATAGCTGGCTGGTTTGTATCCTCCGCCAAACAGCACGTATCCAGCAAACGAGAAATCGAAGAGGATTGGAAATGTGGGCATCCAACACGTGAACTTATTACCACCGATGCCGGGAAACGATGCGGGGAAATCAAACGGAGTGATCTCCTGGTCCATGGTGGTGGGAATGATGGTGGTCGAGCCTGATTCCGCCTTTGCGGCCGGCGCGGTGACAACGGCCATGGGGGAGGAGAGCGTGTAGGTTTTGCCCTGATAGTCGAGGACAAAGCGCAGCTTGCACCCTTCTTCCAGAAGGCCCGATGCCGCATCGAGGAGCTTGTCTTCGAGTGTGAACGTTGCCAGATTGTTCGCACCCGATGCACTGGCCTTGATCTGGCCGATCTGTGTGACGGTTTCGGCTGAGCTGCCCGTGGCGGGCAATACCTTGTTGATGCACAGCGTTGCCTGTCCACCCTGTGGCAGATGTGCCTGCACGGTAAAGGAGTGCGTATCGGGCTGGTCGTTCGCTGCTTCGTCCGCTGGCATTGCCATAAACGTGGCTTCAGCGTACTGGATGTCCCATTCGTCGAATGTGAGCTGGCGGAAGTACGGCTCGCCGTCGGAAAGCGGACGCGTGGGCGCGGTTATGGCGGTGCCGCCCTGGATACGCGCAAGGGGAATCTCGACATCACGGTAGCCCGCCATGCTAATGGAGATGCCGCCGTTAAAGTCGTACGCGTCGAGAAGCGTTGCCTCGTCCACGTAGCCTTCCGAAAGCGGCGCGACCTCAAAGATGGCCGTGCCTTCTTCATCGGTAGTGGCGGTGAGCTGCTTGCCTGCGGCATAGCGCGATGTGAGCGTGACCTGGGCACCCGTGATGGGCGTATTCTTGTTGGCGACGTCGACCACGACCACACCAAACATGGTGCGCGAGAGAACGAGCACCCTGAAGGGGTCTTTTTCGTCGGCATAGGCTTCGGTGGGCGCGATCGGCAATATGAAGGCGTTTGCGCTTCCCGGCACGCGCGGCAACATAATGCTCGCCAGCGAGGACGCTCCGGCAACAAGTAACGAACGACGATCAAGCATCTTTGGCTCCCATCCCGCAGGTATCGGTGGAAATAATCCAATTTTGCGAGAAGGCATCCTGCCACGGTAGTGCCGTCCGAGGGCCAAAATGTCCAATTTGAGCGAGCGAAGCGCCGGGGCTCCGGAGCGCGCATGCTGCGCTAGGCAGCCCGGTCGCTAACGCAACATATGCGCGACCAGTTCGGTGCGCGTGCCGATGCCAAGCTTTGCATACACACTGGATAGGCGGTTTTTGACAGTGCCCGGCGATACTCCCATATGGCGTGCGATTTCGGCGTTGGTCCACCCACGACAGGCGAGCATGGCCATGGTGAATTCCGTGGTCGTTAGATCGTCGGCCACGTCCTCGCCCGAATCGGGGTTGTGGATGCGCCGCCAGCCGTAGCTGAAGCGGTACGTGATCTCGATGATGCGCGCGAAGTCGTTAGGGTATTGCGTTTTTAGGCACGCCTCGATGAGCCCCTGTAAAAGGCCGTGGTGCTCGCCGATGAGCTCGATAAGGCCGTCGGGGCGCGCAATGTTCCAAGCAACTCCGAAGTGCGTTTTTGCGGCGTCGATGTCCTTGAGGCTCATGCATGCCATGGAAGCTGCCAGGTGAAGGAACAGTTCCGAGATCGGATAGCTTCCCTGTTTCATGATCAGGGCGTTTTCCGCCATGCCCAGACTGCGGCCATATTCGCCGCGCAGGTACAGGGCATGCGCCATCACGTAGCTGGCGAACAGGCGTAGGCCTTCGGGCAGATGCGCCGCAAGCGGATAAAACTCTTCGGCGGAATACGGGGAAGGCAAGTGCAGCAGGACGCTCGCGGCCGAGGCGAACAGGATATGCGTGGCGTGGACGGCGGGCGATTCCTCGTCAGCCGGCGTATCGAGGATGCCAGCAAGGCACCGGCGGGCATCGGCGATACGGTTGAGCGACAGGCTGGCGTATCCGCAGATAAAGCATGCGGAATAGCGCAGCGCGGGATCGGTGGCGTCAAGATAGGGGCGCGCTGTCTTGGCAGCGAGGGCGGCCTGTCCGCGAAAGTACAGCGCTTCTGCCGTGGCAATGGCGTGCGAATCGGGGTCGGAAATGCCTGCAACCGCAGTGTCAATCTGCTCCGGCACAAAGGCGGTGCACATCAGCGGCATGGGAACGCATGGGTAGCCATTGCAGTCCATCTTCCATCTCCCATCAGGTGGCAACAATGCAGCAATTGTACTCCTGTTGCTCGGGACTGGAATTTGTGGGTATCGCCTACGATTATGCCGAACGTATAAAGGAAGAGTCTATTGTCGATGCTCCCAAGGTGGCTACCGAAGCCTAGCTGACCTTGGCATTCGGAAAAATTGCCACCCCTGCAAAAAGCTCTGTCGCAGCGATGGGAAACGCATCTTCTGGGCATTCCGGCGTCTCCAGCCAGCGCTGGACTGCTGCTGTCGCCTGCGCGTTGGCGAGCGGGGCGTGGGGACCGTCCGGCGACCAGCGGTGACGGGCGAGCCCTGCCGCGTGTGTGGGCCTCCATCGGCGTAGACCCATGACCCCCCATGGCATCGGAGAAGTCCACCATGGCGTCCAGGACCTTACCGTCCGGCACGTCCAGCCTAGCGGCTCTCTTGAACCCGAGGTCGAAGGGGGCGTTGTACAAGGCATATGGGGCCGAGTGGAAGTGGATCAAAAGAGCGTAACTTGACGTTTCATGCATAATGCCAACTGCCCCGCGACATCACGTTCGCAGCGCGCAGGGGCCGGAGAATCATCGCGATGGGAGTTGACGTCTAATACCTTGCATCGTATAGTGTGTATAGCATAGTATATGACGAGAGGAGGTGTGCGGATGGAGGCACAGATGAAGCGCGGCTTCCTGGAGGCCTGCGTGCTCGCGGCCGTCTCCGGCGAGGAGTCCTACGGCTACCAGATCGTGAAGGACGTACCGGCGAGTATGGGGCTCACGGAGTCGACGCTCTACCCGCTGCTCAAGCGCCTGGAGAAGGCCGGGTGCATCACGGCGCGCTCCGCCGAGCACAACGGGCGGCTGCGCCGGTACTACCGCATCACGGACGACGGGCGAGCGCGCATCGAAGAGTTCCTGGCCGAGTGGCCATCCGTACGGGAGATTTACGCATACGTTGAGGGGGCGCACCATGACGCGCGATGAGTTTCTGGGCCGGTTGGGCGAGCTGCTCGCCTGCCTGCCGGCCGAGCAGGTGGAGGAGACCAAGGCGTTCTATGCGGAGGCCATCGCCGATCGCATGGAGGACGGTATGAGCGAGGAGGAGGCCGTGGCCGCCATGGGCACGCCCGGCGAGGTAGCGGAGGCCACGCTCGACGACCTGCCCGCCGTGCCGCGCGCAATCGCGAAGACGCTCCGGCGCAGCACCGTGCTGCTGTGGGTGCTGACCATCGTGGGCTCCCCGGTGTGGGTGCCGCTGCTCGCCGCCTTCGCCGCCGTGGCCGTCACGGTCTATATCTGCATCTGGGTGCTGGCGCTCTGCGTGTGGATCGTCGCAGCGGCACTCGGGGGCGTGGGCGTAGTTGGGCTCCTGCTTGCCGTAAGCGGCGTCACCATCGGCCACTTCCCGTACGCCCTCGCCTCGGCGGGCGTGGGGCTCGGCCTTGTCGGCGTGGCGCTCTTCGTTGGTGCTGGCGCTTGGGCCGCCTCAAAACAAATTGCGCGCCTCTCGGCGCTCTGGGCGAGGAAGGCCGCCTCGCCCTTCTGGAAGGGTAAGGGCGAGAAGGGCGGCGCTGCCGCGCATCTCGCGGCGTAGAAAGGAGTGAGTATCATGACCAGCGCGAAGAAGATCTACCTCGCCGTGGCGGGCGGGCTCGTTGCCGCGGGTGTTGTCCTCGCGGGCATTGGCTTTATCGCTTCGGGCTTCGACCCGGCCGTGTTTACAACCCAAGTCGACACGCGCGACAGCACCATCGTGCTCGGCGGCGTCGAGGTGGACGAACACGAGAATATCCCGTTCATCAGCCAGCTCGCCAATCTGGGCGACATCGACACCTCCGACGTCGCGGATCCCGCCGCGCCCTAGGCGCAGCGAGCCCGGGCGCTCTGCCCGCCAAGCTGCGTAAGCCGGCGAAACCCGAACCTCAACCTCTGCGCAACTGGCCCCAAGCCTGCGCCGATTCGCTCTCGGCGCCGCGCGGGGGGCGTGACGCATGCCCAAAAAAGTACGAGGAGAAAGGAACGCGCCGCCCGCAGCCACGCCCTTCCGCCTTCACGGGGCCACGCAGGACCGGAAGCGACTGGGTCGTGCGGTGGGGCTGTGCTTGGATTGGCTACACTGATATGGACAGATCCGTGAGGGGCGCGAGAGACGGGACTCCGGGGAGATCTTCGAGGAGGAGTACCTCGACTGGAAGCGCGGGTTCAGTGGAGCATGAACCTAACCTCTGTCTCTCTTGCTTTTTTGATTTGTTGAGAAGCCGGCATTTGGGGGCATTTTGGATAGCGAACAGTTCAAACAAGAAGCTGAGAAAATAGAACAAAGCCTGAGTGCCTTGAGAGTCGCCGAGCGCAATGCAGTGATTCCCTTCATGAACGGCGACTTTACCCAATGGGATCTATATCTGGCATCCTCCTCTGAGTATGCGATGAGACTGATAGACGGATTCACCTCCATGCTCGAGTCGAGGAATCTTGTTTGCGTCGCCCAGCTTCTCCGCGCACAGGTTGGAGTCTGCCTGCGGACATTCGCGTTATTCGCCGCCGAAGACCAGGATGACTTTCTCAAACAGGTGTTTCAAGGTGTGCCTGTGAACAAGCTGAAAGATTTCTCGGGTGAGAAGATGTCCGATGGAAGACTTCAAGACTTACTCGAGAAGTCCGATCCAAAGGTAAAAGATGTATACAAGGTGACGTCTGGATTCGTCCACTTCTCCACTGATATTCTGCCGAGCATGGGTGTGCCTGGGGAGGGCTATGAGGTCGAGTTTAATTTTGGAGCCGAGCCCAACGAGAGAAACAATGCGTCTCTCGTAGAGTGCGGCAAGGCGTTCTGCCACTATGTCGACCTGCATCTCCAGATGCTCAATAAGGTGATTGCTTCGGATGAATGGTACGCCGATCGATTCCGTATCGATTCCGATGGTCCTGCAGACGAAGCCTCGAAAAGCGAGAAGGTGTAGGTCGAACGCATTGACGCCGCCTTGACAGCATCCCGATATGATAACGAATGGGAGGTTCCCTGCGAAATGTGCGCCTCTGTATATTCTCGCTAGGAAGCCCTCGACCGATAAGGCATCGTTGAGTTCAATTTGAGTTCAGCTCGGGTGCCCGAAAATCGCCCAACTCTAATAAAAGGGGAGACGACGGTACACCACGTAGACGAGAGACTATGGAAGTGCACGATTTGATTATATTGGCGCGCTAAGCCGCCCCCGCCGCCCAACTTGAACTCCGCTCACGCGTGTATGGGGCTGCGAGAGGTAACGGCCTGCGGTCTCCTTTGTGTGCTCGATGATATCTTCGAGCATGCCGGGCATGGCGGAGACATTCGCTGCAATCCAGCCGTGTTCAAGCGCCGTTTCGGATAGGAGCGAGAGGGGGCCGTCTTGCCCGTTCCCCTTGCACCCGTAAAGATGGTTGACAGTTTGGGGTCTCCCGGGTCTTTAGCTTTTACCGCACTAGGCGCCTCATGGAAACTGTTGGACTTTAATCAGACAGACCCAGCATGTCGTTTTCCTCCATGAGGACATCGGCTAAAACCGCAACACCTATGCTTGTTTAAGCAAACTTCCTGATAGCCGTGGAACTGCTGTATCTCGACATGCAGGACGTCGTTCGGCTTAAACACTGGATGCCGCATCCACGAAACGAGTTGCGGTGCACCCTGTCCCAAAAGGCTGCCAAGTACCATGGCGTGAGCGTTGGGGTAGCCATCATTCAGCGTGGATACATCCGGATGCGCATAGATCCAGACGATTCCGACGTTCTCGTATTTCCCGTGCAGGTAATCGAAGAGGGCAAGCGACACCATACAGTTGCCGCCGACGGTCACGACTCTGTCGGGGTTTTCTGCCGTAAGCTTCCTCTGCGCATCCTGAATCCCCGCCAGGACTTCGTCTTCGGCATGGATGCGAGCTGCCTCCCATTTCTCATGTCCAAGTTCTGGGACGCGTTTCGCAATGCCGAGTGGGATCCCTGGACAGTCGGATCACGTGGTGGCCCCCTTTGAGAGACTTACGAGCATGGTAGTCCCGTTCTCGGAACTTGTTTCGACCTCTACCGTGCCACCGTGAAGCGCTGCAATCTCCCAAACGAGCGCTAGCCCGAGTCCTGCGCCGCCGTATGCCCTGCTGCGGGATTTGTCTAGACGAAAGAACGGCTGGAAGATGCTTTCTCGGTACTGCTTGGGTATTCCCGGTCCCTCATCTTTGACTCGCAGGAGCACATGGCTGTCGCTGTCGCTGATGGAGACGTTGACAGTCGAGCCGGAGCGGCTGTAACGGATGGCGTTTTCGACCAGGTTAAACACCAACCGATAGAGGAGCGTATCACTTCCGATTGCCAAAGCGTCTCCGGCGCAATCGAGGGTTACGTCCTTATCCTCGGCAAGTGGCTCAAGGTCGGTGAGGACCTCTTCGGACAAGGGACCAAGTTCAACATCGTCCTCGCAAGGAACGCTGCGGAGCTCACTCATCTCGAGTAATACCTTGGTCATTCGAGACATGCGCTCGGTTTGTTCTTGTAGCAGGCCGAGCAGCTCGGCTGTTTCGGGTTGCAAACCGGAGTGCTCGGAGATGAATAGTTCAATCTGTGCTTGCATAAGGGCGAGCGGGGTGCGCAGCTCGTGTGCGGCGTTGCCGGTAAACTGACGCTGTGCAGAGAACCCTTCGCCAAGACGGGCGATCATGTCGTTGAAAGAGGCACTGCATCGTTGTAGCTCGGTGGGCACATCTTCACTGAGTCTGATTTCGCTTAGGTTGTCAGGCTGCACACGCTCAACCTGGGCGGCAAAAGCTCGTAGCGGTTTGAGCGCACGGCCGCTCACAAAGTATGCCAGCACGCCGCCAAGGAGTGTGACTCCAGCCGTGATGCACCAGGTTGTCGTGCCAAAAGACTCCTGTGCGTCGTTTACGACGATCGTGATCTTGTCATCGGGGGTCGCTTTCGTTGGGTCGAACGCCTGGGGCGAATCTTCGCCGGTTGCGTTAAAGGCCGAGATGTTACTGCCGATGGCATCCATGTAGCGCATGCCCGTATAGCCGACCAGGCAGTTCGTCAGCACGCATGCCGCACACGTGAGCAGTGCCGTCATAATCGTTATGCGCCATTGCAGGGAAAGCCTTTTCATTCGCTATCCTCCATAACGTAGCCCTCTCCAATCCGATTGCGAATCGGGTCGTATCCCAAAGCGCTGCGTAGCTTTTTGCGGAGTGACGAGATGTGAACGCGGGTCGCGTTGCTAAAGCTGTTCACGCTGCTATCCCAAACGTGCTCTATAAGTTCCTCTTGGCTTACCGGTCGCCCCCGATTAAGCATCAGGTATTCCAAGATTCCCGTTTCCTTGCGCGTAAGAGATAGAGCCTCGCTGTCCACGGAAGCGATGCGCGCCTTGGTGTCAAAGCGGAGCTTTCCGCAGGTTAAAACTATGTCGCTTTGTGTAAAGCGTCTGAGGGTAAGGCTGCGAATTCTTGCCGCAAGCTCGTCCAGATGAAACGGCTTGGTGAGGTAATCGTTGGCGCCGGCATCGAGTCCGTCGACTTTATCGGATACTTCGCCACGCGCGGACAGAATCAGTACCTTGGTCTCGCAATCGGTTTTCCTAAGTTCTCTGAGCACGGTCATGCCGTCGACATGGGGAAGATTGAGGTCGAGTACCACGAGGTCAAAGGCTTCGATGCCCAGCAGGTCGAGCGCCTCCTGTCCATCGTGACAGCAGTCGACGCTGTACGCCAAGTTTCGCAAACTGCGCGCGATTGCATCGCACAGTGCTCGCTCGTCTTCGACGATCAAAATACGCATAACAGTCTCCTTGCACATTCCAAATCGCGCTTAACACGGATTTTATAGTCGATATGGTCCAATGGTCGCGTAACGAAAGGAGTGGTCGAGTTGTTCAAAGCGGTAAAACCCATGGTACAGGTCGCTTTGTTGATCGTCGGAATTGCCATGGTGTGCTTTGGTGTTATGCGTGGCGAGGCGGATGCCGTGCTGGCCAAAGCGATTAGGCTGTGCTTGGAGTGTATCGGAATTGGATAAAAGAGAAAACACTGCGTCGCATGTTTTGGCCCGATTTCGCGGATTCATTCAGGCGGCGGCGACGCTGGTCACCAACATTCACCTGCCAAACTTTGCCAAAGGCGGCATCTATCAGGGCGCGGGAAAAACAGTCTGCGTACCTGGACTTAATTGCTATTCGTGCCCCGCGGCATCGGGTGCGTGCCCCATCGGTTCGTTCCAGTCGGTGGTAGGTTCATCCAGGTTCAACTTTTCTTACTATGTTACCGGTGCGCTCATTTTGCTCGGCGTGCTGCTGGGACGCTTTGTATGCGGCTTTCTGTGCCCGTTTGGCTGGCTGCAGGAGCTGCTTCATAAGATTCCCGGCAAAAAGCTTTCGACAAAAAAGCTCAAGGCGCTTACGTACATCAAATACGTCGTGCTGCTGTTTGCCGTGGTGCTGCTGCCCGTCTTGGTGGTCAACGATGTGGGGATGGGGGACCCGTTCTTTTGCAAGTACATCTGTCCACAGGGTGTGCTCGAGGGCGCCATTCCGCTGGCCATTGCCAATGCCGGCATTCGATCTGCGTTGGGACATCTCTTTACTTGGAAACTTGTCGTTCTCATTGCCGTGGTAGTGCTGAGTGTTTTGTTCTACCGCCCCTTCTGCAAATGGATTTGCCCGCTCGGCGCATTCTACGCGCTCATGAATAAGGTATCCCTGCTGGGAATCCGGGTCGATGCATGCAAATGCGTCTCGTGCGGCAAGTGCTCAAGGGTTTGTCAGATGGACGTTGATGTGGTCCGCGCGCCCAATCATGCCGAATGTATCCGGTGCGGAAAGTGCATCGGGGCCTGTCCCGTCGATGCCATCAGCTATCGCTATGGCCTGGATGTGTCGGCGGAAAAGCTCCCCTTGACCGCCGATAAAAAGTAAACAAGCTTCGACAAAACGGAGGAATGACCATGAAGCTTTCTAAGATTGCGGCCCTGTTTATGGTGCCGGTGCTGGCCTTGTGTCTTGTGGCGTGTTCGTCACCCGGTGGCAATGCGAGTGAATCTGCGGGCTCCGATCCTAAGATCGCAGAACTCACTGCGCAGAAGCCGGCCAATGCCGACGAGGCCGCCGAGCTGTATGCGAAGCTCATGCAGAAGGAGAACGAGATCTTTTCGAGTGATAACGCGCTGTGGGAAAAGGTATTCAATGCGGCAAATAAAGACTCGGCAATGATTGAGGACGGCAGCAATTACGGCGATTTTCTGCTCAAGACCATCGACGGCGCCAAGGATGAGTTTACGGCGGATGAGCTTAAGACGCTCAAGGCCGGTGCACAGCAGATCAAGGAGATCGAGGACAAGCTCGAGAGCTTGGAGAAGGAGTTCCCCGGCTGTGGAAGCACGCCGAGCGCAGGCGAGAGCGTCGATGCTTCGACCGCTGGCATGACGGCTGGTGCCAATGCTTCGAGCGAGGCGACGAAGTTCCCCAGCTTTACGGGCAAGGACCTGGACGGCAACGACGTGAGCAGCGACGAGCTGTTCTCTAAGAACAAGGTTACCGTCATGAACTTCTGGTTCACCACTTGCAAGCCGTGCGTGGGTGAGTTGGGCGATCTTGAGAAACTGAATCAGGAGCTTGCCGAGAAGGGCGGCCAGGTCGTGGGCGTCAATTCCTTTACGCTCGATGGCAACAAGGGCGAGATTGCAGATGCCAAGGACGTGCTGAGCAAGAAGGGCGTGACATATAAGAACATCTGGTTCAAGTCGGATAGCGAGGCCGGTAAGTTTACGTCAAATTTGTTCTCGTTCCCGACGACGTATGTCATCGATCAGAATGGCAACATCGTAGGGGATCCAATCGTGGGAGCCATCAGCTCCGCCGAGCAGCGCGCAGCACTCAACAAACTTATCGACCAGGCGATTGCGAATAGCGAGCAGTAGAAAACGCGTAAAGCATAGCGAAGATCGTGTGTCGCTGTGCGAAGTAGTTCGCTCCCTTTCAAGATAAACTCCACCATATAGAGGTCCCGCTCGGGACCTCTTCTTTTAGGCACCGTCCCGTTCGTTTTTTGGCGCGGTTCGTTACATTCCTCACTGGCGCCGGCAAAAAATGGGGATAGAGTAGGACAAACGCGTCGAATACGAACGGCGGGGGAGAGCGGGCGAATGTGCCTGCGCAGGAGAGGTTGCCGTCCATGCTGGAGCTCAAAGGTATTTGCAAAAGGTACGTTACGCAGTCGTTTACGCAGGTGGCGCTCGACAGCGTGAGCCTGTCTTTTCGCGATAACGAGTTCGTGGCCATTCTGGGACCTTCGGGGTCGGGCAAAACTACGATGCTCAACGTTATCGGTGGGCTCGATCATTTCGATTCTGGCGACCTGCTGATCGACGGTATTTCGACCAAGGACTTTCACGATCGCGATTGGGATGCCTACCGCAACAACCGCATCGGCTTTGTGTTCCAAAGCTATAACCTCATTCCGCATCAGACCATTTTGGAAAACGTGGAGCTGGCGCTCACGCTCAAGGGCGTGGGGCATGCCGAGCGCCGCCAGCGTGCGCGCGAGGCGTTGGAGAAAGTCGGCCTGGGCGAGCATGTTAACAAGCGCCCGAGCCAGCTATCGGGCGGACAGATGCAGCGCGTGGCCATCGCCCGTGCCCTGATCAACGACCCCGAGATCGTGCTGGCAGACGAGCCGACCGGTGCCTTGGACTCTACAACGTCCGTGCAGGTCATGGACTTGCTTAAGGACGTGGCACGCGACCGTCTGGTTATTATGGTCACGCACAATCCCGAGCTGGCGTACCAATACGCCACGCGCATCGTCAACCTGGCGGACGGCAAGATCACCGACGATTCCGATCCTTTTGATGTCGCTGACGCCGCGCGTCGCGAGGCTAAGCCCACGCGCAAAACCTCGATGAGCTTTGTGACGGCGCTGGGGCTTTCTGCCCGAAACCTTATGACTAAGAAGGGCCGCACGGCCATGACGGCCTTTGCGGGCTCGATTGGCATTATCGGTATCGCGGCGATTCTGGCGCTGTCCAACGGCGTGAACAATTACATCAAAAAGGTCGAGGAGGATACGCTCTCGAGCTACCCACTCACCATTTCCAAGCAGGATTACGACCTGTCGTCCATGATGGGCGGGCAGGGGGCTGCGGATGATGACTCGCCTGAAAACGTGGATTCGTCCGACGACAGTGCCGGCGGCAAGGCTAAGGGAACCGATAAGATTCCTGTGGTCACGGCCGTAAAGGATATGTTTGCGAGCGTTAAGTCCAACGACATGACGAGCTTTAAGGCATGGCTCGATGCCGGTGGCGACGGCATCGATAAAGAGGTCAACGCCATTCAGTACGGCTACGGTGTATCGCCGGTTGTCTATCGTGCCGGCAAGGGCGATGAGAAGCCTGTCCGGCTGGTGCCCAACGCCATGACCGAGGCCATGAGCGGAGGTGCGAGCTCGGCGGCAACGGTGAGCATGGAATCCATGGGAACCTCGGTCTTTAACGAGATGATTGACGACCAGGGTCTGCTCGACAGCCAGTACGATGTCATCGCCGGTCATTGGCCCACGTCTGCCAACGAAGCCGTGATGGTGCTTTCGAGCCGCGGCACGGTGGGCGACTACACGCTCTATAGCATCGGTGCGCTGGACATCGATGAGCTCAACGATCTGGTAAACAGCGCTATGACGGCTGACGGTGGGGTCGAAACGCCCGAGACCGGCACCGACTTTACCTACGACGATGCGCTGTCTACCACGTTTAAGGTGCTGTCGCCGGCCGATGCGTATCGCAAAAACGAAGAGACCGGCATGTGGACTGACATGTCTGACGATGCCGACTTTATGACGGCCAAGGTTGCCGACGGTATTGACGTGCACATTGTGGGCGTGGTGCGACCTAACGAGACGGCCAATGCGAGTGCGTTGTCTCCGGGCATTGCCTATACGCATGCACTGACTCGTCAGCTTATGGAACGCGCCGCAAATTCGCAGATTGTGCAAGAGCAGCTTGCTCACCCCGAGACGGATGTCTTTACGGGCAAAACCTTCGACGAACTGCAAGGCGAGGCCAAACAAGGCGTGGATCTGAGCAGCATGTTCAGCGTGGACGAGGCGGCGCTCAAGAGCGCGTTCTCGTTTGATGCGTCTGCACTCTCGGGCGCGGCCGGCGGTATGGACCTTTCTGGCATCGATCTGTCGGGGCTGGACATTGACCTTTCGGGCGTTGGCAAGGACATCGACTTCAGCGACATCATGGCAAGAGCGCCAACCCCAGATTTCTCGGGTATCTTTGACGGTCTGGAACTCACGCCCGAGCAAATGCAGCAGGTGGGAACACTAGCCAACCAGCTGTTTGAGGGCTTTTTGCAGTCTGATCAGTTTAAGGCGCTGTCGCCCGAAGATCTTAAGGATGCGTCAAAGCTCTCTGCCGCATTCTCGACGTATCTTGAGAATGATGACACAGCTCAGCAAATCCTGGCCCAGCTCAAAGCGCTCGGCGGCGATGCCCTGGCCGAGCGCCTGCAACAGGCGATGACCGACTATGTGCAAAAGCAGCTGGCTCCGTATCTGCAACAGGCTATGGATCAGGTGACGAAGTCGATCAGCGACCAGATTGCGGCGACGGTGTCAGCTCAGCTCAAGGCAGGCGCGGCGGGGCTCATGGACCAGATGGCGACGCAGATGTCTTCGAGTTTTGCTAACCTGGCGAGCGCCATGCGCGTGGATGCGAGTGCCTTTGCTCATGCCATCCACTTCAACATGGACGCCGAGGACCTGAGCTCGCTCATGATGAGCTATGCGAAGGCGTCGAAGCTCACCTACGACAACAATCTGACCACGTTGGGCTATGCGGACGAGGCAGACCCCATCTCGGTCAAGATTTTCCCGCGCGACTTTGAGGCCAAGGAGCGCGTGCTCGATCACATCGACGCGTACAACAAGCAGGTCAAAGCCGCTGGCCACGATGAACAGGCAATCTCATACACCGACTACATGGGCATCATCACGGGTTCGGTGACCGACATCGTGAACACCATCAGCTTGGTGCTCATCGCATTCGTGAGTATCAGCCTGGTGGTGAGCTCCATCATGATCGGCATCATCACCTACATCAGCGTGCTGGAACGCAAAAAGGAGATTGGCATCCTGCGCGCGATCGGCGCATCGAAGCGCAACGTGGCCAACGTATTCAATGCCGAGACCTTTATTGAGGGGCTTATCGCCGGCGTCTTTGCCATTGTCGTCGTGGTGGCCGTGAGCTTTCCGGTTAATGCCTGGGCGCTTGCTGCCAAACAGGTCCCCAATCTGATGAGCCTGCCCGTGCAGGATGCGCTGGTGCTCATCGCGATTTCGGTGCTGTTGACGGTCGTTGCCGGCCTGCTGCCTGCCCGCAGCGCATCCAAGAAGGACCCCGTCGAAGCCCTGCGCTCCGAATAATGTGACAAAGGGCCAGTCCCTTTGTCACGTTCGTTGATATGAGAGAAGAGTAGATGATTCTATCGTTGGCCCCTATGGAGGGGATTACCGGGCATGTGTTCCGTCGCGTGCATGCGGAGTGCTTCGGCGCGCTCGATTGCTATTACACGCCGTTTTTGCCGCCGCCGCGGGTGGGAAACCGCTTTGGCGGCAAGGCGTTTAAGGAGATCGATCCTGCCAATAACCAGGGGCTCAACGTAGTGCCTCAGCTGATGTCCAAGAACGCGGACGAGTTTGTGTGGGCGGCGCAGGTGCTCGCCGACATGGGCTACCGCGAGGTCAATCTCAACCTGGGTTGCCCTTCGGGAACGGTTGTCGCCAAGGGCAAGGGCTCGGGTTTCTTGCGCAATCTCGACGAGCTCGAGGCGTTCTTAAGCGATGTGTGCGAGCGGTCGCCGTTGCCGGTGTCGGTAAAGACCAGGCTGGGGCTGGAGAATGACGACGAATACGAGCGCGTGCTCGATCTGTATTGCCGCATGCCGTTGGCAGAGCTGATTGTGCACCCGCGCGTACAGAAGGACCGTTATACGGGCTCGCCGCGCAAGGAGTTTTATGGCGAGACGCTGGAGCGTGCGCCGTTCCCCGTGGCCTATAACGGCGACATTTTCGATCTTGAGGACATGGACGCGCTGGTGGAGGTCTATCCCGGCACACGCCATGTGATGCTGGGGCGTGGCTTGCTTGCGAACCCCGCGCTGGCTCGCATGGTCAAGGGCGGCCCTGCTGCAACGGCTGCTGAGCTGCAGCGCTTTCACGACACGCTGTTTGCGGCATATGCAGAAGAGATTGGCGGTAACGCGGTCTTTCGCATGAAGGAGTGGTGGTTCTACGCCAAATGCGCCTTCGCCGACCCCGCTACCGTTCACAAGCTCGTACGTAAGACCAAAAAGGTCGACGAGTACCGTGCCGCCGTCGAGCGGGTCTTTCGCGAGCAGCCACTCGCACCCATAGCTCGCTTCCGCGGCTAGTTAGACATCGGGGACGTTCTTTAACGACTAGTCATTTAAGAACGTCCATTACAGTCGAAATTGTCAGCCCGGGACCGTCTCGGGCTACGATTGAGGCGCGCCCAGAACGGGCCGCCGACCGGGCGCCCGCGCACGGCCGAACGTCCCTGCCCCCGAGAGGGCCCGTTG
>DBGAXC010000040.1:0-8557 GCA_048447565.1 Collinsella aerofaciens | reverse complement strand
TCTACGCCCGCAACACCGTCACCAACGACGTGCTGTACAAGGAGGGCCTGGACCTTCTCGTCGTGCCCTCCGCCGAGCTCTCCCGCGGCCGCGGCGGCCCGCGCTGCATGAGCATGCCCTTCTGGCGCGAGGACCTCTAAGTCTTTCCGTTTCCGGTGCGGTCCCCCTACAACCGCACCGGCTTCGCCCGTTAAACGGGCAACACTAATACTTACGTAATTCATTTCTTCGAAAGGAATCGAACCATGGGTGTTAACCTCTCCGGCCGTAGCTTCCTCAAACTTCTCGACCTCACCACCGAGGAGATCGAGTACCTGCTCAAGCTCTCCAAGAACTTCAAGGATATGAAGCGCGCTGGCGTTCCGCACCGCTATCTCGAGGGCAAGAACATCGTTCTGCTCTTCCAGAAGACCTCCACTCGTACCCGCTGCGCCTTCGAGGTCGGCGGCATGGACCTGGGCATGGGCGTGACCTATCTCGATCCCGGTTCGTCGCAGATGGGCAAGAAGGAGTCCATCGAGGACACCGCCCGCGTTCTCGGCCGCATGTATGACGGCATCGAGTTCCGTGGCTTTGCCCAGGACGACGTCGAGGAGCTCGCTGCTAAGTCCGGCGTGCCCGTGTGGAACGGCCTGACCACTGAGTGGCATCCCACCCAGATGCTCGCCGACATCCTGACCGTCCAGGAGAACTTCAACTACGACATCAAGGGCAAGACCCTCGTCTTCATGGGCGACTGCAAGAACAACGTTGCTCGCTCCCTCATGGTTGTCTGCTCCAAGCTCGGCATGAACTTCGTGGCCTGCGGCCCCGAGGAGTGCATGCCCGCCGACGACGTCATCGAGGCCTGCAAGCCCATCGCCGAGGCCAACGGCTGCACCATCAAACTGACCACCGACGTCAAGGACGGCGTCACCGGTGCCGACGTTATCTACACCGACGTGTGGGTCTCCATGGGCGAGCCCGACGAGGTCTGGGCCGAGCGCATCGCTCAGCTCACTCCGTATCGTGTCACCTCCGAAGTCATGGCTATGGCCAACCCGGGCGCCATCTTCCTGCACTGCCTGCCCAGCTTCCACGACACCAACACCACCATTGGCGCCGAGAAGTGCGAGCAGTTCGGCATCACCGAGCAGGAGGTCACCGACGAGGTCTTCGAGAGCCCCGCTTCCAAGGTCTTCGACGAGGCCGAGAACCGCATGCACACCATTAAGGCTGTCATGTACGCCACGCTCAAGTAAGAGCATCTAGCATCTCGCTCGGGGTGTATTGTTGAACACCCCGAGCGGCTGTGTCTGGTAAATATCTCGCGTCGGGCGGTGGGCACGGCACGGAAGATCCGCTTCGCACGAGAAAGTTAAATGATTTATGAAGGGGGGATGAGAACTATGACTGAGACCGCTAAGAAAAAGCGCGGTATGCCTTCATCGTTCACCATTCTTCTTGCTCTGCTGGCAATTGTCGCAGTGATTACCGTTATCGTCTCCGGCACGTCCGGCGGCGCGGTTACTGCCGCCCGTCTGAGCGATTTCTGCACCGCCCCGATTAAGGGCTTCGCTGACGCTCTGCCCGTCTGCCTCTTCGTTATGATCCTGGGCGGCTTCCTCGGCATGATGACCGAGACCGGCGCTCTGGACAACGGCATCGCCGTCCTGGTGCAGAAGCTTAAGGGTAACGAGATCATGCTCATTCCCGTGCTGATGCTCATCTTCTCCCTCGGTGGTACCACTTATGGTATGTGCGAGGAGACCGTTCCCTTCTACGCCCTGCTCGCCGCTACTATGATGGCTGCTGGCTTCGACCCCATGGTCGGCGCTGCTACCGTCCTGCTCGGCGCTGGCTGCGGCTGCCTGGGCTCCACGGTTAACCCGTTCGCCGTCGGCGCTGCCGTCGACGCTCTGACCGGCGTTGGCATTGAGGTCAACCAGTCCATCATCATCGGCCTCGGTGCCGTCCTGTGGATTGTTACCACTGCCATGTCCATCTTCTTCGTCATGAGCTATGCCAAGAAGGTCAAGGCTGACAAGGGTTCCACCATTCTTTCGATGCAAGAGCTCAAGGACGCCGAAGAGGCTCACGGCAAGGCTGCTTCCGAGGTCCACAAGGAGGTCAAGCTCACCGGTCGTCAGAAGGGTGTTCTGATCGCCTTTGCCTTTACCTTTGTCGTCATGATCGTCGGCTTCATCCCGCTGGCCGACCTCAACGAGGGCGTCGCCAACTTCTTTGACGCTGGCGCTGTCTACGATGCCGACGGTAACGCCATCGTTCAGGGCTGGTCTGCCCTGATCACTGGCCTGCCCATTGGCCAGTGGTACTTCGACGAGGCTTCCACCTGGTTCTTCCTCATGGCCGTCCTGATCGGTATCATCGGTGGCCTGTCCGAGAAGCAGATTGTTAACACCTTCATCACCGGCGCTGCCGACATGATGTCCGTTGTTCTCGTCATCGCCCTCGCCCGTGGCATCTCCGTCCTCATGGCTAACACCGGCCTCGACGTCTTCGTCCTCGACGCTGCCGCCAATGCCCTGGCTGGCCTGTCCGGCGTGATCTTCGCTCCCATGAGCTTCCTGGTCTACTTCGGCCTGTCCTTCCTGATCCCCTCGACCTCCGGTATGGCCACCGTCTCCATGCCCATCATGGGACCGTTGGCTGTTAAGCTCGGCTTCTCGCCCGAGGTCATGGTCATGATCTTCTCCGCCGCCATCGGTGTCGTGAACCTATTCACCCCGACCTCCGGCGCCATCATGGGCGGTCTCGCCCTGGCCAAGATCGAGTGGACGACCTGGCTCAAGTTTGCCCTTAAGCTCATCGTCGCGCTCTCCGTCGTCTGCGCCATCATCCTGACCGTCGCCTGCGTGTTGATCTAAGTACCCAACGGGTACCCCACGGAAACCTTGACGATCCTGTAGAGGATCACCTGGTCATCGTCTGTCCGGCGGGGTAAACCCACCGGTAGACTCCTACCTTTAGCCCCCTTCCGTTCCGTGCGCGGGAGGGGGCGCTCTTGTGTTCCGGCGTTTTACCAAACGCCGGAACCACTCGACGCTGCAAGCCCGCCAGAGCGGCAATCTGACGTTCAATCGTCGGGCATGGCCAAAAGGCCTATGCCCTCCTCTTTCACGTCACCTTGCTCGCTCTGGCGGGCTTTCGCTGACTTTTGCTCCACCTGCGGCGCTGCCATTGTTGGTGTTATGGAGCGGTGCAATGGGGTCAGGTTAGTTTGCACCAAATATGTCCGACAAGAGGTTTGACGGATGTTTGGTTGGTGCCTGTTGATGGTCTGGGTATCGGGGAGGGCGGGCTCCGTTATAATCGCCTAGAACATTAATTGGAAACGGGACGGGAGCCATACATGCGCCAGGGTTTCGACAACGCGAAGTATATCGAGCTGCAGGCTGCTCACATTAAGGAGCGCATCTCGCAGTTTGGTGGCAAGCTCTATTTGGAGTTTGGCGGTAAGCTGTTCGATGACTATCATGCGAGCCGAGTGCTGCCGGGTTTTGAACCGGACAGCAAGTTCCGCATGCTCAAGAGCATCGCCGACGATGTCGAGGTTATCATCGCGATCAACGCGAACCACATCGAGAAAAACAAGGCTCGTGGTGACCTCGGTATTACCTATGACGAGGATGTGCTGCGCCTGGTCGACCTGTTCCGCGGCAACGGCTTTGCCGTCGCGGCTGTGGTCATCACCCAGTATGCCGGCCAGCCCGCTGCCGATGTGTTCCGCAACCGCCTGAACGCGCTCGGTATTCCCGCCAAGCTGCACTATCCCATCGAGGGGTATCCGCACGATGTCGATCTGATCGTGTCCGACGATGGCTACGGCAAGAACGAGTTTGTCGAGACCACCCGACCGCTCGTCGTGGTCACTGCCCCCGGTCCGGGCTCGGGCAAGCTTGCCACCTGCCTGTCTCAGCTCTATCACGAGCACAAGCATGGCACGGCCGCCGGCTATGCCAAGTTCGAGACCTTCCCTGTCTGGAATCTTCCTCTGACGCATCCGGTCAATATTGCCTACGAGGCCGCCACGGCTGACCTCGACGACGCCAATATCATCGATTCGTTCCACTTGGAGGCCTACAACAAGACCACGGTCAACTACAACCGCGACGTCGAGGCCTTCCCGGTAGTCCGTGCCCTGATGGAAAAGATCCTGGGCAAGAGCCCCTACCAGAGCCCTACGGACATGGGCGTCAATATGGTCGGCTTTGCCATCACCGATGACGATGCCTGCCGCGACGCTTCCAAGATGGAGATCGTCCGCCGCTACTTTACCGCGGTCGAAAATGTGCGCCGTACCGGCGTGGGCGATGAGCAAGTCGACCGTCTCAAGATTATTATGAAGAAAGCCGGCATCGATAAGAACTACTCACCGGCGCGCTCGGCGGCCCTCACCAGGGAGCAGCTGACGGGTGGTCCCGTGGGTGCCATGGTCATGCCCGATGGCTCCGTGGTGACCGGCAAGACTTCCACGCGCCTGGGCGCCGCGAGCTCGCTCATCATGAATGCACTTAAGCATGTCTCGGGCGTCGACCTTGAGCTCGAGGTCATTAGCGATGAAGCGATCGAGCCCATCAGCAAGCTCAAGACGCATTTCCTGGGCAGCAAAAACCCGCGCCTCCACACCGACGAGACGCTTATGGCGCTGTCGATCACCTCGGCCACGAGTGAGACGGCCGCTCGCGTCCTTTCGGGCCTGGAGCAGCTGCGCGGTTGCGATGCCTTCTTTAGCGTGATTATCTCGCCGACGGACGAGACGGTACTGCGCAAACTGGGTATCAACGTGTGCTGCGAGCCCAAGTTTGAGCGCCGCGGTTTCTTCCATCGCTAAGTTTGAAGCACCGCGGTAATTGCATTGCATTTTGGCCGTATCGGGTTAGCGCCCGGTACGGCTTTTTGATCAATAAAGCGCCTATTTCGGCGAAAAATAGCTGTTTACCTGCCTAGAAACAATTTGAGCGGTATACAATAACCGTAACTGTTTCATCCTTAGCGGGATGCCGCATGATGGATATTACCTGCCATCGTGAGGTGTGTCGGTCGCGCACGGCGCGTTAGATGCTCGTGCTCGGTTTGAGGAGGCTGCTATGGCGGGCAAGGGTCGTGCGAGTGTCAACGATATGAAGCGTGTCGAGGTGCTGGTGTTGATGGAGATCGACCAGCAAACCGAAGACAATGGCGGGCCGTATGGTTTCTCGCGCAAAACGCTTGCCGAGCGCGTGGGGGTTTCGCCGTATCGTGCCCGCGCCGCAATCGATCGCTTGGATTCCGAAGGCATGATTGATGTCGTCTCGCGTTATAGCGACGACGGCGGTCAGCTTGCAAATGGCATTTGCCTCACCGAACGTGGCGAGTGGTATCTTGAGGGCGTCCGTACCGGCATGCTCGTTCAAGAAATGCTTGAGGACGAGGTTGCTGATCGATAGCAGCATGTAACCCTTGCCATAGCGACGCCGCCTGGGAAACCGGGCGGCGTTTTGTTTCAAGATTGAGAAATGCAATCTCACGCGAGAAAAATTGCGAACGGTCCGCGGCGCGAGTATTACAATGAAGACCCGTAAGATGTGGATAAACAACTTCTACGGGAAGCGCAGGTAACTCAATATGACCAAGCATGTGTTCGTAACCGGTGGCGTGGTTTCGTCTCTGGGCAAGGGTATCACCGCGGCCTCGCTGGGCCGTCTGCTCAAGTCGCGTGGCTACAAAGTAACGATGCAGAAGGCCGATCCGTATCTGAACGTCGACCCCGGTACCATGAGCCCCTTCCAGCATGGTGAGGTCTTCGTTACCGAGGATGGTTACGAGTCCGACCTGGACCTGGGTCATTACGAGCGCTTTATTGATGAGAACCTGACCCGCGATTCCAACTTTACGACCGGCGCCATCTATAAGAGCTTGATCGCCCGCGAGCGTCGCGGCGACTTTTTGGGCGGTACCGTGCAGGTGATTCCTCACGTCACCAATGCCATTAAGGACAAGTTCCGCCGCATCGAGGAGCAGACCGGCTCCGATGTAGTCATCACCGAGCTGGGCGGCACGATCGGCGACATCGAGTCCCAACCGTTTGTCGAGGCCATCCGTCAGTACCGCAAGGAGGCCGGCCCCGAGAACGTCTGCTACATCCACGTGTCGCTCGTTCCCTATATCGCCGCCGCCCACGAGGTCAAGACCAAGCCCACGCAGCATTCCGTCAAGGAGCTCCGCAGCTTTGGCATCCAGCCCGATATCATCGTGCTGCGCTCCGACCACCATATCGATGACGCTATCCGCGGAAAGATCGCAAGCTTCTGCGACGTCGACACCGATTGTGTCTTTACCAACGAGGACTGCGCGAGCATTTACGATGTTCCGCAGCTGCTTGCCGAGCAGGATTTTGACCTGCGCGTTTGCGAGCGCCTGGGTCTGGACCCGCGTGAGCGCGACATGAGCGAGTGGAACGAGTTCCTGCGCAAACAGAACCACGCCAACCATCACGCCGACAAGGTGAAGATCGCCGTCGTGGGCAAGTACACGCAGCTGCCCGATGCGTACCTGTCGGTTATCGAGGCCCTGCACCATGCGGGCGTCTTCTACGATCGCCATGTGGACGTCCAGCTGGTCGACGGCGAGAGCCTCGACGAGCAGAATGTCTCCGAGGTTCTGGGCGACGCCTCGGGCATCCTGGTCCCCGGCGGCTTTGGCAAGCGCGCCCTGGAGGGCAAGATCCTCGCGGCCGAGTTTGCCCGTGAGCACAAGATTCCGTATCTGGGCATTTGCCTGGGTATGCAGGTGGCCGTGTGCGAATTTGCGCGCAACGTCGTCGGCCTTGCCGGCGCCAGCTCCTCCGAGTTCGATCCGGATGGCCCGTATAGCGTCATCGATCTGATGAGCTCGCAGGAGGACGTGACCGAGAAGGGCGGCACCATGCGCCTGGGCGCCTATCCGTGCAAGCTCGCCGCCGATACCCTCGCTCGCGAGGCATATGGCGAGGAACTCGTCTACGAGCGTCACCGTCATCGCTTTGAGTTCAACAACGCCTTCCGCGACCAGCTCGAGGACGCCGGTTTGGTTATCTCGGGCCTGTCGCCCGACGAGCGCCTGGTCGAGATGGTCGAGCTGCCGCGCGACGTGCATCCGTGGTATGTGGCAACCCAGGCTCATCCCGAGTTCAAGAGCCGCCCGACCAACCCGCAGCCGCTGTTCCGCGAGTTCGTGCGCGCTTCGATCGGCCAGCACGAGGGTGTCGACCGTCTGCAGGTGACGCCCATGAACCTCGCTACGGACTAAGGGTGCCGGCGAATAAGGAACATACCGAAGCTACTCCCTCGTCGCTCGCCGTGGCGGCGGGGGAGTATCTCGATTACCTCGCGGTCGAGCGGGGTTTGGCGCGCAACACGATTGCGGCCTATCGTCGTGACCTGACGACGTACTGCGCCTATCTGGAGCGGGCGGGTATTGTGTCTTTTGAAGAGGTGACTCGTCAGGTCGTGGAGGGCTTTGTTGCCGACCGTCGCGATGGGGGCTATTCCGATGCCTCGGTGGAGCGTGCGCTTGCGGCCGTGAAGGGCCTGCATGCCTTTTTGGTGCGCGATGGGGCTGTGGCCCAAAATCCAACGGCGGCGTTGCGCCTGCCTAAAAAGGCTGAGCGTTTGCCGGAGTATCTATCGGTGGAGGATGTCTCGGCGCTGCTCGATCAAGACTTTCCCGAGGGCGAGATGGGCTTGCGCGACCATGCCATCTTGGAAGTGCTCTACGGATGCGGTTTACGTGTGAGCGAGTTGGTGGGGCTCGATGTGGGCGATATCCATATCGACGATGGCTTTGTGCTCGTTCGCGGTAAGGGCTCAAAGGAACGCCTGTCACCGCTGGTGGGAAGCGCGGCGCGAGCTCTGACGCTCTATGTAACTGAGGGGCGTTCCCGCTTGGCGGCCCATGCCCGCGGAACCGAGACCTCGGCGGTCTTTTTAAATAAGAACGGCCGCCGTCTGTCACGCCAGGGCATCCATGCCATCTGTGAGCGCTATGGGCGCCAGGTGGGGCTGGTGGGACTCCATCCCCATACGCTGCGTCACTCCTTTGCCACCCATATGCTTGCGGGCGGCGCAGACCTCCGTGTGCTACAGGAGATCTTGGGACATGCCGATATATCGACCACGCAGGTCTACACGCATGTCGATCGTACGCAACTGACCGAGGTCTATCTGGCGGCGCACCCGCTGGCGCATCGTTAACTCATCGCTGACCTGCAAATTTATAGGTATTTGGGGACGGGCCCCAGATTGCCACGGCGTGCTTTTGCGCGCGCATGGGCAATCTGGGGCCCGTCCCATTTTTCGCCACTTGGCGTCGCGGTGGTGGGCCGCACGTGCCTTGGGTGGGGGAGTTTGGGGGCGATGTGAACGGCATGTAAAGGGACGTAAAAATCGCCTCAAGGTCAACTTGAAGGTTGAGGTTCGCGGGTGTGGTTCTACAGGTGGCATCACGCCTTTGCTGAAAACACAACATATTGTGTTTTCGAACATATGCTTGGGGGTGTTTTGCAATATATGGTGAGTGGAGTGGTGGGGCGGGGTGG
>DBGAXC010000039.1:0-25981 GCA_048447565.1 Collinsella aerofaciens | reverse complement strand
GTATAGTACTTCTTCGCACGGGGGCGTAGCTCAGCTGGGAGAGCGCTTGACTGGCAGTCAAGAGGTCAGGGGTTCGATCCCCCTCGTCTCCACCCGAGCATTGAATGAGGCTCCAACGCAAGTTGGGGCCTTTTTTCATATAGGAACACAAGGTCAAAGGCGGCACCATGATCCTCCTGGTCGACAAGATCGAAAAAAGCTTCGGCGCGCGCGTCCTCTTTAGCGGCGCGTCCTTCCAGATCAACCCCGGCGAGCGCTTCGCGCTCGTGGGCCCCAACGGCGCCGGCAAAACCACCATGCTCAAAATCATCATGGGCATCGACAGCCCCGACGCCGGCCAGGTCCAGTACGCCAAGGACTGCCAGGTAGGCTACCTAGAGCAGGAAACCAACCTGGAGCAAAAGGACACCACCATCCTCGCCGAGGTCATGGCCGCCGCCAAGGAAATCCGCCGCATGGGCGAGCGCGCCAACGAGCTGCAGGCCCAGATCACGGAGCTCTCCGAGCAGGGCAAGGACGTCGACGCACTCCTTAACGAGTACGGCCAAGTCCAGGACCGCTTTGAGCACCTGGGCGGCTACGAGCTCGAGAGCAACGCCCGCAAGATCCTGTCCGGCCTGGGCTTTAAGGTCACCGACTTTGAGCGCCCGTGCTCCGAGTTCTCGGGCGGCTGGCAGATGCGCATCGCGCTTGCCAAGCTCTTCCTGCGCCACCCCGACCTGCTGCTTCTGGACGAGCCTACTAACCACCTGGACCTCGAAAGCGTCCAGTGGCTGCGCGGCTTTATCGCCAACTACGACGGCGCCGTCCTCATCGTCAGTCACGACCGTGCCTTCATGGACGCCTGCGTCGACCACGTCGCCGCTCTCGAAAACCGTCGCGTGACCACCTACACCGGCAACTACAGCAGCTACCTCAAGCAGCGCGAGGACAACCTGGAACAGATGCGCGCCAAGCGAGCCGCCCAGGAGCGTGACATCGCCCACATGCAGGTCTTCGTTGACAAATTCCGCTATAAGCCCACCAAGGCCGCCCAGGCCCAGGAGCGCATCCGTAAGATCGAGCAGATTAAAAAGGAACTTGTCATCCTGCCCGAGGGCCACAAGCACATCGACTTTAAGTTCCCTGACCCGCCGCGCTCCGGCGACATGGTCGTCGGCCTGGAGGGCGTGTCCAAGTCCTACGGCAACAAGCACATCTACAGCGACATCGACCTCAAGCTCTACCGCGGCGAGCACGTGGCACTCGTCGGCCCCAACGGCGCCGGCAAGTCCACCCTCATGAAGATCCTCGCCGGCCTGGAGCCGCCCACTACCGGCACGCGCGACCTGGGCACCAACGTGGGTGTGGCCTATTACGCCCAGCACGCGCTCGAGGGCATGACCGAGTCCAATACCGTCCTGCAAGAGATCGACACCGTCACGCCCAAGTGGACCGTGCCGCAGCAGCGCAGCCTGCTGGGCGCCTTCCTGTTTAGCGACAACGATTCCATCGAGAAGCAGGTTCGCGTCCTCTCCGGTGGTGAAAAGGCGCGCCTGGCCCTGGCCAAGATGCTCGTGGCCCCCGAGGCGCTCTTGTGCCTGGACGAGCCCACCAACCACCTGGACATCGACTCGGTAGACATGCTCGAGAACGCCCTGCAAAACTTCCCCGGCACCATCGTGCTGATCAGCCACGACGAGCACCTGGTACGCGCCGTGGCCAACCGCATCATCGACATCCGCGATGGCAAGGTCACGGTCTACGACGGCGACTACGACTACTACCTCTACAAGCGCGAGGACCTCGCGGCCCGCGCCGCCGCCGAGGCGGCAGGGGGGAGCGCGCCTACCGCGGTCAAGTCCACCAAAACCAGCGCCGCCCAGACCGACATCCCCGCCGCGGCGCCTAAACCGGCCGAAGGCAAAAAGACCAAGGAGCAAAAGCGCGCCGAGGCCCAGGCCCGCGCTGCGCTCAACAAAAAGCTCAAGGGCGTGCGCAACCAGCTCAAGAAGATCGAGGCTGAGCTCGATAAAAAACGCGCCCGCTATGACGAGCTTATGGAATTGATGGCCAGCGAAGAGCTTTATGCCGATCAAGACAAGTTCAACGCTGCACTGGGGGAATATAACGGCCTTAAGCAAGAGCTTCCCAAGCTCGAGGATGAATGGCTGGAGCTTTCCACCCAGATCGAAGAGGAGACCGCGCGTGAACTCTCGTAAGGCCGCCGCCGTGGCGATGAGCATCATCGCCATCGCCTGTCGCATCTGCGGCATTTTTATGAGTGCGATGACTGTGCTGCTGTGCTTTAGCGGCCTCACCGCCAAACTGCAGATCGTGGGCTTTGTCGTTGAGCTTTCGCGCGCACTGCCAAGCGCCATCGCCGGCTACGGTGTCATCACGTCGCCCTTTGGCGGCGTGTTCCGCTTGGATTACGCCATCGTGGCCGTCATCCTGTTTGTGGCCGATTACCTGCTCACGCGCGCCTCGCGCCGCGTCCGCTAGGGGAGCGCCATGTCCAGCAGCTACATCATGAACCTGCTCGCGAGCGCCGTCGCCGTCATCATTGGCATCGTGATCCACGAGAGTGCGCACGCCGCCGCGGCCTGGGCGCTCGGCGATAAGACGGCCCGTTCGCGCGGTCGTGTCTCGCTCAACCCGCTCAACCATATCGACCCGTTTGGCACCGTCCTCCTGCCGCTGCTTATGCTTGCCGCCGGCGGCCCGGTGTTCGCCTTTGCCAAGCCCGTGCCCGTCTACCTCAACAACCTCAAGCACCCCAAGCGCGACGAGGTCCTGGTGAGCGTTGCCGGCCCCGCATCGAACATCGCGCTCGCGTGTCTTGCCGCGGTCCTCATGCGCCTGGCCTATGGCAGCCTTTACACCAGCATGTCCTTTGCCCTGGCGTCACAGATCATGAACTTCGGCGCCACGTTTATCGTGGTCAACCTGTCGCTCGCATTTTTTAACCTCATCCCGATCCCTCCGCTCGATGGCTCGTCGATCATCGTGCCCTTTCTCAAGGGCAAGGCGCTCGCCAACTACTATCGCCTGCAGCAATACGCCATGCCCATCCTCATCCTGGTGCTGTACCTGCTGCCCATGTGGACCGGCGTCGATGTGATCGGCCGCTATTTCGACGTTACCGTGTATCCGCTTGCTGAGCAGCTGCTCAACTTCGCAATCGCCGGCATCTAAGGTAAACTTACAGGCCGACCGTGTAAAACGGTCGCAACATGCACCCAAACCGCGCCGCGAAGGCGCCGTCAAAGGAGGTCGAAGATGTCGTATCGCGTGTCGACGCAGGTCTACAGCGGACCGTTCGACCTGCTGCTGCAGCTGGTAACCCGCCAAAAAGTAGATATCGGCGCCATCTCCATCAGCGAGGTGGCCGAGCAATACCTTGCCGAGGCCGAGCGCATCGAGGCGCTGGACCTGGACGTGGCGAGCGACTTTTTGCTGGTCGCGGCAACACTTTTGGACATCAAGGCCGCCTCCTTGGTGCCTCAGGAAACCCCGTGCAAAGCCGATGACGACGATGACGAGCTCGACGAAGACCTCGAGGAGCTCAGCACGCTCGACGGCGACGCTCTGCGCGAGGTCCTGATCCAGCGCCTGATTGCCTACAAGCAGTTTAAGGGCGCGGCGGCGGCCCTCGGTGCCCGCATGCAGGCCGAAAGCCGCATGCACCCGCGTGTGGCCGGTCCCGACCCGGAGTTCCTGGGGCTCATGCCCGACTACCTGGCAGGCATCACCCTGCGCGGTCTCGCCGTCATCTGCGCCGACTTGGACGGCAAGCGCCAGACCTTCCTGCTGGAGGCCGAGCACGTGTCGCCGCATCGCGTGCCGCTCGACCTGACCGTAGCCTCAGTCGACCGTTTTACCATGGCGCACCAAACCTGCACCTTCCGCGAGCTACTGGACGGCGACGCCACCACCGAGCAGCTCGTCGTCACCTTCCTGGCCATGCTGGAGCTCGCCAAACGTGGCTCGCTCACCCTGAGCCAGGACAAGATCTTCGGAACCATCTGCATCAACCGAGTCGAGGGAGCCGAGGCATACGTGCCCGGCGAGGGCCCCGAGCTCACCGAATAGGAGCCGCAACCATGTCAACCCTTTCCACGCTGGAGGCAAACAGCCTCAAAGGTGCCCTCGAGGCGCTGCTGCTGGTGTCGAGCGACCCGGTGAGTGCGCCCGCGCTGGCCGGCGCACTGGATATCGCCCCCGGCGAGTGCGCATCGCTGCTCGCCGAGCTCAAGGTTGAGTACGAGGAGGCCAACCGCGGCTTTCAGCTGCGCGAGGTCGCCGGCGGCTGGCGCCTGTTTACGCACCCCGCTTACCACGACGTGGTCGAAGCCTACGTGCTGAGCTGGGACACGCAAAAGCTATCGCAGGCGGCGCTCGAAACCCTGGCCGTCATCGCATACCACCAGCCCGTGACGCGCGAGGTGGTCAAGGGCATCCGCGGCGTCAACTCCGACGGCGTCATCGCGTCGCTCGTGGACAAGGGTCTGGTACGCGAGCTCGGCCGCGACCCCCAGCGCGGTCAGGCCATCATCTACGGCACGACCAACGCCTTCTTGGAAAAGTTCGGTCTGCGCTCCACCCGCGACCTGCCCGACCTGGAACAGTTTGCCCCCGACGAGCAGTCACGTCAGTTTATCCGCGAGCGCCTGAGCGGCCGCAGTATTCAGTCCACGCTCGAGGAGCAAGCCGAGGACCTGGACGAAGAGCGCGAACTGCTCGAAACCGATGTTGAAGATGTTGAGGCAGTCGAGGACTTGGAGACCCTGGTCGTCGACGAGACCTCGGAGGATTTACATGACGAGGACTAACGAAGCAGGGGAGACGCGCGCCATGGGCAACGCAGTACCCGCAACCGACGCCCAGCACGTCTATCCGCACACCATGCGCCTGCAGCGCTTTTTGGCGCGCGCGGGCGTGGCGAGCCGCCGCGGCTCGGAGGACCTGATGACCGCCGGCCGCGTGACCGTCAACGGCCAGGTCGCGACCGAGCTGGGCACCAAGGTCGACGTCGACCACGATCACATCGAGGTCGACGGCATGCCCGTCAAGCTCAACCAGGGCGCAGTGTACTTGATGCTCTACAAGCCGACCGGCTACCTCACCACCATGAGCGATCCACAGGAGCGCCCTTGCGTGGCCGACCTGGTCCCCCGCGACCGCTTTCCGGGGCTCTTCCCGGTAGGCCGCCTGGACCGCGACACCACGGGCCTTTTGCTCTTTACCACCGACGGCGACCTGTCGCAGGATCTGCTGCACCCCAGCAAGCACGTCTACAAGACATACCAGGCGCTGGTGGACGGCAGTCTGTCCGACCGCGATCTAGACCCGCTCCGCCGTGGCATCGAGCTCGACGACGGCCTGTGCCAGCCGGCAATCTGCCGTGTCATTACCGCGCGCGAGGCCGAGGCCGTGGCTCCGCAAGGTATCAAGCCCGGTACCACCGCCGTGGAGGTCATCATTCGCGAGGGACGCAAGAATCAGGTTAAGCGTATGCTGAGCAAGATTCACCATCCGGTAATCCGTCTGCATCGCTGCAACTTTGCGGGCTTGGAGCTCGAGGGCGTGGCCAAGGGCTCGTGGCGCGAGCTCACCAACCGCGAGGTGCAGATTCTCAAAAGCGGTGGCATCCCGCCCAAGCAGGCGAGCGCCAAGCGTAACGGCGGCAAGCCCCAAGACACGCCCGCCAGCCGCACGCGTCACCACGGCAGCCACGGCTCCGCACCCAAGCGCAACACCTACCGCGAGCGCTACACGGGCTAGGCAACCCGCCGCGCCCTAACGCCCGCGAACCATACCAGCACGTCAATCATCGAAAGGAAGCATTGCATGATCGTTGCCATCGACGGCCCCGCCGGTTCCGGCAAGTCCACCATCGCCAAGGAGATCGCCCGCCAGCTGGGCTTTAACAAGCTCGACACGGGCGCCATGTATCGCGCCGTCACCTTCGCCGCGCTCGACCGCGGCATCGATCTAGACGACGAGGCGGCTATCGACGCCCTCGCCGAGCAGATCGAAATCCGCTTTACCAACGGTACCGGCGAGGACACGCGCCTGACCATTGACGGCCAGGACGCCTCGGCTGCCATTCGCACCCCGCAGGTTGACGCTAACGTCTCCAAGGTCTCGGCCTACCCGGGCGTGCGCGCCGCCATGCTCATCCATCAGCGCCGTGCCGCCGAGGACCGCGATATCGTGGCCGAGGGTCGCGACATCGGAACCGTCGTGTTCCCTAACGCGCAGGTCAAGGTCTTCCTGACCGCCGACCCGCGCGAGCGCGCCCGCCGCCGCGTGCTTCAGCGCCACCAAAACGACGCCCAGCCGCTCACGTCCGAGCAGCTCGAGGCCGAGGTCGACGAGACCCTCGACGCCCTTAAGCAGCGCGACAAGCTCGACAGCAGCCGCGAGGTCGCCCCGCTCGTGCCCGCCGAGGACGCCGTGCACGTCGACTCCACCGCCCACACCATCGACGAGGTCGTTCGTATCATCGAGGACCTCATCAACCAAAGGAGGTAGCCCATGCGCCTGTTTAAGCAGACGCCCGAGGATTATTACAGCGCCCCCTACGCCGAGTTTCCGGCGCTCATCCGCGGCACCGTCGTCGTGGTCATGGCAATCCTCTGGGCCTTCTCCAAGCTCATGTGGCGCTGGAAGGTCGAAGACGCCGATCTGCTGTTTGAGCGCCAGGAAGGCCGCGGCAGCGTAGTCATCTGCAACCACACCTCGATGGCCGAGCTCCTGGCTGTAGAGACGGCGCTGTTCTTTGGCGGCCGCCGCATTCGCCCCATCTTTAAGTCCGAGTTCGCCAAGAGCAAGATTGTGCGCTGGGCCTTTAGCCGCGTTGGCGGCATCCCCGTGGAGCGTGGTACTGCCGATATGAAGTGCCTGCGCGCCGCCCAGCATGCGCTGCAGCGCGGTGAGGACGTCCTGATCTTCCCCGAGGGCACGCGCATCCGCTCGCGCGAGATCAAGCCCGAGGTCCACGGCGGTTTTGCGCTCATCGCTCAGATGGGCAAGGCACCTGTGAACCCGCTCGCCATCTGCGGCTGGTCCGACATCACGCCCGCGGGCAAAAAGCTCATGCGTCCCAAGAAGTGCTGGATCCGCGCCGGCAAGGCCGTCTCGCTTTCTGACGCACCGGCCGGGCTTAAGCGCACGGAGCGCCTGGCCTGGTTTGAATCCGAGGCCATGAACCGCGTCTATAAGATGCGCGACGAGCTGTGCGCCGAGCATCCGGGCAGGTTCTAGCCATGAGCGAGAACGTGACGAACACCGCTGCGACTGCGTCCGACCAAGCAACCGCGCCCACCATCGAGATCGCCGCCCACGCCGGCACTTGCTACGGCGTACAGCGTGCGCTCGATATGGCGCTGGCCGCCGCGCCGCAGGCAGGGGAATGCACTCAGGTCCATACCTTGGGTCCGCTCATCCATAACCCCATCGTGGTGCGCGAGCTCGCTGAGGCAGGCGTTGGCCTGGCCGAGAACCTGGACGACGCCGCAACCGGCACCGTGATCATCCGCGCCCACGGCGTGGTGCCACAGGTGATTGATGCTGCCCGCACGCGCGGCCTCAACGTGGTCGACGCCACCTGCCCCTACGTGAAGAAGGTCCATATGGCAGCCGAGCGCCTGGTGCACGAGGGCTACCGCGTGGTGGTCGTAGGCGAGCCGGGGCATCCCGAGGTCGAGGGCATTCTGGGCCATGCCGGCGATGACGCGCAGGTCGTGAGTTGCGCCGCTGATGCGGACGCGCTGCCGCTCAAGGGCAAGGTAGGCCTCGTCGTGCAGACCACTCAGACCGCGCAGAACCTCGCCGAGGTCGTGGCAGTCATCACCCCGCGTGTGCAGGAGCTGCGCGTGATCAACACCATCTGCGCCGCCACGAGTGAGCGTCAACAGGCAGCAGCCACACTTGCCAACCGCTGCGACTGCATGGTCGTGGTGGGCGGCAAGAACTCGGGCAACACCCGCCGCCTGGCTCAGATTTGCGCAGACGCCTGCGAGCGCACGTATCACATCGAGGAAGCTTCCGAGCTCCAGGCCGCGTGGTTTACCGACGCTCACCACATCGGCATCACCGCCGGAGCCTCCACCCCGCAAGAACACATCGAGCGCGCCGTCGAGCGCATCAAGGAGCTTTGCCGCTAACCATGGACCATACCGTACCCGCATACGCCGCCGAGGTGGCCGATTACGGGCGCAGCCGCGACCCCGAGCCGGGTGAGGGCGCGCTCGTTAAGAACGTGCGTCCCGAATCGCCCGCGTGGGATGTGGGTATCGAGCCGGGAATGCGCGTGCTCACGGTCAACGGCGAGCAGCTGACCGACATGATCGTATGGCTTTGGGAGGCCGACGATGATACCGTCGACCTCGAGGTTTTCGACCCACGCGACAACACCGTCACCTCCGTCGAGCTCGACCGCTTCCCGGGCGAGGACTGGGGCCTGGAGTTCGACGGCCCCATCTTTGACGGCATGCGCACCTGCGTGAACGCCTGCGTGTTCTGTTTTATGACCATGCTGCCCAAGGGCGGCCGCTCAACGCTCTATATTCGCGATGACGACTACCGACTGAGCTTTTTGCAGGGCAACTTTGTCACGCTCACGAACCTCACCGACGAAGATGTTGAAAACGTCATCCAACGCAACATGAGCCCCATGAACGTGTCGGTCCATGCCGTAAGCCCCGACGTCCGCCGCCGCATGATGGGTCGCAACGCCCAACGCGGCATGGACGTGCTCGAGACCATCATGGCCGCCGGCATCGAAATCCACGCGCAGATCGTACTGTGTCCTGGCATGAACGACGGCGAGGAGCTGGAAAAGACCCTGCGCTTTTGCGAGGAGCACGAGCAAATCACAAGCCTGGGCATCGTGCCGCTCGGTTTTACCAAGCATCAGAACCGTTTTAGCTGGTCCTACAGCGACAAGCCCGAGCTAGCGCGCGAGACCATCGCCATGATCCGACCGTTCCAGGACCGCGCCTATGAGCGCTTTGGCCGCCACACCTTCCAGATGAGCGACGAGTTCTATCTGGACGCCGGCATCGATCCTCCCGAGGCAGACTTTTACGACGGTTACCCGCAGTACTACGACGGCATCGGCATGATCCGATCGTATCTGGACGAGACCGACGACGTGCTTGCCGCCGATGCCGAGCGACTGGCCCGCGTCCGCGAGGCCATCGCCGCTCGCAGCCAGCACCTGCTGTGCCTCTCGGGCGCCAGCGCACGCGACACCGTGGCGCGTTTTGTGGAGTCGCCGCATGGTCTCGCCGGCACCGTCACGGCCATCAAGAATCGCTACTTTGGCGGCAACGTGGACGTGACCGGCCTCATCGTCGCCTGCGACATTCTGGAACAGCTGCCGCAGGACCTCTCGGGGGTTATGCTCTTTGTGCCTAAGCTCATGTTCAACGCTGACGGCATGACGCTTGACGAGTATCATCGTGACGATTTACTCGCAAGCCTTACCAGTCGCGGCGCCGAGGTTCATGTGGTGTCGACCATGCCGCATGAGCTGCTCGATACCCTGGAGCACATCCTTGGCATTGTGCCTGCCGACTCTAACACTTCCACTGACCCTACCCATTAAAGGAGTGCAGATGAAACCTATCGTCGCCGTCGTCGGACGCCCCAACGTGGGCAAGTCCACGCTCGTTAACCGCCTGGCCCAGACCTCGGACGCCATCGTCCATGAGTCCCGCGGCGTCACGCGCGACCGCTCGTACCACACGGCCGATTGGAACGGCCGCGAGTTCACCATCGTCGACACGGGCGGCATCGAACCGCTCAAGAGCGATGACGTCTTCGCCACGTCCATTCGCGACCAGGCCCTCGCCGCCGCCGAGGAAGCCGCCGTCATCCTGTTTGTGGTCGACGGCCGCACCGGCGTCACCGAGGAGGACGAGTCGGTCGCCCGCATGCTCAAGCGCTGCGACAAGCCGGTCTTTCTGCTGGTGAACAAGCTCGACAACCCCGATCGCGAGAACGACAGCATCTGGGAGTTCTATTCGCTCGGTATCGGCGAGCCCACGCCGCTCTCGGCCCTGCACGGCCACGGCACGGGCGACCTGCTCGACGACATCGTGGCCCTGCTTCCGGAGGAAGAGGACGAGGTCGCCGATGAGTTCCCCGACGCGCTGAACGTCGCCATCATCGGCCGCCCCAACGCCGGTAAGTCTTCGCTGTTCAACCGCATCCTGGGCGCCGACCGCTCCATCGTGTCCAACATTGCCGGCACGACGCGCGACGCCATCGACACGGTCGTCGAGCGCAACGGCAAGCACTACCGCATGGTCGACACCGCGGGCATTCGCAAGAAGAGCACCGTGTACGAGAACATCGAGTACTACTCCATGGTTCGCGGCCTGCGCGCCATCGACCGCGCCGACGTGGCGCTGCTCGTCGTCGACGCCTCCGTGGGCGTTACCGAGCAGGACCAGAAGGTCATGGGTCTTGCCATCGAGCGCGGCTGCGCCATCGTGGTGCTGCTCAACAAGTGGGATCTGCTCGACGACGACCGTAAGCGCGAGGCCTGCATGGAGACCATCGACCGCCGTCTGGGCGTCATGGCTCCCTGGGCCCAGTACCTGCGCATCTCTGCCCTGACCGGCCGCAGCGTCGAGAAGATCTGGGCGATGGTCGACGCCGCCGAGAAGACGCGCTCGCAAAAGATCAGCACCTCGCGCCTCAACACGTTTCTCACCGACCTGCGCGAGTTCGGTCATACCGTGGTGGACGGCAAGCGCCGCCTGCGCATGCACTACGTGACCCAGACGGGCGTCAACCCGCCAACGTTTACGTTCTTCGTCAACCACAGCGACCTGGTCTACGACACCTACCAGCGCTACGTGGAGAACCGCATGCGCTCGACCTTCGATTTTTCCGGCACGCCCATTCGACTCTTCTTTAGGAAGAAGGAGCAAAAGGATGCATAATCCGATTCTGCTGACCGCCATCTGCGCCGTGGTCTCGTTCTTTATCGGAGCGATTCCGTTTGGCCTGATCCTGGGCCGCGTGTTCAATCACACCGACATTCGCAAGGCGGGCTCCGGCAACATCGGCACCACCAACGCGCTGCGTGTGGCCGGTCCCAAGGTGGCCGCGCTCACGCTGCTGCTCGACTGCCTTAAGGGCGCCATCTGCGTCCTTATCGCGCGTCCGCTCATTGCGAGCGTGGGCTATGGCTTCCCCGTGAGCATCATGACCCCCGGCGCCGCCGGCGACTGGATGCTCGGCGTCATCTGCCTGGCAGCTGTGTGGGGCCATATCTTCTCGCCCTACCTCAATTTCCATGGCGGCAAGGGTATCGCGGTTGGTCTGGGCGTCATCCTCGCTTGGTACTGGCCTATTGGCCTGTCGCTGCTGGGCATGTTTATCGTGGCCGTCGCCATCACCAAGTTTGTGTCGGTGGGCTCGCTTGCCGCTGCCATCGGTCTTCCCATCGCTGCCTGCGCGGTCTTTCCGTACAGCAGCCTGGGACTTAAGTTTTGCATGGCGATGATCGGCATCACCGTGGTGTGGGCCCATCGTGCGAACATCAAAAAGCTCATGACCGGTAAGGAGTCCAAGCTCTCGTTTACCAAGCGCGTCACCGAGCCCGACGATAAGTAGGAGAGAGTCATGAATGTTGCGCTGATTGGCTCCGGCTCCTGGGGAACCGCCGTCGCCGGCCTTGCCGCCGCGCGAACCGAGCGCGTGACCATGTGGGCCCACAGCGAGCAGACGGCCTCCGGCATTAACGCCGAGCACCGTAATCCTCGCTACCTAGTGGACTATGAACTGCCGACCAACGTTGTTGCCACGACGGATCTGACCCAGGCGCTCGACGGCGCCGAGGCCATCATCTTTGCCGTACCTTCGACGCACCTTCGCAGCGTGTGCCACCAGGCCGCGCCCCTTATCGCCGCCGATACCCCGGTGCTCTGCCTCACCAAGGGCATTGAGCCCGAGTCCGGCTTGCTCATGAGCGAGGTCATCGCCAGTGAGATCGGCAACGAGTCGCGCGTGGCGGCGCTCTCGGGCCCCAACCATGCCGAGGAAATCTGTCGCGGAGGTCTTTCTGCCGCCGTCATCGCCAGCGAGGACCAGCAGGTGGGGGAGACCTTTAAGGACCTGCTCCTGTCCACGGCCTTCCGCATCTACCTGTCGCAAGACATGACCGGTGTCGAGGTTTGCGGCGCCATGAAAAATGTTATCGCCATCGTGTGCGGCATCTCCGCCGGCTCGGGCGCAGGCGACAACACGCTTGCCCTTATCATGACGCGCGGCCTGGCCGAGATCAGCCGTCTGGTGCACGCCCGCGGCGGTCAAGCTATGACCTGCATGGGACTTGCCGGCATGGGCGACCTCATTGCCACCTGTACCTCGGAGCATTCGCGCAACCGCACCTTTGGCTACGAGTTTGCCCACGGCGTGTCGCTCGACGAGTACCAGACGCGCACGCATATGGTTGTCGAAGGCGCCGTCGCGGCCCGCAGCGTCAGCGAGCTCGCCCGTTCACTGGGCGTAGACATTCCGCTCACCTTTGCCGTGGAGCAAACGCTCTACAACGGTGTTACTTTGGATAGGGCACTCGAGATTCTTACCGATCGCGTCCCTTCTCAAGAGTTCTACGGACTCACCGACTAACGCAGAAAGGCTTCTACCATGGGTTCCATTAAAATCGCTCCGTCCGTCCTTTCGGCCGACATGGCCAACCTCAAGGGCGAGCTCGACAAAATCGCCGGCGCCGACTACGTGCACTTCGACGTTATGGACGGTCACTTTACCGGCAACCTCACCTTTGGCGTTGACATCCTCAAGGCCGTCAAGCGCTCCACCGATGTACCGGTCGACGCGCACCTGATGGTGTCGAACCCCGACGAAACGGTCGATTGGTACGCCGACGCCGGTGCCGACATGATCACCGTGCACTACGAGGCCTCCACGCACCTGCACCGCACGGTCACGCATCTGCAGCAGCGCGGCGTCAAGGCCGGCGTGGTGCTCAACCCCGCCACCCCCGTGTGCGTGCTCGAGAGCATCATCGACGTCGTCGATATGGTGCTGCTCATGAGCGTGAACCCGGGCTTTGGCGGCCAGAGCTTTATCCCGGGCACCATCGCAAAGCTTCACGAGCTCAAAGCCATGTGCGAGCGCCACGGCGTGTCGCCCATGATCGAGGTCGACGGCGGCATCTCTTCCAAAAACATCGCCGAGGTCGTCAAGGCCGGCGCAAATGTCCTGGTGGCCGGCTCCGCCGTATTTAAGTCCGAAGATCCCGCCGCCGAGGTTGCGCTGCTGCAGAAGCTGGGCAACGAGGCTGCACAGGAGGCATAAACCCTTATGACCGCAGGTCAAAACCGCATACCCGTGAATCTTGACTACGCCGCCTCGACGCCCATGCGCGCCGAGGCGCGCCTTGCGCAGCGTGAGTACGACGACAGCGAGCTTGCCGGCGTCAACCCCAACTCGCTGCACTCGCTTGGCCGCAAGGCCGCCGCACGCCTGGAAGTCGCCCGTCGCGAAATCGCCCGCAGCTTTGGCGCACGCGTTCGCCCGTCCGAGATCATCCTTACCAACGGCGGCACCGAGGCCAACCAGCTGGCGCTGCTCGGTCTTGCCGAGGGCGCTCGTCAGCGCGACCGTAAGCGCGATCGCGTAATCGTATCTGCCATCGAGCACGATTCGATTCTGGACAACCTGCCGCTGCTGCGCGCCACCGGCTTTACCGTCGACCTGGTGCAGCCCTGCCGTGCTGGCTACATTGAGCCTCACGCGCTGAACGACTTACTGGGTGACGACGTCGCGCTCGTGAGCATCATGGTCGCCAACAACGAGACCGGCGTGGTGCAGCCCATCCGCGAGCTTGCCGCGGCCGCGCATACCGTGGGCGCACTGTTTCACACCGATGCTATCCAGGGCTATCTGCACATTCCGCTCGATGTCGCCGAGCTGGGCGTCGATGCCATGTCCGTCGCGGCCCACAAGATTGGCGGTCCTGTGGCATCCGGCGCGCTCTACCTTAAGAGCCGCACGCCGCTGCGTCCGCGCATCTTTGGCGGTGGGCAGGAAGCCGGACGTCGTGCCGGTACGCAGGACCTGCGCACGCAGCTGGCCTTTGCCGCTGCCGCCCGCACGTTGGCGCCCCGCGTGGCCCAGGAGCGTACGACACTGCAAGCTCTTTCCGACAAGCTCTACGCCACGCTTACGGCTCATCCGCGTATTCATGCCACCATGGGCGACTACGTACAGGCCGATCGTCTGCCGGGCATGGTATCGATCTACATTGACGGCATGGACTCCGAGGAGCTCATCATCAAGCTCGACGCCGCCGGCTTTGAGGTTTCGGCCGGCTCGGCGTGCTCGAGCGGCAGCATGGACCCGAGCCATGTTCTCAGCGCCATGGGCATTGGTCGCGAGCAGGCATTGGGCGCTCTGCGTATCTCGTTTGATGACCGTGTGAACCCTGCCGACCTGGACGACTTTGCCCAGACGCTGCTCTCGATCGTGGGTGCCGCATGATCGTCGCCGAGCTTGAACGTGCGCTGCTGGAGCGCTACCCCAAGGCGGACGCCGAGGGCTGGGATCATGTTGGGCTATCTGTGGGAGATCCCACTGCAGAGATCACCGGCGTTGCCTGCGCACTCGATGCGACCGAAGCTAATGTTCGCCGCGCCCAAGAAGCCGGTGCCAACGTGCTGCTGACGCATCATCCCATATACATCAAGGCGCCCGAGGCGTTTTGTCCGTCGGATTCCGCACGCCCCCAGTGCAGCGCAGCGCTGTTTGAGGCCGCCCGCTGCGGCGTGAGCATTATCTCGCTCCACACCAACTTGGACCGCTCGCACGAAGCCCGTGTCTGTCTGAGCAGGCTGCTGCGTTCCGCACCCGTGAGCTCACTGGAGCACGTGGACGACCCCGAGGCAACCGGCCTGGGCGCGTTTGCATCGCTCAACGACCCGTGCACGCTGCGCGATCTTGCCACCCGTGCTGCCACGGCCTTCGGCAGCGACCCGCGTGTGTGGGGCGAAGCCGATCGCCCGTGCCGCACCGTCGCCATTTTGGGCGGCTCCCTGGGCGACTTTGGAGAGCTCGCCATCGCCGCGGGCGCGGACGTTGTCGTGACGGGCGAGGCGGGCTACCACGTGACGCAAGACCTTGCCTTACGCGGGCTGCCGGTGATCTTGCTCGGTCACGACCGCTCTGAGGAGCCGTTCGTTGATATATTGATGAACTCTGCAGTTAACGCCGGGGTCGACCCCCGTCATGCGATTAAAATACTGAACCCTTGCCAATGGTGGACTGTGACAAAAGGAGAGAACTTATGAGCGCCGGTGCTACGCTACTCAAGCTGCAACAGATCGATTTGGAGCTCGCCCGCAACAAGAGCGAACTTGCCAATATGCCGGAGCTCAAGGAGCTCGCTTCCAAGCGCAAGACCTATGTGAAGCTCAAGTCCGAGATGACCAAGCTCTACGCCCAGCGCAAGGATCTGGACATTGAGCTTGACGATCTCAACACCACCGAGATTCAGACTAACAACGCCATCGAGGCTGCCAAGAAGCGCCACGTCGACGGCTCCGACTACCGCGAGGTTCAGGACCTGGAGAACGAGCTCGCCACCCTGGCCAAGCGTCTGGACAAGATCGAGCACACCCGCAAGGACGTCGTTGTCGCCCATAAGGAGGCGCTCGACCGCGAGGCTCGCGCACAGGCCATCATCGCCAAGTTCGAGGAGGGCGTAAAGGCCGACACCAAGGCCGCCCGTGCCAAGGCTGCCGACCTGCAGGCTCAGATTGACGCCGCCACTAAGGAGCGCACCGCGCTTGCTGCCACGCTGCCGGCCGACGTTCTCACCGACTACGAGCGTCTGCTCAAGCAGTTCCGTGGCCTGGCCGTCGAGACCATCCAGGGCAACATCCCCACGGTCTGCCACACCGCGCTGCAGGCATCGTCCATGAGCGACCTCAACCACGACGGTAGCGAGATTACGCACTGCCCGTACTGCCACCGCCTCCTGGTACTCCCGAGCAAGGAAGCCTAGCAATGACGGCGGCATCCAACAATTCAATGCAACTTGAGGGAAAAACGATCCTGCTGGGCATTACCGGCGGGATCGCCGCCTATAAGTCGTGCAATATCGTGCGCCTGCTGCAAAAGCGCGGTGCGCGCGTCAAGGTCGTTATGAGCGAGCATGCCACCGAGTTTGTGGGCCCGCTCACCTTCCGTGCACTCACCAACGAGCCCGTTGCCGTGGGCCTATTCGACGATCCCTCCGACCCCATCCACCACATTTCGCTGGCGCAGGAGCCCGATCTGGTGGTCGTGGCGCCCGCGACGGCCAATATCATCGCCAAGATGGCCAACGGCATCGCCGACGACCTCATCTCCACCACGCTGCTTGCGACGCCGCGACCCATCGTGATCGCACCCGCTATGAACAACGGCATGTGGAAGGCGCCGGCGACACAGGCCAACATGTCCACGCTGCGCGAGCGCGGTGTCCATGTGGTGGGACCCGGCAGCGGCTACCTTGCCTGCGGCGACGTGGACACCGGACGTATGAGCGAGCCCGAGGACATCGTCGAGGCTGTCTGTGAGGTGCTCAACCCCGCGCCTCAGGACCTGGCGGGCAAGCGTATCGTCATCACCGCCGGCCCCACGCACGAACCGATCGACCCGGTGCGATTCATTGGCAACCGCTCTTCGGGCAAGATGGGCATTGCCCTGGCGGGGGAGGCTGCTCGTCGTGGTGCTGCGGTCACGCTCGTGTTGGGACCGACATCGGTCGATGTGCCCCGCGGCGTGGAGTGCGTGCGCGTGCAGACCGCCGCAGAGATGCTCCAAGCGGCCCTGAGCGCCTTCCAGACGGCCGATGCGGCAATTTGTGCGGCCGCCGTCGCCGACTATACCCCCGCCACCCCTGCGGACCATAAACTCAAAAAGTCCAACGAACGCCTGGATCGCATCGAGCTTGTCGAAACAGTCGATATTTTGGCCGAGCTCTCGCGCCAGAAGGGCGAGCGGTGCGTGATCGGCTTTGCGGCCGAGACCGATAACGTCGTCGAGTACGCCGAGCGTAAATTGACCCGCAAGGGCTGCGATGCCATTATCGCCAACGATGTCTCGCGTGCCGATTCGGGCTTTGGAACCGACACTAACAAGGTCTGGATTGTGAGCACAACGGGTACGCAAGAGCTTCCCGTGCTAACAAAACCCCAGCTCGCAGATACAATTTTGGACTTGCTTCAAAATTTATAAAAAAGTTCTTGCACAAGTCTAAAGTTTCGGGTTAATATACTCCCTGTTGCGAGCGAGAGCAGAGCAACAAACAAAAGCTTCGGGACGTGGCGCAGCTTGGTAGCGCACTTGACTGGGGGTCAAGGGGTCGCTGGTTCGAATCCAGTCGTCCCGACCAGAAGTTTGCAGGTCAGGCACCTAGTGCCTGACCTTTTTTGTTTTTAATCATCATGATGAATTTGCTTAAAGCAACGAAGAATCAACGACCGTCCCGCTCGATACGTCCGCGCAACAAAAACCTGTACATCAGCCTCCAAAAATGACTTTTTCGACATGTTTGTAGGCTGACATACACAAATGCGAGGTCCCGCGCCGCCAACAACGCCCTCCACATGTCTGGACTCTCTATGGCTTCGCTGGATAGACATCGTCGGAACGGGTATAGTATCGAAAGTTTTGTCGTTTACCAGCGGGGGAGTCCTGTGGGCATCAAAAAGAAGATCAAAAAGGAGCTTATCGGCACTTCCGATTACCCGTCGAATAAGATCTTTACGATCTCCAATTTCATTACCTTTACGCGCCTGGTCCTCACGCTCGTCTTTTTGTACCTGTTTGTGACGGACAACAACCGCGTCGTCGCTATCGTGATCTATGCCATCGCCGCCTCTACCGACTGGATGGACGGACAAATTGCCCGCATGACCAAGACGGTTTCGTGGCTCGGAAAAGTCATGGACCCCATCTGCGATCGCGCGCTGTTGTTTACGGGCGTTCTGGGTCTGGTGGTACGCGGCGAGTTGCCCATCTGGGTCTGCGTACTCATCATCGGTCGCGATATCTATCTTGGCATCGGCTCGCTCATCGTGCGCCATTACCACCCTCGCCCCATCGACGTCGTCTTTCCCGGCAAAATCGCCACAGCGTTGCTCATGACCGGCTTTTCATTCATGTTGTTGGGCATTCCCGTCGTCGATGGCTGGAACCTGCTGCCCTCCACGTTTACGGCGTTTCCGGGTCTTAACGGGAGTTCGGTGCCGCTCGGCATCTTCTTTGTCTACGGAGGCGTGATCTTCTCCATGCTCACCGCCGTCATTTATTCTGTTAAGGGCGGAATGGCCATTAAACAGGCCATCGCGCATCCAGAGGACGAGGACGTCGACTTTCTCAACCCCGAAATCGAAGACTGATTCATTGGGGTATGATTACGTACGGTTCATTCTTTGCGGCATGTCCGCGTTAAGTTAGGGGTTGTCATGGACAACATGGTTAACAATATGCCTCAGAACGATAAGACCGCGGACGCTACCTGCGTTTTCCGCGTTCCTTCGAGCGATGTCACCGTTCCCGATCTTATGGCCAACGTGCGCATCACCGCCCCCGTTCTATCCATCGTCAAGGGCCCGCAGACCGGTGCCGCCTTTGAGCTTGAGGATGACTGCACCACGATCGGCCGCGATCCGGCAAATGGAGTCTTCCTCAACGATATGACGGTATCGCGCAGCCATGCACGCATTATTCGCGAGGGACTGGGCGCTCGTATCGAGGATCTCGGCTCGCTCAACGGCACCTGGGTCGACGGCGCCATCGTCAATGCCGCCCCGCTGCACGACGGTTCTTCCGTTCAGATCGGTACGTTTACGCTCATCTACCACGAGAGCACGCCGGAGCGCATCGAAACCGGTGAGTAGGGCATGGCCGAACGCAACTATCTGAGTATCGGCCAAGTCGTCAACCTACTTCGAGGCGCATACCCCGATCTTTCGAACTCAAAAATTAGATTTCTAGAAGATGAGGGGCTCATTACCCCTCATCGTACGCCTAAGGGATACCGTCAGTACTCCAAGGAGGACGTTGATCGCCTGGAGGTCATTCTGCACTTGCAGAAGACTCGCTACATGCCACTCAACGTGATTAAGCAGCGCTTGGAAAACGCCACGGACCTGTCAACGCTCGCCTACGAGGTGGGCTTGCTGTCCGATGTTCCGCTCAAGACGGAGCCCAAGGAGACTAAGCAAAAGCTGCATCCCATCGAGACCATTCCCGATATGCTGGGCGTCGAGATTTCGTTTATCCGCTCGCTCGCCGAGAACGACCTCATTCGCATCATCAAGAGTCCGCAAAATCGTGAGCTCGTCGATGGCCGAGATTTCCCGATCATCCGCTACTGCTCCGAGCTGTCACGCTTCCATATCGAGCCGCGCAACCTGCGTCAGTACGTGTCTTCCGCCAACCGCGAGTCCTCGATGTTTGAGCAGGTGCTCGTGAGCATGCTCGGAATGGATACCTCCGATGACGAGCGCGACGCCAAGCTCGAGCGTGCGTTTAAGAAGCTTCACGACCTAACGGAAGGTGTGCACACCGCACTGCTCAAGAACCGCGTTTTTGAGTCGCTCAACGCCGTGGTCGAGGACGCCGACATCGATGCACTCGATGAGGAAATCACTCGTTCCGAGTCCACCAAGGCCAAAAACGAAGAGATAGCTGCGCCGGCTTCACACGAGGATTCGCTCGTAAAGCCGCTCAAGGTCGTCGCCCCTTCGCAATCCGGAACCGCCACCGCGGGCAAATAACAGCTGCCGCTTATCCGGCAACCCATTGAAAGGTCATGCAATGTACGACTTCGAATCTCAAATCGTCGACATCCCCGACTATCCCGAGCCCGGAGTCATCTTTAAAGACATCACGCCGCTCTTTGGCAATCCCGAAGCGCTCAAAGCCATGACCAATGCCCTCGCCGAGCACTTTGCCGGCATGGGAATCACCAAGGTCGTGGGTCCCGAGGCTCGCGGCTTTATGGTTGGCGTACCGGTGGCTGTAGCACTTGGCGCCGGCTTTGTTCCCGCACGTAAACCGGGCAAGCTGCCGCGCGAGACCGTAAGCCAGAGCTACGAGCTCGAGTACGGAACGGATTCCATTGAGATCCATGCCGACGCTATCAGCTCTAAAGATACCGTGTTGATTCTAGACGACTTGATCGCGACGGGCGGAACCGTCGAGGCAACAGGCAAACTGGTGCGAGATATGGGCGCAAAGCTTGTCGGTTACGGTTGTATCCTTGAGCTTGCGTTTCTCAACCCGCGCGAGAAGCTCACGCCGTCTGATGACGATGTGGAGCTCTTTAGCCTGGTGACGGTGGACTAGCCGTTACCCTTAGTTACTGGAAAGGAAGCTACATGCGCACAGCAAACAAGCACAAAAACATGGCACGCTGCGCTGCTACGGCAACCCTCGCTTGTGTTTTGGGCTTGGGCCTCGCGGCTCCTGCCTACGCCGATACCGCATCCGACCTTGCCGCTGCTCGTACGAAGCTCGAGCAGATCGGTACCCAAACCCAGCAGATTTACGATGAGCTCGCCACGCAGACGCAGGCGCTCGATCAGACTGCTGGCGAGATCACGCAAAAGCAGCAGGAGATCGCTGACGGTCAGGCCAAGCTCTCGACCTATGTCGCCGGCGAGTACAAAACCGGCGGCCTGAGCCTGCTTCAGGTTCTGACGGGTGTCGATGACCTGAGCGATATGCTCAACCGTCTGTTCTACTACGGCAAAGTTTCCGATAAGCAAGCTCAGACCATTCAAGAGGTCAAGGAGCTTAAGCAGCAGCTCACCGATAAGCAGGCCGAGCAGGAAAAGAACGTCGCCACCACGCAAAAGAAGGTCGACGAGCTTAACGCCCAGCAGGCTGAAGCCCAGAACGTCGTAAACTCCCTGGATTCGCAGCTGCAAGCCGAGCTTGCCGCCGAGGCCGAGGCCAACGCCGCGCTGCAGGCCGGCATCAACGCCAGCACCGCCGAGAAGGCCACGGTGAGCAACGAGACTGCCGGTGCGACCGAGAACACCAACAACGGTGGCCAGACCAGCAATAACAACAACCAGGGCGGCAACACTCCGGCGCCCACGCCGACACCTGCTCCGACGCCGCAGCCCTCCACGCCTGCTCCGGCTCCGACGCCTTCTGCTCCGAGCCAGTCCGTCGATGGCGGTTCTGTTGTCTCACGTGCATACAGCAAGCTTGGTTGTGCTTATTCCTGGGGCGGAATTGGCCCGAACAGCTTCGACTGCTCTGGTTTTGTTAGCTATTGCCTCACTGGTCGCTATTGCCGCCTGGGCACCACGGGTACCTTTATGGGCTGGACGCGTGTGTCCGATCCGCAGCCCGGTGACGTTGTGGTCAACTCGTACCACACCGGCATTTACATCGGCGGTGGTCAGATGATTCATGCTTCCGACTACAACACGGGTGTTATCATCAGCTCCGTTGCCGCCGGCATGAACAATAACTACATCTTTGTGCGCTACTAAGTATTCAGATAAAGCAAACGGATATGGACCTCGTGGCTTTGAGTCATGGGGTCCATTCTTTTGCCTTCCGTGCAGGCCGCTATCTAGTTTTGAATACTAGATAGCGGCCCAATCGGTCTGCAAGATGGCTATAATTGTTAGAGAACAATTAGAAAGGACCCTCTATGAGCTGGGCACTTATCTCCGATTCAAGCTGTAACCTCCGCGATTGGCAACCGACCGCACCCCATACCACCTTTGCATTTGCGCCCCTCAAAATTCGAGTGGGGGAGCGTGAATTCGTCGATGACCTTTCTCTCGATGTTCATGAGCTCAACTGCGCTGTTCAGGCGGAGACGAACGCTTCTTCGAGCGCTTGTCCCAGCGTAGGGGAGTGGGCCGAGCTCTTCAAATTGGCAGACAAGACCATCTGCATGCCGATCTCTGAGGGCGTGTCGGGAAGCTACAACGCAGCAGCCACGGCTCGCGATATGGTTCTTGCCGAGGAACCGGACCGACAGATTCATCTAGTCAATTCACGCGCAGCTGGCGGCAAAATGGACCTCATTTTCCTGTTGTTCGACCGCTATCTTGCAAGCAACCCGGATGTCTCATTCGACGACGCATGTGCATACTTCGATAGCCTTGAGCAGAACAGCAAAATCCTCTTCAGCTTGTGCAATTACGAAAACCTCGCCAAAGCCGGACGTATCCCTAAGGCAGCCGGCGTCATTGCCAACAAGCTCAATATCCGCATTTTGGGCACGGCGAGTGAGGCCGGTAAAATCGAACTCGTCGGGCACACGCGTGGCGAAAAGAAGATGCTCAACAAGATCATCGACACTATGGAAGCCGAGGGCTTTACGGGCGGTGAGGTCGTCATCGATCACGTTGAGAACGAAGCTGGAGCCCAGGCGCTTACTGACCGCATAGTCGAGCATTGGCCCGGCTCCAAGACCATCATCATGCCCTGCAACGGCCTGGATTCCTATTATGCCGAGATGCACGGCCTGATCATCGGCTACGGCATGGGCGTAGCTTCGGGCAAATAAAGTCCAACCAAGCAAAAAAAACGGGCGGGACAAAGCGACAGATGGCTCTTTGTCCCGCCCGTTTTATACGTCGGCTAGCTATTAAACCCGTTGAACTTGAGATAGCTCATCAAGTAAGCCTTCGAAACAAAGGATGAAACCGCGCTGCGCACAAGCAGCGACTCACGCGTTACCTGATGCGCCGTATCGGGAACCGGCGTCTGCTCGACGGAAAACGCCGAACGAATCGATGCCTCGAGCTGATCGACCACATAATCGAAGGCCGTCGGGGCATCGTAGCTCAAACGCTGAATGTTAAAGAGTGCCTGCACCGCAGCGATAGGTAGCACCTGCTTAAAGATGCAGATAGCAATCAGGCGGGCAATCTGCTCGCGGCCATATTGCTTTTTGACCGGAGCAGGCACCAGGCCGACCTTCACGTAGTTATTGATCATCGATGGCGTAATGACGGGCTGCTCAACGCAAATGGACAGCGGCTCCATCCAAAGCGCAACATACTCAATGACCTGGTCGCGGTAGAGCGTCACATTGGGCAACTGATTATAGCGCGGCAGACTCAACGTATTGAGTTTGCGAACGATATCGGACTCAATAAATGCATCGGGCAGCACAGTGGGCTGAATATCCTCAGGCTTAATGCTGACCGACGAATCAGACATCGGAATAACGTGTTTAACGTGGTTCATAAAGGTCCTCCGTTCATTTTCTATATTGTATTCTAGATTATCTAGTTTTGCATACCACATAGCCGGCAAGTAAAAGTGGTTGGACAGCACATTGATGCACCGTCCAACCACTTTGTTTAAAGATAGCAACTTTACATAAGATATATTATCGTACTTATCTACGGAGAAATGCGTATGCGCTGGTTGCCGCTATGGCTCCGTCAGAAACCGCGGTCACAACCTGGCGCAAACGCTTGGAACGGATATCGCCTGCGGCAAATAGACCTGGCGTGCGGGTCGCCATGGATTCATCAGTCAGAATGCCGCCATCAGGCGCCAGATCGACTAGATGCTCGACAAGTTCGGTATGGGGTTGCGTCCCGGTATAGACAAAGATGCCGAAAGAGCCGGGCTCAAATGACTCGGTATGAATTTCCCCGGATGAATTGTCCTTAAAGGCGATCATCGTTGGCATGGCTTCGCCCGAGAGCTCCACAATACTAGTTTGGTACCTAACTGTAATATTGTCTTTTGCGAGTACTTTCTGGACAACACCATCAGGCGCACGAAACTGGTCGCGGCGCAGCACGATGGTCACACTGCTGGCGATTTCTGACAAGAACAGGGCTTCCTCGCAGGCGGCATTGCCGCCACCGATGACAAAGACCTGTTTACCGCGAAAGAACATGCCATCGCACGTCGCGCAATACGAAACACCGCGACCGCGATACGTATCCTCGCCAACAAAACCAGCAGATCGCGGCGTAGCACCCATGCAAGCGATAACACTCGAGGCCAGCGTATCGCCCATATCATGATGCACCGTAAACAGCGCAGTATCGGCATCGTAATCGATACCCGTAACCATGCTCCATGTAACCTGTGCTCCCAGGCCCTCTGCATGCTGCTGAAAACGCTCGCCGAGTTCGGCGCCACTCAAGAGCGGAATACCCGGATAGTTCTCAACCTCATTGGTTGTGGCAATCTGCCCTCCCGACATGCCCTGCTCAATCACAGTCGTCGTTAGGTTGGCACGCGCAGCGTAAATGGCGGCAGCATAGCCCGCGGGGCCGCCACCGATAATCGCAACATCGATCGGCTGATCGGTAGTCATGAAGAGACCTCCTGTCGAAAGATTGGCGTTCTTTGCGCTCATACCCAAATTTACGTGAACATGACACTCATGCACTACAATGATAAATTGCGTATCAAAGCTGAAGGGGAGTTATCGATGGATCAAACGCAGACGAGCAACGACGCTCCCCTGCCCACGCAAAGCACTCCCCAACCGGAGCAAATGACCGTTTCACCTGCACAAAAACCCCTAGTAACCATTGTGCACGCATCGGTTGGATCGGGCCACAAAGCCGCCGCCAACGCGATTGCACAAACATTTGATCTTATCCGCGGCACCAAGGGAATCCCTGAGGATGTTGAGATCGAAGTCCTGGATATCCTCGATTTTGGACGCATTAGGTTCGATGGTAATAAAACAGCAGCTTCGTTTACCGGCGCCACGCGCCCCATATATGACCTAACCTGGCGATATACGTTTACGGGACATCTGCTCTGGGGTGGCGGCACGGCATGGTCACGTATTATGTTCCCCGCCTTCAACGATTATGTCCGCACCCGCAGGCCCATGGCCGTGGTAGCAACACACATTACGGCAGCCAATGTTGCTGTGGGCGCCCGCGTCATCACGGGTATCGATTACCCGGTCATCTGCGTACCAACAGACTATGAAGTCGAAGGCTTTTGGCCCCACAAGGACACCGACCTGTTCTGCGTAGCCAACGAATTTATGGCCGAGACACTTCGCCCCCGTAAGGTTCCCGAGACCAAAATCCGCATTACAGGCATCCCCATTCGCGCCGGGTTTGATACGGACTACAATCGCGAGGAAGAACTCGAGAAGTTCAATCTCCCCGTTGACAAGACCGTTGTGTTGGTGATGGCCGGCGCCAGTTTGCCTCAACCGTACGTTCGCTTTCGCGCGGAGATGGACCGCACACTCCCCTTCCTGCGCAGCTTCGAGGACATGCACTTTGTCTTTTTGCCGGGCAAGGATAAGGAATACGCCACCCGCCTCAAGACGCTCTTCGACGCCATGAAGCTCGACAACGTCACGGTTCTGGACTACGTGGACGACATGGCGGCCCTCATGCACGGCTGCGACCTAGCAATCCTCAAATCGGGCGGACTCACCGTCACTGAGTGCCTGTGCGCTCATCTGCCGATGATCCTGCTGGGCAAATCATACGGCCAGGAAAAGGCCAACACCACGATGCTTACCGGCATGGGCGCCAGCATGCACGTCACCACCGCACGTGAACTCATCGTAACCCTACGTCACTTGCACGACCATCCCGAATCACTCAAAGCCCTACTCATCAACGGCGAAGTACTACGCCGCCCCCACGCAGCCGAAGACATAGCCATCGCCACCATGGAGCTCGTAGGCAAACCCCAAAAGCGCAAACGAGCCTTCTGCCGCTTCTACTGGGGAGGAAAGCCCGCGCATATCCGCTAGTCGAATGTCCGCCGCTCTGCCGGAGCCGCCCTTATATCATTCCATGCTCAAACATTCTCGCTTCGCTGCGAAACTGCGCGTGGAACGATATAAGGGCGGCTCCGGCAGAGCGGCTGCGTTTACTTACTAGCAGCTACTTCGGTATCCCCTCCATTAGAACCTGCAAAGGTAAAACAGGAAAATATAAATACAGTAAGCCGATGCGACAAAGGGACAGCCCCT
>DBGAXC010000038.1:0-8541 GCA_048447565.1 Collinsella aerofaciens | reverse complement strand
CCCGGGCCGGACTCGCCAAAGGTGTCGTTGACGCCGATCTTCTTGAGGGGCGTCGGGCACTGCTCGCACAGGACGTCGGCAACGGCGCTGCCCAGGCCACCGATTACAGAATGCTCCTCGACGGTCACGACGTGGCCGGTCTTGGTGGCGCTCTTGACGATCAGGTCGGCATCGATGGGCTTGATGGTGTGCATGTTGATGACCTCGGCGTCGATGCCCTCGGCAGCGAGCTGCTCGGCGGCCTCGAGAGCCTCGCCGACCATCAGGCCGCAGGCGATGATGGTGACGTCGGCGCCCTCGCGCATGACAATGCCCTTACCCAACTCGAAGTTGTAGGTCTCGGGGTCGTTGATAACCGGCGAGGCCAAACGAGCGAAGCGCATGTACACCGGACCGTCGCACTCGTAGGCGGCGCGCGTCACGGCGCGGGCCTCGACGTCGTCGGCAGGAACGATCACAGTCATGCCGGGGATGACGCGCATGAGGGCGATATCCTCGCAGCACTGGTGCGTGGCACCATCCTCGCCCACCGAGATACCGGCGTGCGTGGCACCAATCTTAACGTTGAGGTGCGGGTAGCCGATGGAGTTACGGACCTGCTCAAAAGCGCGGCCGGCTGCGAACATGGCAAAGGTGCTCGCGAAGGCAACGCGGCCGGTGGTCGCGATACCGGCGGCGACGCCCATCAGGTTGCTCTCGGCGATACCCACGTCGAAGAAGCGGTCGGGGCAGGCGGCCTTGAACTTGCCGGTCTGCGTGGCGGCGGCCAGGTCGGCGTCGAGGACCACAAAGTCATCGTGCTCGTTGGCGAGCTCGACGAGGGCCTCGCCGTAGCTTACGCGCGTGGCGATTTTTTTGACGTCTGCCATCCTAGAGCTCCTCTCCGGCGGCCGTGAGCTCTGCCATGGCCTGCTCAAACTGTTCATCGTTGGGGGCCTTGCCGTGCCAACCAACCTGGTTCTCCATAAAGGACACGCCCTTGCCCTTCAGGGTCTCGGCGATAATGGCGGTCGGCTGCCCCTTGGTGGCGCGAGCCTCGGCAAAGGCGGCGCGGATCTGGTCGAAGTCGTTGCCGTCGGCGAGCTCCACCACGTGGAACTTGAACGCGCGGAACTTGTCGGCGAGCGGCATGGGGTCGTTGACCTCCTCGACGGGGCCGTCGATCTGCAGGCCGTTGTGGTCGACGATCACGCAGAGGTTATCGAGCTGCTGGTTGCCGGCAAACATGGCGGCCTCCCAGACCTGGCCCTCCTCGCTCTCGCCATCGCCCAGCAGGGCGTACGTGCGGTAAGTATCGCCCCAGTGCTTGGCGGCAACGGCCATACCCACGGCGGCGGAGATACCCTGGCCGAGCGAGCCGGTGGACATGTCGACGCCCGGGGTGTCGTTCATGTTGGGATGACCCTGCAGGTGGCTGCCGATATGGCGCAGCGTCTCGAGATCCTCCTTGGGGAAGAACCCACGCTCGGCGAGCACGGCGTACAGGCCCGGAGCGCAATGGCCCTTGGAGAGCACAAAACGGTCGCGATCGGCCTTGCGGGGATCGGCCGGGTCGACGTTCATTTCCTCAAAGTACAGATAGGTCATGATGTCGGCAGCGCCGAGCGAACCGCCCGGATGGCCGGACTTGGCAGCGTGCACGCCGGTGACGATGCCCTTCCTTACCTCGTTGGCAACCTTTTTGAGCTCTTCGTCGCTCATTGTGCCTTCCTTTCATCCTCATTAGACAAAATGCGCACGGCACCGAAGGTAATCCCAACACAGCCGCAATGCACGTACGTCATTCATTATGCTGGAAACTGATGGCTTTACCAGAGTTTTTATCATTATTTGAACAATTTAGCAGGCAGAACCGCTGATGAAACGGTTTATCAATGTGAACGTCTTTTGGATGGAACGCGATCGACCCTACGCGCTAATGTCCTTGAATCCCTCGCCGAAGGCTTCCGTAACGTCGGCAACCGTCACGATGGCATGAGGATCGCGCTCGCGCACGATCGTCTTGAGGGTATTGAGCTCTCGACGGCTCACGATGACCATAATCACTGGCTTCTCGGCACCCGAATACATGCCAGTCGCCTTAAACTTGGTACAACCACGACCCAGGCCATACATGATATCGGCAGCGATATCAGGGAACTTGTCCGAGATGATGAGTACCATACGGCGTTTGTTGCCACCATCGACCACGGCATCGATCACGTAGCCGCTAATGACCATCGAAAGGCCTGCATACAGTGCGTTTTCGATTGAAAAGACCGGAGCCGATAGCGCGCATACGGCAACATCGATCGCCATGACGGTCGAGCCCACCGGCAGCGAGGTGTTACGCGAGATGATTTGGCCAATCGTGTCCGAGCCGCCGGTGTTGGCGCCGGCGCGCAACACCATGCCGTAACCGATGCCCGTAATAATGCCGCCCCACATGGCAGGGAGCATCAGGTCCGCATCCGCCAGAGGTGCTACAAACGGGGCGAACAGATCGGTAAAGAAGCCCAGCAGCACAAAGCCCGTCGCGGTCTGCACCACGTAGAACATGCCGCCCTCGCGCATAACGACCAACAACAGCAAGGCGTTCATCACGATCGTCTGAATACCAACGGGAAGCGATAGGCCGCGCGCCGCGCCGACCGCCTGGATAATGGTGGCAAGGCCCGTAACGCCACCGGCGGCAAGACCGTTGGGAATCAAAAACAAGTCGGTCGCGATGGCGGCCAAGGCACACCCCAACATGATCTGGGGCAGGTCGTGAAAGAAGTTCATCGAAAGAATGCGCTTGATGTCCAGACGATATGCCATGCTGCCTCCCTCAAAAAAGCGCACCCAAACGGATGCGCTTTGAACTTCTTCTTGTATTCGATTCTACCGATTCGCCGGACAAAAACCACCCCTGCGCAGGGTTTATTCTGGATACAAACCCGTCCAACCGTTGGGCTTGGCATCGGCTTGAAGCCACCCGATGTTTTAGACCTCCGAGCCTTCTGCATCGGCGTTGCCGGTAGCCCAGCGATGGTAGCCAATAACAAACGGGTCCAGGTCGCCATCGTCAAGGACGGCCTCGACATTGCTGGTCTCCACGCCCGTGCGTAAGTCCTTGACCATCTGGTACGGGTAGAGCACGTAGCTGCGAATCTGGTTGCCAAAACCAATCGTGGTCTTGGGTCCGCGGATCTCATCGAGCGCCTCGGCGCGCTTCTCGAGCTCAATCTCGTACAGGCGAGCCTTGAGGATCTGCATGCACGCGGCCTTGTTCTGAATCTGGCTGCGCTCGTTTTGGCAGGTGACCACAATGCCGCTGGGAAAATGCGTCACGCGCACGGCGGAGTCGGTGGTGTTGACGCCCTGACCGCCCGGGCCGCTCGCGTGGTACACGTCCACGCGGATGTCATCGGGACTGATCTCGATGTCGATATCATCGGGTAGCACGGGGATGACCTCGACGCCGGCAAACGTGGTCTGGCGGCGCTTCTTGTCGTCGGTGGGGCTAATGCGAACCAAGCGGTGGACGCCGGCCTCGGCGCGCAGCATGCCAAATGCGTCCTTGCCCTCGACGGTAAAGGTCGCACGGTCAATGCCGATGACCTCGGCCGCGGGACAGTCGTTGATGGTGACCTTCCAGCCGCGACGCTGGCAGTACTTCATGTACATCTTAAAGAGCATGAAGGTCCAGTCCTGGGCCTCCAGACCACCCTGTCCGGGCTTGATGGTCACAATGGCATCGCCGTGATCGAACTCACCGGTAAACCAGCTCGAAAGCTCAAGCTCATCGATGGCACGGGCCAGGCGCTCAGCCGTGGCTGCAGCCTCCTCGCGAAGGGCGGCGGCGTCGGGGTCATCCCCCATCTCCTCGGCAAGCTCCAGCGCGGCGCGGGCATCGGAAAGCTCGCCGCGCGCGGTGTCCACGGCAGCGATATCTTCCTTGGTGCGCGCGATCTCCTCCATGGTGGCACGGGCGGCGTCGGCGTCATCCCAAAAGCCAGGGGCAACACTTTTGGCCTCGAGCTCGAACACGCGGGTACGCTTCTCGTCCAGGTGGAGATACGACTCGACCTCACCGAGCCGGTCCGCAAACGCGTCCAGCTCGGCGGGCGTTACCTCTAAAGCCTCAGCCATTAACGATTCCTGCCGTGGCAGTACTTAAACTTCTTGCCGCTACCGCAGGGGCACGGGTCGTTGCGGCCCACGTTGACGTACGGATCGTCGCTCTCGGACTTGCGATAGGTGGTCACCTTGCCACCGTTGTTGACGGCAGCCGGACCACCCTGGACAGCCATGCGGGCCTGCACCTGCGCCTGCTTGCGCAGCACCGAGCCGCCGTTGTCACCATCGACCTCGGCAGGACCGGAGAAGTGCGCACCCTCGAGCGCGGGCTCCTCCTTGTGCTCCACGGCACGCGGGGCAGCCTTGATCTCGATGCGCAGAACCGTACGCAGATAATCCTCGTACATGGTATCGACGAGTATCTGGAACGCGCCGTAGGCCTCGGTCTTGTACTCAACCAGCGGGTCGCGCTGGCCAAAGCCGCGCAGGCCGATGCCGGTCTTGAGGTAGTCCATCTCCTGCAGGTAGTTCATCCAGCGGGTATCGATGACGCGCAGCATGACCTGGGTGTTGAGCTCGCGCATCAGGTCCTCGCCCAAGCGCTCGGCCTTCATGTTGTAGCACTTCTCTACGTAAGCCAGGACATCGGCAGCCAGGGCCTCATAATCCTCGTCGGGGAACTTCGGCGTATCGATGTGGCCGGTGAGCTCCACAACCCACTTGCGCAGGCCCTCCAGGTCGCGCTCGCCATCGTGACTGTCCTTGGTGCAGAACTCCTGCACGCAGCGGTACACGGTGTCGTGCATGACCTCGGTGATGTGGTCGGTCAGGTCCTTGCCGTCCAGAATCTTATTGCGCTCGGCGTAGATGACCTGGCGCTGCTTGTTCATGACGTCGTCGTACTCAAGGACGCTCTTACGCATGGAGAAGTTGATGCTCTCGACCTTGTGCTGGGCGCTCTCGACGGCCTTGGAGATGATCTTGTGCTGGATGGGCATGTCGTCGCCCATGTCGGCCGTGACCATCATCTTGGAGACGCGGTCCATCTTGTCGCCGCCGAACAGGCGCATGAGGTCGTCCTCGAGCGACAGGTAGAACTGGGTCTCGCCCGGATCGCCCTGACGGCCAGAGCGGCCGCGCAGCTGGTTGTCGATACGACGGGACTCGTGGCGCTCGGTGCCGATAACGGTCAGGCCGCCGGCGGCAAGCACGCGCTCGCGCTCGGCCTTGCAGGTCTCCTTGGCCTCGGCGTTAAACTGCTCGAGCTGCTCGGGCGTCACGTCCTCCATGGTCAGGCCCTCGTACTCAAGGCGCTCGCGCACCAGCTCGTCGGGGTTGCCGCCCAGCAGGATGTCGGTACCACGACCGGCCATGTTGGTGGCGATGGTCACGGCGCCGTAGCGTCCGGCCTGGGCAACGATATGGGCCTCGCGTTCATGGTGCTTGGCGTTGAGGACCTCGTGTGCGATGCCGCGCTTGGTAAGGGCGGCAGACAGCTTCTCGGAGCTTTCGATGGAGACGGTGCCCACCAGGACCGGCTGTCCCTTGGCGTGACGACGCTCAACGTCGTCGGCAACGGCGTTGTACTTGGCCTGAATGGTGCGGTACACCAGGTCCTCGTGGTCCACGCGCTGCACGGGCTTGTTGGAGGGGATGACCTCGACGGGTAGCTTGTAGATCTCGCGGAACTCGGCATCCTCGGTAAGTGCCGTGCCGGTCATGCCGGAGAGCTTGTCATACAGACGGAAGTAGTTCTGCAGGGTGATGGTGGCCAAGGTCTGGTTCTCCTCGCGTACGAGCACGCCCTCTTTGGCCTCGATGGCCTGGTGCAAGCCCTCGGAATAGCGGCGGCCTTCCATGATGCGACCAGTGAACTCGTCGACGATCTTGACCTCGCCATTAGTGACCACGTACTGCTTGTCGCGGTGGAACATGTACTGGGCCTTCAGCGCCTGCTGCAGGTGGTTGACCAGCTGGCCGGAGAGATCGGCATAGATGTCATCGATACCCAGGCGGCGCTCAATCTTCTTAAGGCCGCGCTCGGTGGCGGCGATGGTGTGCTTGGCCTCGTCCATGACGTAGTCGCCCGTGGGTTCAACGTCCTCGGTGGCGGTGAGCATGTCGTGCGACACGTCCTCACCGCGCTCCAGGCCGCGCACGGCGCGCGCGAAGTCCTTGTAGGTGCTGGCTGACTTGGTGCCGGCACCCGAGATGATGAGCGGCGTTCTGGCCTCATCGATCAGGATGGAGTCGACCTCGTCGACGATGGCGTAATGGTGGCCGCGCTGAACGCGCTGCTCGGGGCGGGTGACCATGTTGTCGCGCAGGTAGTCGAAACCGAACTCGGAGTTGGTGCCGTAGGTGACGTCTGCCTGGTAGGCCGGGCGCTTGAGTTCGAGCGGCATGTTGTTCTGGAGCAGACCAACGGTCATTCCCAGGTACTTGTAGATGCGGCCCATCCACTCGGAGTCGCGCTTTGCCAGGTAATCGTTGACGGTAACGACATGCACGCCCTTGCCGGCGATAGCGTTGAGGTAGCCGGCCAAGGTGGAGACGAGCGTCTTGCCCTCGCCGGTCTTCATCTCGGCAATATGACCCTCATGAAGCGCCATGGCGCCGATGAGCTGTACGTCAAAGTGACGCATGCCCGTGATGCGCTTGGAAGCCTCGCGCACAGTGGCAAAAGCCTCGGGAAGCATGTCGTCGAGCGACTCGCCGTTGGCGTAACGCTCGCGGAACTTATCGGTCTGGGCGCGGAGTTCCTCCTCGGTCATCTTCTCAAACTGGGGCTCAAGACCGTTGATCTGGTCAACGATCTTGTAGTAGCGCTTAAGGTCCTTATCGGATCCAAAGGACAGCAGCTTTGACATGAATCCCATGTGGTTTTCCTTTTTGGCCATCGCCCACGCCGTGCAGCTGCGGGCGAGTTAAACACAGATGATTGTACTTTAGCCAAACAAGGCGCGGCCTATACGGTCGACCTCGACCGCCACGTAATAACTACGACCCGACCGACCTGCCAAAAAGGGACTGGTTTATTTTGGCAGGTTTTATCTGGGAAAACGCCGTCACTCTGCCATTTGGTGCAAACCAACCCGTCCCCTTCGCACCAATCTGGTGCAATGGGAACGGGTTAGCCTGCACCAATAAAAAGAAAAGGGCCGCGCACCCAAACGGATGCACGGCCCTTTTGCCATGGATGCGAGCGATTCCTCGGCGAGCTATTTACTCAGCAGCCTCGGTGGTCTCGGCCTCGGCAGCGGCCTCCTCGACGGGAGCCTCTGCGGGAGCCTCGGCGGCCTGCTTGGCAGCCTCCTCGGCAAACTTAGCAGCACGCTTGGCCTTCTCGGCAGCCTTAGCCTCAGCGGCGGCCTTGCGAGCGGCCTCGGCCTCAGCAGCCTTGGCAGCCTTGGCAGCCTTGGCCTCCTCGGCCTTCTTGAGCTGGGCGGCAGCGGCGCCACCGAACTTGTCGGCGAAGCGCTGGACGCGTCCACCGGTGTCGACGAACTTCTGCTGGCCGGTGTAGAACGGGTGGCACTCGTTGCAAAGCTCGACCTTCATCTCAGACACGGTAGCGTGCGTCTTGAAGGTGTTGCCGCAGGAGCACGTCACCGTGCACTCGACATACTGGGGATGGATACCCTGCTTCATGGTAGGACTCCTTATTGGTCAGGCGCTGGTTACCGATCAGCGCATAAGGCGTCTTGGTTTCCGACCAAGACAACAAACTCGGCTATGGTACCACGGCGCCGCGTGTCCCACAAAAGGTTCACGGTCTTTTCGGAACGACACGAATCTGACCCATCGAAACACATCTCCACCGTTCCTTCAACTGGGAAAATGCCGTCCCCGGGGCCTGAGAAGGGCCCCGGGGACGTTCGACTGACTGCGGGAACGGCCTTTCCGCTCAATGTGTTCGGCTGAGATCGGAAATCAACCAAACTGAACTAGGTTCAGTTGACATGGTTAAAAACGAGGGGCGACGCTTTTGCGTCACCCCTCGTCCCGGCCGGTTGCTTTAGTTGTACACACGGTAGTTACACTTGAACTGGGTTATGTGTCCATAGTTGGAGCGGTACCAACCCGACGTATAGCTGATTGCCTCTGCGCCTAGATAGTCGTAGCCCTTGTTGTAGCGAAGCTGACGGTAGGTCGTGTCGTACTCTGCTACGTAAAACGTGTCTCCAGAGAAGGCTTTGTACCGGTCCTTAACCGTCGAAGCCATGTACGCGGGTTCGACATCGCCTTTCTCCCCGTTGAGCGCATAGACGGGTGCCGCGATTCCGCATAAAGCCGTTGCCACGAGGATGGCGTAGACAGCCATGCGCGACGCATTGGACTTCAGCTGTTCAAATAGTTTCATGTCATTCACCTCCCTCGTATGTATCGAGGTATTCCTGCTTGAGCGTCTGCGAGGACGACTCGATCTTTTCCACGAGCGTGCCGGCCTCGATGAAGTAGAACGAGTTGGTGAGGTCTGCCAGGTCGTCGAGCAGATGG
>DBGAXC010000037.1:0-59398 GCA_048447565.1 Collinsella aerofaciens | reverse complement strand
CGTTGCGGCGCGGCTGCGCCTATGGCACTTCAACATCATTGTCGCAGCCCCGACCCGCGGTCACGAGCGGGGGCTCCTATCTTTTTAGTGCCCTCGGATTGGGTCATAGTGTCTGTCGTTGCCAAAACATCGGCGTTGCCGTAGTAGTCATTGGGGACGTTCTTGTTTGACTAGTCGTTTAAGAACGTCCCCAATGACTAGTCAGAAATGAGCGTGGATAATCTCCCGTTTTTGGCCCCCGTGTGGACTCAAAGTGGGAGATTATCCACGCTCGTTTTAATATGGCTGGGCTGCGGTGCCTATCTAATCGGCTCAGCGTCTTCCCTGAGAATCGAAAGATACTCTTCATACCCGTACTGTCGGTATCTCTGTCTTGACTCGTCGAGTGGACGGAGGATACCCAATTCTTCAAATGATTTGACGAGCGAGCTCGCGGTGCTCCTACCGATATCGAGTCGGGCAGCGATAAATGCGGTGTCGAGGATGGGATGCTCTTCAAGAAGGCTCAGCAGCCTTTGTCCGTTTGCGGCAGTCCTTCCGAGATTTTCGGTAATAGCTGCCGTCGAACGGTTGTGGAGATCAACAAGACTCTTTAAAGACCCTACCGAGTCCTTCGCACTCTCAAGAAGACTGGCGCAGAAAAACTCTATCCATTCCTCGTAAGTTCCTCGTTCCCTTACGGATGTGAGTTGTCGGTAGTACTCGCTTCGATTTCTCTTGAACTGGAACGATGGATAGAACAAGCAAGAATGAAGAACGCCATCATTGATGAGCATAAGTGTAATGAGAAGCCTGCCCAGGCGACCGTTTCCGTCTAGGAATGGATGGGCAGTTTCAAATTGGTAATGGACGAGCGCCGCCCGCACGATCGGATCCATTTCGACTTGAGGCTCATTGATAAATCGTTCGAGGTCCTGGAGCGTGTTGCTCAAATCTTCAATGTTTGGAGGGACGAACGATGCAGTTGCAATGGTGCAGCCTGAAGGGCCAATCCAGTTTTGTGAGGAGCGCAGCTCGCCTGGATTCTTCTCCGTTCCGCGCACTCCGTCCAGCAGGACCGCATGAACCTGCCTGAGAAGCCTCGTACACAAGGGCATCTTTTTGAGCAGTTCTACGCCGCGGTCGACAGCACGGACATAATTCACGACATCTGCGACATCTTTATGATGGAGTTGGGTTTGCGATGGACTAAGTAGGTCGTCAAACGTGCACTGGGTTCCCTCAATTTGCGAAGAAAGGAGTGCTTCTTTGCGCACATACATTGTCAGATACATGTCGGCGTTGGGAACAAAGTAGAGCATGCCTTCAAGCTCTCCAAGCTTTCGTGAGCATGTGGAAAGCGTGCGATAGGTTTCCTCAGTGAGGTTTAGCTGCCTCAATGATTGCAAGGGCGTTGGCAAAAACGAATAGTAAGCCAATTTCCCCGATAGATTATTGCGGAGCGTTCCCTGGCCGTTCTCCTCGATTTGCATCGCGCCCCCCATATCTTTAGTGGCGGAAACTCGTTATTAGGCTAATCATATCAATTCTAATAACGAGTTTATGGCGAAAATAGTTATTAGAGTCGATTTGAATAATCTAATGACGAGAAGTCGTTATTGCTTTGGTGCAAGGTGGTCGAGTGGTCCCTCGGGCGCAGAGGAAAACGGAGCATTCAACACGAGCGTGGATAATCTCCCGGTTTTGGCCTGTGTGCGGGCTCAAAGTGGGAGATTATCCACGCTCGTTAGATAAGCGTCCAAAAATCCACGCTCGTCGCTACTTGAGCCCGGGCAGGCGGGTGTAGGGGAATGGGCGCTCTAGGAATTCAGCGCAGCGGGCGTAGTCTTTGGCGAAGTAGCTGTTGTAAAGCGAATCGAGCACGTATTGCACGGCGATGTGGCTCGCGAACTGCGTGATGCGATGCGTCATGCTCTCGTGGTCACTCACCGTGAGGTAGGCGGCAAAGCCAGGGTGAATGCGAGCGCAATAAGGCGTGCCGATGACGATGACCGGGACATGCCGGCTGCTGAGAATCGGCAAGATGTCCTTGAGGTTGGGGGCAAGGCCGCCGTAGGAGATGACGATTGCCGCATGGTCGGGACCCGAGGCGAGCGCCGTACGCACCTGGGCCTCAGCGCCGTCGTGGCACGTTGCGCTTTTGCCGGCGGAGAGCAGGCGGTCGCGGAACATTCCTGCTGGATAGAGGTTGTGCGAGCCCGTGTAGATGTCGACCTGTCGGGCGTTTGCGATGAGCTTGGCGGCGTGGTCAAGCTGCGTGGGGTCGAGCAGCTCCTGCGTTTCGGCCAGCGTGGTCTGGTAGAGCCCTTCCATGCGTTCCATAACCTGCAGGCGATACTCGGCTTATCGACCCGCGATGCAAAGGAGATACTCATCCCACGAGCACTACCGGGAAGGGCTTGCGATTCGAGCCCTCACCTTAGCAATTTGATCATTTGGCACTATAATCACCATAGGCATGCGCATAACGTTGCGCTTAATCAAGAGGAGAAAACATATGGGTCTGTTTGACATGTTTAAGAAGAAGGCTGAGCCCGCGGCAGCTGCTGCTCCGGCCTCCATCTCTGCTTCTGCTGGCGCCGACGTGCTGTGCTCGCCTGTCAAGGGCAAGGTCATCAAGATGGCCGACGTGCCCGATCCCGTCTTTGGTGGCGAGGTTCTGGGCAAGGGCTGCGCTGTGTGGCCCGAGGACGACCTGGTCTACGCTCCCTGCGACGGCAAGGTGACCGTCACCATGGGTCACGCCGTGGGCCTGCAGTCCGATAGCGGCATCGAGGTTCTGGTGCACGTTGGCGTCGATACCGTCAACATGAACGGTGATGGCTTCGAGGGCTTCGTCAAGGCCGACGACGTTGTCAAAGCTGGTCAGCCCATACTCAAGATCGACCGCGCCAAGATCGCTGCCGCCGGTTACAAGGACTGCGTCGTCGTGGCCGTGTCCAACACCGCCGAGTTTGCCGACGTCGAGCTCGCCGTCGAGGCCGAGTCTGCCGTCGCCGCCGGTGACGCCATCGTTAAGGTCGTCCGCAAGTAGTCTGCGGCATCCAGAAGATGCGCAAGGGTGGTCGGGTTGTCCGGCCACCCTTTTTTAATAGGCTAAACAGGTGCATTTTATTGCAAGGGGCTTGCTTTACGGGCCATTCGTTCGTCAAATTGAGCCGCCTGCGCTTTTGCGACGCAGGGGGTTGGGCCGGGCCGCTAATATGGACTTGCTGTTACGACGTGCGCTGCGCAGGGAACGCGGCGCCGCTTGTTTGGAGGAATGTCATGAAAAAGAAGCTGCTGCTTGCGCCCCTGATGGCTGCCCTGGTCGCGTGCGTGGTTTTGCTTTCCGGCTGCGGAGGGCCTTCGGTGGAGGAGCTCATCACCAACGACCTTACGAGCCAGTTTGACGAGATCAAGAACGGCGGCGATGATTTCCTCTCCGGTCTGGAAGAGGCTTCGGGCGACGAGTTTGAGCAACTGGGCATCGATCCCAAGGAGTACGCCAAGAGCTATCTCGAGGGCTTTGATTACAAGATCGGCGATGTGACGGTCGATGAGGACAAGGGCACTGCGACCGCCGAGGTTACCATCACCTGCAAGTCCATGAATAAGATCGTCGAAGATTTCGCCACCCAGTATCAGGAGAAGGTCTCCGCACTCGATACGATGCCTTCCGAGGATGACCTGTACAAGATGGCCGGCCAGGTCATGGTCGACGTGACCAAGGCCGCTAAGACCAAGGACACCAAGGTCACCTTTAAATATTCCGCCAACGAGGATAACGAGTGGTCTGCCGACGATTCCGCAACCACCGAGATGATGAATGCGATGATGAGCTAGGGGGTTACGCGGTAGTTCGTTGCGGCGTTTTACCAAACGCCGCAACTGCTCGACGCTGCGCGGGCACCAGAGCGACAACTTGTCATTCAAAGAGGACGGCATGACCAGAAGGTCTATGCCGTCCTCTTTTCATGCCAATTTGTTCGCTCTGGTGCCCGCTCGCTGTCCGTCCTCTACCTGCGGCGCTGCCATGGTGCGGCAGTTGGGGACACTTCTTTGGTACGGGGGCAGCTAAAAGAGCCCCGTCCCACATTAGCTGCCCGTGGGGGGATGGGCGGTTACTCGCCCAGTGCCAGCGCCGTGAGCTCTGCCTGGGTGTCCACCACGTAGTCGGCGCCGGCGGCTTCCAGCTCTGCGCGGCCGCGGAAGCCCCAGCTGACGCCCGCGCTCTTAAGGCCGGCGTTGTGACCGGTCAGGATATCGACATTGGAATCGCCCACATAGAGCGTGGTTGCCGGATCGGCACCCAGCTCCTCCATCACATGCAGCGTGACGGGTGCTTCGGGCTTGGGCGGAAACGCATCAACACGGCCCTGCACCAGCGCAAAGCGCTCGGAACCAAAGTACTTCTCGATAAGCGGGGCCGCCGAGACATGGTCCTTGTTGGTGAGCACGGCAAGCTGCACCCCCGCGGCGCGCAGGCGGTCGAGCATCTCGATTGTGCCGGCATAGGGGGCGGTGTGGTCCTCCTTGTGCTCGTCGTAGTAAGCCCTAAACTCGGCAAGCGTCTGCTCAAACATACGGCTGTCGCCCGCAAACTCGGCGGGCATAAAGCGCTCAACCAGCTTGAGCATGCCGTTTCCCACTTTGTAGCGGTAGGCGTCTACGTCAAACGTGGGCCAGCCGTGCATCTCGCAGGTATGGTTGCCGGCGGCCGCCAGATCCTCGAGCGTGTTGAGGATGGTGCCGTCCAGGTCGAAGATCACATGGGAAAAAGCTGCTGCCATGAAAGCTCCCGTCATTGGATTTAAAACGCACCTCATAATACTGGGCTTCCGCGTTGGGCGTGCTTGGAATCTGAACATCTCCAGGGATACCAAGCCGCATCGCGCCGACCGTGCGGTTCCGCCCTAGCAAATTCTCGGCAGCTGCTCTCCCACGAGCATGTCGAGGATACGGGTCGAGCTCCAGCCGGTGCGCACGCGCACGGCGGGACGGGAGCCCTCGGCAAGCGGCAGCACGCGACCGATGATGGCGGCATTCTCGCCGTAGCGGGCGGCGCGCATGGCGCTCAACGCGGCATCGGCTTGCTCGGCCGGCACGACGGCAACCATCTTGCCCTCATTTGCCACCTGCAGCACATCGTAGCCGAGCATCTCGCAGGCGGCCTGCACGTCGGGACGCACGGGCACGGCATCCTCGTCGACCTCCATGGCAACACCGCTGGCCTGGGCAAACTCGTTGAGTGTGGACGCCAGGCCACCGCGCGTGGGGTCGCGAAAGCAATGCGTGCCGGGCGCTGCGGCCAAAACGTCGGCAATCAGGTGGTTGAGCGGTGCAGCGTCGCTTTCTATCGTGCTCGAAAACGCCAGGCCCTCGCGTTGGCTCATGATGGCGATGCCGTGGTCGCCCAGCGTACCCGATACCAGAATGACATCGCCGGGCTGGCAGTTGGCACCGCTGAGCGCCACGCCCGCGGGAACCTCGCCCACGCCGGCGGTATTGATGTAGACGCCGTCGGCCCCGCCGCGCTCGACCACCTTGGTGTCGCCCGTGATTATGGACACGCCCGCTTCGCGCGCCGTCTCGGCCATCGTCTGCACAATCTGGCGGAGCTTATCCATGGGATAGCCCTCTTCGAGGATAAAGCCGCACGACAGGTAGCGCACGTTGGCGCCCGAGGTCGCGACGTCGTTGACGGTTCCGCACACGGCAAGGCGGCCGATGTTGCCACCGGGGAAGAACTGCGGCGAGACTACAAAGCTGTCGGTCGACATGGCGATGCGCCCGCTCGCGGGCAGCGCGGCGACGCCGGCATCGTTGCCTTCGAGCAGCTCGGGCGACCCAAAGGCATCCAAAAAGACCTCATCGATGATGCGTTTCATCATCTGACCGCCAGAGCCGTGGCCCAACAGGACGGTGCTATCGGTGGTGCTATGGGACATATCCAAAACTCCAATCGTGGGTGGTGCCGGCGTGCGGGTGCGTCCGGGCTAGTCGCGATAACGGTAGTACGCCGCGCAGCTGCCCTCGGAGCTCACCATGCACGGGCCGACGGGGTGCTCGGGCGTGCAGGTGCGGCCAAAGAGCGGACAGCTACTCGGCGTAATGGCCCCGCGCAGCACGTCGCCACAGCGGCATCCACGCGGCTCGACCGTCGCCTCAACGGGCACGTCAAAGCGAGCGCGGGCATCAAAGCGCGAGAACTCGGAGCGGATGGAAAGGCCCGAGTTGGTAATCGGCCCCAGACCGCGCCATATGGTGTCGCACGGCTCAAACACCTGCTCGACCAGTTGGCGCGCCACGGGGTTGCCGTTCGCATTGACACCGCGGCGGTAGGCATTGTCGATCGCCGGTCGGTCCTCGACAACCATCTGGACCAGCATACAGATGCCCTGCAGGATATCGACCGGTTCAAATCCCGTGACCACGCCCGGGGTATTGAACTCGTCGACCAAAAAGCTAAAGGGCGCCAAGCCCGTGATGGTGGCGACGTGTCCCGGCAGGATAAAGCCGTCGATGGTGGTCTCGGGGTCGTTGGCGATGGCGCGCAACGCCGGCGGCGTGGTCTTGTGGGCGCAATAGACCGAGAAGTTTTGGAGTCCGCGTGCATCGGCCTCCAAAATGGCGGCGGCGATGGTGGGCGTTGTGGTCTCAAAGCCCACGCCCATAAAAATGACCGGACGATCGGGGTTTTGCTCGGCAATGTCGAGCGCGTCGAGCGGGGAGTAGACGATGCGGATGTCGCGCCCTGCCGCCTTTTGCGCGGCAAGCGAGGTGGACGATCCGGGCACGCGCATCATGTCGCCAAAGGTGGTGATGATGGCGCCGTCTATGTTGGCGAGCGCGATCGCGTGGTCGATGTCGCGGTTGGCGGTAACGCAGACGGGACAGCCCGGGCCGCTCAGCAGCTTGAGCCCGACCGGCATAATGGAGCGAAAGCCATAGCGGCCGATGCTCACGGTGTGCGTGCCGCAGACTTCCATAAGGTTGATGGTGCGGTCGCCGACGAGTTCATGGATGCGTTCGATGAGCTCGCGGGCCAGCTTGGAATCGCGAAATGCCGAAAAGTCGATACCGGAGCGCGCCGGCTGTCCGGCCGCCACTAGTATGCCTCGGCCGGGTTGCTGGCCAGTTGGTCTTCTTCGACCAGCTCGGTCATGGCATTAACGAGCTCGAGCGTCTCCTGCGCTTCCTGCTCGTCGACAATCTGGATGCCAAAGCCGGCGTGTACGAGAATATAGTCGCCAACCTGCGCCGTCGGCACGAGTCGCAGCGACACGGTGCGCTCGATGCCCATCATGTCGACGGTGGCCTTGAGGTCGTCGTCGCGTTTGACTACTTTGCCGGGAACGGCAAGGCACATATTGTTCCCCTTTTATACGCTTTGCGCTGGATGGGCGCTTAATAATCCATCAGTTGATGGTAGCGCTCGCGGGGTTTGCGGGCAAACGCGTTACGCCTGTGAGACGGCTGGGTACAGTGGCGTGCGAGAGCGAGCTACTGCGATGCAATCTGCGCAAGACGAGCGCTTGCGACCGCCGCCTGACCGTAGGCGATGCAGCCGTCATTGACGGGTACGGTGTGGGGGACCAAGACAGCAAGGCCCGCGTATTTGAGCTCGCGGGTGAGGAGCTGGAGCAGAAGTCGGTTCATGAACACGCCGCCCGAGAGCGCGACGGTGCCAATGCCCTCGCGCGCGCAGATTTCGGTGGCGGTGCGCGCCGAGGAGCGCGCGACGGCGACATGGAAGTCGAGTGCGAGCCTGTCGGCGGGCGCTCCGGCTTCAATTCCCTCCAAAAGTGCCTCAAAGAGTGCTTTCTGGTCCAGCACATCGGGGCCGTCCAACCACGATGGGCCAGATGTGGAATAGCCGACGTTGTCGTCGGGAAAACGGGCGATTTTGCCGTCCAGTGCACGCCAAGCGGCGGCTTCGAGCTCGATGGCGGGTTCGCCCTCGTAGGTCGCCTGGCCGCAAATGCCCAAAATCGCGGCTGCGGCATCAAACAGGCGACCCATGCTGCTGGTGCGCGGACTGTTGATGCCGCGCTCGATCATCGTTGCCGTTATGCTGCGCGTTTGCTCGTCAAGGCTGTTCAAGAGCCCCACGGCTCCCGGGTGCTCGAGCAGGTCGAGCTCGCTGAGCAGGGCAAAGGCGTTGCGGCGGGCATCGTGTACGGATGCGGCGCCACCGGGAAGCGCCCAGGTGCGCAGATGCGCGACGCGCTCAAAATCGGCGAGATGGGCGACAAGAAACTCACCACCCCATATGGTGCCATCGGTGCCGGCGCCCGTGCCGTCGAAGGCGATGCCGAGGACACGTGCATCGGGCGCAAGTCGGCCTGCGGCAATCGCCTCTGCCATTACGCTCGCGATGTGCGCATGATGGTGCTGGACTTCGATAAGCGGCAGATTGTGCTCCCGTGCCCGCTCGCGCGTCCATTGGCTCGACAGATAGCTGGGATGCATATCGCATGCCAGGGCGACAGGCGCCAGGTCAAAGAGGTTTTCCAGACGCGAGCGCGCGGCGTTCCAAGCATCGAAAGTCGCGCCGTTTTCGACGTCGCCGATATGCTGCGACACAAAACAGGCCACATGGCCGTCGGTGTCCTCGCGCGTGAGTGCGATCGTGGCTTTTTGCTGCGGCCCGCAGGCGAGCACGCAGGGCGTGGTGCCGTCGAGCGCCGGCAACGACAGCGGCTGCGGCGCATATCCGCGTGCGCGGCGCACGGGCATGACGTCGCCGTCGACCACGCGTACCACGGAGTCGTCATAGCGCGACAGAATTGCGCGGTCGTTACCGAGCAGCGCGTCGGCGGTGCCAGCGGCAATGAGATGCTCCCATGCAAGGGCATCGTCGGTTTCGATGGGCTCTTCGCTCAGGTTTCCGCTGGTCATGACGATTGCGTGCATACCGTGCGCTACAGCCGCGGCGAGCAGCAAATGTTGAAGCGGGGTGTAGGGGAGCATGACGCCGAGCTCGGGCAAGTCGTGTGCGACGGATGGCGCGAGCTCAGGGGCGTCGGGGAAGCCGTGAGTGTCGCTGCCGGTTGCGCGGCGACGCAACAGCACGATGGGACGAACACTGCCGGCAAGCAGGTTGCGCTCAATGCCATCGATGTGACACAGACGCTCGGCGTCGGCAAGGTCGCGCACCATAACGGCGAGCGGCTTATTGCTGCGACGCTTGCGACGGCGCAACTCGCACACCGCCTGTTCGTTGGTGGCATCGCAGGCCAGGTGGAATCCGCCCAGACCCTTGATGGCGACGATGCCGCCGCCAGCCAGCAGCTCGACGCAGCGTTCGATGATGGCATCGCTGGCCTCGCGCGTGGAGCCGACGGCTGGTGTCGCGTCGACCGCCGCCGGCTCCACGCCGCGATCGGCCTCGCGCCACGTAATATGCGGTCCGCAATCAAAGCAGGCATCGGGCTGCGCGTGAAACCGCCGATCGAGCGGGTCGGCATACTCTGAGGCGCAGGTGGGGCACATGGGAAAGCGATCCATCGAGGTAGCCGCTCGGTCATAGGGCAGCGAGCGGATGATGGTAAAGCGCGGTCCACAGTTGGTGCAGTTGATAAAGGGGTAGTGAAAGCGTCGGTCGGCGGGGTCGAATAGCTCACGCAGGCAGTCGTCGCACGTGGCGATGTCGGGCGAGATGAGCGTCGTGTGGGCGGTTTGATCCTGCGATGCCACAATGCGAAAGCCCCGCTCGTTAGCGGCGTCCCAGTTGCCGGGTGCTAGGTCCACAACCTCGACATGCTCCATGCGAGACGCCACAGGCGCATGCTCGGAAAGCGCGTCGACAAATTCGTCGAGTGCTTCGCCAGGAGCGTGCGCCTCGATATGCACGCCATCGCCCGCGTTAAGCACCCAGCCGCAAATGCCGTGCGCCATGGCCTCGCGATACACAAACGGTCGCATGCCGACACCCTGCACAATGCCCGTTACATGGATATGCGCATGTCGCATGCGATCCTCCTTCGTTGAAATGTGTGCTGTTACAGCCCCAGGCTCTGCTCGGTGGCGGCGCAGGTGAGCTCGCCGTGTTTAACGCCGCGCAGGCCCAGCAGACGGTCAGCCAGCTCGTAGACACGCTCGCCGCGACCCTTAAGTGCCAGAATCTCCAAACAGTTGTGGTGATCCAGGTGCACGTGCATGGTCGATACGATCTCGTCGGTGTAGTCGTGTTGCACCTCGTCCAGGCGGCGCGTCAGGTCGCCGGTGTGATGGTCGTAAATCATGGTGAGCGACCCGATGACCTGCTCGTCGGGCGTTCGCATCTGCTCCTTGGCAATCGAGGCGCGAATCAGGTCGCGCACGGCCTCGGAGCGGTTGGCCACGTCACCGCGGCGTGCGATCTGCTCGTCAAAGCGGCGCAGCAGGTCATCGGGCGCGGTGACCGAAAAACGGACCAGCTCGGAGGCGGAGCCGCTGCAACGGCAGCCCGCGTCGCCGGTCGGCCCGTGCGAATGCTCGTGCCCGCAGGTGTGCTCGTGCTCGGCCACGCTACACCAGCTTTACGGAGCCAACGGAGTTGTGGTCGGCCTCGATGGCCTCCTCGTAGCCCTCGAGTGCGTCGTGCGCCTCGTGGAGCGCCGCCATGGCGGCCTCGAGCTTGGCGCCAATGCGCTCCATATCAAAGTTCTCGGTTGCATGCAGCAGCTGATGGCTCCACTCGTGGGCGAGCTCGATCGTGTCGTCGACCTGCTTGACGCTCATGGCAAGCTGGCTCATGTTCATTCCGACGTCATGCATGGGAAATCTCCTTTTGTACGGGTCTATTCAGTGGTTCAGATTCTACTACGCCCGCTTTGCGCATCGCCGCATAAGAAAACGGGTGCGAGTCCGTCTGACCCGCACCCGTTCACTGGGGGCTGTTTGTGATTACCATACTATCCGTGGTCGCGGGCGCAGCACCCGGCTCTCCGGTGAGCGGCGCAAAACCGCTCATGGACGGCAGCACATGACCGGCGTATTACAGGTGCTTCTCAAGCAGCGCCTGCAGCCTGGCCTTGGGCAGCGCGCCAACGGAGCGGTCGATTTCCTCGCCGTTCTTAAAGACAACCAGCGTGGGGATGCTCATAACGCCAAACTTCATGGCCAGGTCCTGATTGTCGTTGACATTGCATTTGGCGACGGCGAGTTTGCCGGCCAGCTCGTCGGCCACTTCGTCAACAATGGGCGAGAGCGAACGGCAGGGACCGCACCACGGTGCCCAAAAATCAACCAGCACGGGAAGACTGCCGTTAACGACGGAATCGAAGTTCTCGGGGGTAATCTGCTTAATGTCAGCCATGGTGACCTCCATAGTGCGACGCGGCTCGGCCGCGTAAAACTCAGTACGACCGTGCTTATACCCAACGGCCCGTAATGCAACCACTCGCGGGCGGCTCTTTTATATAATGGTGGGCACGCAAACGATTGGAGAGCGCATGCCCACGTCACAAAGCCAGAAAAAAGAAGCTATCGCCCAGGCGACCGAGCAGGAGCTCGCATCGCTCGCGGGCCGCGGCGTGCGTATCGCAGGAAACGCGTGCTCGCCGATTGTGCTGGTAAAAGGTGATTTAGACGATGCCGAGCGTGCGGGCGGCGAGCTGGCTGCCGGTCCGGACGGTGCTGCGCTGCGCAAAGCGCTCGGCGCCATCGGCTACGCACCAGAGGATTTTTGCGTGCTGGCAAGTGTTGCCGGCGCGGGCGATGGGGCGGTTGCGACAGGCGAGGGCCTGCCGTGCGAGCTGTTCCGCGAGGCGCTCGAGGCCTTGGACCCCGAGGCGGTCCTGCTGCTGGACGATCGCGCGGCCGATACCATGCGCGAGACCTATGCCGACATGCTCGTGGCAATCGACGACTTCGATACCGCCATGCTCAAGCCCGGCTTGGTCGCCCATGTGCAGGGTCGTCGCGTGCTCGCGCTCGACGGTTTTGAGGCGGCGCTCACTGACAAAGCCGCCAAGCAGCGCATGTGGGCATACATCAAGCAACTGACCCCGGCAGCCGCGCCGCTGTAGCGGACCGGAGCCGGCAAGGCGGCCCTGACGGGTCGAGCGCGGCGCCGACTTGTCGCGCCCTTACATCACGGCGCGAAGCTCAAACCGGTCGCCGTTGATGCGAAACTGGCAGTTGCCGTTCATACGTTCGACGGCAAGCTTAATGCTTTTGGTTCCAAAGCCGTGTCCGGTGTGCCCGGCTACGGGCATGCCGTCGACCATGCGCGGCGGGCGCCCAAACGTGTTGGAGACCAAAAGGAGCAGCTGCCCGTCCTCGCAACGCAGGTCCAGATCGACAAATCGCTTGCCCTGGGGAGCGGCGCTTGCGGCGACGATGGCGTTGTCCAGGGCGTTTGAGAGCACGCTAAACAGATCGACGTCGGCTACATGGACGCTCTCGGGCACGGCAGCGCGCAAATCGGCGGTGATGCCGTTTCGGTTGATATCGGAGCTAAATGACGAAAGCACGATATTGACCGTGTCGTTGGCGCAGTAGCGGCGCACGGCGGTGCGGTCGTTCGTCTCGCAGAGCTCGTCGATGCGCTCGAGTGCCTCGTCGATGCGGCCCTCTTCGATCAAAGCCGCAAGGCCGCGCAGGAAGTGCCGCATGTCATGGCGGAGAGCCGAAAGCTCGCGTCCAGATTGACGCCAAGCCTCGAGCTCTTTGATGGCTGCGTTGTCGCGGGTCGCAAGCATCCAGCGCTCGCGCTCGGCGGTTTCCTTTGCCTCGTATTCGCGCAGATACACAGCAAGAAACATAAGGTAGAACGCGCAAAGCGCAAACGCCAAAAACTCAACCGTCACCACGGAGCCCGAGTGGAAGAGCGTGGTGTAGACGTTGGTGGCGTAGTCAAAGATGTAATAGACGAGCGGCAGGATGAGCAGAATCTCGAGCTCGGTGGGGGTTTTGACCGCCAAGCGCGGACCGATGTCGCTTGCCCAATGCAGCAGGATCGCAAAGACGACGGCCGTGGTGATAATGCGCGCCACGTAGTACGCGATTTGCGAGTCGGTGGCGGTGAGCGCGGCGATGCCCATCCAGTTGCTGAACTGGCAGCTCAGATAAGCACTGGTGACGCCCAGCATAACGAGCAGCGGGCTCAGGCGATAGCGCGCGCACAGATAGATGACGAGCGGCAGATGCACGATGAGCGGATATGCCTGACGGGCGAAAAGCTCGCCGCCGACGGCATTGGCGAGGCCGAATGTGCATCCGGTTACGGCGCTGACCATCACCAGCTCAAGCGTATGACGCCGGTTGATCTCGATGCCGCAAAGCGCCGCCGAGGCAAAAACGCCAAAAAGCAGGGTCGTTGCGTGGTGGATGACCCAAAGTATCATCTCGGCCGTGGGGAGCATTAGCGCCTCCCGCCCTCGAACCGTGCCGCAAAGTAGGCATCCTGGAAACCCTGCTTGCAGCTGCGCGCCAGCGGGATGCAAGCGCCCGAGCGCATGACGATATCCGTACGGTTGAAATGGTCGATATTGCGCAGGTTGACCTGGTAGCTGCGGTGGCATTTAAAGAAGCTCGCGTTTTTAGCTAGCTGGTCCTCGATGTTGTGGAACGGTTCGAGCGCCTCGATATCGCGCCCGTCGCGCAGGTGGAATACCACGTGCTTGTTGCGGGCCTCGGCGTATTCGATATCGGACAGGCGTAGGGCATGGTAGCCAAAGGACGTTTTGGTTACGAGCTCATCGGTCGCGGCGGGTCGCATGCTCGAAAGCTCGTCGAGTAGTTGCGCCAGGCGTTCGTACGCTACGGGCTTGAGCAGGTAGTCGAAGGCGCGGACCTCATAGGACTCCAGCGCGAATTCGGGCGACGAGGTGAGGAACACCAGACGCACAGCGGTATCGGATTGGCGCAACTCCCGCGCGGTGTCCATGCCGTTGACGAGCGGCATGATCATGTCGAGCAGAATGATGTCGGCGCGCGATGCAGCATGGCGGGCCAGCAGGTCCTCGCCGCGCGTGACGAGCGCAACGTCGACTGCCGTGCCCGTCTCGGTCGACCAGCGGTCGATCATCCGGTGCAGTCTATCTAGAAAAGCGACGTCGTCGTCGCAGGCGATAATCTTGAGCATTCGAGCCCCCTTAGTAGTTCGATTTTGCCACATTGGGTGCGCGCCGCCCGCGGAGGCGTGTCCCATTTGCGCCCCAAGGCGTGCAACTCGCGCCAAGCGGTGGGGCGTTAGTTTTGACGACCGCACAATACTCCATGGATACACACGTCAATCGATGCCGGCGGTCGGACGGGGAATCATGCCGGCCGCCGGCGCCAGGCGATAACGAACATTGCGAAAGCATAGGGGTAAGGGGAGCTGTGATGAGGGAGAAGAAGATGGGGATGCGCACTGTGTTGACGCGCATACTGGGTATCGCCACCGTGGCCTGCGCGCTCGTGGCAACGCCAGCGGTGGCTGAGGCGGCGACTACGGCGGATATTCCTTCGAATGTGAAGATAGCCCAAACAAAGAGCACTAACCCCTACGTTGCCGACACGGTGACGCTCGAGGCGGGTGAGGATTACGTTGTCGGTGGAGAGATCAAGATCAACCATTACGTCGTAAAGGGCGGTACCGAGCAAAATCCGACGCGTATTTATCTTACCGAGAATGCATGTCAAGGTCGCTGGAATGGTTCCATTAAGGACAAAAGAGGCAGCGGCTACGACGAGCTCTTTGTGCTTGACGGCGGCTTTATCGAGTTCATTGGAACCAACGGGAATGGCAGGACTCCCGTCTATTGCAGCGGCAAGAGCTTTTTGTCCGACAATGCCGGCAGAAAAGACGGTTACGGCGATGGTGCCGATAAAAACAGGGTCCCCAACAGCCTGAACCTTAAGGTTTCCGGCATCGAGCTTATAACGGTAGGCTCAGGGGTGTCTAAAAGGCCAATTGCGCTGTACGGCACGATGGTCGATGGCGAAACTGCGACCTTCGACAATGTCAAGGTCAGCAAATGGGATTGCACACCGAACGGTGCGACTTATGGTAGCAGTCACGCGTACAGCAACATCGCAACAGAATATGAAGCCTCTCCGGCTCCGGTAACGATTCTCAGCTCGGCGAACGGTGCAAAGAGTTTGGACGTCACGTTTAGCAACTGTGAATTTACGGATAATGAAGATGACTGCGCTGGTGCGCTAAGCGTCGTAGGCCGTGGGTGCAGGCCCAAGGTTGTGCTCAACAACTGCACCTTCAAGAACAATCAACAAGAATCGATCTGGTGCAAAGAACTTAACGTGCAGGATAAAAATGAGCATACCCATGCTGGAAACATTGTTGTCAATAATGCGGACGTTGCGCTGAACGGTTGCACCATCACATCGACGCAAGAAGCGGCGAACTATACGCAAGATATGGTCATGACGAGTGCAATTGCGGTGGCTAAAAATTCGACATGCACGCTTAACAATACGCAGGTGAGCGACACTTATGCAGAGGGCACGTACTACTATTCCGATGCGAACACGCGTCGAAACACTGTGTATGCCCGCGGAACGGTGACGCTTGCTGGCAATACGACCATTACAACTAACGGCGAGAAGGGCGCCCGAGGCCTTGCGCTCGACACGCCGGGGATTAATTACTACGGCAAACTGAATATTGCCGAATCCTTTGCAGGCAAGGTTCAGCTGTCGCTTAAGGACGATCAGTTGGGCTCCTATACGGGCACACAGTGGAAGCTTGGCACCTGCGGCATCGAAAAGGGCGACCTGCTCGCCCGTGTCACTACGGACGACCCGAGCGTCGGCATCGGAAAGACAGACGACGGATATGTGTACGCCTCGCGCCTGCCGCATAAACATGTGTGGTCGGTGGAAAAGGCCGCCAACAGCTCATATCAGCTGAAGGTCACCTGCTCCGGAAAGATGCGTCCGAGCGATTGCAACTACAAAAATGGTTATGCCGTCGAGCTGGGCATCGATGGGGCGACGCCGGATAAGGGAAAGCTGGGCGTTACATACAGCGGCGGAGAAGTCACTCCAACGCTGATGATGTCGAATAAGGACGGCTATGCTAGGGACGATATCGTCTCGAAAGGCGACGTCTATATCTCCGGCTCTAGGTATTACAAGCTTACGAAGTGGGGCGACAGCGCGGGCGAGGCGCTGGAGCATGTTCCTACCGATGCGGGAATTTACCGTATCGAGTCTACGGTTAAGGTCAAGGGCCAGGAGGGCGACCTGACGCTTGCTCGCGAGTTCCAAATAAGACCGCTGGAGCTGAGCAAGGTCAGCGGACTCACGTTTGAATTCAATGACGGCGGAACAGACACCACGGTTGATGGTGAGAAAGTTCGTGCGTACCCGTGGACGGGTAAGACGATCAAGCCCAGTTTCTCTGTCAAGATTTATAACTACGGCTCTCAAAGCTGGTCGTACTTTGTCAAGGACAATGACTACGTGATTGACGGCGATTCGACGTATAGCACAGCGAGCGCGATCGATCCTCCCAGCTCCAATTCCTACTTCCCGTACTATCAGGTCTATATCAAGGGTACGGGTAACTATACGGGTTCGGCATATGCAAACTGGACCATTACAGGTACGCAGTTTGAGAACGTGACGGCAGAGGGATTCGAGGGCGTCTACGACGGACAGCCTCACGGCGTTAACATTTCGGTGTCAAATGCCCCTGCCGACATGACGATCGAGTACAGCTTTGATGAGGGCGACAGCTGGACAACGGAGGCGAAGAGCTATACGGACGTTCAGCGTAACCGTAAGGGCGAGATCTGCTCCGTAACGGTCGATTACCGCATCACCGCGAAAGACTATGTGACAAAGAGCGGGTCGGTTGAAATCAAGATCACGCCGGCCAGACAGCCTGTTCCGTGGCGTTATATCGCTAGCGAAGGCACGGGTGTCAAGGTCAAGGACGAAAGTGCGCATCTGCTCGAGGATGGGTCGCTTTCCAACCTCAACGAGACCTATGAGTGGAGAAAATCCGGGGACACTTACTGGGAATCCATCCGTGCTGGTAAAACTTCAATCGAGTCGCTTGCTGCTGGGAAGTACGAGGTGCGCTTTAAGGCGGACAACAACCACTACGCTTCGTCGGCTAACGTCTTCACAATCGCGGAGGGTCCTTGTGCGTCGAAGGACGGTACTTGGTATAAGACCGAAGGCTCAGATGGCATTCACTGGCAGGTGTGCCGCTGCAAGGAGAAGGTAAACGAAGGCAAGCATGAGTTCTGCTGGGAGGAAGTCACGGCTCCTACTAGCGAGAAGCCCGGCCTAAGGCGGTATCAATGCTCCACGTGCGGCTATGTTCTGCGCGAGGAAGAGATTCCACCGGCGTGCATCGACGGTTATGTCGGCGTGTATGACGGCAATGAGCATGCCGTGAGCGTGGACCTTAAGGCTGGCGCGACGGCCCAGTTCAGCATCGACGGTGGCGCCTCGTGGAAAACGGATGCCCCCACAATCAAAAACGTCGGCAAGACCACGGTCGACTATAAGGTGACAATCCCTGGTGCATCCGACATCAAGGGACAGGTGACGCTCGAGGTGACGCCGTGCCCGATTACGGTGGCTCCTGCTGCTGCATCTAAAACGTATGGCGATCCGGACCCCGACTTTACCTATAAAGTGACGGCCGGCTCCCTTATGGAGGGCGATACGCTTTCCGATATTACGTATAAGCGTGATGAGGGCGAGAGTGTCCTGACCGGTTATAAGACGTACAAGGTGACGGCTTCTCAGGAAGAGGGTGCCAACGCTAATTACGACATTACGTTTGAGGCAGGCGAGTTCACCATCACACGTCGCACTATCGAGGTGACGTGGAATGTTGGTCAATACGTTTACAACGGCCAAGAACAGGGTCCCACGGCAGAGATAACCAATCTGGTTCCCGGTGACGACGTGTCTCTCAAGGTCACTGACGCCGCAAAGGTAAATGCCGGCACGTATACGGCGAAGGTGACTGGGCTCGTCGGTGAGGATAAGGTTCTCGCTAATTACCGCAAGCCGTCGGGCATCGAGTGCAAGTACGCTATCGCCAAGGCCAAACGAGACAGCGCTCCCAATGTAAAGGCGACGGCGGAGACCGTGAGCGGCAAACACGACGGCACAATTGAGGGTGTCGATACGTCGATGCAGCTGGGTAAGCCTAGCAAGCAGATGATGTTCATCAAGACAAGTGATCTGGTCGATGGCGACAAGCTTGAGAATCTTGCGCCCGGTTCCTATCGCCTGTGCTACGGGGCGACGACGAATTACGAAGCCTCCGAGATCGTTACCGTTACGATTGCCGCTGGCCGCAAGCTCAAGGTAACGCTGCCGGCCGAGCAGACGGGCTACACGCTCACGGCTGACGCGACCGAGCTCGACTGGCATGGCTCCGCGACGCTTAAGCTTACGGTTGCGGATGGCTATTACGCGACCAAGGGTCTTGCTGTTAAGGCAAACGGCGAGACCATCAAGTCCAGCGAACAGGGTGTTTACCAGCTTTCTAAGGTTGAGAAAGATACCGTGATTACCGTTGAGGGTATCGCCAGGCACGAGCCCGATGGTGCCGGCTGGAAGAGCGACGGTTCTTCTCACTGGCATGTTTGCACGTGCGGTGAGCGGATTGACGTTGCCGAGCATTCCTTCGAGTGGATAATCGACGAGAAGCCTACGGTCGAGAAGCCTGGGTCTAAGCACCAGCATTGCTCTGTCTGTGGTTACGATTCTCCCGAGAAAGTTGTGATTCCGTCAGCCTCTGTTGCTGGCTACTCCGGCGAGTATGACGGCAAGGTCCACACTGCCGATGTCTCGGCCCTGCCCGAGGGCACGGCGGTCCAGTACAGCATCGACGGTGGCGTCAATTGGTCTGCCACGGTCCCCGAGATCAAGAACGTCGGTACCCTGCCGTTCAAGTACAGCGCGACCGTCGACGGAGCCGCTATCGAGGGCGAGGCGGAACTTGTGGTCACGCCGCGCAAGGTCACTGTGACGGCGTCCGATGCCTCCAAGACGTACGGCGACGATGATCCCGCGCTGGGCTCGGAGGTCACTGAAGGCAAACTCGTGGAGGGCGAGTCCCTTGAGGGCATCACCGTCTCCCGCGAGGCCGGCGAGGCCGTGCGCAAGGGCGGCTACGCCGTGACGGCATCGCAGTCCGAGGGCGCTAACCCCAACTACGAGATTACGTTCGTTGATGGCAAGTTCATCATCACCAAGCGCGAGCTCACCGTGGAGTGGGACGCCACCGCTGAGTTCACCTACGACGGCGAGGAGCACTGCCCCATGGCGGACCTCGGCAACGTCATGGGCGATGACGACGTCTCCGCGTACGTCGACGGTGCTGCGGTCAAGGCCGGCGCCTACACAGCGGAGATTACCGAGCTGATGGGCGCCGACAAGGGCAACTACAAGCTGCCAGCAACGGGCCTGACGTGCAAGTTCTCCATCAAGAAGGCTCCCAAGGGCGCACCGGTGGTCCAGGGTGTGGCCGAGACCGTCAGTGCCAAGGCTGATGGCAAGATCACGGGTGTCGACGTCGCTATGGAGTGGCGCGCCAAGGACTCGGGCGAGTATCAGGCTGTGCCCGAAGGCGCGACCGAGCTCAGCGGTCTTGCCGCGGACACGTACGAAGTGCGCTACCGCGCTGATGACGACCACGAAGCCTCCGCCGCGACCAAGGTTACGGTTGCCACGGGCCGCAAGCTCGCTGTGGCGCTGCCCGCCGAGCAGGTCGGCTACAAGCTCACGGCTGACGCGACCGAGCTCGACTGGCATGGCTCTGCCACTCTCGCTATCAGCATCGAGGATGGCTACTTTGCCGACTCCCTCACCTATGTCGTCAAGGTCAACGGAGGCGCCGTGACGCTCAACGAACGCGGCGAGTTCACCGTCCAGGACGTCGAGGGCGACGTGAGGGTAACGGTCGAGGGCGTGCGCAAGCACGAGGCCGTGAACGGCACGTGGCTCTCCGACGACAATACGCACTGGCACGAGTGCACCTGCGGCGAGAAGATCGACGAGGCTGCGCACGCCTTTGAGTGGGTCATCGACAAGGCGCCCACGGCAACCGAGGCTGGCTCCAAGCATCAGCAGTGCACGGTCTGTGGACATGCGTTGCCTGCAGTCGAGATTCCGGCTGCCGCTATCGTTGGCTATTCCGATGAGTACGACGGTGCGTATCACACGGTCGATGCGACGAGCCTGCCCGAGGGCGCGACGGCCCAGTACAGCACCGACGGCAAGAACTGGTCCCCCGAGGCCCCCAAGATCAAGGACGTTGGCACACTGACCGTTGCCTACCGGGTGACGATTGACGGTGCGACCGCCGAGGGTGAGGTGACGCTCGAGGTCAAGCCGCGCGCGATTACGGTTGCGGCCGACGACTCCTCCAAGACGTACGGCGAAGCCGACCCCGTGTTTACGTGGGCGATCACATCCGGCGAGCTTGTCGAAGGCGAGAGCCTTCAGGGTATCGAGATCGAGCGCGAAGATGACGACAGCGTGCGCGACGGCGACTATGCTCTACACCCGACGCAGGCCAAGGACGCCAACCCCAACTACAACATCTCGTTCGTCGATGGCATGTTTACCATCAACCAGCGCCTGCTCACCGTGACGTGGGGTACCAGCGAGTTTGTCTACGACGGCAAGGAGCACTGCCCCGAGGCGACGCTTGGCAACGTCATCGGCGATGATGACCTCGGCGCGTTCGTCGATGGTTCCCAGACCGAGGTCGGCGCCTATACGGCGACCCTCGCCGAGCTGACGGGCAAGGCTGCGGGCAACTACACGCTGCCTGTCGAGGGTCTGACGTGCGAGTTCTCCATCAAGAATGCCGCGCAGGACGCGCCGTTGGTCCAGGCCGAGGCGGAGACCGTGAGCGGCAAGAAGGATGGCAAGATAACGGGCGTCGACGGCACCATGGAGTGGCGCGCTCAGGGCGCCGCCGAGTACCAGGCCGTGGGCGAGGGCGTGACCGAGCTCAAAGACCTCGCCGCCGGCATGTACGAGGTGCGCTACCAGTCCAAGACCAACTACGACGCCTCTGCCGTTACCGAGGTTACCGTGAAGGTGGGCCGCAAGCTCGTCGTGACGCTGCCGGACAACCAGGTGGGATACACGCTCACCTCGACGGCAACCGAGCTCGACTGGCGCGGTTCCGCAAAGCTCGCTATCAGCATTGACAGCGCGTACTTTACGGGTAAGGATTACGCCGTCAACGTCAACGGCAAGCCTGTTAAGCTCTCTGACGACGGCACCTATGAGCTCAAGGATATCGAGGGCGATGTGAACGTGACGGTCGAGGGCGTGCTCAGGCACGAGCCCGACGGCTCCGGCTGGGCGCACGACGCCAAGAACCACTGGCATATCTGCCGTTGTGGTGAGGTCCTCGACAAGGCTGAGCACACCTTTGAGTGGGTCGTCGACAAGCCGGCGACCACCGAGGCCAAGGGCGAGAGGCATCAGGAGTGCACCGTCTGCGGCGAGAAGGGCAAGACCGAGGACATCGCGATCCTGGCGCCTTCAATCATCGAGGGCGCAGGCCAGACGATTACGGTCGACACCGTCAAGGACCTGAGCTTCCGTTCGAACGCGCCGATCAAGTACTTCCAGAAAGTGCTGGTCGACGACAAGGAAGTCGATACCGAAAACTACGTGCTCACCGAGGGTTCCACGATCGTGACTCTCAAGACGAGCTTCGTGAAGACGCTTGGTGTGGGCGAACATAAACTGAGCGTGGTTTCGACCACGGGCACGGCAGAGACGACCTTTACCATCGCCGGGGCTGCCAAGCCCGCTCCTGGTCAGACCGCCACGACTACTACGACTACGACCACGGCTACGACTTCCAAGCCTAAGAAGAAGGCTAGCAAGGAGACGTTGCCTCAGTCCGGCGACAACACTTATGTCATTGCGGGTGCCGTGCTCGCTGCCGGTGTGGCAGCCCTGCTGCTGGCGTGGGTCATGAAGCGCCGCGCGTAGTCGCGCGCCAGCTCCCAGCGGGTCCGGATCGAGCGATCCGGACCCGCTTTTGGGGTCTGCCGGAAACCCGGTGGTCAAAAAAGGCCAAACGCCCGCTCGAATCGTGTGGCAGGTCCATTTTCGACTATCCTCAGCTTGCCAGTTCGAAAATGGACCTGCCGCATGATTGAATCTTTATTTCAACTTTACACCTAGGTTTACAGCTGTCTTGTCAGCTGTAAACCTAGGTGTCATACTAAAGCCCCAAGATTCGCCAAAAGAGAGGGGCCTTGATGGCACAGAGCGCGAACATGGATGCGTCGGAGCTTGCACGCGATATCGCGGCTGGCCTAGCATCGGCAACGACGGCAACGGAGCGCGCGGCACTGGTGCCCGCAGAGCTCGTCGAGGCCATTCAGCAACTAAAAACCCAACGTGACGCGGTGATCCTGGCGCACTACTATGTGGCGCCCGAGGTCCAAGCCGTTGCCGATTACGTCGGCGACAGCTTCTACCTGGCAAAGCTCGCCAAGAGCCTGCCGCAGCAGACCATCGTGCTGTGCGGCGTGGAGTTTATGGGCGAGAGCGCCAAGCTGCTCAACCCCACCAAGACCGTGCTGCTGCCCGAGCCGGGCGCGGACTGCCCCATGGCGCACATGGTCAAGCGCGAGACGGTCGATGCGGCGCGCGCCGAGTACGGCGACGACCTTGCCGTGGTCTGCTACGTCAACTCGACGGTCGAGATCAAGAGCTGGAGTGACGTGTGCGTCACCAGCTCCAACGCCGTCAAAATCGTGTCCGAGCTGCCGCAGCAGCACGTCCTGTTCATCCCCGATCAAAACCTGGGCCGCTTCGTAGCCGAGCAGGTGCCGCAAAAGTACGTCATCCTCAACAATGGCTATTGCCCGCGCCATCACATCATCACCGTCGAGCAGATCGTCGACGCGCAGGAAGCGCATCCCGACGCGCTCGTGCTGGCGCACCCCGAATGCAAAGCCGACGTGCTGGCCGAGGCCGACTACATCGGCTCCACCGCCGGCATCATCAAGTATGCCGAGGAGTCGGACGCCAGCGAGTTCATCATCGTGACGGTCCGCGGCGTGCTCTACGAGCTCGAGCGCCGCTGCCAGGGCACCGGTAAAAAGTTCTACTTCCCCGCGGTGCAGCCCACCTGCGTCAACATGGATCTCATCACGCTCGAAAAGCTCGTACGCTGCCTAGAGACGGGCGAGGGCGAGGTGAAGATCGGCGTGTCGGACGAGGCCGCCGACCAGGCCAAGCTCACGCTCGACCGCATGCTCGAGTACGCGGCGCGCTAGAACGATGTGACATGAGGGGCAGTCCCTTATGTCACATTACAAGGGAGAGGATTCCTGTGGAAACCAAACAATACCCCGATATGGAGTGCGACGTCGTCATTGCCGGCTGCGGCGTGGCGGGTCTGTACGCGGCCCTCAATCTGCCGACGAGCACGCGCGTGGTCATGCTCTCCAAGGGCGCTGTCGACGAGTGCGACTCGATGCTCGCGCAGGGCGGAATCTGCGTGCTGCCCGAAGGCTCAGACTACGATGCCTTCTTTGAGGACACCATGCACGCCGGCCACTACGAGAACCGCCGCGAGAGCGTCGACATCATGATCCGCTCGAGCCGCTCGGTCATCAACGACCTGCTGGCCATGGGCGTGGATTTTGAGCGCAAGACCGACGGCAGCCTCGACTTTACCCGCGAGGGCGCACACAGCCGTCCGCGCATTGCCTTCCATGCCGACATTACGGGCAAGGAGATCACGACTAAGCTGCTCCAGGCCGTTCGCAAGCTTGATAACGTGCAGATTTTGGAGCACGTGGCCATGACCGACATCCTGACGGGCGAGCGTGACGGCGCCACGGTGTGCACCGGTGTCGTCGCCGTTTCCGTGGACGAGGACAACTCGGTTCGTCCCGCCGACGAGCTGGCAAACGCCGCCGAGGACGTGCATGTCGGCGAGCCGTTTAAGATCCATGCCCGCCATACGCTGTGGGCGACGGGCGGTATCGGCGGCGTGTACGACCATTCGACCAACTACCCGCAGCTCACGGGCGATGCCTGCTACATTGCTCAGGAGCATAGCATTAAGATGGAGCACCTGGACTACGTGCAGATTCACCCCACGGGTCTGTTCTCGCCGCAGCCGGGCCGCACCTTCCTGATCAGCGAGAGCTGCCGCGGCGAGGGAGCGATTTTGCTCAATGCCGCCGGTGAGCGCTTTACCGACGAGCTTCAGCCGCGCGATGTGGTCGCCGCCGCTATTCGCGAGCAGATGAAGCAGGACGGCACCGAGCACGAGTGGCTAAGCTTTGCCCCCGTCGAGCGCGACGTGGTGACCGGGCACTTCGCCAACATCCGCGCACGCTGCCTGGAGGACGGCCGCGACATCTTGGACGAGCCCATCCCCGTTACGCCCACGCAGCACTACTTTATGGGCGGCGTGTGGGTCGACAAGGACGGCCGCACCTCGATGCCCGAGCTCTACGCCGCGGGCGAGACAGCCTGCAACGGCGTTCACGGCAAGAACCGCCTTGCATCAAACAGCCTGCTCGAAGCGCTGGTCTGGGGTCGCCGCGCCGCGTGGTACATGCGTACCGGCGAGTCACTTGCCGTGGAGCAGGCGGGCGATCCCGCGCTCGATGGCCGTCATCGCGCCCTGAGCGCCGACACCCTGGCAATCGATGATTTGGCCCGTGCCGCCGGCACGCAGGCCGTGGAGGAGTAGACCATGAATCCCATTACCATGAAGCTCGTCGTCGATGATCTGATTCTGCAGGCTCTGCGCGAGGACATTACCTTTGAGGACGTGAGCACGGCGAGCGTGTGTCCCACGGCGCGTTCCGCCACGGTGGAGCTCATCGCCAAGGCCGATGGCATCATCGCGGGCTTGGATGTGTTCGCTCGCACCTTTGAGCTGCTAGATTCGCAGAGTTCGGTGCTGTTTGATGTTGCCGATGGTGACGAGGTGCATGCCGGTGACCACGTGGGCCAGGTGCGCGGCGATGCGCGCGTGCTGCTTTCGGGCGAGCGCGTGGCGCTCAACTACCTGCAGCGCATGAGCGGTATCGCTACCTATACGCACCAGATGGCCGCGGTGCTCGAGGGCACCAAGACCGTGCTCGTCGATACGCGCAAGACCACGCCGGGCATGCGCGTCTTCGAGAAGGCCGCGGTCGAGATCGGCGGCGGCAGCAACCACCGTTACAACCTGTCGACGGCCGTCATGCTCAAGGACAACCACATCGATGCCGCCGGTGGCGTGACGCGTGCGATCGAGATGGCGCGCGCCCATGCATCGTTTACCACGACGGTCGAGATCGAGTGCGAGAACCTGGACATGGTGCGTGAGGCCGTGGAGGCCGGCGCCGACATCATCATGTTCGACAACATGACCCACGACGACATGGCTGCCGCGATTGAGCTTATCGCCGGCCGCGCCAAGACCGAGTGCTCGGGCAACGTGGACGCCAGCAATATCCGCGCGCTCGCCGACCTGGGCGTTGACTTTATCAGCTCGGGGGCGTTGACGCACTCTGCGCCGATTCTCGACCTCTCGCTTAAGCACCTGCGTCTGTTGGACGGTAAATAATGGACGCCCGCGAGCGTCGCCGTGCCATCATGGGCGTGCTCGAGGGAGCCAAAGACCCTGTCTCGGGCAGTGCGCTTGCTCGTGAGGTGGGTGTGAGCCGCCAGATTGTCGTGCAAGACATCGCCCTGCTGCGCGCCGATGGGCACGATATCGTGGCGACCAATCGCGGCTACGTGCTGCAGGAGGCCCCCAGCAGCCACGCCGTGCCCACGCGCCTGGTCAAGGTGCACCATGGCGTGGAGCAGGCAGGTGACGAGCTCACGAGCATCGTCGACGCGGGTGGTGCCGTGCTCAATGTAATCGTCAACCATCGCGTGTATGGCAAGATCACAGCCGATCTGGACATTCGCAACCGTCGCGATATCGAGCGCTATCTTGAGGGCATTGCCAGCGGCAAGAGCTTCCCGCTGCTGACGGTGACGAGCGGCTACCACTTCCATCGCATTGCGGCAGAGGATGAGCAGACCCTCGACGAGATCGAGGCGATGCTTAAGGAGAAAGGCTACCTAGCAGACCTGATGCCCTACGAAGACGATTTGTCCTAGTCGACGCCGCATCTATAAGTTGCGGTGAAATAGTTCCTAAAATCGGCATCCAAGCCATAAAACAGGAACTATTCCACCGCAACTGCCAAGGGTCCCGCTCCAAATTAGCTGCCTATATAAGCAAAAGGAGGCCTCCGCGGCGATGCGGAGGCCTCCTTTTTGTGCACGGTGTACTTTTGAGTGTGCAAGTGGGGAGTTGTTACTCCTCGACGATCTCGGTGATTGCGCCAGCGGGGCAAGCGTCCTGGCAAGCGCCACAGGCGACGCAGGAGTCCTCGTCAGCGACGGTGGCGACGTCCTGGAGCTCCAGAACGCCAGCGGGGCAGGTGTCGACGCAAACGCCACAAGCGATGCACTCGTCGGCATCAATTACGGGATGAGCCATGGTAGTTTCCTCTCTGTTGACCGACGCTACAGACGATGCGCGCCGGTTTGATTCGGGCAAAAACATACCACGGGAGCGACCGTTTGCAATACCCTCTGGCCGGCATCTTCATACCGTTCGCCGAGTATGCCAAGGTTTACTAAAAAACGCGCAGGTGGGGCCGTTGAGCTGCGCAAATGTTAGCTAAAGGTGACTTGAAATATTGAGCGATTGAGCGCGCTTTTGGAAAGCGTGTCCCGGAATCGACGCTCAAAACGGGTCGCGCTTTCCTCGGGGTCGCCCAAAGACCACTCCGTGCGGCTCCGGACCTAAACCTCAGCCATCTCTACATAGATCTCGATAGATTTGCCGAGAACTCAATCAGTGCGTCTACCTGCGCATTTGTGAACCTAAACTCTCAGCAATAAGAAATCTTATATGAATTGACTTAGATTTTGTATATTCCGGCCCATAAGGGGATACACTACATCCTGAAAGACAAGCCGAAACACCGCGCGGCAGACCGCCGAGTCGGTGCAAACGCACAAGAGAGAGGGAATTTCTAATGGGCAAGATTCTTGGTATCGACCTTGGTACTACTAACTCCGCAATGGCCGTTCTCGAGGGCGGTTCTCCGACCATTATCGTGAACGCCGAAGGCGACCGCACCACCCCGTCCGTCGTGGGCTTCCGTGCCGACGGCGACCGCGTCGTGGGTAAGGCCGCTAAGAACCAGGCTGTCACCAACCCCAAGAACACCGTGTTCTCCATCAAGCGCTTCATGGGCCGCAAGTACTCCGAGTGCACCTCCGAGATCAAGACCGTGCCGTATGAGGTCAAGGAGGGCCAAGGTGGCCGTGCCGTCGTCGACATCGAGGGCAAGGATTACACCGCCGAGCAGGTGAGCGCCATGACGCTCGCCAAGATGAAGGCTGACGCCGAGAAGTATCTGGGCGAGACCGTCACCGACGCCGTCATCACCGTCCCGGCCTACTTCAACGACGCCCAGCGTCAGGCCACCAAGGACGCCGGTAAGATCGCCGGCCTCAACGTCAAGCGTATCGTCAACGAGCCGACCGCTGCTGCTTTGGCCTATGGCCTGGACAAGCAGGGCACCGACCAGCGCATCCTGGTCTTCGACCTGGGCGGCGGCACCTTCGACGTCTCCATCCTCGACCTCGCCGACGGCGTGTTTGAGGTTCTGTCCACCTCGGGCGATAACCACCTGGGCGGCGACGACTGGGATCAGCGCGTCATCGACTGGATGGCCGATAAGTTCCAGCAGGAGAACGGTGTCGACCTGCGTCAGGACCCCATGGCCCTGCAGCGTCTGAAGGAGGCCGCCGAGAACGCCAAGAAGGAGCTCTCCGCCGCCCAGCAGACCACCATCAACCTGCCGTTCATTACCATGAACCAGTCCGGCCCGCTGCACCTCAACTACACGCTGACCCGCGCCGAGTTCGAGAAGATCACCCGCGACCTGCTCGAGCGCTGCAAGCAGCCTGTCACCAACGCCCTGCGCGACGCCAAGCTTAAGCTCTCCGACCTGACCGAGGTCATCCTTGTCGGCGGCTCCACCCGTATGCCCGCCGTCCAGGAGCTCGTCAAGACCATGACCGGCAAGCAGCCCAACATGTCCGTGAACCCCGACGAGGTCGTTGCCGACGGCGCTGCCGTCCAGGGCGGCGTGCTCACCGGCGACGTCGAGGGCATCCTGCTGCTCGACGTTACCCCGCTGTCGCTGGGTGTCGAGACCATGGGCGGCATCATGACCAAGATGATCGACCGCAACACCACGATCCCGACCTCCAAGACCGAGGTCTACTCCACCGCTGCCGACAACCAGACCAGCGTCGAGATCAACGTGCTCCAGGGCGAGCGCGAGCTTGCCCGCGACAACAAGTCGCTCGGTAAGTTCCAGCTGACCGGCATCCCGGCTGCCCGCCGCGGCGTGCCGCAGATCGAGGTTACCTTCGACATCGACGCCAACGGCATCGTCAAGGTCTCCGCTAAGGACAAGGGTACCGGCAAGGAGCAGCAGATCACCATTTCCGGCTCCACCGCTCTGTCCGATGACGAAGTCGATCGTATGGTCAAGGACGCCGAGGCTCATGCCGAGGAGGACAAGAAGCAGAAGGAAGAGGTCGAGGTCCGCAACCAGACCGACAGCCTGTGCTACTCCACCGAGCAGACCCTCAACGAGCTGGGCGACAAGGTTTCCGCCGATGTGAAGTCCAAGGCCGAGGCCGCTATCGCCGACGCCAAGAAGGCGCTCGAGGGCTCTGACGTCGAGGCCATCAAGGCCGCCGGCGAGTCCCTGCAGTCCGTGGCCTACGAGCTGGCCCAGGTTGTCTACGCCGATGCTCAGCAGCAGACCGACGGTGCCGCCGGTGCCCAGCCTGCCGACGATGACGTTGTCGACGCCGACTACGAGGTTGTGGACGACGAGGACAAGTAATCATGTCCGCCCGTAAAGCTCGCACGGAGGCGGCTGCCGCTGGCGCCGCCCCCGTTGACTCTGAGGAGAAGGACGTGAAGATTCCCGTAGAGGCCGCAGACGATACCGAGGCCAACGAGGCCGAGGCCGCCGAGGCTGCCGAGAACCAGGTAGAGGATTCCAACAAGGAGGCGACGATGACCGAGGACGAGATGGTGGAAGCCGCTATCCGCGCCGGTGAGGAAGCCGCCGACAACGACTTTAAGCTCAAGTTCGAGCAGGCCCAAAAGGAGCTTGTCGACGTGCGCAATGAGCTCGATGCTGCGGCAGAGGCCCAGAAGGCCGCCGAGGACAAGGCGAAGGATGCTACCGAGCGCACCGCTCGTCTGCAGGCCGACTGGGAGAACTTCCGTCGCCGCACCGCCAACGAGCGTATCGCCGAGCGCGAGCGCGCGACCGAGAAGCTTGTCACCGCGCTGTTGCCGGTGATCGACGATATCGAGCGCGCGATCGACCATGCCCGCAGCCAAGAGCTTTCCGACGACTTTAAGCAGTTCGTCGATGGCGTTGACGCGGTGCATGCCAAGCTGCTCGATGTGTTTGCGCACGAGGGCGTTGAGCCCATCGATCCCAAGGGTGAGGCGTTCGATCCGCTCGAGCACCAGGCCGTGGGGCGTGTCGAGGACGCATCGCAGTACGACGAGACCGTCAACGACGTGTACCAGAAGGGCTACCGCATGGCGGATCGCATCCTGCGTTCCGCGATGGTGACGGTGACCTACGGTGGCGAGAAGCGCCCCGCACCGGAGCCCGAAGCGGCGCCCGAGGATGCTACGGCCGATACGGCCGAGAGCACCGAGGAGTAATTGAGAAGGGCCCCGGGGCAACACCCGGGGCCCTTTCTGGCCAAGTGCCATATGACAGCATGAGCCGCCGTCCGCAGGGGCGGCGGATGTAACAGGAGAGGAGCTACGATGGCTGCAGGCAAAACCTTCTATGACATCCTGGGCGTATCCAAGAGCGCCTCCGACAAAGAGATCAAGAGTGCGTTTCGCAAGCTCGCGCAAAAATATCACCCCGATGCCGGCGGCGACGAGGCCAAGTTTAAGGAGATCAGCGAGGCCTACGAGACGCTTTCGGACGAGAAGAAACGCAAAGAGTACGACCAGATGCTCATGTTTGGCGGCATGCCGGGCGCGGGCGGCGCGTATGGCGGCGGCTACGGTGCCGGCGCGGGCGCCAGCGGCTGGGGCGATATCTTCGACAGCATCTTTAGCGGCAACGGCGCCTGGGGCAGCGATTGGGGCTCGGGCTTTGCCGGGGCTGCAGGCACTGCCGGTGCCGGCGCGGGACGCAGCCGTGCTCGCAAGGGCGGCGACCTGTCGCTGACCGTCGATGTGACGGCCGAGGACGCGTTCCGCGGCGTGACGCACAAGGTCACCTACCGCATTCCCTCGACGGGCGAGCAGCAGACCATTACGGTCTCGGTGCCTGCGGGTGCGGTCGACGGCGGCAAGCTGCGCTACAAGCGTCGCGGCGAGTATGGCGTTGCCGGCGGCGAGCGCGGCGACCTGGTCGTGACCACGCACGTGGAGGAGCACCCGCTGTTTAAGCGCAAAGGTGCCGACGTGACCATGGAGGTACCGGTTTCGGTCTACGAGGCGGCGCTCGGCTGCACGGTGGACGTGCCCACGCCCGGCGGGGCGACGGTTCGTCTGAAGGTGCCCGCGGGCACCCAGACAGGCAAGAAGTTCCGCTTTAAAGAGATGGGCGCGCCCGACGTTAAGCATCGCGGGCGCACCGGTGCGCTGCTCGTCGAGATCAAGGTGCAGGTTCCCACGAACCTGTCTGATGACGAGCGCGACGCCATGGCCAAGCTGCGCGAGGCCGACACGCGCGACTACCGCGAGAAGGTCAACCGTTACAAGGCGACGTACTAGGGCGGTTGTGGCGCACGCCCGCGCCCGCGGGCTTATGATGGACGATAACGAGACGGAAAGGGGTCAGGTAGCATGGCCGAGGACAATAGGAACAAACCGCTGTACATGATCAGCGTGGCGGCCGAGCTGACCGGCATGCATCCGCAGACTCTGCGCGTCTACGAGTCCAAGGGCCTGGTGAACCCCCAGCGCTCGGGCGGCAACACGCGTCTGTACTCGCGTGCCGATATCGAGCGCCTGGAGCTCATCAACCAGCTGACCGACGAGGGCATCAACCTTGCCGGCGTGGTGCGCATCCTTGATATGAAGGAGCGTGCCGAGGAGCGCGAGCGCGAGAACGAAAAGCTCCGCGCTCGCGTGCGCCAGCTCGAGGACGAGCTGCACGAGTACAAGATGCAGAAGAAGATCACCGCCCTGGCCCCGCGCGACGGCTCGGTCAACCCCGAACAGGTCATGAGCAAGCTTTTGGGCGCGGGAACCGATCTTTAGTTACGGCGGCTCTACGACGCAAATCCTAACAATATGAGAGTGGATAATCTCCCACTTTTGGTCCGCTTGAGGGCTAGAAACGGGAGGTTATCCACTCCCATTTTTGGCTGGCACTTGGGGACGTTCCTTCTGTGCCGGCACTTTGGGACACTCCTTGCGCCAATATCGCCCTGTGCTTTACTGAGATAAAGTGAACGCCGAGATTCGTAACCCGCTGGCAACCGTTCTATGGCACGATATTGAACGAATGTATGCTATGCGCCCAAATCTTTTGGGCAGAGTGGGAGACAGTATGGTCAAGCTGTACGAGGACGGCATCTACCTGCGCGGCGGCAGCGAGGTTGTGCCTGCGGCCGAGGCTGCCGAGCGCGGTATTACGCAGACGCCTGAGGACGCCAAGCGTGGCACCATCGCGTATTCGATCCTCCAAGCACACAATACGTCCGGCAACCCCGAGGCGCTCAAGATTCGCTTCGATGCCATGGCGAGCCACGACATCACCTTTGTCGGCATCATCCAGACGGCGCGCGCCTCGGGCATGGAACAGTTCCCGCTGCCCTACGTGCTCACCAACTGCCATAACTCGCTGTGCGCCGTGGGCGGCACCATCAACGAGGACGACCACGTCTTTGGCCTTTCAGCGGCCAAGAAGTACGGCGGCATCTTCGTCCCGCCGCACATCGCCGTCATCCATTCCTTTATGCGTGAGAACTTCGCCGGTTGCGGCAAGATGATCTTGGGCTCCGACTCGCACACCCGCTACGGCGCCTTGGGCACCATGGCCGTGGGCGAGGGCGGCGGCGAGCTGGCAAAGCAGCTGCTGCGTGATACCTACGATGTTGCCTATCCCGGCGTTGTCGCCATCTACCTCACGGGCGCCCCGCGCCCCGGCGTCGGTCCGCACGATGTGGCGCTCGCCATCATCAAGGCGGTCTTTGCCAAGGGCTACGTCAAGAACAAGGTCATGGAGTTTGTGGGCCCCGGCATCGCGAGCATGACGACCGACTACCGCAATGGCGTCGATGTCATGACCACCGAGACGACCTGCCTGTCGAGCATCTGGGCCACCGACGAGGACACACACGCGTTTTTGGCCATGCACGGCCGCGGCGACGACTACCGCGAGCTCAAGCCCGCCGATGTTGCCTACTACGACGGCTGCGTCGAGGTCGACCTGTCGAGCATCAAGCCCATGATCGCGCTGCCGTTCCATCCTTCCAACGGCTTTGAGATCGACGAGCTCAACGAGAACCTCGAGGACATCCTGCATGAGGTGGAGCTCGAGGCCGCCAAGATCGGCGAGGGTAAGACGCACTTTAGCCTTCTCGACAAGATCGTCGACGGCAAGCTGCACGTGCAGCAGGGCGTTATCGCCGGCTGCTCGGGCGGCAACTACGACTCCGTGGTCCAGGCTGCCCGCGTGCTCAAGGGCGCCAACACCGGCTGCGGCGAGTTTTCGCTGTCGGTCTATCCCACAAGCCAGCCCGTGGCGCTCGAACTTACGCGCCGTGGCTACATCTACGACCTTATGGAGGCCGGCGCGATCGTGCGCACGGCGTTCTGCGGTCCGTGCTTTGGCGCCGGCGACGCGCCTGCCAACAACGGCCTGTCCATCCGCCACACCACGCGCAATTTCCCCAACCGCGAGGGTTCCAAGCCGGGTAATGGCCAGCTGAGCGCCGTGGCCCTGATGGATGCCCGCTCCATTGCGGCGACGGCTGCCAACGGCGGCGTCCTGACGCCGGCGACCGACCTGCCCGAGGAGACTTGGGACGAGGCCTGCGAGTACACCTTTGACGACGCACCGTACAAAAAGCGCGTGTACTGGGGCTTTGGCAAGGCGGAGCCTGCCGACGAGCTGGTCGAAGGCCCCAACATCAAGCCGTGGCCCGCGATGGAGCCCCTCGGCGACGATATCCTGCTCAAGGTGTGCTCCAAGATCATGGACCCGGTCACCACGACCGACGAGCTCATTCCTTCGGGCGAGACGAGCTCCTTCCGCTCCAACCCGCTGGGTCTGGCCGAGTTTACGCTGAGCCGCCGCGACCCGGCCTACGTGGGTCGTTCCAAGGAGGTCGATGCCGTGGAGAAGCGTCGCGTTGCCGGCGAGGCCGCGGGCGACCTGGCGGCGCTCGATGCCGAGCTTGCCGGTGTGTTTGAGGCGCTGGCCGGCGCGGGTGTCGCGGCCGACGCCAAGGCGACCGAGTACGGCTCGATGCTCTATGCCAAGAAGCCCGGTGACGGTTCTGCCCGCGAGCAGGCCGCGAGCTGCCAGCGCGTAATTGGCGGCCTGGCCAACATCGTCCACGAGTACGCCACCAAGCGCTATCGCTCCAACGTGATGAATTGGGGCATGGTGCCCTTCCAGATGGAGGCAGAGCCCAACTTTGAGGTGGGCGACTACGTCTTTGTGCCGGGTATCCGTGCCGCGCTCGACGGTGACCTAAAGGACATCGCCGCCTACGTGGTGCGCGCCGACGGTGCGGTCGAGCAGATTGAGCTCTACATTGCCGATATGACGGCAGAGGAGCGTGCCATCGTCAAGGCCGGCTGCCTGATCAACTACAACAAGTTCAAGGCCGCTGCCGAGTAACGCACTTAATTGTCCGCCCGGGGCTTACCCTTTCCCGCCCGCTCACGCGCTTCGCGAGGGTCGCGTTCGGGAAAGGGTAAGCCCCGGGCTACATTTCTGCGTTCTCGTTGGGTCTTGAGGGACGCTAATAAATAGACTTGCTTGATGCCGCCTCTGTTATCGGGGTGGCTTCTTTTGTCGAAAACCACCATGAAGGGGTAGGCGCCTTTGCGGTGGTTCCGTTTGTCTCGACCTGTAACATCTGGGCCCCTATTTGACGAGCGGTTGTTACAGATTGAGACAAACGATCGCCGCCGATCATTTCATCTCAATCTGTAACATCTAGGATCGAAAAGGGCCGCTAGATGTTACAGATCGAGACAGTGGAACATCGGAGCCGAAACCACCACAAAGGTGCCTGCCCGGCGGGTCCTTATTTCGATGGGGTCCAGGTTATTTCATCGTCAAATAGCCAAGTGCGTGCCGAGCCACTGTTGCGCGCTGTCTGCGGATCGGGCTCGCAGGTTTGTTCGTAGGCATCCTCGGTACACCGATCCATAAAATCGACGACTGCCGTCTGGTCGCCCTCCATGACGTAGATTACGTCGCCATCCGAGATATAGACCCCCGGTCCTTCATTGTCCACGCAGCCGGGGTCGTATGAGACGTTGCACAATTTGCTCCCGTTTGCCGCATCGAGCTCAAGGGTCGAATAATACCCGCCAACCATTTGGCCGTTCTTGGCTCGATATGTTGCGGCGCCGTACCACCGCTTAAACGTCTTGCCTTTGAGTAAACTGGTTGCCTTACCGATAAGCTGCTCATCTTGGGTATAGCGCGTGGCTCCAAGTTCGATTCGGGGATAGTTACTGACCCCAAGCGCTGCGGGCGTACCGTCGAAATCGACGGTGATCGAATCGGGTTTGACGATATCGGTGAGGATTTCGATGGGGTAGCTTACGGTTTCAACCGCCGCCTGCGTTGCCGAGGCAGGGAGAAATGCGAGATAGATAATTCCTACGCCGACTGCGGTAATCGCAAACGCTAAGACGAGCAGGCCGATATAGGTGGAGCGTTTCACGGCGGGTACCTCGCAAACAGTATGCATTCATTAAGATAAGTGATACCAGCTTACGACAATATTCAAAAGAAAGCGATCGGTCGAAATGACGGGGCGAAAAGGCCCTATTGGGCTTCGATTTGACCTCTAATAGGAATATTTGCCCCACTCATTCTGGGCGAGAGGTCAATAATTCAGTTCACGAGTCTTGAGCGATACTATTCTCACTAAACTCACTATTTTCACAGTAAGCACTATAAATACGATAGGGAGGACGACGAGAACGTTGTGACGTGCGATAGCTAAGCCGTTTAAGCCGGACTCTGACCTTGAATCTCCGCCTCTATCTGTGCGAACGGGCTATTGTCGGTTCTCGATTCCATCGCTGCGTTTTCGTTGGGTCTTGAGGGACGCTAATAAATAGGCTTGCTTGATGCCGCCTCTGTTATCGGGGCGGCTTCTTTTTGTCGAAAACCGCCACAAAGGGGACAGGCACCTTTGTGGCGGTGGGGACGAGCTCGATGTTGTTGTGATCGTTGAGCGGCATGTTAATGGGCACCTCTACAGAATTTCATCTGGGCTGGCGGGTTTGGTTGTTTTGGGGATGCCGAGTTTGGATGACGCGAAATCGTCAACATTGTCCTTAATTCCGTCTTTGGTGTAGACGGTGACCATATAGGTGCTGTGTCCGAATTCGCCCTTGTCGCGTGTTGCCCAGGCATCCCAGTAGGCGGCCCTGTTTCGCCCTTTGATTTTTCCGACACGGCGGAGTTCTGTTCGCTTTAATTTCTGGTTGCTATAGATGGTTCGACCGGCCTCCTCGGTGAGCCCGCACTGTCCAAGCATCTTGTCGAGGACTTGGTTCATGTGGCGCTCATCGGTGTTTGGTGCGTAGTCGTAGGCAAGGCCGATGGAGTCGAGTGGCTGGTCGTCGATTAGATAGTTTAGCGCCTGAGGTTCAAGGCAGAAATAGGGGGAGCATCCGTCGATCTGACCGAGCAACGGTAACTTGGACTGCCAAAGTCCGGTGGGAATTGCATATTCGTAGAACACGCCACGGCAGACAAAGGAGAGCGAGGTGGCACGCGAGCCGGCGTCGATCATCCCGCAAAGATCGAAGGGCGAGGCGATACCAAAAGAAAAGGGCGTGATGACGATAAGGAAGAGCATCACGATGGGTATGGCGAGAATGGCGATGACGTTGCGACCGGTGGAATGAGGCGGCTTCATATGCGCTCCTCGAGACAAAGATCTGTTGAGGATAGGCAGAAATGGATATGTTCAGAGAACAATTCAAGTTTAATCTCATGGCGCGAGATAGTCGACCGTTAGCGTCGAAAACCACCACAAAGGTGCCTGTCCCCTTTGTGGTGGTGAGGAGCGCGCGGCTTCTTTTGGTAATAGTGTTAGCTGACGGTATCATTAGTGCAGGTGGCGAAGGTTTGCATTGTGGGGTGTTTTGCCGTGAGCCGTTCTGCCCGTATTGGATTGATTGTCTTGGCGCTTGCGATCGCTGTGGTTGGCGCGGGCGCTGTCGGTATGGCATTTCTACCTGCTGCGGTGACGGAGCCGGTGGTCAAGCCTGTGACTCAATCTGTCGAACTTCTGACCGGCGACGACAAGCCCGAGACCATTACCGTTGATTTTGATGAGCAGCCGGCTGTGCTGGGTATTAGCAATTATCCGCGTATTCAGCTTGGGGCCATGCGCTATACCACGGATACAAGCCTGATCGATAGGGCGTCCGAGCTACTCAAGGGCAAAACATTTAAGCGTTGGTACGGGTATGCGTCCTATCGGGCAAAAGCGAACGACATGGTTGGCGGATGCCACTCTTCCATCGAGCTGGACACTGCAAACGGCGCAAAGTTATGTGATGTCTCGTACGATCCGGGCTACGAGGGCAATGAGGGTCCGGGCATCTACATCATGGACGGCGATGTCGCCTATGTCATGGAGGGCGACCAGACCGAGCTCAACGATTTTATGGGTCAGTGTATCCAAGATGCCTATAAACAGACCTGCTTGCCTGACCCGCAGACTGCACGCGATAGTGGGTCTGCCCGTACATGGCTGTTCGAGGATGAGATGCCCTGGAACGCCGAATCGGGAAGCACGGGCTCGGCAAGTAAATAGAGGCTGCAACCACCACAAAGGTGCCTGTCCCCTTTGTGGTGGTTTGTATGTCGTGGGAACACTCAGAAAATCTTATATATAGAGACTTAGATTTGTGTATAAGATCGTACAAAGCTGGCAACAATAATTCTCGAACAACGTGAAGCCGCCCCGTAGGGCGGCCACCCCAAGAGAGGTGATTCCATGAGAATCGATAAGCTAGCAATGACGTCGCGCGAGGCGTTGCAGACCGCCATGAGCACGGCTGCCGACGCGCAGGCCGGCGCGGTGGAGCCGATTCACCTGCTGTCCGCCCTGCTCGGTGCCGGCGAGCGCAATATCTCCGTGATCATAGAGCGCATCGGTGCCGACCCGGCCCAGCTCGCACGCTCCACACAAGATGCTATCGACCGCGCGCCCAAGGTTTCGGGCGAGGGCCAGCAGATGGGTCTGTCTAACGAGCTCGTCCGCGTCATCGAAAAGGCCGAGAAGAAGGCCACCAAGATGGGCGACAGCTTTGTGGTGACCGAGCATCTGCTGATGGCACTTGCCGAGGACAAGGGCGAGGCCGGCCGCGTTCTGCGCTATGCCGGCGTGACCAAGGAGCGCATCGAGCAAGTCTACGAGGAGCTGCGCGGCGATGACCGCGTGACGTCTGCCGAGGATAAGACGCAGTTTGAGGCGCTGGAGCAGTACGGCCGCAATATCTGCGACCTTGCCCGCGCCGGCAAGCTCGACCCGGTCATCGGCCGTACCGATGAGATTCGCCGCACCATCCAGGTCCTGTCCCGTCGCACCAAGAACAACCCCGTGCTCATCGGTGAGCCGGGCGTCGGCAAGACGGCCATCGTCGAGGGCATCGCCCAGCGTATCGTGGCCGGCGACGTGCCGAGCACCCTGCGCGACCGCGACCTCATCGAGCTCGACATGAGCGCGCTGGTCGCCGGCGCCAAGTACCGCGGCGAGTTCGAGGACCGCTTAAAGGCCGTGCTCAAAGAAGTGCAAAAATCCGAAGGTAAGGTCATCCTGTTCATCGATGAGCTTCACACCATTGTGGGCGCGGGTGCCACCGAGGGCTCCATGGACGCAGGCAACATCCTCAAGCCGGCGCTCGCCCGTGGCGACCTGCATGCGATCGGCGCGACCACGCTCGACGAATACCGCAAGTACATCGAGAAGGACGCGGCGCTCGCCCGTCGTTTCCAGACCGTTATGGTGAGCGAGCCTACCGTCGAGGACACCATCTCGATTCTGCGTGGCCTCAAGGAGAAGTACGAGATCTTCCACGGCGTGCACATCACCGATAGCGCGCTCGTGGCCGCCGCCGACCTCTCCGATCGCTATATCGCCGACCGCTTCCTGCCCGACAAGGCCATCGACCTGGTCGATGAGGCGGCAAGCCGCCTGCGCATGGAGCTCGACAGCATGCCGGTCGAGATTGACGCCACCACGCGTCAGCTCACCCAGCTGCAGATCGAGGAGCAGGCGCTCATGAAGGAGACCGACGACGCCTCCAAGGAGCGTCTGGAGGCCCTGCGTCAGGAGATCGCCGAGGTCCAGGAAAAACTCAACGTGCAAAAGGCTGGCTGGCTCAACCAGAAGAACGCCATCGACCACGTGCAAGAGCTCAAGGGACAGCTCGACGAGGCCAGGAGCGAAGAGGAGCGCGCGACGCGCAATGGTGATCTGGGCCGTGCGTCCGAGCTGCGCTACTCCGTGATTCCGGGCCTGCAACAGCAGATTCAGGATTCCGAGGCTGCGCTCGAGGCGCAAAAGCAGCAGGACGGCGAGGGCCTCAACGAACAGGTGACCTCCGATGAGATCGCCGAGGTCGTGAGTGCCTGGACCGGCGTGCCCGTGTCCAAGATGATGCAGGGCGAGCTCGACAAGCTGAAGGGCTTGGAGGGTGAGCTGCATAAGCGCGTCATCGGCCAGGACGAGGCCGTCTCCGCCGTCGCCGCGGCCGTGCGCCGCAGCCGTGCGGGTCTCTCCGATCCGGACAAGCCCATCGGCAGCTTCTTCTTCCTGGGCCCCACCGGCGTGGGCAAGACCGAGCTCGCCAAGGCGCTTGCCGAGTGCCTGTTCGACGACGAGCGCGCGCTCGTGCGTATCGACATGTCCGAGTACATGGAGAAGTTCAGCGTCCAGCGTCTGATCGGTGCGCCCCCGGGATACGTGGGTTACGACGAGGGCGGCCAGCTCACCGAGGCCGTGCGCCGTCGCCCCTACTCCGTGATCTTGCTCGACGAGATGGAGAAGGCCCATCCAGATGTCTTCAACGTGCTGTTGCAGGTGCTTGACGACGGCCGTCTGACCGACGGTCAGGGTCGCCAGGTGTCCTTCAAGAACACGATTATCATCATGACGTCTAACGTGGGCTCCAAGGCTATCGCCGAGCTTTCGGGCAAGGACGAGGAGGAGATGCGCCATCAGGTCGACGCGGCCATGGCTCAGACCTTCCGCCCCGAGTTCCTCAACCGTATCGACGATATCGTGGTGTTCCATCCGCTCGGCATGGCGCAGATCGAGAAGATCGTCGACATCCAGCTCGCCGACGTCCGCGCGCGTCTGGCCAAGGAGCGCATGACGCTTGCCATCACCCCGGCGGCCAAGCAGATGCTCGCCGTGGGCGGCCTGGACCCGGTCTTTGGCGCCCGTCCGCTCAAGCGTCTGGTTCAGCGCGAGGTCGTGGATGCCATCGCCGCCGCTATCATCGACGGCACGGTGCGCGAGGGCGATCAGGTGACGGTCGATGCCGACAAGGACGGCGGCTTTACCGTCGTGTGCGACAACACGCCGGCGGCCACCTACGAGGTCCCCGACGCCGAGTAGGTTTTGGGCCATGCCTTAAAATCTACCAGCCGTCTCTAAACGCCAAGGGCGGCGGATCCAATTGGGTCCGCCGCCCTTTTTCGTGCGACAATCGATGATATTGAACGGATGCGATGCGAGGAGCTATGCAGATGAAAGACGAGATCAAGACAAGCGCGCCGGCGACCGATGCCGCACCCGCCGCACCCAAGCCTGTGCCTAAGCCGGCGCCCAAGCCGCGCGACCCCTACATTCGTGCCGAGAACGAGGACGATGACGGCTACGATCCCTACAGCGATCGCCGCCCCGAGCGCGAGCCGCTGTTCGAAGCCGACCCCTGGCGCTAGTTGCATCAAGTAGCTAATTTGGCGATGATTTCCTGGGACGGGGTAGTCAAAAAAGTCCCGTCCCAAATCGACTGTCCAGGGAGTCGCATTCGAGCTTGGTTGCCCTCTCAGCCACTCGGCATCCTTCGAGCAGTAATAGTGAAAAAACTTGCTTAAGTGTTAATCAAGTCAGACATAATCTTGATCTCTAATTAATCAAGAATCGCTATAATTTTGATTAGCTAGAGAGCAAGATTGGAGAATCATGGCATTCAGCGACTTGATCGCCCAGAAAATAAAGGACTTTGAACAGCAGGGGGTTCCGCAGGTCTTTGAGCGAGACCTTGATCTAGGAAACCCACAGGAGCCAAAGCGCGACAACATCGTAAATGTGATTGTGGGGGCCCGCCGTTGTGGAAAGACGTATCGCCTGTATCAGGAGATGCGGCGGCTTCAGAGCCGGGGCGTCGAGCTTGACCGGATGCTTTACTTCAATTTTGAGGATGAGCGCTTGCGCCCGTATGAGCCATCGCTGCTGGCGGACGTGCTCGACACGTTCTATGCGCTGTATCCTGTTGCTCGAACCGAGGGCGCTTACATTTTCTTTGACGAGATCCAGGAAATTCCCGAATGGGGTGCGTTTCTGCGGCGTGTAGTCGATACGGAGAAAGCGACCGTCTATGTGACGGGATCTTCTTCTAAGATGCTGTCCTCAGAACTTAAGAGCGAGTTCAGGGGTCGTTCTCTTGTGCGAGAGCTTTTTCCGTTGAGTTTTTCGGAATACGTTCGATATAAGACGGGGAGCGTTCTCGAGTCAGATGCGACCTTTTCCCCGAGCGATGCAGCGCTGCTTCGACATCATCTGATCGGGTATCTTGAACGAGGGGGATTCATCGCGACACTTGAGCAGACGCCTGCAGACGCGATTCAGCTGCTACAGGAATATGCTTCGCGAACGGTCGCCATGGACGTCGTTGAACGTTACGACGTCAAGAACCCTCGCCTGGCATCGCTGTTCTTGACGCGGTGTATGGCATCTTCGGGACGAGAGCTGTCAGTGAACAAAGTGTACAACGAGTTCAAGAGCAGACAGATACCCGTCAGTCGTAATTCGCTCAGCGACTTACTTGAGTATTATGAGGACGCCTACCTGTTATTTTCTGTGCCGGAGTTCACGCGTTCACTGGCAAATAACATGCGGTCTGCGTCTAAGGTCTACGCTGTCGACCCTGCGATGTTTGGAGCATTCTCTCCCGCATCGGCATTGGACCAGGGCCAGAGGCTCGAGACCGCAGTGTTCAATGCGCTAAGAAGAAGGACTCCCGCGGTGAGGACCGGCTCGGTCTGCCGCCTGCTAATCAAAGAGAAGAGCAAAAGCCATGAGGTGGACTTTGTGGCTGGGGATGCGCTTCTCATGCGGGCTTATAGCCTGATTCAGGTGAGTGCGGATATGGCAAGTGAGAAAACGCGCGAGCGCGAAATCGCCGCGCTTGATGCCTCGATGGCCCAGTTTGATCTTGGCGAGTCGGCAATCGTTACCATGGATGAACAGACCGATATTCCATGCGAGCACGGTGTGGTACACGTTATGCCCGCATGGAAGTGGCTCCTTGCCTAATCATCTATGGGCCTGTGGGGTCAGGACCTCCTGGCTCCTTCATCACGGTTGGGGAGCACCTTGCTGCGCCAGGCTAGTCCTGGGCTTTGATACTCGGCAGCAGGATCTGCGCGAGGTAGTCGGTTTCGAGCTTAGTGGCACCATCGGCCTTGCCGTCTTTACCCACCAGGTCGTTCTTGATCTGGCTATACGTATAGCGGTTGCCGGTCGTCAGCTCGACAAGCTCAATGGCCGTATCCATGGGGTAGGTCGACACGGGATTCTGCGTCCGCCCGTTGATGGTCTGGGGCACCACGTACGGATAGACAGGGCCGCTGGCGTAGACGGTGTAGCCGTTGCCTAGGCCGACCGTGCCCAAAACCGTATCGCCGTCGTCGGGCGTAAAGGTCTCGCCATCGCGCACCGCGACGAGCGTCACGAGCGGTGTGTTGGTGTCGCCGTCCAGATAAATGCACAGCGTGTTGCCGTTCTGCCAGGTTGCGACCTTGCCATACCACTCAACCGGAATATCGAGCTGATACAGGTTCGTCGCCTTGTGCCGAGCGTCGGCATCGCGGGCGGACTGAGCCTCGCTTGCGCTTACGGCGTTGGCGGCGGCATCGCGGCGCGTAATTGCCGCCTGCTGGAGTATCTTTGCCGCGGCGGCAGAGCTCGCGCCGCCTTCTTCGGCGTACTTGGCGGCGGCATCGATCTGGTCGTCGGTCACCGTGTCGGCTGAGGGCACCTTAAGCTTAAAGGTGGCTTGAGCGCGCAGATCCTGCCCGTCATTCTTGACCGTAACCTGGGCCTTGGTGGTCGGGACGGTGTAGATGGTGCCGTCGGCCGCGATGGGGGAGGCGGCGATGGAGAACGTGTAATCGCCGGGCAGCAGCTTAATGCCGCGACCGTGCTCGTCAACGTAGAGCGTTTCGCTCACGGAAGAACCGTCGGAATCCTGACCGCTCACCTGCACGGGAATCTTGGAGCCAGTTGGGCAGTCGAGCCCCGCGGCATGTACGCCAATTTGCACCGACATCATGGTATGGGCGTTTGCGGCAACCACGGCGGCCTGCTCTTGCCGGTATCCATTCCAAGCGGCATAGCCTGCGCCGCCGGCGACAAGCGCGACGGCTACGACGCCTGCCACCATCAGGTTGCGGCGCTTGGGCGACATCTTACGGTGACGAACCTCGGCCTCGCGTGCCGAAGGAACGGACGGTAGGGGAATATCGCCCATGGCGATGGTCTCGTCCACGGCAGGCGCAGAGCCTAAGCCAGGGAGCTCGCGGGTCAGCGAATCTTCGGCCGGCAAGTTGTCGAGCAAGATGGTTTCCTCGCTCGTGTCGGATCCGGGCTGGTCGTCGGCCTCGCTTTCGGTGTCTTCGTGATCTGCCTCATCCTCGGCAGGCTCAACGTCGCCTGTATCCTGATCATCGGGCTGCGCCTCGATTTCCGGCTCATCCTGCACATCAACGCTCGAATCGTCAAACGCAACATCGTCAAGCGAAATCCGGTCTAGGCTCTCCAGGGCCTCGGCACACGCTTCTGCATCTTGGGCCGCATCCTCTTGGCCCATCGTCTCATCTTTCATATATCCCCCAAGCTCAATATCGGGACAACACTGTACCCAAAAATGGAGCCATATAAAGCGCGTGCGAAATATAAGATCCGATTTAACTCGAGCGCATCGTTCGGCCGCATCCTCGCGGCAGCAAAAGGCCCCCGGAACGCGAACGAATCACATTCCGGGGGCTCTACAATGCGCTGAGTTGCGCGGAGCCGGCTATGCTGCTTCGCGCTCAAGCGATGTTTGCGCCGGGCATGTTACTCGGCGTGAGCGTAATCAACCTTGGCGCGGCGAGCGGTGGCCTTCTCCCAATCGCTGGTGCCCTCAAAGACATCCTGCTTGTAGGGATTGCGGCCGAGCTTCTTGGCACGGTAGGCGATGTAGATGATCGCGGCGACGTTGGCGACCAGTGCGGCGATCGAGACCGCGGTGGCGGCGCCGGGGTCGAGCGTGGAGTGGGTCACAAAGATGGACTCCTCCTGGAAGTACGGGAACACCTGGGCAAACATGCACCAAATGGCCAGCGTAAAGGCGCGGTTCTGGATCCAGCCGCCCTTGTTCCAGATAAAGGCGGCGACGGTGGGCGCCAGCAGCAGCGCAAAGCCGCAGAACCAGGAATGGGTGGGCAGGCAGTTGTAGGTGTAGCAGAAGTTCCAGATGTCGTAGGCGATGATGTAGACCCAGGTCATGTCGGGCCACAGCATGTCGGTTTGATCCTCGGAGGCGTAGACGCTCCACCAACCGGTCATGCAGAAGATGTTGATGATACCGGCGATGCCGTTGAACACGTTGTTCCAGCCGGCCAGCTGCGTAGCACCTTCGGAGGTGACCCAGGTGGACTCGCCCAGGACAAAGAAGTGGTAGGCGCTCTCGAAGTCGGACACGACGGCAATCATGATGTTGATGGCGACGATCACAAACGGCCACGCACGGAACCAATGCGCCTTGCCGATCTTTCCCCACTGGTACTTAATGGCAATGAAGCCCCAGCAACCGGCCAGCGCAGCGTATACCTTGGCGTAGTGGAACCAGCTGTTCTGGTACACATGGGTGGGGTTGGTGAGCGCCCACTCGGCACCCTGCGAAACGCCGATGGCGATGGCGACGCAGTAGATGGTCATGGCCAGCGGAGCCACGCCAAAGATGATTGCCGCGCCCAGCTTAGTGCGGCGGCCGACCTCGTTGAGCACGATCAGGCCAATAAAGACCATGGCCCAGCCGGCCCAGTGGATAAGGGTATCGCTACCCCCAAACATCGAACAGCATGCTGCTCTCCTTTCACACGCCCGCGGCCCCTCTTCTGATCGCGGGCAGTTTGGCCAAATGTCGTCAGTTCTGGGGCTTGCGCTCCGGATACTTGGCGGTACAGCCCTCGATGTGGAGTGTCGAGGCGATGATTTCCTTGACCGTTTCGTCGGGCACATCGGGGTGCGTGCGGATATACATCAAAAGACCCATGATGAGGGTGTAGAACGTCTCGTAGACATGGTCGATGCGTAGCTCATGATGGGCGACAAAATCCACTACGGTGGTGTCGCAGATATACTGCGCCACGCGCTGGACCACGTTGTGCAAAAAGCCGCCGTAGAGCGCGCCGCTGCTCGAGGTAAGCGTGCTCGGCAGCTCGTGGCCGCTGGCGACCAGGCGCTTAAAGAGCGGGGCGACGGTGTCGAGCGCGCCCTCGATATCACCGACGGTGCGGTCGGCGTTCCACCGCTCGAGTTCGGAGATAAAGCCGTCGATCGCCTCGTCCATAACGGCGGTGACGGCGGCGTCCATGTCGGCGAAGTAATGGTAGAACAATGAACGCGTGCAGCCGGCTCGCTTGGTCACGGCCGATACCGATAGGTGGGACACGCCCAGCTCGGAGCTTACGGTGCGCACGGCATCGAGGATCTCGCGACGGCGTTCGTCGCCCGTCAGGCGCTTTGCCGCGCTATCGGATGCGGGGACGGCATCGACCACAGAGGTACCTGCTGTGTTGTTGCCCATGTTTTGCCGCCTTTCATCCTCTTTTGCCTGACCGTTCGCCTAACAGTCTTGAATATTGTTGACGGTTCGTCAATACTATTTTTGACACAATGTCAACAATGGCGGGTGAACGGCATGGGGCATGCCCGGCCTGCAAAAAAAGAGGGGCGCTGCGGCCTCGTCGGGCTGTGGCAAGAGAAGGGACAACCATGATTCTCAACGGACCGGGGATTAGCTACACCGAGCCCGACATCGGTTCGGAGTTCGTGCCGCCGCTGCCGGAGCATCCGCGCGAGGCCATCGTCAAGCTGTGCGAGCACTGCACCAACCGTCTGCTGCATCGCGACGAGCTGTTGGGCTACGAGTACTGGTCGTTTGCCGAGGCCGCGACCGACGAGCAGGCCGAAGTGCTCTGCAAGATGAAGATGCGCCGTCCCTATACGTTGCCCGAGATGGCCAAGCTCACCGGCATGCCCGAGGCCGATATCGAGAAGATGCTCGACGACATGAGCTACACGGGTCTGCTCGAGTACAACTGGGAAAACCCCGAGCGCGCCAAGCAGTGGGTGCTGCCCATGCTGGTGCCGGGTTCTGCCGAGTTCCTCAACATGCGCGTGAGCCAGCTCGAGGAGCATCCGGTCTATGCCAAGTTCTTTGAGCAGGCGTCCAAGGGACCGCTGTCCAAGGCCACGCCGATGGTGCCGCCCGGAGGCGCCGGTATCGGCATGCACGTCATTCCGGTCGAGAAGGCCATCGACGCCGCGAGCACCTCGGTGCCTATTGAGCATATCGAGCACTGGCTCGACAAATACGAGGGTAAGTATGCCGCCAGCACCTGCAGCTGCCGCGCGAGCCGTCGCGTGATGGGCGAGGGCTGCGCCGACGACCCGGCCGATTGGTGCATCGCCGTGGGCGATATGGCCGACTACGTGGTCGAGACTGATCGTGGCCATTACGTGACCCGCGACGAGGTTTACGACATCCTGCGCCAGGCCGAGGACAACGGCTTTGTGCACCAGATCACCAACATCGACGGCGAGAACAAGATCTTCGCCATCTGCAACTGCAACGTCAACGTGTGCTATGCCCTGCGCACCTCGCAGCTGTTCAACACGCCCAACCTGTCGCGCTCGGCCTATGTCGCCAAGGTCGAGAAGGACAAGTGCGTGGCCTGCGGTCGCTGCGTTGAGGTGTGTCCGGCCGGCGCCGCCAAGCTGGGCCAGAAGCTCTGCAGCAAAAAGGCCGGCGGACAGGTGCCCGAGTATCCGCGCCAGGAGCTGCCCGATGCCACCAAGTGGGACCACACCAAGTGGTCGCCCAACTACCGCAACGACAACCGCATCGAGACGCATGAGTCCGGCACCGCTCCCTGCAAGACGGCCTGCCCCGCGCATGTCGCCGTTCAGGGCTATTTGAAGCTCGCGGCTCAGGGTCGCTATGACGAGGCGCTGGCGCTCATCAAGCGCGAGAACCCGCTGCCCGCTATCTGCGGCCGTGTGTGCAACCGCCGCTGTGAGGATGCCTGCACCCGCGGCCGTGTGGACGCCGCCGTGGCTATCGACGAGGTCAAGAAGTTTATCGCCCAGCGCGATCTGGATGCCGCGACCCGCTATGTCCCACCTGTGGTGACCCCGACGCGTGCCGGCGGCTTCGACCAGAAGATCGCCATCATCGGTGCCGGCCCGGCCGGTCTGTCCTGCGCTTTCTATCTGGCCGAGAAGGGCTACAAGCCCGTCGTATTCGAGAAGAACGAGCGCCCGGGCGGTATGCTCACTTACGGTATTCCCAGCTTTAAGCTGCAGAAGGATGTTATCGAGGCCGAGGTCGAGGTCATTCGCCTGATGGGTGCCGAGTTCCGCTATGGCGTGGAGGTCGGTCGCGACGTGACGCTCGACGAGCTGCGCGCGCAGGGCTTTAAGGCCTTTTATGTTGCCATCGGCTGCCAGGGTGGCCGCCTCGCCGGTATTCCGGGCGAGGATGCCGAGGACGTGACCGTGGCCGTCGACTTCCTTCGCGAGGTTAACAGCGGCAAGATCGATACCCTGTCCGGCCGCACCATTGTAGTGGGCGGCGGCAACGTGGCCATCGACGTTGCCCGCAACGCCTGCCGTCTGGGCTCTGAGCATGTTGAGATGTTCTGCCTGGAGAGCGAGGCCCAGATGCCCGCCAGCGAGGAGGAGCGTCGCGAGGCCGTTGAGGACGGCGCTCACATCAGCTGCGGCTGGGGCCCCAAGGAGATTCACCTGGACGAGGCCGGTCGTGTGTGCGGTATCACCTTCAAGCGCTGCACGCGCGTCTTTGACGACGAGGGCCGTTTTGCGCCCGAGTACGACGAGAACGATCTGCGCCGTGTCGATGCCGACCGTGTCGTCATGTCGATTGGCCAGTCCATTGTGTGGGGCGACCTGCTGGCTGGCTCCAAGGTGGAGCTCGGCCGCGGCCAGGGTGCCCTTGCCGATCCCCAGACTTACCAGACCGCCGAACCCGACATCTTTGTGGGCGGCGACGTCTACACCGGCCCCAGCTTTGCCATCGACGCTATCGCCGCCGGCCACGAGGCCGCGGTGTCCATCCATCGCTTTGTGCAGCCGGGCTCCACGCTCACCATCGGCCGCAATCAGCGCCGCTACACCGCGCTCGACCGCGACGACGTTGTGCTCGAGAGCTACGACAACGCGAGCCGCGAGGTTGCGCATGTGGACCGCGAACGCGAGAAGGCTGCGCCGTTTAGCGAGTATGTCGAGACCTTTACCGAAGAGCAGGTGCGCGCCGAGACCGCCCGCTGCCTGGGCTGCGGCGCATCGATCGTCGACCCTAACAAATGCATCGGCTGCGGCCTGTGCACCACCAAGTGCGCGTTTGACGCCATCCACCTGGATCGCGACCGCCCCGAGTGCTCCACGATGGTCAAATACGAGCAAAAGCTCCCAAGCCTCGGCAAGTACGCTCTAAAGCGCGCAATCAAAATCAAGTTCGGTCGTAAATAGGTAACCATGGCGGGTAAGGGGACGGCGCAGACTAGATTTCGTCGTCCCCTTGCTTTGAGTTTGCATCGCATCAACCGTTGTTGAAAGGTTTCTACCTTGCATGAATTGGGAATCGTTTATCACATTATTCGCGATGTTGAGAATGTGGCGCGCGCTCATGGCGTGCGTCGCGTTTCGAGCGTGACGTTGCTGTTGGGCGAGGTCTCGGGCGTCGTTCCCGACTTGCTGCTCGACGCTTGGCGCTGGGCAGCAGATAAAAAGCCTATCGCGCAGGGCGCGGAGCTTATCGTGGAGTCCGTCGAGGCCGTGACACATTGCGAGGCGTGCGGCTGCGACTACGCGACGGTCGAGCACGGCAAGACCTGTCCCCATTGCGGTAGCGGCGAGACCTATTTGCTGCAGGGTCAAGAGGTCATGATCAAACAGATCGAGACCCCCGACGAGGACCCGGCAGACGCTGCTCCTGACGGCCTCTCCGACGCCCCCGATGCCGTCGACGCCGCCAACCCTCTCCACATCGCCTAACATCTAATGTCTACATGGGCTAGAGTTCTAAACATATTTGCTTCGGTTAGTCAAGTCATGTCTGTTTAAACAAAATGGTGGCACGCAGACGCATTGGGATTCACCTAAAAGCGGTCTTAACGAACGGTGCACCTTTATATGTCTTTGAAAACAATCAGCAAATCACGTTTTAGCAGGCAATGAGCTGTAAACCAGCAATGTAATCGATTTGTAACAAACTTAGACGTTTAAACAAATAATCCAACCTTTTGCGAATTTAGCTATAATTCCACAATCCAAACAGGTATACTCCTTTCATGTCGTGTAGGAAATACGTAGACAAAAAGGAGGTTATGTGATGGTAAGTATTGTTCTTGCTAGCCACGGGGACTTGGCAGCTGGAATCAAGCAGACGGGCTCGATGGTCTTTGGCGATCAGCCGTCTGTTGCCGTGGTCTCGCTCGAGCCGAGCATGGGCCCCGACGATTTCCGTGCCAAGGTCGAGGAAGCAGTCGCTTCCTTCGAGGACCAGGAGCAGGTGCTCTTCCTCGTTGATCTGTGGGGCGGCACGCCGTTCAACCAGATCAGCGGGCTCATCGAGGGCCACGATTCCTGGGCTATCGTCACCGGTGTCAACCTGCCTATGCTCATCGAGGCATATTCGCAGCGCTTTGACGCAAAGAACACTGCACATGCGATCGCAAAACATCTCGTGACTGAGGCTAAGGCTGGCGTGCGCGTCAAGCCCGAGTCTCTGGAGCCCGAGGAGAAGAAGCCGGCTGCGGCCGCCGCTGCTCCTGCAGGCGCCATCCCTCCGGGAACGGTCATCGGCGATGGGCACATCAAGATCGCCCACGTCCGTATCGACACCCGTCTGCTTCATGGCCAGGTGGCCACCACGTGGACCAAGCAGATCAACCCCAACCGCATCATCGTGGTTTCCGACGGCGTTGCTCACGACGAGCTCCGCAAGACCATGATCGAGCAGGCTGCCCCTCCGGGAGTCCATGCCAACGTCGTGCCCATCAAGAAGATGGCCGAGGTCGTCAAGGACACGCGCTTTGGCGACACCAAGGCCATGCTGCTCTTTGAGAACCCGCAGGATCTGCTCAAGGCCATCGAGGCCGGCGTCGACATCAAGGAAGTCAACATCGGTTCCATGGCTCACTCCAAGGGCAAGGTCGTCGTCACCAACGCCGTCGCTATGGGCGATGACGACGTTAAGACCCTCGAGGCCCTCAAGGCCAAGGGCGTCAAGTTCGAGGTCCGCAAGGTTCCTTCGGATGCCTCTGAGGATCTCGACGACATGTTGAAGAAAGCTAAGGCCGAACTGGCCGCTCAAGCATAGTAAAGGAGGGTCCGATACATGTCTGCAATCACTATTCTGCTTGTTGCGATTGTCGCGTTGCTTGCCGGTATGGAAGGCATTCTGGATGAGTTCCAGTTCCATCAGCCGCTCGTGGCATGCACGCTTATCGGTCTCGTAACCGGTCACCTTCAGGAGGGCATCCTCCTGGGCGGTTCGCTCCAGATGATGGCCCTTGGCTGGGCTAACGTCGGCGCTGCCGTCGCGCCTGACGCCGCTCTGGCCTCGGTCGCTTCTTCGATCATCATGGTGCTCGCCCTCAACGGCGGCGCCACTGATTCGGCCAAGGCCGTTACCGCGGCCATCGCCGTCGCCGTCCCGCTGTCGGTCGCTGGTCTGTTCCTGACCATGATCTGCCGTACCATTGCTACCGCTATCGCTCACGCCATGGACGGTTGCGCCGAGAAGGGCGACTTCTCCGGCATCGAGCGCTGGCAGTATGCTGCCATCCTCATGCAGGGCCTTCGTATCGCCATCCCGGCAGTGCTTCTGTGCGTCATCCCGGCCGAGGCCGTTACCAACGCGCTTAACGCTATGCCCGACTGGCTGTCCGGCGGCATGGCTGTCGGCGGCGGCATGGTCGCTTCCGTCGGTTACGCCATGGTCATCAACATGATGGCCACCAAGGAGACCTGGCCGTTCTTCATCCTCGGCTTTGTCCTTGCTGCCATCCCTCAGCTCACGCTGATCGCCCTTGGCCTCATCGGCATCTCCCTTGCCCTCATCTACCTTGGCCTTAAGGATCTGGCCAAGCAGGGTGGCGGCATGGGCGGTGGCTCCGGCGACCCGCTCGGCGACATTCTGAACGATTACGAGTAGGAGGGGAGTGATACATATGGCAGAGAACAAGATTCAGCTCACCAAGGCTGACCGCAAGAAGGTTTGCTTCCGTCATCAGTTCCTTCAGGGCTCGTGGAACTACGAGCGTATGCAGAACGGCGGCTGGTGCTTCGCAATGATCCCTGCGATCAAGAAGCTCTACACCAGCAAGGATGACCAGATTGCCGCTCTTAAGCGCCACCTGGAGTTCTATAACACCCACCCCTATGTTTCCGCCCCCGTCATTGGCGTTACCCTCGCTCTCGAGGAGGAGCGCGCCAACGGTGCCCCGATTGACGACGTCGCCATTCAGGGCGTCAAGGTCGGTATGATGGGCCCGCTCGCCGGCGTCGGCGACCCCGTCTTCTGGTTCACCCTTCGCCCGATTCTGGGCGCTCTGGGCGCTTCCCTGGCCATGTCCGGCAGCATCGTCGGTCCGCTGCTGTTCTTCTTCGCGTGGAACATCATCCGTTACGCTTTCCTGTGGTACACGCAGGAGTTTGGCTACAAGGTCGGCTCCTCCATCGCCAAGGACCTCTCCGGTGGTCTGATGGGCAAGGTCACCGAGGGCGCTTCCATCCTGGGTATGTTCATCATCGGCGCCCTGGTCGAGCGCTGGGTGTCCATTTCCTTCACCCCGATCGTCTCCACGGTCAAGCAGTCTGCTGGCGCCTTTATCGACTGGGCTAGCCTGCCCTCCGGTTCCGAGGGTATCAAGGAAGCGCTGACGATGTACAACTCCGTCGGTGCTACCGCCCTTGATCAGATGAAGGTCACCACGCTTCAGGCCAACCTCGATCAGCTCATCCCCGGCCTTGCCGCCGTGTGCCTGACCCTGCTGGTCTGCAAGCTCCTCAAGAAGAAGGTCAGCCCGATCGTCATCATCCTGGCTCTCTTCGCCGTCGGCATCATCGGTCGCTTCTGCGGCTTCATGTAAGCACGCTTCGGCTTAAGACCGAGAATTGCTAGGCAAGGGCTTTTGAGCCATTGAAACGGACCGCACCCGGTGGGTACACTGGATGCGGTCCGATTGTTTTATTTGGAGGGCGAGGCGCGCATGGCGCAATCTCAGAACAGCACGGTCGATCTGGCAACGCCGGCAACCTGCCTGATGGGGCTTACCAGCCACGGTAACGTGATGGTGGGCAATAAGGCGTTCGAGTATTACAACGAGCGCAATCCCGAGGATTATATTCAAATCCCGTGGGACGAGGTCGACTATATTGCCGCCGAGGTTTTACGCGGCACCAAGAAGATCACGCGTTTTGCCATCTTCACCAAGGACAACGGTCACTTTACGTTTTCGACGCGCGACGACAAAGAGACGCTTCGTGCTGTCCGCAAGTACGTCGACGAGGATAAGCTTGTGCGTTCGCCCGACTTTATCGATGTGACGGCCAAGGGCGCCAAGAGCATCCCCTCCGTTATCAAAAACCTCTTCCACAAAGGTAACTAGTCATTAAAGAGCGCCCCCAAGTGGGACGCAGTTTCCCATGGGGTTCGATCGGGAAAGTGCATCCCAGTTCGAGCGCCGATTCCGGGATGTAGTTTCCGGAACGGGGTCGTTTGGGAAACTGTGTCCCGTTTCGAGCCGAAATTCTGGGACACAGTTTCCAGCGAGGTCCCATTGGGAAAGTTTGACCCAGAATTTGCCTGGATAGTGGGACACACTTTCCGGAGGGCTGTTCCACCGCAACTTCGAAGAGTGGCTATACGCTGTATTACAACGGCGTAAATCTGCTACACTAGTACAACATGCCTCCGTAGCTCAGGGGATAGAGCACCGCTCTCCTAAAGCGGGTGTCGACGGTTCGAATCCGCCCGGGGGCACCAGAAAAATCGCAGGTCAGGAGTTAATTTTGCTTCTGACCTGTTCTGGTTTTAGGGTTAAGAACTGCTTTTGTTTGTAAATCTGGTAAGTAAATAATTTAACTTACCGAGTTTTCCACTGAAAACAGGAAATCACCATTTTGGGGATAAAAAGTTTTCAACAGCCGTTAGTCGGTTCCATTTTGGTGAAGCGCTTCCTCAATTTGGGTAAAAAATTTCACCATTTTGATGATTCGGCTGCTTTGAGTTTTTGATAAAAATGCCTGTTCAGAAGCTTGCGCTATACCCATTTTGGTGAAACCAATTAATAGAGAAATATACTATAAAGATATAGGGACGGCGATGCCGTCCTCTTCGCTCGCGAAGCTCGCTGCGCGGCCACGTACCGTGTCCTTGCCGCCGGCTGTGCCGTCGATTGATTCGCTCACTGCGTTCGCTGATTGATTGATGGACTAATCCGTTTTCTCAGTCACACCAGTCATGAGTGCAGCGATTGTCATGTCGAATCCGTTAGCAATTTTACAGAGGTTAGAAAGACTGACATTTCTTCGTCCGACCTCTATCGAGGCGTAGTAAGACCTGTCCATGCCGATGCGATTCGCAAATTGTACTTGAGAGTAACCAGACTTTGATCTTAATTCTTTGCAGCGTAGACCAAAGGATCGTTGTAGCGGCGAGATATCCATGACAAAAAGAGTCATGGATTGTTGTATAAAAGCCAACGGACTATATACAACAATCCCAGTTAAGGCGCATAATTATCTCTATTGGAAAGCGCTCTGATGCCCAGTCGGATAGGGCACGGAAAAGGAATGGAACAGCACAATGACCCAGGGAAAGCACTTCGCTGCCGGTGGCGATCACTTCGCCGCACTGCCAAGCAAAAAGATTCACGCCCCGAAGGGGATCGCGCGTCTGACCGTCACCGCGGCGACCATGGCCGCCATGACCGGAACGAGCCTCATCTCACCGTTCACGGCATTCGCCCAGACCGGTGACGGGGGCACGCAGCACCCCGCCGTGATGTCGCCGATCGCCGCCCACGCCGGCGCGGCATCCGGTACCGGCGCGAAATCCGCCGCACAGACCATCGCGGACTTGCAGAAGGCAGTCGACGAGGCGAAGGCGAAGGAGGACGCCGCCAAGGCATCCTACGATGAGGCCGCCGGCCCCTACAACGAGGCGGCTTCCGCCCGCGACCAGGCCAAGGCATCCTACGATTCGGCAGTCAGCGCCGGCACGGCAGCCGACCGAGCGGCAATGGACGAGTACGCCCGTCAGGTCGCGGAGGGCAAGGACGCCGCCGATGCCGCCGGCAAGGACCTCGAGCAGGCGAAGGCGGGTCTCGCAGACGCCAAGGCGGATGCGTCCGAGAAGGACGAGGCGTACCAGTCCGCCCTCAAGGCGGCCCAGGATGCCAAGGATGCCCTCGATAAGGCCAAGGCAGATGCCGTAAGCGCCACCCCGGAGGCAATCAGTGCCGCCGAACAGGCCGTGCGCGACGCCACGGATGCCGTGAGCAGGGCACAGGCCGATCTCGACAACGCCAACGCGACGCTTGCCGATGCCCAGTCCAAGCTGGTTGCGGCCCAGTCTGCAAAGGATTCCGCCGATGCCGTCCTCGCCGCAGCCCAGCAGAACAAGGACGCGGCGGATGCGAAGGCCGCAGCCGCCAGCGCCGCCTACGAGAAGGCGAAAGCAGACCTCGCCGCAGCGGAGGCAGGCGCGAGCGGCCCGGAGTACGATGCGGCAAAACAGAAGGTCGCGGACGCGGAGGCAGCCCTCGCTGCCGCACAAGCGACACAGTCCCAGTGCGAGTCCGAGCTCGAGCAGGCACAGTCCGCTGCGGCAACGGCACAGGCCGACCTGAATGATGCCCAGGCGTCCCTCTCCGTAAAGCAGCAGGCCGCGGCCGATGCCGAATCCGGTGTGAACGCCGCCCAGTCCGCACTCGATGCCGCGAACGCCGACCTCGATGCCGCCAAGCAGGCGAACGTCGACGCCATCTCCAAACTGGATGCAGCGAAGCAGGCTGTCAAGGACGCTGAGTCCGCCAAGGCAGCCGCCGATGTAGAGCTTACGAACGCCAAGGCCGCAAAGGATACCGCAGACGCCGCCATGACCGCCGCGCAGCAGAAGGTCGACGAGGCCCAGGCGAAACTCGATACCGCCGACGCGCAGCTCAAGCAGGGAGCCCTCGGCTTCTTCCGTGCCATGGGTGCCGATTCAGCCATCGAGATCATCCAGAACTGCACATACAAGGACTACACCGAGGTGGGGAACAGCCTCGACGCGACCAGCCTCGACAACATGCTCGCGGCAATCCCGTACATGAAGTCCATCAACGAGTACCGCAAGTCCGTCGGTCTCTCTGAGCTCCAGGTCACGTACAAGCTCATTGCGGCGGCGATTGTCAACGCGAACTATTCCGATGTCAAGTTTGGGCATTCCATGCAGTTTGATACGAGCGAAAACCTCGCATGGAACTATGGAACCGATCCGAAACCGCAGTGGGTGGACCAAGAAAAGGCTTTCTTCGATCAGGCAGTTCAGGAGCTCTATGGCGTCACCGGTCTAATCGGTAAGGATGCCGTAGACTTCTACAAGTCGCATAGTGGGATTGAATCCTATGTCAACCAGCATTTTAAGGTTGCCGGATATCCCGCAACTGTCGGTCACTACCTGCATGTCATCAGCCCTGAAATCGGCTATATGGGCATGGCGGTCTGCAGCAAGGGAACCATGAACGGCTGGAAGACCGACAGCTTCGATACCGCAAACCTGGGTTGGGCAGGCTCCGGTTGGAACATGAACCCCATCTCCGTCGACGAGTACGAGCAGAAGCTGACTTCCTATATCAACGGTCTCAAGAACGCCAAGAGCGCACTCGACGTAGCCAAGGCCGATCTCGCATCCAAGAAGCAGGCAGCCGCCGGCGCCGCCACAACCGTCCAGCAGAAGCAGGTCGCGGTGGATTCCGCACAGGCAGGTGTCGATGCCGCAAAGCAGGGTGTTGCCGATGCCCAGCGTGCCGTCGATGCCACCAAGGCTGATGTCGCCGCCAAGCAGCAGGGCGTCACGGTTGCCCAGACCGAGCTTGATGCGGCGAAATCGGACCTCGATGCCGCCAACGCGGCAGTCGATACGGCAAAGTCGACCGTACAGCAGAAGCAGGTCGCCTTTGATGCCGCCAACGCAGCCGTAACGACCGTACAATCTAAGTTGGATGCCGCAAAGGCCGACACCTCTGCCAAGCAGCAGAGCGTTGCCGATGCGAACGCCGATCTCGCGAAGTTCTTCCAGGACGTCGCCGACGCCAAAAAGGCGGTCGATACCGCAAAGAGCGTCCACGACGCGGCGGTAGCCGATCAGGTCGAGAAGGCGGCAGTCCTCGAAGCCGCCAAGCAAAAGGCGGACGGCACCGCACGCGCCCTCGCGGATGCCCAGCGTGCCGTCGATGCCGCAAAGGCCGACACCGGCGTTGCCGCCGACAGGCTTACCGGCTCCCAGACCGATCTCGAGGACGCACAGTCGAACCTCGACATCCTCACCGGTCTTGCCGCGAAGCTCGCAGAGGCACAGCAGCGCGAGCAGGATGCAGTAAAGGCCGTCAATGACACCAAGGTCGCCCTCGATGCCGCGAAGGCGGATACCATCGCCGCCGAGTCCCTGGTCGCCGCTGCCGAGCAGGCGAAGGCTCAGGCAGACGCCAAGCTGTCGAAGCTGAACTCCATCGATACCGGCGCGGCGATCGCTTCCGGCCATGATGTGAACGCGGATGGCGCCCTCAACGCGCTTTTCGCCGCAGCAGTCGAGGCACGTGCCAAGGTCGCGCCCGCCAAGGCCATCTTGGACGAGAAGCAGGCCGCGGTGGACGGGCTCCAGCCCGGCTACGATGCGACACTCGCCGCCTACGAGCAGGCGAAGTCCGACCGCATCGCAGCGGAGCAGAAGCTTTCCGATGAGATTGCACGACAGGAAGCAGAGGAGGCGGCAAAGCAGCAGGCGGCATACACCCCGAAGCACCTCGCCGGCACGGATACCGCTCAGCCCGGCAGCCTCGCCCAGACCGGTGACCGCGCGGGACTCATCGGCGAGACGTTCATCATCGGCGGTACCGTCCTCGTGGCGGCCGGCGTCTTCCTCGATCAAAAGAAGCGCCGCGAGCAGATGTAAAAGCGAGCCGGGCGTTGGATATCGGCTGGTGTCCAACGCCCGGTTTCATGGACAGGGAGATCGGTGTGAGAACAAAGGCTATTATCGTTGCGCTTCTGGTGTGCCTTTCGGCACCTCAACTTGGATGTGCCAGCGTTGCAAAGCAAGGAAGCGGCTCTACGGAAAGGGCCGCCACAGCGGTAAAGAATAAAGACAAAAAGAAGCCAAGCGAAGAAAAGGCGGCGCAAACCTCTGGAACCAAGACCGAGGAGAAGAAAGAATCCGACGACAAGGACCAGAAGTCCGATGACTCCAAGAAAGAGGATAACAAGTCTTCCGACTCGTCGAAGTCTGACAGCAAGGGAAACTCCTCCGACTCGAAGCAGAATTCCGGCAATTCGCAGGGTTCCGGCAGCAATAATTCCTCTTCCAACAGCGGTAGCCAGAAGAAATGGGTTGCCGAGCAGGGCCACTGGGAAACCGACTACAGCCAGGTCTGGGTACCGAACGTGGTATACACGCGTCATCCTCGTTTCTGGGTCAATCATGGTGGCACTATGGTAGGGCCCTTCGATTCATCCGATGCCGCCTACGCTTGGATTATTAACGATGGCGAAAACGGCGGTATCGGTGGATCCGTTGTAGATGATTCGTATACCACCTCTGAAGACCAGGGACATTATGAACAGCAGGCTACGGGGCAGCATTGGGTTGTCGACGTCGCCGGCCACTGGGAGTAATGTGCATCGTTCCTCTCCTCTTACATTCGGTAAATAAATATTTATTTGCGGGCGGCCGGTTTCGGCCGCCTTTTTTAGACGCCCAGTCTGGGAGCAAACGATAGGAAAGCAATCAAACGAGAGGCCGTTCCAAAAGAATCCGGCGGTGCCGGATGCTTCGGGCAAAACCTTCCGCAAATCGGTAAGGTCTTCCATCAACTTGCTCCAGCCCTCGCCCGGAGTCCGCTGCGCGGTAATGCAAAAACTCGGCATCCCTCGCATTCGCATTACCGCTCCGCTCTCGCTACAGCGAATTTCTAACACTCAGCATCCTTCGCGTTAAAAATTCGCTTCCGCTCACGGTCTCCGCTGACACTACGACACCGCGAAGCCTTTCGCTCGAAACGAGGCCTCTCGTTTCGTGTCTACGCTACGCTCCGCCCAATCACCGTTCCGGAGATTGCAAGATGTACGTAAATGGCCATAATTACATGTAAACATGAACTATGGCCATTTACGATCTTGCTTTTCCCTCCTACGGGAAAAGAAAACAGGCAAAGCCGAGTTCCGTTTCGCGCGAAACGGTTTTGCATCCGAGAAAAACTCGGCGCACCTTTCCAAATCTTGTTTCGGAGGCCACTCCGAAACTGAAGGGATGAAAATGAGACGAAGCGAGAAAGTCGAAGCGACGTTGACCCCTGGAGAAAAAGAAACCCTTCAACAACTTTGTGACGAAGCCGGTTGCACAGAAGCTGAACTAATCCGCTCCGTTTTGATTAACCGTTCGATTTCTCTCGACGATCTTGAGACTGGCAAGAAAACTGAACGCGTAAAAAATAAAACGCTGCAGAAACAGGGGCGCAAACACGCGTCGGAAAAAACTGACGAGCGCGGTGAAGCCATCGCCGAGAAACACGACGTTTCGTTTCATGTGATGCTGACCGCTCCAGAAAAAAAGGCGATCGAACAGCGGGCGGCAGTGCTTGGCGTCTCTGTAAGCGAGTTAGTTCGCCGCAGCGCGATCTACGGAAAGATTGAATCATTCAATTTCGATATTGCTGAAGTTGAAAAACTCCATCATGAGTTATTGAAGGAAGGAACGAACCTCAATCAGCTGATGTATTTTGTGAACGCCCAGGGGCTTCCCGCGTACAACGAGAAAGCTGTTTTCCGCACACTCGAAAAGGTTTACCAAAATGCTCGAAAGGTCGACCGGTTCATCGAGGAACTTGAAAAGCGTTATCACGTTGACTATGTTCCCCACGACTATCTGGCAGATGAACCAGACAACAGAAATCTTTAAGTCGGAACACAGCTGGATCAGTTTTGCAATTGAGTGCAATTACTCGTTTAGTTAATTCCAATATTTCAAAAAACGTCTTTCGGAAAAGGAAGGGAATGATTATATATATCTGAGGACGTTCAGCTATAACTACTCCGCAAAATCGAAAAGGGTCGAACCGAAGTGGAATGTGGGCGCGCAAGGAGATGCGGAATCGATGAGAGCCTCAAAAAAAATTACCGCAGTGTTATCATCTTTCATCCTCTCTATTCTTCCATTTCTGATTCTATGGGCGGCTTGGTCAGTCCTCCCTGATACAATTCCCGCTCATTGGAGTGGGGGTGTGGTTGATCGATGGGGTAATAAGCTTGAATTGCTGGTTGTTCCGCTGTTTTCTCTGATTGGTTCTATTGCAATTTCTGTGTACCTTATTGT
>DBGAXC010000036.1:0-51243 GCA_048447565.1 Collinsella aerofaciens | reverse complement strand
GAACAGGAGTCGCTCGAGCTCGTCGGGCGGCAGGTTGAGGAGCTCGTCGCCGGGACGGTGCAGGCAGACCTTCCTGAGCTTGCCGATCTCGGAAGGCACGTGCAGACCTTTCGTCATGGCCTCCTACCTTTCTTTCGGGCCTTACTGGCCGAATGTATCAGCGCCCCTCCGTATGGGACGCTGCTTGCTGACAGCTCTAGTTATATCCAAAAACCACCTGCAATTCCACCTCGCCCCCGAACGGTCAGCAAAGTGCGATGAACGGTATATCGCATATGATTCCCCCATGATGCACTTCGGTTCTCTAAAGCAGGTTTTCAAAGGTAAATGTTCTTTTTTCTAAGGAATTAAGCTAGATTGCACAAATATTTTCATGTTTAGAAATTGCATAGCTAAAACGGTTTTCTGCATATATATGTCGTTTGTCCATGATTCAATTTGGATTCGATTATATTCAGCTCGCAATCATTCTTATTCATACATCCTCACCAGTTGAGTATGGATATAGATTGTTTCCAAACGAGTTGGGCAGTTAGTTGCATGCCTTGTCAGCGTAAGAAGTAGGTAAAGATACCGTTCGCACAATACGTCCGTGCCACAAGTCGACTAAATTGAGACAATAGTGAATAGGGTTAGGCTACCGTCCCCTGCGGGGACTGAACGGACAGATGCATATGCCGAGCAAAATCGAAAAAAAGCAAGCCGCCGCAAAGCTGCGCAAACCGCCTCGCGACTTCTCGTACACGCAGAACCGAGAGCTCAGCTGGCTACGCTTTGACAACCGTGTGCTTGACGAAGCCTTCGATGAGACCGTTCCGCTGTTCGAGCGTCTAAAGTTCGTGTCGATTTTCGAGTCTAACCTCGACGAGTTCCTTATGGTGCGCGTGGGCGGCCTGTCCGATCTGGCAGAGCTCAAAAAGCAACCTGTCGACAACAAGAGCAATATGACCGCCTCCGAACAGGTCGATGCTGTCATGGCCGAAATGCCCGGGCTCCTTACCCGTTGGGAGTCCATCTTTAAGAGCATCGAGGGCAAGCTCGACACCTTGGGCGTTCACCGCGCCCGCATCGATTCGCTTACGCCCGAGGAGCGCACCTTTGTAACCCGCTACTTCCAGGCCTACGTGTCGCCGGTCATCTCGCCGCTGGTCATCGATCCTCGCCACCCCTTCCCCAACCTACGCAATGGCGCGCTCTATCTGGCCTGTGGTCTGGACGGCGCCACCGACGAGGAGAGCCTGCTGGGCCTTATCGAGATTCCCGCCTCGATGAACCGCGTGGTCGAGATCCCCTCGCCCACCGGCACCTACTCCTACATCTTGCTCGAGGACGTCATCCTCGCCTGCCTGGACAGCTGCTTTGGCTCCTATAAGCCGCTGGATCGTGCGCTGATCCGCGTCACCCGCAACGCCGACATCGATCCGGACGGCGAGGGCGTCGAAGAGGAAGAGGACTACCGCCAGCACATGAAGCGCATCCTCAAGAAGCGCCTGCGTCTGCAGCCGGTAGTGCTCGCGGTCTCGGGGTCGCTCGAGAAGGCAACGCTCAAGACCATCCGCAAGGCGCTCGAGCTTTCGCGCCGCTCTGTCTTTACCTGCGATATCCCGCTCGACCTGGACTACGTCTTTGGCATTGAGGGCAAGATTCCCGAGCACCTGCGCAACGAGCTGCTCTTTACGCCGTTTAGGCCGCAGCCCAATCCCACCATCGACATGACCCGCTCCATCCGCGAGCAGGTGCTGCAGCACGACAAGCTGCTCTTTTATCCCTACGAGGCCATGAACCCCTTCCTGGATCTGGTGCACGAGGCCGCCTACGACCCCGAGTGCATCTCGCTGCGCATCACGCTCTACCGCGTGGCCAAGCAGAGCCGCCTGTGCGAGTCGCTGATCGATGCTGCCGAGAACGGCAAAGAGGTCACGGTGCTCATGGAACTTCGTGCCCGCTTTGACGAGCAGAACAACATCGAGTGGGCCGAGCGCCTGGAAGAGGCCGGCTGCACCGTCATCTATGGTTCCGAGGGCTTTAAATGCCACTCAAAGATCTGCCAGCTCACCTATCGCGAGGGCATGGCGCTAACGCGCCTCACGCTTTTGGGCACCGGCAACTTTAACGAGAAGACGGCCAAACTCTACAGCGACTTTATGCTCATGACAGCCCATCCCGGCATCGGCGAGGACGCCAACCTGTTCTTCCGCAATCTGTCGCTGGGCAACCTGCGCGGCGACTACCGCTTCCTGGGTGTGGCGCCCGTCGGACTGAAACCGCTCATCATGCGCGGGCTTGACCGCGAGATCCAGCGCGCCCTTGCCGGCGAGCCCGCCCGCGTGTTCTTTAAGCTCAACTCGCTGACCGACCGCGAGGTTATCGACAAGATCGCCGAGGCATCGTGTGCCGGCGTGCGCGTAGACATGATCATCCGCGGCATCTCGTGCCTCAAGCCCGGTGTTCCGGGCAAGACCGAGAACGTGCATGTCCGCTCCATCGTCGGACGCTTTTTGGAGCACGCGCGCGTCTATGCTTTCGGCGTGGACTCGGACATGATTTACCTGAGCTCGGCAGACATGATGACGCGCAACACCGAGCACCGCGTGGAGATCGCCTTCCCCGTGCTCGACCCCACCTGCCGCGCCCTAGTGCACGAGTACATGGGCATGCAGCTGCGCGACAACGTGAAGGCTCGCAGCCTCACGAGCGACGGCACCTGGGTCCCCGTGGAGCGTGCAGAGGGTGAGAAACCCTTCAACTCGCAGGAAGCCCTGCTGGAGCGTGCCTATCGCAACGCTGAGGCCACGCCCGAGCCCGTCATTGAGGCGAAACCCGCCCCCGAGCCCGAGCCGCAGCCGGTAGCACCCAAAGTCCAAGAGGTCCAGGCGACCGTCATTGAGCCCGAGCCTGCACCTGCACCTCAGCCCGATCCGCAGGTCATCAAGCCCGCACCCGAGACGAGCGCCCGTCGCGATAAGCCCGCCGGCAAGACCAAGGCCATCGAGCGCCATCGCCCCGGCCGCGTGCGCATGGGCCTGGGTCTGATCGGCCTGGGTCTTAAGACGCTCATTACCGGCAAGACGAAATAGTCGTTTGTAGAAGCAGTTTGTAGAAGCGCCCCGCATTTGAGGAAAGCCTCGGATGCGGGGCGCTTTTCCCTGCTACCATGGTGCGAACAACAACGCGAATGACAGGCAGGAATATGAAGCTCACTATAGAATCGATGACCTACGGCGCCGACGGGCTGGCGCACGCCGACAACGGCAAGGCCGTCTTTGTGCAGGGCGCCGTGGCAGGCGACACCGTCGAGGCCGAGGTCGTACAGGACGGCAAGTCGTTCATGCGTGCCCGCACCACCGAGATTCTGGAGCCAAGCCCCGATCGCATTCAGTCTCCCTGCCCCTTCGTGGGCATCTGCGGCGGCTGCTCGTGGGGCAATCTCTCACGCACGGCACAGCTCGCCGCCAAGGAGCAAAATCTGCGCTCCACGCTCGAGCGTATCGGCAAGTTCAGCCCCGATCAAGTCGATGAACTGGTGCAACCCATCCGCCACACCAAGGATGATTGGGGCTACCGCAATAAAATCGAACTCGAGCCGACCGTTGTAAACGGCCGCGTGCGTCTTGGCATGCACGGTGTCGATCCTCGCAAGATCGTGACCGTCGATTCGTGCCCGTTGTTCGACAAACGCTTCCCCAAGGCACTCAAATCGGTCGTCGGCGCGCTCAATTATCTGAGCGGCAGCCACGACCTGGGCCTTGAGCGCGTGGGCATTCGCGCCTCGCGTCGCACCAAGGCACTCGAGGTGGCGCTCTGGACGCCTACGGGCTCTTTCCCGCGCTCGCAAGTCTCGCGCGTGTTGGCAGACGCCGCGCACCCCACAAGTGTCGTACGCGTGATGAGCAAGGGCGAAAAGAAGGCCCGCCGTGTTTCCAAGGTCGAAATGCTCGCCGGAGAGGGCTCATGGACCGAGAATATCGCCGAGGGTCAGATGCGCTTGTCTGCCCCGTCTTTTTTCCAGATCAACACCAAGGGTGCCGAGATTTTGATCGAGCTTGTCATGGAAACGCTCGATCCGCAGGAAGACGAGCTTGCCGTGGACCTGTACTGCGGTGCCGGCACCTTTACCCTGCCGCTCGCCCGCCGCTGCGACTTTGTCGCCGCCGTCGAGGCCTACGGCCCCGCCGTGCGCGACCTGCGCCGTAACCTGGAGATCAACAAGCTTGATAACGTCGACGTCATTGGCGGAGACGCGGTGCGCGAGTTCCCCGACCAGGATGCCGACGTCTTGGTGGTCGACCCGCCGCGCGCAGGCCTCGCCCCCGAAGCGATCGACCTTATCGCCAGCACGAGTGCCCACGATGTCGCCTACGTGAGCTGCGACCCGGCCACCCTGGCGCGCGATCTCAAACGCTTTGTCGAAGAAGGCACCTTCTCCCCCGTAAAGATCACGCCAGTCGACCTGTTCCCACAAACCTTCCACTGCGAGACCGTCGTCCACCTTAGGCGCAACTAGCCACTTAATCATTGCTCAGAAAAATCATTGGGAAATCGAGCGTGGCAAGCGGAGGTCTTCGGGGTATAAGACGGCTAATTGTATGCCGCCTATGAAAGGAACCCTCATGCCCAGCGTTGCCGTTCTCGCCGCCGATGGCTTTGAAACTATTGAATGCTTGACCATGGTCGATGTCATGCGTCGCGGCGGCGTGCGTGCCACGCTCGTCTCGATTATGCCCACGCGTGAGGTCGTAAGCTCGCTGCAGATCCCCGTGACCTGCGATGCGCTCTTTGATGAGATCAACTTTGACGAGTACGACTGCGTCGTGCTGCCCGGCGGCCTGCCCGGTGCCACCAACCTGCGCGCCGATCAGCGTGTCTGCGACGTGGTCTGCGAGTTCGCCGCGACCAAGCACGTCGCCGCCATCTGCGCCGCCCCGTTTATCCTGGGCGAGCTCGACCTACTCGAGGGGCGCCACGCCACGTGCTTCCCTGGCTTTGAGAAAAGCTTCCCCGAAGGCGCCTATACTGGCGAGAAGGTCACGCAAGACGGCAACATCATCACTGCCAGCGGCATGGCACAGTCACTCCCCTTTGCATTGGAGCTGCTGCGCACGCTCGCTGGCGACAAGGCCGTCGAGAAGGTCGCCGAGGGCATCCAACTATGATTTTGGCTTCGCAATCGCCGCGCCGCATAGAGCTGATGCGCGAGGCAGGCTACAACATTCGCGTGATTCCCGCGGATATCGACGAAACGCCCTTTGATGGCGAGGCCCCGCTCACGCTTGTCGAGCGCTTGGCACGCGCCAAGGCGGCTGCCGTTGCTGCCGAGTATGCCGAGCCCAAAGAACTGACGGTCGCGGCCGACACCATCGTCACCTTCGACGGCAAGATTTTGGGCAAGCCGGCAACCGAGGGCGAGGCGCGCACCATGCTCCGTGAGCTTTCGGGCCGCACGCACCAGGTCGCAACCGGCGTCTGCATCGTTAAGGCAGGCGATACGGCCGCCCCGCATGCCGCCGAGAGCCTGTCGTTTGTCGATGTGACCGACGTGACATTCTACGAGCTCACCGACGAGCAGATCGAGCACTACGTTGCCTCGGGTGAGCCCATGGATAAGGCAGGCGCCTACGGCATCCAGGGCACAGGCGGCCGCATGCTCGTGCACGATATTTCGGGCGACTTCTATAACGTAGTGGGCCTACCCATCGCCCGCGTCGCGCGCGCGATTCAAAAACTCTCGTAATTGCATCTGGCGCTGGGTATTCCCCAGCGCCTACAATTTTGGCGTACCGTACGGATCCCGACCGGGCACAAGGCGCGGCGGAAAACCGATAGGAGTTAAACATGGATACACTGCTCGAGGCCATTGACGTCTGCGATGTCGATGGCTTTTGCTATGGCAACTATACGGACGAGGAGGCCGGCACCGGTTGCACCGTAATCGTTGCGCCCGAGGGTGCCACCGGCGGCGTTGACGTTCGCGGCGGTGCTCCAGCATCGCGCGAAACCGACCTGCTGCGACCCGAGAACACCGTCGACAAGGTCCACGCCGTCTGCCTTTCGGGCGGATCGGCCTTTGGCCTCGAGGCTGCAAGCGGCGTGGCCCGCGAGCTTGAGAGCCGCGGCATCGGCCTTCCCGTCGGCCCCACGCAGGTGCCTATCGTGTGCTCGAGCTGTATCTTCGACCTCGCCTTTGGTAACCCCACCGTTCGCCCCGACATTGAGGCCGGCATCGCCGCCGTGCGCGAAGCACTCGACAACACCCCCACCAAGCTCGAACAGGGCAACGTGGGCGCCGGCACGGGCGCTACCGTGGGTAAGCTCATGGGCCCCGCTACCTGCATGAAGGCCGGCCTTGGCGCTGCCGCTTTGGCTCTCGGTCCCGTCAAGGTGGGCGCCGTGGTCTCGGTCAACGCCTGCGGCAACGTTGTCGACCCCTTCACCGGCGAGTGGGTTGCCGGTATGCGCGCCGCAGCCGATAGTGACCAAATCGTCGACATGGAACTCGCAGCCTTTGCCGCCGCCGGATCCATGCAGATGCCGCTCGACCGCACCAACACCACCATCAGCTGCATCGTCACCAACGTGGAACTCACTAAGGCACAAGCCACCAAGGTCTCCCAGATGGCCGCAGACGCCTACGCACATGCCATCCGTCCCACGCACACCACCAACGACGGCGACACCATCTACACCCTCGCCAGCGGCAAACTGGGCGCCCAGGCAAGCGCCGCCGTTCCCCTAGACCTGCTGGGCATGCTCGCAGTAAGGGCCCTGGAAACTGCCATCGTAAACGGAGCCAAAACCGCCAAAACCTCCCACAGCATCCCCGGCGCCGCGAAGTAGTCCACTCGACCGTCGGTCGGAGACGGGCGGGCGTTACGTTTGCTGCTCTACAGTCCTATGCAAGACGAAGGCCACATTAAGTGGCCTTCTTTGCATGCGGAACTCGCGACAAACGTAATGCCCGCCCGCCTCCGACCGACTTCCAACCTAATTCTTTTCAGCCCAGGCCCCTGTGTACCGCGCTTCGAAGATCTTCGAATTCAAATAACCTGACAATCGATTCTTATAGCAGAGGCCCCTTGGCCTTTAGTTTGATACAAGTTCCGCGCGAGCAGGACTGTTCGCAGTAGCAAACTAAAGGCCAAGGGGCCCAGTCAACCTATCAGCAGCGATTACTCAGCAGCTAGTTGAATTTGAAGATCTTTGAGGCAAGACGGTATAGGCCGAGTGTGGTTTTGTCACCGGCACGACCGCGCAGATTGGTGAAGAACCCGACCACGCCGTAGCGGGCACGACGATACATGCGCTCGTCATAGGCCTTCAAATCATTCCACAGCGTCTTTAGGCGCTCGTCGGCGCAATCTTCCTCGGAAAGCTTGGTAAGCACCGAGCAGATCGCCATCATCATGGTGAAGTAGCCCATCATGTACGAACGCAGGCGCGACGACCCAACATCGCTGTACAGGTGGTACGACTCCATCATGATACGCGTAACACGGAACTGCTGGTCCAGACGCTTGACCATCGTTGCCTCGTTGACGCTCTGGCCTTCGCGACCGATAAAGTAGCGATAGAGGTCGATGTCGGCGTAGTACATGGTCTTGCAACGCGGCAGCGGCACGTAGGCGTAGATGTTGTCCACATAGAACGTGTGCGGCGGCATGGGAAGGTTGGACTCGCGCAGCACATCCGTGCGATAGCACAGGCTGTGCATAAGTAGGTTCTGGTCCAGGCGGAAATGACCGATCTGATCCCAGGAAAAGATCTTTTTGCGTGGCAGGGCAAATTTGTAGCCAATAGCGGTATGCGTGCCCTCGTAAACCTTCTCGTACACGTAGTTCGAGATAAACAAGTCAACGCGCTGGTCGCGCTCTTCAAAGCCACGCAGAATCGACAGCATGGTCGAAAGGGCAGCGCCGTCAAGCCAGTCGTCCGAATCAACAACCTTGTAGTAGGTGCCCTGCGCCTCGCGCAGACCCGAAAGGACGGCAATACCGTGACCGCCGTTCTCCTGGTGCACCGCGCGGATGATTCCAGGATAACGGGCCTCCCACTCGTCGGCCTTGGCGGCCGTCTCGTCCTTGGAGCCGTCGTCCACCACGATAATCTCGATATCGGTGGCGTAATTGCTCCCCTCCAAGATGGAGGTAATGCAATGGTCCATGTCCTTGGCGGCGTTATACGAGGGAATACCGAATGTTATGACTTTATGCATGGCAGGCGATAATCTCATCCGAAAGATCGAGGGCGGAATTGGTCACAGCGTCCATATCGTAGTAACGATACTCGGCCAGACGACCCACCGGGTGGAAGTTCGTCAGGTTTTGGACGCGCTCAAGATAGCGTTCATAGAGCTCACGGTTCTCGGGCTCAAGAATGGCGTAGTACGGCGTCTCGTCCGAGTCGGGCGTATAGGCCTTGGAGTACTCCTTCATGATGGTGGTCTTGCCGGGCAGGACCTGACCGGTCATGTTCTTGAACTCGGTGATGCGCGTGTAGTCCTCGCTCGTGGTGTAGTTGACGGTGCCCACGGGCTGGAACTGGTCCATATCGAGCGTCTCGAACTTCATGTCGAGCGTGCGGTACGGTAGCGCGCCCAGATCGAGATTGAACAGCTCATCGAGCGGACCGGTGTAGACGATCTCGCCACCATAGACCTTGCCGTCGATCTTGACGGTAGTCTCGTCGATTTCAAAGAGGTCACGGGCGTCCACGTCGCAGAACACGTCGATCAGGTCGTGGTCGAGCATGTGCTCAAAGAGCGCCGTGTAGCCCTCCTGCGGCATGCCCTGGAAGGGAGCTTGCGGGAAGTAGCGATCGTCATCGCCCACAAAGACGGGGACGCGGCCGGTGATCGAGGGGTCGATCTGGTCGGGCGTCTGGCCCCACTGCTTCATGGTGTAATGCAAAAAGACGTTCTCGTAGACGTAATCGGCGACCTCGGCAAGATCCGGGTCGTTCTTCTTACGCAGCTCCATAATGGGCACCTTGACATCCTTGCCAAAGGTCTCCACGAGCTTCTGGTACAGCTCCTCGCCGCGCTCGTCACCAAAGGCGAGCTTGAGACTCGCATGGTTGAAGGGTACGGGCATAAGGGTGCCGTTGATGTTGGCGAGCACCTTGTGCTGATAATCCGTCCACTTGGTAAAGCGCGACAGGAAATTGTGCACGCGCTCGTTAAAAGTGTGATAGATATGCGGACCGTACTCGTGGATCAGGATTCCGGCCTCGTCAGTGCAGTCATAGGCATTGCCCGCAATGTGGCTACGGCGCTCCAAAACGGCAACACGATAGCCGATGGTCTCGGCGAGACGGCGGGCGCAAACGGCACCGGCATATCCAGCACCGACGACAATCATGTCGTATGCGCCGGCGTTAAAGCCTTCAGGCAGGCCTGAGGTAATCTGCATCGATACTCCTTGTCAAAAGCCACGGGCTCGTTAGCTGGGCTTTTCTCGAACATTCTTCGAGACATATTTATCAGAGCGATTATAGCGCTAATGCGTCCTATAATGAGCTTGCCACACAAGGAAAGCTCAAGCACCGCGGCGTACATAATTGAAAGGTAAACCCGCTAGCAGCGGGTTTATTCGTGAACAGCCGGGCGCCTGGAGCTTAGCGAAACGCTTGTAAGGAGTAACATGAGCGATTTCCTTAACCGTATGAAGTCTGCCGCCAAGGCCGACCTTAAGACGATCGTCCTGCCCGAGGGCGAAGATCCGCGCACCATCGTCGCGGCCACCAAGATCATCGAGGAGGGCCTGGCAAAGATCGTCATCCTGGGCAACCCCGACGAGATCAACGTTCCCGGCGCCACCGTCATCGACCCGCGCAATGCCGAGAAACACGAGGAGTACGCGCAGAAGTTTGCTGAGCTCCGCGCCAAGAAGGGCGTCACCATCGAGCAGGCTCGCGCCCAGGTGATGGACGCCACTTACTTTGGCACCATGATGGTCAAGATGGGCGACGCCGACGGCCTGGTCTCCGGCGCCTGCCACTCCACCGCCGACACCCTGCGCCCCGCGCTTCAGATCCTCAAGACCGCCCCGGGCACCAAGCTGGTCTCGGCCTTCTTCGTGATGTGCACCGACACCCCGCAGTTCGGCACCGACGGCACGCTGATCTTCGCCGACTGCGGCCTCAACATCAACCCGTCCTCCGACGAGCTCTCCGAGATCGCCATCGCCTCCGCTCACTCTTGGTCCACCTTCATGGGCAACGTTGAGCCGCACGTGGCCATGCTCTCCTACTCCACCATGGGCTCCGCCGGCGGCGAGGTCGCCAAGAAGGTCCAGGAGGCCGTGAAGTTCTGCAAGGAGAAGGCTCCCGAGCTCGCCATCGACGGCGACCTGCAGCTCGACGCCGCCATCGTCCCCACCGTCGCCCAGCTCAAGGCTCCCGGCTCCTCCGTTGCCGGTAAGGCCAACGTGCTCGTGTTCCCCGACCTCGAGGCCGGCAACATCGGCTACAAGCTGGTCCAGCGCTTCGCCGGTGCTGACGCCTACGGCCCCATCCTGCAGGGCATCGCCAAGCCGGTCAACGACCTTTCGCGCGGCTGCTCTGCCGACGACATCGTGGGTGTCGTGGCCATCACCGCCGTCCAGGCTCAGATGGCTGAGTAGCGGACATATCCCCTCGGGACAGGAATTTCCACCTGCTAGCAAAAAGGCCTCCGGAGCTGTTGCTCTGGAGGCCTTTCGTTTACTTGCAAATGCGCGCCTTAGTTGTTCTTGGTCAGGCGCTCGACGTCGTGGGCGATCATGTATTCCTCGTCGGTGGGGATGACCATGACCGTGACGGCGGAACCGGCGGCACTGATGACCTGCGGGCCGTTGCCCACGGCCTCGCGGTTCTTGTTGTTGTCGATGCGTACGCCCAGCCACTCAAAGCAGTCGCAGAAGGCCTTGCGGATCGACCAGTCGTTCTCGCCGATGCCGGCGGTAAAGGTGATGGTGTCCACGCCCGCCATGGAAGCGATCATGGAACCGGCCTGCTGCATGGCCTTATAGGCGAACATATCGAAGGCGAGCAGGCAGCGCTCGTCGCCCTCGGAGGCGCGCGTGCGGATGTCGCGGGCGTCGTTGGAGATGCCCGAGATGGCAAGCAGACCAGACTGCTTGTTCATCATGTCATCGACTTCCTGGTAGCTGTAGCCGCCCTCGCGCTGCAGGTAGCACACGGTGGCCGGGTCGATGGAACCACAACGGGTGCCCATCATCAGGCCATCGAGCGGCGTGAGACCCATCGTGGTGTCGCGGCACACGCCGTCCTCGATAGCAGCGAGCGAAGCACCGTTGCCCAGATGGCACGAAAGCAGGCGGTGGCAGCGCGAACCCAGGATCTCCTTGGCCATCATCCACTCATAGCGGTGGCTCGTGCCGTGGGCGCCGTACTTGCGCACGTGGTACTTGTCGCAAACGTCCTTGGGCAGCGCGTAGGTGTAGGCGACCTCGGGCATGGTCATGTGGAACGAGGTATCAAAGACGGCGACGTTGGGCAGCTCCGGATACTTCTCGCGGCAATACTCGATTGCTGCAGCCTCGCCGTAATTGTGCAGCGGAGCGAGCGGGGCCACCTCAAGGATCTTGGCCATGACCTCATCGTCGACGACTGCGGAATCATCGAAGTGCCAGCCGCCCTGAACGATGCGATGTCCAATGCCATCAATCGTAAAGTCGGTCTTCTCGAGCTCCTCGAGCACACGAGCGATAGCAGAGCGATGATCGGGGAAAGGGACCTCCTCGGTCTGCTTGGCGCCACCGTTCTCGGAGTGGCCAAAAATGCCCATGTCCGAACCGATACGTTCGCAGTTGCCCTTGGCGAAAACCTCGCGGGTAACGGTATCCAAAAGCTGATATTTAAGGCTTGAGCTGCCGGCGTTGACAACAAGTACGTTCATGAGACTCCTTTGCAGTGCAATACGGTCGACGCAGACCCCTTAAGGCGGCCGCATTTTAATAAGAAGTTATCACAACTTGATAAATAGCTATCAAGCATATCGCCCAACGAGCGCAAAAGAGGGGCCGAACGGCGCTCGGTCGTCCAGCCCCTCCCCTCTTGCAATTACTTGCCGTTGACGATGCGCTCGACGTCGGAAGCGATCATGAACTCCTCGTCCGTAGGGATGACGAAAATCTTGACCTTGGAATCCTTGGCGGACAGGCACCAAGCGCCGTCGCCACGCAGGGCATTACGGGCGTGATCCATCTTGACGCCCATAAAGGCCAGACGATCGGCCACGCCAGCGCGAACGGCCGGAGCGTGCTCGCCGATGCCGGCGGTAAAGACCAGGGTGTCCATGCCGCACATGGAGGTGGCCATCTCGGCGGCCTTAGCGGCAATCTTGTAGACGAACATATCGAAGGCGAGCTGAGCCTCGGGGTCACCAGCAGCGGCGAGCTCCTCAACGTTGCGGCAGTCGTTGGTCTTGCCACCGGTCACAGCCAAAAGGCCAGACTTCTTGTTCATCATCTCGTCGACCTCGTCGAAGGTGTAGCCACCCTCGCGCTGCAGGTAGCACACGGTAGCCGGGTCGATGGAGCCGCAGCGGGTGCCCATCATGACGCCGTCGAGCGGCGTCAAGCCCATGGTGGTGTCCATGCACTTGCCGTCCTCGATGGCGCACAGGGAAGCGCCGGAGCCGATATGGCACACGACGACCTTGCGGGCCTCGCCGTTGGTCATCTCGGCGACCTTCTTGGAGATGTAGCGATAGCTGGTGCCGTGGGCGCCGTACTTACGGATGTGCAGCTTGTCGCAAACATCCTTGGGAAGGGCGTAGGTCTTGGCGACCTCGGGCATGTTGAAGTGGAAAGCGGTGTCGTAGACCGTGACGTTGGGCAGATCGGGATACTGCTCCAGGCAGTACTCGATAACGTTGGCCTCGGGGTTGTTGTGCAGCGGCGCCAGCGGGGCGACCTCGCGAATCTTGGCGAGGACGTCCTCGTCGACGAGGGAGGAATCACCAAAGTACCAACCGCCCTGAACGATACGGTGGCCGATGCCCTCGATCTTGACGCCGTTGGCCTCAAGGTCCTTCAGGACGACCTCGATGGCGACCTTGTGGTCGGGGAACTCGATGTTCTCGGTCACCTTCTTGGAGCCATTGGCAGCATGGGTGAAGGTACCACCGGTAAAGCAGACGCGCTCGCAGGAGCCCTTTGCGGACACCTTATGGGACTTGGTGTCGATGACCTGATACTTAAGGGTCGAAGATCCCGCGTTGACGACCAGAACGTTCATGTGTCTCCCTACTAACAGGCGGTGTGGCGCCGCCAGGTTACATACGCTTCAATAATAAACCCAAACGCCCTCGCGCTCGGGTTTATTGCGTTGATATATAAGTTATCGGTGCCTAAATACTCATGGCCTTTGACTTGTAAGACGAAATAGCGCGGGGATATACACCAGGGAAGAAATCCCGAGCGCAACAAGCAATACGACTCGAATGCCCGCGATGCTGCTCAACGCAGCATTGAACAGATAGAAAAGGATGGCACCCACCGCCACCATCTGGCTTTGGACCGAAATCAGTGAACAGCGCATCGAAGAATCGACAGCATTTTGAAAAATTGAGTATTTAATTGGAGCAAATAACGAGTACGCGACCGTCTGCAGTACATAGAACACGGGCAGCAAATAGACCGGAGTAAAGGGAATCAAAAACAGAGCAGCCAGGGAAAGGCGCACGATGCCGCAAATACGCGCAAAACGGCCCTTGTCGACATGAGCAATCACACTGGGCACAATAAGCCCCATGGAGGCCGAGGCAAGAAGCTGGACCGCAATGATCACACCCGAAGCGACGGCATTCATTCCGCGACCCGCAAGCAACAGTGAGAAAAAGTCTTCCAGGGCGACAAAAGCAAATGCCTGAGAGCAGTCCATGATGAACGCTGAACGAAGAATGCCGTTACGCGCAATAGCGGCACCGATCATCTTCGGGCTAATTCCACGCTTAGGTGTCGCTGTAGTGTCCCCTCTTCGCATCTCAGGAATGCAGACAACGACAACCAACGTCAACACCATTGCGATGATATCTGCCAAAAGACCAATGAGATACGCGCCAGCGGACGAAATGAAACCGCCCACACAAGCGGAGAGGGCATAAGAGGCATAGAAAACAAATCGCTCAACGACATTAAGCCTTACGAGCTGGTCCAGAGAGACGCTGTCAATGTAAATCGCTTCCATGGACCCGCTCATACATGCAGCGGCAAAACCTTTGAGAGCAAACGCGCCGATTAAAAGCAGAGGAGAACGGACGAGAAGCAGGGCGGCGTAGTATCCAAGCATCCCCACGACGCCAACGAGACCACTTGTCTTTCGTCCAAACCTATCGGCAATATAGCCAGTGGGAACTTCAAGGATGAACTTGCTCACTTGATATGCAATCATCATGCTAGAAATCGCCACCATCGAGAATCCGACGAATTCAAGGTAAACCGTCAGAAAATACAAAATGGTGCTGAAGTTCGACAGAAAAACAAACGTCATATAAAGCAAAACCGTACGGTTTTTCATGCTCCGCCCTCCAAGAGTCAACAATCTAAATCGGAATCTTGGAAAAGCATGAGGGCAAAGCCGTCAGTCATGTGTTACAAGGCGTCAACATTCACTTGACGACACGAGGCCAAATGGCCTCACGAAGCAAGATGACGCAATAGGTGAAGAAATACCGTCTGGTGTCGATCGGTCCAGGCATTTTGTCGATAGCAAAAGTAGATGGGCAAGGCTACGTCATGCGAACCTTCAATAGAGTACTCGCTCACTTCCGACCCATCTGATGCGAGAGAAGAGCCAGAAAAACCCAATATCAATCCCCCGGCTTGAAGAAACTCAGCCTGCGCTCTGTTTCCGTATTCGACGTCGCGGAAGCGGAAATTAACCAGCTGAGCTTCGGGGCATTGATTGATCGCATTGAGACAGGGCGACAAATTAATGGGAACAGCTAACCTGCCGCCCAGTAACTCACGAACGGTCATAGCACCCACAGATTGATGACCCGCTGGGCACGAAAGAACCTTGAGCTCCTTTTCACCCAAGTATTTCGAAGAAAGGACACTGTCCCTTGGTTCCTCAAATGAGATGGCCGCATCCGAAATGCCAAGCACAAGTGATTCAAAGCATGTAGCCGTTGGCTGATGCCACACATCAAGGTGAATCTGAGGGTGCGAGCTTTCAAACGAGTCGTACCAGTTTTCGGAAAAAAGACGCCCCCGCCCGTGAAGACAGGGGACGTAAAGACGAAAGTGGCCGTCGGGCGAAACGCCACCGTTCCCCGATTGGGTGTACTATTTGAGATCGTCGACTTGTGCCAGGATCACGCGTGCACGACGCGCAAATTCTCTGCCCGCCGGAGACAAAACAGCCTCCCCCGCCGATCGATTGAGCAAAACGATCTGATACTCAGACTCCAGTTTCTTAATTGCCGACGAGACAGCCTGTGGGCTCACGTGAACGGCGCGAGCCGCTTTGCGCACGCCGCCGTAGTTCGCTACCGCTTGAAGGTATTCGAGTTGAGAAAACTGCATAGGTTACTCCAAAGGCAGCCAAGGCGACGGGCCGTGCGTCCTCAGATGAGGTTCTCGCCCAGGTTCTTGCCGCCGAGGACGTGCATGTGGAAGTGCATGACGGTCTGACCGGCGTTGACGCCCTTGTTGGAGATGACGCGGAAACCGTCCTCCAGACCCTTGGCCTTGGCGACCTCCTGGATGGCGTGGGCCATGGCGCCCATGGTCTCGGCGGGCACGTTATCGGCGATGTCACTGTAGTGCTTCTTGGGGATCACGAGCGTGTGGACCGGCGCCTGGGGATTGAGGTCGTCGAACGCGATGACCTGGTCATCCTCGTAGACGACGGTCGAGGGGATCTCGTGGTTGGCAATTTTGCAGAAGATGCAATCACACATGGTTGGTTCCTTTCTCACAGACCAAGGCAATTATATTTGGTCGGGATGGTTAGAACGAGAGGTTGTCGTCCGTGTTGGCGGCTTCGCCGTCGGCGAGCACGTCGTTGCCGTCGACGTCCTTAAGAAGCACCGAGACCTTCTGCTCGGCATCGGACAGGCGGGTGCGCAGGCTCTTGAGGAGCTCGACGCCGCGGGTATAGCTCTCGAGCGACTCCTCGAGCTCCATATCGCCCGACTCCAAGCTGCGAATGATGAGCTCCAGCTCCTGCGAGGCCTGCTTGTACGTAAGCTGCTCGACCGGGGTCTTCTCTGCCATATCTGTTTCCTTTCCTAAAGGTTTATCGCTATGAAACGCGGCCTACTCGACCGTATCGACCGTTGCCGCAACGTTACCGTCTGCCATGCGCACGCGGATGGCGTCGCCCGGCTTAAAGGTCTTGGCGCTCGTAGCCACCCCATCATCGCTGTACGCGATGGAATAACCACGGGCAAGCACCTTGAGCGGCGACAGGGCATCGAGTGAGGCCGCCGCACGGCCCAAGTCGGACGCGGGTTTGCTGAGCATCGTGCGCCCCTGATGCTCCAGGCGGGAGCTTGCGAGCGTGAGCGCATGGCGCTTGCCATCGAGTCCTGAGGTGCTTGCGATCAAGCGCTCGGGCAGACGCTCGAAGTTGGAACGGAAGGCCCCAACCGAACGCGCTATGGCGCCGGACAGACGATCGGCAGTCAGGGCAAGCTCAGACTCGCGACGCTCGAGCATAAAAGTTGGGTCGTTGAGGCACGGGCGGCACGCAGCCGCATCGAGCGCATCGCCCAAGCGAGCCGTATAGGTGTCCCAGGCACGACGACCGCGCTGGTTGAGCATCTCCAGGTCGACCTGGGCCGACCCAATCATCGATGCCATCGCAGCACCCAGACGTTGATAGCGCGCCTCGAGCACATCGGCCAACTCCGTCATAGCCGGCGCCACCGATTCGGCCGCCGCCGTAGGCGTGGAGGCGCGACGGTCGCTCACCATGTCGCAAATCGAGGTATCGGGCTCATGGCCAATGCCGGTCACCACGGGCACGGGACAAGCCGCCACCGCGCGGGCAAGCTCCTCGTCATTAAAGGTCATGAGGTCCTCAAAGGAGCCGCCGCCGCGCACCAACAAAATACAGTCGGGCGCCGGCGTAATGGAAGCGGCGCGGCGCAGGCCCTCAATGAGCTCTGTCGGCGCACCCTCGCCTTGTACCTTGGCACCCACGCAGACGAGCTCGACGAGCGGGTTGCGACGACGCAATGTGCGCTTGACGTCGTCGATTACGGCACCCGAAAGCGAGGTGACGACCGCCACGCGGGAGCAGAACACCGGGATGCGGCGCTTGCGCGCTTCGTCCATCAGACCCTCACGGCGTAGCTTTTCGGCCAGTTGCGCCACTTGTTGACGCAGCAGACCCTCCCCCGCCAGCGAAAACGAGCGAGCGACAAAGCTCATGCGGCCCGTAGCCTTATAGAGATTGAAGCTGCCCTTAAAGCTCACCTGCATACCGTCGCGCAGATCGAACGTGCGCTTGAGATAGGCACCCTTCCAAATGATGCAGTCAACGGCGGCCGAATCGTCCTTGATCTGGAAATAGCAGTGGCCGCTTCGGGCGTTAGGACCACGAAAACCCGTGACCTCGCCCAAGACGCTCAGCTGCGGAATGGCATCGAGCGCACCGGCGGCAATCTCCACCGCCTGGCTCACGCTGAGCTCCTTGCGCTCTTGCTCGTCCGAACCGTCGAACTCGGCGGAAACGGCATTACCGGTTAGGTTCCAGCCTGCCACGCAGCCTCCTTTCGTTATCGAGCACAGAGGCTCCGGCCCCGTGCGAAATTAAGTCCAACACATAGTACAGCGCCGCGAGGACACGAATCCCCGCGGCGCCTGCCTGTCCCATTTGTTATCGGTTGGAGTTTCTGTTGTAGCGAGCCATAAGGTAGAGCAACTGAATGATCGAAGTGAGCGCTGCAGCCACATAGGTAAGCGCGGCTGCCGTCAGTACCTTCTTGGCGCCGTTGACCTGCTTGGAGCTCATGCCCGACTGCTCGATGTACGCCACAGCACGTCGGCTGGCGTCAATCTCGACAGGCAACGTAACGAGTTGGAACAGCACACTAAACGAGAAGAAGATCAACGCGAGGGTCGTGAGCCCGGCAATGTTCATAAACAGGCCCAAGAGTAACACGATGGTCCAGGTGTTCTGGGTAAAGTTGACGACCGGCACGAGGGCGGTACGCACTTTCATCATGGCATAGCCGCTTTGACGCTGGGCGGCATGGCCCGCCTCGTGGCAGGCGACGGCAACGCTTGCGACCGAACCGCCCGAACGGTTGGCATCCGACAGATACAGGTTGTTGTCCTGCGGGTTGTAATGGTCGGTGAGCTCGCCAGCGACACCCTTGATACCCACGGCGCTACAACCGTTGGCATCGAGCATGCGGCGAGCGACTGTGGCACCCGTATCGCCGTCCGAGCGAACCTTGGACCAGGTTTTGTACGTCGAGTTGATATAGTTCTGTGCGGCAAGGCCAAGCACCGTGCAGACAAGAACAACCAGCAGGTACAGCGGGTCGATGCCAAAGCCGTATCCATAGTAATAAGGCATGCGAATTCCTCCGAGTCGAGTTACACGTTGGAGGCATTTTACCCACTCAACCGGCTAGGCTTCCCTACAGGAGCTCGATTTTGCCGTCCTTCACCGTCAACCCCATATTGCCGGAAAGCAGATCGTCTAGGCGCGAGCCCACAAGCTCAAAGCGCCAACCTTCGCGCAGGCGGCTCTGCTCGGGATGCTCAATGTAGTCGGCCAGGTCATCGCGCGAGGCAATGACCGAGGTCGCAACGCCTGAGCGCTCGGCAACCAGGCGGATAAGCGCATACATAAGGTCAGTCACGCTCTCCAGCTCCGGCGAAATCTGACGATGTCCGCGCACCAAGAGCGGCAGGCGATCGTGCGGACAGCTCGCACCGCGCTTGATGGCCATGAGCGCACCGTCCACGTCGCGCTCCCCCAATTGATCGGTACCGCGAATGCTACGGAACTCCTCAACGCGCACGGGATTGCGCTTAACGAGCGCTAGCAGCGTGTCGTCGGACATGACCCACTTGCGCGGGATGTTACGGCGCTCGGCGCGGTCCTCGCGCCAGGCGGCGAGCTCGCGCGCGATACCCAGCTGATGACGGCTGCACGAATTGATGCGCTTGACCTTGCGGAACGCCTCGTGGCGATCGGCGCGATAGTGCGACTCGTCAGCCAGCGGGCGCAGCTCGTCGAGCACCCAGTCCACACGGCCCAGCTCGCGCAGGCGGCTCATCATCTCGGTATAGGCGACGATCAGGTACTTGACGTCATCGATCGCATACTCAATCTGCTTATCGGTCAGCGGGCGGCGCGACCAGTCGGTCAGTGACTCGGTCTTGGGCAGCGATACGCCGCAGAACGTCTGAACAAGCGCGCCATACGAAATCTGCTGGCGCTCGCCCAAAAAGGCGGCGGCGACCTGCGTATCGAAAATCGGTCGTGGCAGCACGCCCACGGTATGGAGCATGACCTCCATATCCTGCGAGCACGCGTGGAAGACCTTGGTCACGCTCTCGTCGGCCATAAGCTCGGCCAGCGGCGATAGGTCGTCGATTACCAGGGGATCGACCGCGACGCTCTCAGCAGGGGTGGCAATCTGAACCAAACATAGACGCGGATGGAACGTGCGCTCGCGCAAAAACTCGGTATCGACGGCAATCGCGTCGAACTCACGGGCGCGCTGGCAAAAGTCGAGTAGAGCCTGATGTGTGGAAATGTACATATCAACCCATCGAATAAGGTTAGGCCCGAAAAACACGGGTAGGATATCGGCATTGCCTTACAACTATACTCGGTTAGTCACAGAACGGGAACGTAAGTATGCGCTGCCTTATCATCCACAACCCGGCATCGGGCCCCAGCTCAGATGAAATCTACGCATTCACGCACGCCCTCGCGCAGGGCGGCGACGAGGTCGTGATGCGTTTTATCGGCGATGGCATGGAGCCCGAGGATGCCGTGGCAGACGTGCGCGAGTTTGACCGCGTGGTCGTTTCGGGCGGCGACGGCACCGTCTCCAACGTGCTCGACCAGATGCGCGGGTGCGGTGTCCCCACGCTCGTCTTCCCCTCCGGCACAGCCTGCCTGTTCTTCAACAACATCGGCAATGCCCCCGAGGCAGCGGCGCTCGCCAAGGCCTGCCGTGCCGGTCGCACGGTCAAAGTCGACATGGGTGAGCTCTTTTGGCTCGACGAGAACGGCAACGAGAAGCGCCACGGCTTTATCATCATCGCCGGCTCGGGCTTCGACGCCGAGATCATGATGAAGGCCGCCCCCACCAAAAACGACATCGGCGAGATCGCCTACTTCCTCTCCGCGCTCGCCACGCCCAATCCCACGGTGGCGCACTTTACGATTGAGCATGACGGCATTGTCGAGGAGCTCGACGGCATCTGCTGCATGGCCGGCAACACCTCGGTCATCCAAAACGACATCAACCTGTTCCCCGACTGCCGTATGAACGATGGCATGGTCGACATTGCGGTCATCGAACCCGTGCGCACCGTGCAGCTGCTACCTACCGTGATCACCGCCGCACTCGACCCCGCCGGCAAGGTACTCGGGCGCCCGCAGTTCAAGATCATCCAGACCAAGGAAGCCAAGATCACCTGCACCCCGTCGCTGGGCATGCAGTTCGATGGCGAGATTATCTCCAGCAATTCGGGCGTCTTTGGAGCCCGCGCGCTTCCACAATGCCTCGACCTCATCGTCGACGAATTCTCCCCGCTCGGAAAATAGGAGGACCCTATGAACGACAATCCCCTGCTCGGCTTTATCATCATCGTTTTGGCCATGCTCGTCGGCTATGCGATCAACGTGATTCACCGCCGGAAGAAGTAATTCCACATTGGTATGATATTCATCCAATTATCGTCTCCCCTGCTGTTTATGCATTTGCCAAACAGCAGGGGATTTTCATTTCAGGCATTCCCAGCTACTTTATTCGGCTACAGTAATTACAGGGCGTCTTTATTAAAGTAAAGCTACAAACTGAGTACAATTAACCGCTCGTCGCATATTTCATCACGCTTATCGAGTAAGTGTCTTTCATAGATGAATATTGTTTCCAGTTCGTTACGCTAATGGGGTGTCTTTATTGGCTGAAGCCCTCTGGCGACAGAGGGCTTTCGCACGCTGGGAGGGAAAATGAGGAAAACTCACCCCGTCAACGCGCTCAAGAAGCTAGGCATAGGCCTCGCCTTTGGAGCTGCAACCATCATGTCCATGCCGACATCTGCGCTCGCCTGCACGCAGATCTACATGGGCGGCAAGCTCACGGCGGACGGCAACACGTACTACGGCCGCGCCGAGGACTTTGGCAAGCGCTATCTTAAGCACTACGGCATCGAACCTGCCCACGAACCTGGCTTTAAGTACAGCTCGATTGAATCTGCTTTTGAATACACTTCGAACAAGCCTACCTATCGTTACAGCTATGTACGCGACCACCCCTCCAACTGGATGGGTCGCACCGACGCCTATTCCGAAGCCGGAATCAACGAGAAGGGCGTCTCCTGCTCTGCCACGCTAAGCACTTCCTATAACGAGGAGGCCGATGCAGCAGACCACATCGATGAGAAAGTGGGTCTGGGCGAGTACAGTTACGGCAGCATCATCCTGGGCGAGAGCGCCACGGCCCGCGAGGGCGTCGAGCTTCTCGGCAGACTGATCGATGATCAAGGCGTCTGCACCAACGACCAGATCATCATCGCCGACAACAACGAGACCTGGCTGTTCGCCACACTTTCCGCCCATCAGTGGATCGCCATGAAGCTCGCTGACGACGTCGCGTCGCTCAACCCTAATATCGGGAGCCTCAACTACGATGTCGACCTTGATGACCCCGAGAACTGCCTACACTCCGAGGGCATCGAGTCCATGCCCGTGGAGAAGGGCTTCGCCAAATACTCCGCTGACGGCAAATTCGATGTCGCCCAAACGTATGGCGAAAGCCTCGCCGATTCCGGCGTAAACCAGTGGTCCCGCTATGTGCAAGGCCGCGATTATTTTGGTAGTCAGCTGACCGAAGGCACAGATTACGACATTATCACAGTAGAGAAGGAAGGAAAACCCGACCAAAAGGGAGCCATGGTCAGCGAAATCCAGCCCCTGTTCTTCAAGCCTGGCAAGTCTGGTTGGAGCACTTTCGAGTTGATTCGCGCCTTCGGCAACCGCGGCGAGAACGTCCCTGGCCTCAACGCGAACACTGATGGTGTTTATTGCATCGGCAGCGAGCGCAACACCGAGATCAACCTCTTCCAGATTCGTCGCGGGTATGACCCCGAAGTCGCTACCATCCAGTGGGAAATGCTCTCCCGCGCCGCGTACTCCGTCGCCATCCCGTTGTACTCCGCTCTGATAACTGAGGTCAGCCCGTACTTCAGCGATCAGACCGTCTCCTTCGATCACTGCAAACAGACTGACGTCGTGTACAACGAAGAGCCCGAGAACTCAATCAACTACGTCCTCATGGACATCAGCTCGCTCTGCTTTGAGAACCCTGACACCCTTGGTATCAGCGTCCGCGCCTACCTCGATGCGCTCCAGAACGAGCTCATCGAGCAGAACAAGGAAGTTGACGCCGCCATGCTGGCCGAGACGACCACCGAGGGCCGCACTGCCCTGGCCAACAAGGCCGGCAAGGCTGCTACCGAGAACACCTACAAGAAGTGCAAGGCGCTGCTCCAGGAGATGCGCGCCTATCAGAAGGCCGAAAACTTCGACCAGCCCTTCACTCCGAGCGATCTGAACACCGAGACCAACGGCCTCAAGGTGTCCATCACCTACGCCAAGGACGCTCTTGCCACCGACCCGGTAACCCCGGATCAGCCTGGCACTCCTGAGCAGCCCGGTACCCCCGAGCAGCCCGGTACCCCCGAGCAGCCCGCTAAGCCCGAGCAGCCCACCACCAAGCCCGAGAAGCCTGGCAAGTCGGACACCACGACCACGGTAACCACCAACAAGACGAACACCAAGGGCGGCCTGCCCACCACTGGCGATCGTTTTGATGGCCGCATGGTGGCCGCATTCGCCATCGCTGGCGTTGCCGTCATCTCCGCGGGCGGTTACTTCCTCTACCGTCGCAATAAGGAGTAACGTCTTAGCTGAGCGGGCAAGGCAGCAATGGCAGCCTCGCCCGCTCAGCCCACTCTTTTGACCGGCGGGAAACCCGCCTGAAATCTTTTCAAAAAAGATTTCCCCGCACACACTTCGCTGTGCTATAGTGCAGCGCAACAGCAACTAGGTGCGACCGCGCCACGGCATCACGAAAGGAGCCACCAACATGAAGAACACAATGAAGTCTCTCAACAACTGGTGGTGGCGTGATGCGAATACGATCGGTCGACAGTGAGTCCCTCACGCCTGTTTTTGCGCTCTAGGTGATTGGAAGGCCTCCGGTTTCGACCGGGGGCCTTTTTCTATCTCGAGCCCGATCGCATTCGCATCACGCGCCTCCGCTTTTCTCTTGCACTCCTCTTCCGAAAGGATTTTCACCATGTCTCAGAACACCACCGCCGCCCAGCCCCGCACCGTCCAGACCGCCGACCGCGGCAAACTCGATGTCCGCGCCCTCGTCCTGCTCGCCATCCTGCTCGCTGCCGGCTTCATCCTCAACTTCACCGTCGGCAAGACCATCTCGGGCATCTCGGGTGGCATGATCAGCCCCGAGTTCATCATCTCGGCCTTCTGCCTCACCATCCTGGTCGTTCGTCCCAACATCGGCCAGGCGCTCGTCATTGGCCTCATCTCGGCTGCCGTGATCCAGATCACCACCACTTCGCCGTTCGTCGATTTTGCCGCCGAGGGCATCGCCGCCATGCTCATGGCCGGCATCGTCAACGCCGCCGGCAAGAACGGTCAGGTCAAGCCCGCCATCGCTATTGTCGCAACCTTCCTGACCACCTTTGTCTCCGGCGTCATCTTCATGGTCATCAAGATGGCCATGCTCGGCGTGGTAGGCGAGCTCGCCGCCGCCATGCTGCCCGTCGTTGCCATGACCGCCGTCTTTAACGCCATTCTGGTCGGCGCCCTCTACCTGCCCATCCAGAAGGCCCTGAAGCTCAACTAACCCGCTCGACTTTACGAGCCACCCCATCTTGGCGTTCATTCGTCGCTCGCGTACCCAAGTACGCTTCGCTCCTCTTTCGCGCCAACCTGGGGCCCCTCGTAAAGCCATCTCCGTGCTTCACCACCAAAGACTGTCCCAAACGACTAGCTTTTGGGGACGTTCTTAAACGACTAGTCATTTAAGAACGTCCCCAATGACTATGAAAGGTATCCATGGAAACGATCATCAACGTCGACGATGTCTCGTTCTCCTATGGCACGCAGACCGAGCAGGCGCTCAGCCACATTTCGCTCAGCGTGAACAAGGGAGATTTCATCGGCATCATCGGGCCCTCAGGCGCCGGCAAGTCCACGCTTGCCGCCTGCCTGTCGGGTGCCGTGCCCCACCACTACACCGGCACGTTCTTCGGGTCCGTCATGGTCGACGGCCACGACACCTGCGAAGTCTCGCTCACCGACGTGTCGCAAATCGTCGGCAGTGTGCTGCAGGATATCGACACGCAGATGGTCGCTTCGGTCGTCGAGGACGAGATGCTCTTTGGCCTCGAGAACTTTGGCGTTCCCCACGACCAGATCGAGCAGCGCGTGATCGAAACGCTCGAGACCGTCGGCATCCGCGACCTGCGCGACCGCGAGATCGCCACCCTCTCGGGCGGACAGAAGCAAAAGGTAGCCATCGCCGCCATCCTCGCCATGCGTCCGCGCGTCTTGGTTCTCGACGAGCCCACCGCGGCACTCGACCCCGCCAGCTCCACGTTGGTCTTCGAGACGCTGCGTGAGGCAAACCGCGCACTTGGAATCACCATCGTCGTCGTCGAGCAAAAGGTCGCCCTGCTCTCGGAGCACTGCAACCGCGTGCTCGTGCTCAACCATGGCGAAATCGCGCTGCAGGGCGAGCCACACGAGGTCTTCGCGCATACCGACGAGCTCCGTGCCATCGGCGTCGACTGCCCTCGCGTCACGCGTATCTTCAATAGCCTCGAGGCCGATGGCCTGGTAAGCGGTACCCCCTGCTTGGATGTCGATGAGGCCGAGCGCATGATTTCGGGCATCGTCGACCCCGCACACGCGGCTATCGAAGCCCAGGCGCCCGCCGGTTCCCCGCATGCACCGTCGTTGCGCCCTCATGCCAAGGACGCCGAACCCGTACTCACCTTCGACCATGTTGAGTTTGCCTATCCCAATGGCGGCGCCGCCGTACACGACCTTAGCCTGACGCTCTATCCCGGCGAGCTCGTGGGCATCGTCGGCCAAAACGGCGCCGGCAAGACCACGCTCACCAAACTGCTCACAGGCCTGCTTAAGCCCGCCTCGGGCAGCGTGCGCGTCACGGGACTGGATACCGCAGCCGTTCCCACGAGCCGCATCGCTCGCGAGGTCGCGACCCTCTTCCAAAACCCCGACCGCCAGATCTGCAAGGACACCGTGCTCGACGAGGTCGCCTTTGGCCTGGAGCTTGCCGGCATCGACCGTGCCGAGGCGCTGCGTCGCGCCCAGCTCGTCATCGACCGCTTTGGCTTGCCGGCCGACGAGGCGCCCTTCTCGCTCTCGCGCGGTCAGCGACAAATGGTGGCGCTTGCCTCCGTCGTAGTGGTTGAGCCCAAGATCGTCGTGCTCGACGAGCCCACGAGCGGCCTTGATTACCGCGAGTGCATGACCGTCATGGAAACGGTGCGTACCATGGCCGAGCGCGGTTGCGCCGTTATCATGGTCTGCCACGATATGGAAGTCGTCTCCGACTTTGCCGAGCGCATTGTGGTAATGGCCGACGGTCGCATCCTCGACCGCGGCCGCACGCACGAGCTATTCTCGAACATCGATCTCATGCGGCGTGCCTACGTGGAGCCTCCCCAGGTTATCGAGCTCTCGCGCCGTCTGGCATCTTCCGTCTCGCCCGCTTTTGCGCAGGTGAGCGAGGTCACCGATGTCGTTCGAATTACCAAGGAGATGGTCCACCGTGGTTAACGTCATCGACTACATGCCGGGCGATACGCTGCTGCATCGCCTGAATCCCGTCGTCAAACTGGGCCTCGCCGCCGCCATCATCGTCGGCATCTTCTTGTCCGACACCTACGTGGCGCTGCTGGGCTTTTTGGCACTCACCCTTGCGCTGGGTGCCTATGCCGGCGTCGTCGACCGTCTGTTCTCGCTGCTCAAGTTGCTGATTCCGCTCGCGCTTATCATGCTGGTGCTCCAGCTGGCCTTTATGCGCGATGGCAACGTGGTGTGGGGCTTTATCACCGACACGGGCCTCATCACAGGATCGAAGGCCTGCCTGCGCCTGCTGGGTGTGGCGTTACCACTCATCCTCATGCTCATGGTGACCAAGCTCAACGACCTTGCCAACGCCTGCGTCGAGGTGCTGCACGTACCGTATCGCTATGCCTTCACCTTTACCACGGCGCTGCGCTTTGTGCCGGTGTTTGGTCAGGAGATGAACGCCATCATGGAGGCGCAGACCGCACGCGGCGTCGAGTACGACACCAAGAACCCCATCAAGAAGCTTAAGCTCATGCTGCCACTGTGCGTGCCGCTGCTCATCTCGAGCGTGGGCAAGACCGATGCCACAGCCTTGGCGGCAGAACAGCGCGGCTTCTATCTTCGTACGCGCGCCAGCTCGTACAAGCGCTACCCCATCAAGGGCCTAGACATCGCCGTGCTCATCGTCAGCATCGCCCTCATCGCCATCGGCTTCCTGTTCTAGTTCACCACCGACAGCAACCGCCCAACGCAAAAGGCCTCGGCTCGCACCAAACGAGCCGAGGCCTTTACTGTTTCACCAGATAAAACCTACCAAAATTAACCTGTCCCTTTTTGGCGGGTCGGAAGCTAGAGGCGGTAGGGAGCGCCGCTGCGGATGATGGATTCACGCACCAGGACGTCCATGGCGTCGAGGGTGATCTCGGGCATCTCTCGGTACTTTTGCAGCACCGATAGCTCGGTGCAGGCCAGAATGACGCGGTCGCAGCCGCTACGGGCGAACTCCCACATCACGCGGTCGAACTTATCCATATCGGGCTCACGTCCGGCCTTCACATCATCGTAGATAAGCGACATCACATCGTTCTGACGTTTCTCGCTGGGATAGACGACCTCAACACCCGCAGCCTTACATTCGCGGCCGTAGACGCCCGCGCCCACGGTGCCATCGGTGCCCATAATGCCAATCTTGTGCACCGGCTCGGCCGGCATACTCAGGTTGGGGTCGAACTCGCACTCCCCCATCACCGCACCGGCCAGAGCATAGCGCACCGACTCACGCGGCATGTGGATAATCGGCACCTTCGTAAACGACTGGATCTGGTCGTAGAAGTAGTGCGACGTGTTGCAGGGAATGGCAATGTGCGCACAGCCCAGCGACTCGAGTGCCTGGGCACACTCTTTCATGGTCGCCAGCAGCTTGGCATGCTCGCCGGTCTTAATGGCCAACGTGCGGTCGGGCATGGTCGACTTGGAGAGCACCACCATGTCGATATGTTCCTGATCGCAGGCAGCAGCCGTATGACGCACCACTTGGTCGTAGTAATACGACGTGGCCTCGGCGCCCATGCCGCCGATAACTCCCAGCTTTTCCATCGCCGCCTCCTTGGTGACGCTTGCGCAATTGCGCGTATCATACCCGCGCCCGCCCGATGCAAACCGGACGGGCGCCGCGCTCATCTACTTGTAATACGTCTTGAACAGCTTAAAGTGGCGCAGCTTGGTGTGCCACATGCGCAGCCAGCGGTTAAAGACAAAGTCGCCCTTCATAAACGAAGGGTCGGCGCCCTTGCCTTCCTTGTCCAGGCGATGCACCTTAGCGCGCAGCTCGGGATCCTTGACGTACTTGTCGACGACGCCCATGGGGACGACCATCCACAGGGCCTCGTCCTGAGCCGTCACAAACTCCGGCTCAAACGGACGGTTGAACACATACTCGTCCACCACATACTTGGCAACGTTAAAGCCGCTGTTGGTAACGTAGTAGTTGCTGCGGCCCTGGCGCGTGTTGAAATCGAAGAACTTAAACGAGCCGTCGCGCTCGTCGTACTTTACGTCAAAGTTGGAATAGCCCACAAAGTGAAGGTCCTCGAGCAACTTGCGCACGCCGCCCATGAGCTCGTCGTTGGGCTCGGTAATGATACAGGCATGGTTGCCGACACCGTGGGGCTGATGCTCCTCGAGCAGCACATGGCCCAGGCACATCATGCGGACCTTACCGTTGCGGTCGGAATAGCTGGTGAGCACGCGCATGTACTCGTCGTTGCCGGGCACGCGATCCTGCAAGATCAGGTCGTCGGTGTAGCCGCTGGCATACGAATCGCGAATGACCTGTTCCAGCTCGGCGCGGTCGGCAATCTCATAGGCCTTCTTCTGGCCCTCGAACTCATGCTGCCACCACATGATGCCGTCAGAAGGCTTCAGAATCATCGGGTAAGGAAAATCGATCTGGTCGAGCACTTCGGCAGGTGCCTCGCCTTGGGCGTTCAGCATCGCCATGGTGAAGGTAAAGGTATGCGGATAGGGCACACCATGCTTCTCGCACAGCTCGTAGAAGATCTCCTTCTTCTGGCACTGCTCGAGCATGCTGTAGGGCGCATAGGGAGCGACGATGTTATCCGCCAGCTCATGAGCATCCTTGGCTTGAGCCACGAGAGCGACATAGTTGTCGCCACAGCCCACAAGGACAATCGTCTTATCGGTATGCGCTTGGGCAATGCCGTTGACGGTTTTGAGCATCACGGGCATGGTATCGATATCCACGTTGGGCGTATAGTCGATAATCTGGCTGCGGTACGCGGGACCCGTCTGATACTTGCCAAAGACCAGACTCTTGACCTGGTACTCCTCGTAGAAGGCGCGCGCCACCGAATAGGCGTTGATGTCGCCACCGAGCAGCACGGGAATGAACTCGCGCTCTGTAAATTGCAATGCCATGGAAACTTCCTATCATGAACTGCCCACACAACGGGCGGTCTTTGCGCAACTGATTTATTCTAGCGTGCCAAGCCGCCGGCGCCCAAAGCTCCACCGTATCTATGGCAATCGACGCAATCGTCCAGCACGAAGGCCAGCACGAAGACGGCGCTCACCGTTGTATGACAATGGGCAATGAACCTACCGTTGTTGTAGGATTCAGCGTATTGACATCTTCGAGCGAAAGGCGCACACGTGCCCCAAGACCATCCGACCGATAATCCCATCCTCAATGCCGCGAGGCGCGAGCTGGCGGAACGTGCGAAAGCGACCGCTCCCCTGTGCACGGCAAACGACGCCTACAACGGGCCTGCCCGTATCGTCTCAATCAACACGTCTGAGCACAAAGGCACGCGTAAGTCACCCGTCGCCGACGGGCACGACACCGTCATCGAGCAGTTTGGCCTCGCCTCCGATGCGCACGCCGGGCATTGGCACCGTCAGGTTTCCTTTTTGGCCGCAGAGTCCATCCAGACGGCGCAGACGCGCGGGCTCGATGTGCACGAGGGCGACTTTGGCGAGAACTTCACAACCCAGGGCATCAACCTGCTCTCGCTCCCCCTGGGAACGCAGCTCAAGATTGGCAACGATGTCCTGGTCGAAATCAGCCAAATCGGCAAGGTCTGCCACACACGCTGTGCCATCTACTATCTCGCTGGCGACTGCATCTTTCCCCACGAGGGCGTTTTCGGCGTGGTACTAAAGGGCGGAGAGGTCAACGCCGGTGACGAAATCCAGGTAGTCAAACTCGGCGACGGCACCTGTTCGTTCACCCCCGCCGAGGCCCTCGAAGAGATTGAGCAGGCTCGCCAGAAGGGCACGCTGTAGCTGTAAAACCCCACGTTGAGATAGCTTTTACAGCCCTAAACTCTTCTCAAACAGGCGCCCGTAACGTTAAAGTTGAACTCTATGGTTTCTCAACAATTCATCATAACTGCAGGTCAAAGCCAAAGCCTCAAGTTCAACTTGACCCTTTGGAACCTTTAAGGTTCAAGTTGAGGTCGAAAGCAGTAGTAGAATACCGTTCGAACCATAACCTACGATTGATTGCAGAGGGACTGGATGCAGCATTCGAATCATCGCACCGCAGCGCTCATTGCGTCGACGCCGGCTCGTATCATCACGAGCGCCGCGCTCGCCGTTGCGCTGACGGCCACGCCGATGCTCTCCCCCGTTGCGGCGTATGCCGCCTCGCAGGCAACGCAGGACCAGCTTTCCGCAGCCCAGCAGAAGATCGAAGCCGCCACGAGCGCCTACAACGACGCCCGCACCAAGCTTGATGACCTGCAAAAGCAGATTGACTCCAATGAGGCAAGCATCGAGGAAATCGAGGCTAAGCTTCCCGAGCAGCAGGCCAAGGCAAGCTCCGCCATGCGCGATCTGTACAAGTATCAGAAGGGCACCAATCCCATCGTGAGCTTCCTGGTCAACGCGCAGAGCCTGGGTGAGTTCATCACGACCTGCAAATACACCAACCAGATCACGAGCTCGAGCGTCGACGAGATCGAACAGCTCAATAACATGCAAACCGAACTCGAGCAGAACAAGGCCGAGCTCCAGCAGGCCAAGTCTCAGCTTGAGGCAGAGCAGAAAAACGCCGAGGACGCGCTGGCGCAGGCCCAGCAGCTCCGCAGCGAGGCACAGGCAAAAGCCGAGCAGGAAAATGCCGCCGAGCTTGCCAAGCTTGAGGCCGATAAGGCCGCTGCCGCCGAGAAGCTCTCGGGCGAGGGCGTAAGCGGCAGCAATTCCAGCAGCCAGGCCACCAACACCAACACCACCATCGACACCACGGTGAACAACGCCAATACCGGTAGCTCCGATTACGATTCGTTCATTAATGAGTGGACGAGCCGCATCGACAATTATCTCGCCGGCTCCCCCATGGCAGGCCAGGGCTATAACTTTGCCGTCGCCGCTTGGAATACCGGTGTCGACCCCCGTTGGTCCCCCGCCATCGCCTGCATCGAGAGCACCAAGGGCGCTTATTGCGCCAATTCTTACAACGCCTGGGGCTGGAGTGCCCGTGGCGGCGGTTGGCGCAGCTTTGGCAGCTGGAGCGAGGGCATCTCCGCTCACGTTGCCTATCTGGGCGCCAACTACGGCTCCACCCTTACCCCGGCAGCGGCCAAAAAGTACTGCCCGCCTACGTGGCAGGACTGGTACAACAAAGTCGCCGCTCAGATGAACCGCATCTAAGTGCAACTGCAAAGGGCCCCAATGGGACCCTTTTCTTTTAGGTGGCGGAAGTATCGACGACGCCGGTCGCATTGGCAACCGCGACTATGACAATCATGCATAGGAGCAGCACACCCAATGCCTTGAGCCAGAGTTTCGCGAGTTTCTTGCCGCGATAGCTGTCGAGCAGTGCGAATCGCCGACGAAGACGGCGCTTATCGAACAGCGCAAAATGCATAAGCACCATAAGGCCATCGACAAAGAAAAAATACTCGATTATGAGAAGCCACGTCGGGTAGCTTTGGTTTGCTCCGGTGGGGTGAAAGACGGCAAAGTGACTTCCGACAAAGAACACAAGCAACGAGAAGCAGACGAGCGTATTCCAAATGCGCCCCAGAGACTCCGGAACGCGAGAGAGCAGGCCGCATGCCGCGGAGGCGGCAGGCCTAGGAAGCCCTGCGGGGTTCTGGAGCCCTTGGGGCGTCAACGCCGTCTCCGAGTCTGGAGTACGGACAGGCGCAGGCGCAGGAGGCCGCACGGGGCGACTCAGATCGTATGCCGCGCGCGTCGCCCGTCCCAACGCTTCCGCACTCGCAAAACGCTTGGCCGGATCGAGCGCCATCGACATGCAGACGGCATCGGCAAGTGGAGTGGGAATGCCGCGCGCCTCGCATTGCTCGCGCATGTCGAGCCCTGGTTTAGGGTGGACTCCCGTCAAGCAGAAGAACAACAGAGCGCCAAGTGCGTAGACGTCGCTGCGCACACTCGTCTGCCCAAACCCATACTGCTCGGGCGGCGCATAGGGCCGTGTCCCAAACTTGACGGTGTCGGCATCGGCGCCATCGCGCCATACGCGCGCGATCCCCAGGTCGATAATCACCAGCGATGAAAATGTCAGGCCGTCATCAGGCGTATAGTTGGCACCTGTCACGATGATATTCGACGGCTTGAGGTCGCGATGGATCACCGGCGCCGACGTCTCCCCCGCTATTGCAAAACCGGCGTGGAGCTCGCCCACGGCATCGCATAGGGCAGGATACAATTCACGCGCATAATCGGGGGTGGCTCCCAGACGGTCCACCAGCGCCCCGAGCGTCTCCCCTTCGATGTATTCCATAACCACGTTGAGCTCGTCGCCCACACGACGACAATCGACGATTCTGGGCAGGTGCTCAAAACGCCTGCCTGCCCGCTGAGCGGTAAACAGACGCTCGTATGCCCCGCCGATTTGAGCCGAAGCATCGATGCGTTTACGGACAAAGGGGCCGAGCGAACCACCGCCGGTTCCTTCAAAGTACACGAGCTCGGTTGCTTCAACGGACGAGCGCTTAAGTACACGCTCCACGCGATAGCTGTCGTCGCGATCGAGCGACGCCAGGTGCTCGGCAAGCGCTGCGGTCAGCTCGTCATCGGAATATGTTGGGCTCTGAGTATCCATAGCCTCCATCATAGCGCAGGGCGCAGACACCCCATGGCATCCGCGCCCCGTTCGTTTGCATCGTTGTTCGACAGCTCTACCGGCTCAGATATCAGCCGCTAACTCACCGTCTCCTCGCCAAAGCGATACAGTTCCTCGTTGACCTTTTGGAGACTGCACCCGCGATCGATGCAAAAGATGATAATCGCATCGCGGCGGTCCTTGCAGTTAAGGACGCTTACCCCGGCAGCCGTCAGCGCACGGTTGGTCTCTTTGAGCGTCAGCGCCATCGCAAAGGCAATCTGCAGCACCTTGTTGCGACTCGGATGACGCGCGCCGGTAAAGATCTGATAGCCAAAGGTCTCATTGAGATCGGCCATACGAACCACGCGCGAGCGCTCCAAGCCCTTTTCCTGCAGCAGCTGCTTCAGGTAGTCCGAAAGCGACGGGGCGGCAAAGTCGTGCTCCCTGATATAGTCATCGATGTTCGGCGCATCGAGAAGCTCATTGAGCAACTCCTCGGTCAGTTTTTTATCGGGCATACGACTTCACCTCCCCCAGTGCATGCAACATGCTAGAAACCGCTTACGTCCGAACGCTCCCAGCTAGCAACCTGGTCGGGAGACACCGTACCCAGCGCCTCGAACTTCCAGGAGCCGCCCGCCTTCAGATGATTGGTGTTTGCAAGAGCCGTTCCAACCTGGTTGCCATCGGCATCATACAGAACATACTCAATCTGAATGTAGCTCTTTTCCTTGTCCGTGTTATTGGTCAACGTGCCCGTGATCTTATAGGCAAACTGATTGGAAGTGTCTTCAGCCTCGTCAGCAATGGTATACGGTTCTTGCGGTTCTTTTTGCTCCTCAGCCTGCTGTGTCGCCTCGGCAGGTTTTGCCGAATCGCTCGCAGGCGAATCGGTTGAATTGCCACCCATAGAGCCCACGACACCGACAATAACCAGCACCACGATGATGCCTAGGACAATCTTGCCGATCGGCTTCTTTCCCTCTTTTGCCATTATTCATCCTTCCTACGATCCGGCTACCGTGCCGGCACACAGCACATCGTAGGAAGGATTGACTTGAATTCATTAGCTGAGAGCTAAGGCTGCGGTAAACGGCCAATGCAGTTATCCAAACGCCGAGCAAACGCACTTTGCGCGACCGTCTGCTGGCAGCGCATCAACCCACCGTGACGGATTCCCCGGTAAAGGTGCTCACAAGCAACAGGACAAAGAAAACAAGGTAGCTGGCACTCAGCAGGTACGCAATGATCAGAAAGACGACCCAGCCGACATTGGTTTTACCGTCGGCACGGCGTTGCTCGCGATTGCGGCAGAGCCAAATCGTCACGCCGATGGCAGTGATAAACAGCACGAGCGCCGCCGCGGCAAGCCCGGCAAGCGCAAACATCACGCCAATGCTCACAGCAATAACCGGAAGCAGCAGCAAACCGCACCCGCATCCACCCGGACTATATACGGCAGACTGTCGGCGTCGTTCCATCGTCACTCCATCACAAGCAATCGTTTATAGACATCGAGGCCTTTGAGTAGGATTTCCTCGTCAAAGAGCATGCTATCGGTATGCAGAGCGCTTGTGGCATAGGCGGGGCAGCCATCCGAATCACTCGGGTTGTCTTGGTCCTCTGGCATACCCGTGCCCAGCAGGAAAAACACGCCCGGCAGATAGCGTTGATAGAACGCGAAATCCTCGGCGATCAGCAGCGGCTCATCCACGAGCTGTAGCTCGGGCAAGGCAGGCGCGACATTGGCAAATAGCTCGGGGTCGTTGTCGACCGGCGGATAGCCCTCGGCAAAGTCGAGATCATACGTGCAGCCCGTTGCGGCACAGGCATCGTCCAGCACGCGGCGCACGCCTTCGCGCGCCCGGTCGAACATGTCGTCCGTAAACACACGCAGGCTTCCGGCCACATGGGCCTCCCCCGCCACCGCGTTGCAAACGGTGCCAGCCTGCAGCAGGCCAAACTTGCCGATACAGGGTTCGTCGGTGCCCAGCTCGTCCATCAGTTCGCGCTCGGCAACCAAGAACTTGGCAGCCGCCAGCGCCGCATCGTGCGATTCCTCGACCGGAACGCCATAGGTCTTAGCGATATGGATGCTCGTCCCGTGAATATGAATGTGTGTCTCACTCGAACGCGCCAGCAGCGGACCGGAACAACTCGCCAACGTGCCGGCAGGCAGATCGGGCCACACATGGAAGCCAAAAATGCGGTCAGCCCCATAGCGCTCGAACACACCGCTCTCGCATACCGTCTTGGCACCACCGGTCGTTTCCTCGGCCGGCTGGAACACAAAGAGAACGTTGCGCCTAATGGCGCCCGGCTGCTCGCGAATCGTACGGTCGACATACGTCGCGGCGGCAAGTGCCATGGCCATGTGTCCGTCATGTCCGCAAGCGTGCATCTTGCCGGGATGGATCGAGGCAAAGGCCGCTCCCGTCGCCTCCGCGATGGGCAGCGCATCCATATCGGCGCGAATCGCCGTGGCACGCGCGGCACCAACGCCAGCGTCGAAGAAAGCGCAGACGCAGCTGGGACACGGATGGGTCACCTCGCAAGCGAGCGGCGCCAACACGCCCTCGATATAGGCGATAGTCTGCGGAAGATCGAAATCGAGCTCCGGAATGCGATGGAGATCGCGGCGATAGCGACGGAGTTCTTGGAGCTCGGTCATAGAGAATCCCTTCGTGAGGCACATCTGTTGCAACTTATTGTGATACAGGATTGTGGCACACATGTTTCCAGCATATTGCTGCATTTTTTAAACGTTATATACGAATACTCTTGTTTGGTAAAGTGCAACGTGATAGGGTCTTTACCACTTGATAGAGGCGCGGGCACGAAGAGCCGCGGGCGAGCCGGCAGGCTTTGACCCCGTGGGGAGGCGAAACCCGCCGAACTGGGTTTTTCGGGCACGAACAACCTGGTGGGCCTGTGGGAAACACCCACAGGACTGTCTGCAGCAATGCGGGAGCGCTATCCGGACATTGGGTCCACGCTATGCGGATTCGATGCGCAGATGGCGCCGTCTGGATAGCGAGGTTTACGGGACATGGCATTGACCCCCAACGAGGCATATGCGGCCAAGCAGCCGTTTGTGGACAAGGAGACACTCGAGCATATCGTCGAGCAGTTCCCCACGCCGTTTCATCTATACGACGAGGCGGGCATCCGCCGCAACATGCAAGAAGTGCGCGACGCCTTTGCATGGAACCCGGGCTTTAAGGAATACTTTGCCGTCAAGGCCAACCCCAACCCGGCGCTCATCTCCATTCTCAACGAATACGGCTGCGGCTGCGATTGCTCGAGCTATACCGAGCTCATGATCGCCCGCTCGCTGGGCATCACGGGACACGACATCATGTTCTCGTCCAACGACACGCCGGCTGCCGACTTTGAGCTCGCCAACAAGCTGGGTGCCATCGTCAACTTTGACGACATCAGCCACATCGAGTTCTTTGAGCGTGTTGCGGGGCCCATCCCCAAAACGGTCAGCTGCCGCTTTAATCCAGGCGGCCTGTTCCAACTCTCCAACGGCATCATGGATAACCCCGGCGACTCCAAGTACGGCATGACCACCGAGCAACTCTTCGAGGCCTTCCGCACGCTCAAGGCCAAGGGTGCCGAGGACTTTGGCATCCACGCATTCCTTGCCAGCAACACCGTCACCAACGACTATTACCCCAAGCTTGCGCGCATCCTCTTTGAGCTTGCCGTGCGCCTGGAGCGCGAGACCGGCACACACGTCGCCTTCATCAATCTATCCGGCGGCGTCGGCATCCCCTACCTGCCCGAGCAGCAGGCCAACGATATCCATGCCATCGGCGAAGGAGTGCATGCGGCCTACGACGAAATTCTGGTTCCCGCTGGCATGGGCGACGTGGCCATCTGCACCGAGATGGGCCGCTTTATGATGGGCCCCTACGGCTGCCTGGTCACCAAAGCCATCCACGAAAAGCAGATCTACAAGGACTATATCGGTGTCGACGCAAGCGCCGTCGATCTGATCCGCCCCGCCATGTATGGCGCCTACCACCACATTACGGTAATGGGTCAGCCGGGTGGCGCCGACAAGACCGCGGCGCCTGTCACAAACACGTACGACATTACGGGCAATCTGTGCGAGAACAACGACAAGTTCGCCATCGACCGCGAGCTACCGCAGATCGACATGGGTGATGCGCTCGTGATCCATGATACCGGCGCGCATGGCTACTCCATGGGCTACAACTACAACGGCCGCCTGCGCTCCGCCGAGGTGCTGCTGCGCCCCGACGGCTCGGCCGACCTTATCCGCCGCGCCGAGCGCCCGGGCGATTATTTTGCCACGCTCGACGTGCTGCCGTGCGGCCGTGAGCTGCTGGCCAAATCGCGTGCCGAAAGCGCTCGTCGTCGCGCTCAGGACGAGAGCCTGGCCGTCGCCGCCCAATGGAACAAACGCATCCAGATCGCGGAAGCGAAGGAGAAGAACATGGATATCCGCAACCTCGAGGGCTCGATCGTCGCCCTCGTCACGCCGTTTAAAAAGGACGGCAGCGTCGACTTTGACGCGCTCGAGCGCCTTATCGATTTCCACTTGCAAAATGGCACCGACGCCATCCTCACCCTGGGCACCACCGGTGAGAGTGCCACGATGACCGATGACGAAGACAACTCCGTCGTCGCCGCCGTGGTCAAGCATGTTGCAGGACGCGTCCCCGTCATCGCCGGCTCGGGCTCTAACTCCACGCAGACCATGCTCACCAAGTCACTCACTTACCAGGGCCTGGGCGCCGACGGTCTGCTGCTCATCACCCCCTACTACAACAAGTCCAACGAAGAGGGTATCTACCAGCACTTTAAGACCGTGGCCGATGCCGTGGACATCCCCTGCATCCTGTACAACATCCCCGGCCGCTGCGGCTGCGGCATCAGCGAGCGCAACGTAGAGCGCCTGGCCGCACATCCCAACATCATGGGTATTAAGGAAGCCTCGGGCAACGTCGCTTACGCGGCCAAGATCGCCCACCTGCTGTCCGACGACTTCCGCATGTACTCGGGTGAGGATGCGCTCACTGTGCCGCTCATGAGCCTGGGCGCCTCAGGCACCATCAGCGTGTGGGCCGATGTTCAGCCGCAGCTCGTGCACGATATGTGCCGCGCCTATCTGGACGGCGACGTGGAGCGCGCCAGCGATATACAGATTGCCGGCCAGCCGCTCATCAATGCCCTCTTTAGTGAGGTCAACCCCATCCCCGTCAAAGAGGCGCTCGCTCAAATGGGTATGATCGAGGCAAACTACCGCATGCCGCTGTGCCCCATGGCAGACGACACGCGCTCTGCACTTACCGATGCCCTGAAGGGAGCTGGTCTGCTTGATTAAGACCGTCATTATGGGAACGGGCCGCATGGGCTCGCTCATCCGCACTACCGCCGAAGGCATTGTCGACGCCGCCGGACAGCCCGTTTTCGACATCGTCTCCCAGATCGGTTTTGATCTGTCCGAGCTCGAGAGCGCCCCGGCAGCCGACGTCATCATCGACTTCTCGAACGTCGTGACCTTCGATGCCGTCGTCGCCTATGTCGAGCGCACGGGCGCGGCGTTGGTCTCGGGCACCACAGGCTACACCCCCGAGCAGATGGACCGTCTGCGCGAGCTGGGCCAGAACACCCGCGTTATGCACTCGGGCAATTACTCCATCGGCATCGCAGCCCTGCGTCATCTAGTGGCCCAGGCCACGCGCGAGTTGCCCGGCTTTGACTGCGAAATCGTCGAGACGCACCATAACCAAAAGGTCGACGCCCCCAGCGGTACCGCCAAGCTGCTGCTCGACGCCGTAGTCGAGGCCGAGCCCGAGACAGGCTACCACCCCGTCTACGGACGCGAGGGCATGTGCGGCGCGCGCGATCCCAAGGAGATCGGCATGCACTCGCTGCGCGGTGGCACTGTCGCCGGCGTCCACGAAGTGAGTTTCTTTGGCCAGGACGAGGAGGTCACGCTCACCCACCGCGCCACGAGCCGTCAGATCTTCGTCAACGGCGCCCTGGCCGCCGCCCAGAAGCTCGTCACCCGCGAACCCGGCTTCTATACGTTCGACCAGGTCATGTTTGCCTAACCAGGTATCAACCGAATCCACCCAAAGGAGAGATAGCAAATGAGCAACGCAGCCGAGATGAATGCCCAGGAGATTATCAACTACATCGCCACCGCGCCCAAAAAGACACCTGTCAAGCTATACGTGCGCGAGAAGCCCGGCATGAAGGTTGCCTGGGGCGACGCACATGTCTACGGCGGCCGTCGCGGCAAGACCGTCTTTGGCGACTGGGATGAGCTCAAGGCCATCCTCGATGCCAATGCCGACTCCATCGACTACTACGATGTCGAGAATGACTGCCGCAACTCTGCCGTGCCCATGCTCGACCTTAAGGGCATCAACGCCCGCATCGAGCCGGGCGCGATCATCCGTGACCGCGTCGAGATCGGCGATCGCGCCGTCATCATGATGGGCGCCATCATCAACATCGGCTCCGTCATTGGCGAAGGCTCCATGATTGATATGGGCGCCGTGCTGGGCGGCCGCGCCACCGTGGGCAAGAACTGCCACATCGGCGCCGGCACCGTGCTGGCAGGCGTTGTGGAGCCCGCCAGCGCCACGCCCGTCATCATCGAGGACGATGTCATGATCGGCGCCAACGCCGTGGTCCTGGAGGGCGTGCACGTAGGCAAGGGCGCTGTCGTTGCCGCCGGCGCCGTGTGCGTCGAGGATGTCCCCGCCGGCGCCGTCGTGGCCGGTGTCCCCGCCCGCGTCATCAAGATGCGCGACGAGAAGACCGACAGCAAGACCGGTCTCGAGGAAGGCCTGCGCCAGCTGTAGGGTTACGCGGTTTTCACCAAACCGCGTAACTAGTCGACGCTGCAAACGCCCCAGAGCGGCAATCTGACGTTCAATCGTCGGGCATGACCAAAAGGTCAATGCCCTCCTCTTTCACGTCACCTTGCTCGCTCTGGGGCGTTTTCGTTGACGTATGCCCAACCTGCGGCGCAATGTCAGCAACCAAGCCGAAAACAAAAAAGGCCGAAGTCCCGAAGGGCCTCGGCCTTTGCTTTCTCGCTGTAGGCGCAACGCAACTTATCGATTCTCGATGCTACCGATATTTTTGAGCTCGATGGAGATGAGGCCGTTAGGCTCATTGACGAACTCAATGTACTCGGAGTTGGAACCCATCTCGGCCGGGAAGCTGATCTCGATACCCGTGTCGGTACGGATCTTATGATTGCGCACCGCCGCGCGTTCGACCTGCTTGCGCTCCACGGGCACACGCTCAGGCACCTTCTCCTCGGTCAGTGCCGCGCGCACGCTCTCCTTGATGACCGGCTCGTCCTCAAAGACCTCGTCGACGATATCCCAAGGCGGCAGCTCCTCGTCATCCTCGACCTTCTCGGCCACAGCGGCCTTAACCTTTGCGAGCGCCACGGCCGTGTTGGCACCGTGCTCCCCGGCGACTTCCTCGACCACACGCGTCACGGTGTCGATGACCTCCTTGCCCGATACGCCCGTGTCGCACTGCAGCAGGCCATCGGGGATAAGCATACGGTCCTCGCCGGCGATCTTGCGTTTCTTGTCCACATAGCCGATCTCCATGGTGCTCGCGCGCACGATGGCATAGCTCGGCACCTTTTGCGAGGGGTTCGGCAGAATGGCGTAGTGGCGCGCGATGTCGTTGCGCACCTCCCCTTCCTCGCGGCCCACTTCGTGCATAAAGGCCTGCTTGGAGCCCAGCAGCATCACGGCAAACCAGCGGGCATCCTCATCGTCGTCAAAATCAGCCACGAGCACGTCGGTGGACTCAGCTTTCTCGGCCTTGGTGAGTTCGGAAGAGATGAACTCCGCAATCTGCTGCGACAGGTCCACGAACTCACGCTCACCAAAGAAATAGCTCTTGAGCTCGCCGCCGAATGCGGAGTTCTCGGCAAACGTGGCACGCTTGTTATCGGCCGAAGTGCGCGCGCGACGCAGATGTGTGGTCACGAAGTTGCGGACGGTACGGCTCTCGATATCGAGCTCGCGCTGGCTCATGACGTTGACGGCAGAGTCAAAGTCCAGGATATGCAGAATCGCGTGATTGATTTTCATATACGGCATTCCGTTCTAGATCGATTTCAGCACGAATCAGTATAGCGGTCGAGCCCGCCCCAGGCGCTTCGAAGATTGGTGCATCGGGGACAGGTTGCTTGCACCAATGGTTAGCGCAGGAGCTCGGACTGCCAAGCCTCGAGCTGTTCTGCCAAACTCTTGCCGGCAGCGGGCACGTCGATCTGGGGTCGTTTGGGCAGCAGCGCACACTTAAGAATCGCAACGATGGTCTGCGAGACAAAGCGTCGTGTATCCTCGTCAAAGCCTTGCGCAGCCTGGAGCATCACGGGCAGGCTCTCGCGCAGATTCCCAGCGATATCCGCAAACCGCTCAGCACCCGTAGCCTCAAACACGGAGAACAACGCATCTACAAAACGCTCGCGTTCGCTAGGCGACACTGCAAGCAGCATCTCACGAATGGAACCATCAACGTATCGAGCACCGGCAGACAGGCGCTCACAGTACACGAAGTCGTGACCATCAACCACCCAGCTAAAGGGATTGTGCTGCAGCAGGCTGAACTCGGTGCTCTCAACGATGGCATAGTCCTCCTGTGTCTCGAACATCATGCCAAAGATCGACGACCGAGGTAGCGTCTTGTCGATTCGACCGGAAAGATCGGCAAAGGCGTCGCCGTTCAGAAACTCCTCGACGAAGCCCGGGCCATCATGGGAATACGCCCGTTCGATTCGTTCACGGGCAACATCGGAGCACATCGCTGCACCGTACACCGCAAGGTTTCCACCCTTGGAATGACCCCCGCACAAAAGCGGCCCGCCAATCGCATCCGCCGCCTCGTCCACATAACGTGCCGCGGATTCCTGGGCCGGCACAGGACACCGGAACGCCATGTTAAAGTCTTCTTTCCAGCCCACAATCGTACTATCGGTCCCCCGGAAGGAAAGATAACTAAACCCCGCCGGAAACCGGAACGCCATGGCTGCGAACTGCTCCGTCGCCACCATATCGCTCACAGCACGATAGCCGCAAACGTGCACGCCACGGTAGCGAGGACTTGCTGCCACGGCCTCCAACAAGGCCCTGCTCCCCTCCGGGTCCCACAAGTCGTCAATCATGTCCCGGTAGCACTCGGCACGCAGCAGCTCGCGTACGTCTAGGCCCTGCCAGTTCGTCAGCTCCGCCATATCACCCGGCAAACGCAAATAGGACAACCACGCAAAGACGAGGCTATCCACCGCGCAGAACGGCCGCTCCTCAAACGGATCAAACGCCGTCTGGGCATAGGTCAAAAAATTAGGCGAATCCGACATGGCCCTCCCATCAACTATGGTGCATTGGGATGGTGCATTGGGGTCAGGTTACTTTGCACCAAAAAGGCGCCCGGACCGTGTGGGCCCGGACGCCTTCATTGTAGCTTTTCGCTCTAGCGAGCTTGATTTAGCAGGAGAAATCGACGCTGTCGATGATGTCCTTGAGGGCCTTGGCGGAGACGGTGAGCTCATGCTGCTCGTCGTCGTTCAGCGGCACGGGGACGCGGCAGACAACGCCGTCGCGGCCAACGACGGTCGGCATGGAGATGGCAAGATCGGACAGGCCATACTCGCCCACCATGAGCGAAGAGACGGGCAGAACGGTCTGCTCATCGCGCATGACGGCGGTGCAGATGCGCTTGACGGCCATGGCGACGCCATAGTAGGTGGCGTGCTTCTTCTCGATGATGGTGTAGGCGGAGTTCTTGACGTCCTCGGCGATGCGCTTCTCGGCAGCCTCATGCTCCAAGTGGCCGTGAAGCTCACAGAAAGTGTTCAGCGGAACGCCGGCAACCTGAGCGCTGGACCAAGCGACAAACTCGGAGTCGCCGTGCTCGCCCATGACATAGGCCTGGACATCGCGCGGGTCAACCTCGACGTGAGCGCCGAGCATCTGCTGCAGGCGGCCGGTGTCGAGCACGGTACCGGAACCGATGACGTGGCCCTCGGGCAGGCCGGACATCTTGATGGCGGCGTAGGTCAGGACATCGACCGGGTTGGAGACGATTAGCAGAATGCCGTCGAAGCCGGACTTCTTAATCTCGGGGATAATGGACTTAAAGATGCTGACGTTCTTGTTGACCAGGTCCAGGCGGGTCTCACCGGGCTTCTGGGCAGCGCCAGCAGTGACGACGATCATGGCGGCGTCGGCGACATCGGAATAATCGCCGGCGTAGATCTTCATCGGCTCGGCAAACGTCATGCCGTGCGCGATATCCAGGGCCTCACCCTCGGCACGGTTCTTGTCCACGTCGATGAGGACCATCTCGGAGAACAGACCACTCTGCATCAGTGCGAACGCCGAAGACGAACCGACGAAACCGCAGCCGACAATAGCGACCTTCTTCTCGTTAACCATTAGAAACTCCCATCTCTCTCCACAAACAAGCCGCCCGGGAACGACCCGAGCGGCTTGTCGTAATCCCAATACATCCAATCGGGACTTTGATTATGCTCCTATTCGCAGCCAAAAATCGACCGTTTACCGAAATTGTTTGCAGTATTCGTAAAATAACTGCACGAAATCGGTTTCGAGCTATTGACGAGTCGAAATAGGTTTCTAATACAAGCCCGCCTCGCGAATGGCCTCGACAGCCAAAGCGATCTGGTCGGGCGGCAAAACCAGCGCCATACGCACGTGCCCCTCGCCCGAAGGGCCAAAGCTCGCGCCCGGCGTCACCACAACGCCGGCCTTCTCCATAAGCTCCTCGCAAAACGCCATAGAATCGGTGCGACCACCGGGAAGCTTGGCCCACACAAACATAGAGCCATGCGCGTTGGGTCGCTCCCAGCCCAGGCCCTCAAGACCGTCGCACAGGGCATCGCGGCGCTCCTGGTACTTCAGACGCTGCGCCTCGACCTCATCGCGCGGACCGTTCAGGCAGGCGATAGCAGCCTTCTGGATCGGGAAAAACATACCAAAGTCAATCTGGCTGCGCAGCTTGGCAAAGGCCGAGACCACATCCTCGCGACCGACCAAAAAGCCGATGCGGGCACCGGTGACGTTAAACGACTTAGAGAGCGAGAAGAACTCCACGCCCACCTCGAGCGCGCCAGGGTACTGCAGGAAGCTGCCACCCGGCTCGCCGTCGAACACGATGTCGGAGTATGCGTTGTCGTGAACGATGAGCAGGTCGTGCTCGCGGGCGAAAGTGATGATCTCCTCGTAGATCTCGGGCGTGCCCACCGAGCCGACCGGGTTCGCGGGCAGCGACACGATCATATACTTGGCACGATCGGCCACCTCGGGATCGATACCCGCCACATAGGGCAGGTAATTATGCTCGGCAACCAGCGGATAGTATTCGAGCTTGGCATCGGCGATCTTGGCACCCGCCTCAAAGACCGGGTAGCACGGATCGGGAACCAGAATGGTGTCACCCGGATCGAGCAGGGCCAGGCCCAAATGGCCCACGCCCTCCTGCGTGCCGTTGCACGACTGCACCATAGACGGCGTAATGCCCGAAACGCCAAAGCGGCGCTCATAGTAATCGCACACGGCTTGCTTGAGTTCGGGCAGGTCGCGCAGGGCATACTTCCACATCTCGGGATCTTGGGCTGCCTGCGTGAGCGCCTCGACCACATGGTCGTACGGCTTAAAATCGGGCGTGCCCACGCTCATGTTGTAAATGGTCTTGCCCTGAGCCTTCAGCGCGAGAAGCTTGTTGTTGAGCGAGGCGAAGACCTCCGCGCCAAAGCGGTCGAGACGCTGCGATGCCTGCATGGTGCCACCTTTCGATATGAAAAACGCGGCGCTCCGACAAGAGCGCCGCGCGATACGGGCCATCAGATTGCAAAAGTGTAACGCTTGCAACCCCCGTATTGGTTCAATTTAGCCAACCTTAGTCAACTGGATTGAGCGCGTCGATCTGCGCAAGCCACAGACGCGAGCTAGCGTCACTCGGCATACGCCAATCGCCGCGCGGGCTGAGAGTCACCGAGCCCACCTTGGGACCATCGGGCAGGCAGCTGCGCTTAAACTGCTGGGCAAAGAAGCGACGGTAGAACGTACGTAGCCACGTGTGGACGGTCTTGGCGTCGTAGACGCCCTCGAAGCTCTTGAGCGCCATGCGGTAGATCTTGCCCGGCTCAAAGCCAAAACGCAGCAGGTAGTAGAGGAAGTAGTCGTGCAACTCGTACGGGCCCACCAAATCCTCGGTCTTCTGCGCAATCTCGCCGTCGCCCGTGGGCGGCAGAAGCTCGGGGGACACCGGCGTATCGAGGATATCGAGCAAGACCTCGGCAATGCGCCCGCCAAAGACATCGGCGGCATAGCGTACCAGATGGCGCACAAGCGTCTTGGGCACGCTCGCGTTGACGGCGTACATGCTCATGTGGTCGCCGTTATAGGTAGCCCAGCCGAGCGCCAGCTCCGACAGGTCGCCCGTGCCAATGACAAAACCGCCAGCCTGGTTGGCCAAATCCATCAGAATCTGCGTACGCTCGCGCGCCTGGCTGTTCTCGTAGGTCACGTCTTGGACAGCCGGATCATGCTCAATGTCCTTGAAGTGCTGCTCCACGGCCGCGTGGATCGAAACCTCGCGGAAGCTCACGCCCAGGTCGCGGGCGAGCGACTCGGCATTCGACTTGGTGCGATGCGTCGTGCCGAAGCCGGGCATGGACACGGCAGTGATGCCTGTGCGCGGCAGCCCCAGTGCATCGAAGGCACGCACGGTCACAAGCAGGGCCAGCGTGGAGTCCAGGCCGCCCGAAAGACCAATGACTGCAGCCTTGGTACCTGTGTGGGCGAGGCGGGTCTTGAGGCCCGCGGTCTGCAGGTCGAGGATGGTCTCGCAGCGCTCAGCCAGGTCACCATGGTCGGCAGGCACGAAGGGCGCGCGGGGGAAGACACGGTCTATGCCGAGCGCATCGCGCAGGACAGGCTCTTCGGCGAGCGAGCCCTCAAACGAGAACTCGACGGTCACGGCCTCCGGCGCATCGTCCGCGCGCGTCCATGTCGTCGAGCGACGGCGTTCAGCAACCAGGCGGTCAAGGTCAACGTTGGCGATGGCCATATCGCAGGTAAGCAGTTTGGTCGCGGCGAGCTTGGAGCCGTTTTCGTAGACGAGGTTCTCGCCCGCAAAGACCATGTCGGTCGTGGACTCGCCCTCGCTCGCGTCCGCGTAGGCATAGGCGCAATACAGGCGCGCGCTCTGGTTGGAAATGAGGCTGCGGCGGTAATCCGCCTTGCCGATAATCTCGTCCGAAGCCGACGGATTGAGGATCACCGTCGCACCGGCAAGCGCCATCTCGGTCGAAGGCGGCGCCGGTACCCACAGGTCCTCGCAAACCTCAACGCCCAGCACCATATCCTCGGCACCCTCATCACAGCAGCGGTAGACAAGCCCCGAACCCAGCGGAACCGGACCCTGACCGGCAAATTCAACCCACACGGGATCCGCAGGCGACGGAGCAAACCAGCGACGCTCATAGAACTCGCCATAGTTGGGCAGATACTTCTTAGCCGTGAGGCCCAAAAGCTCGCCCGCGCAGCACACGGCGGCGCAGTTGTAGATATTCTCGGCAACTGCAACGGGAAGACCGATGGTAAAGACAATCGGCAGCTCGCGGGTTTCATCGAGAATATGTGCCAGTGCGGTCTCGCAGGCATGCAGTAATGTGCGGTTATGGAACAGGTCGGCCGCGGTATAGCCGGTCAGGTTAAGCTCGGGCAGTACCAGCGCGCGAACGCCGCGCTCGGCAGCATCGCGAACAGCCGCCAGCGCAACCTCGGCATTGTCCTCGACATCGGCCACGCGAATCCGCGGCGACGCCGCCGCCACACGCAAAAAGCCATCAGACTGAGAAAGGTGAAGATTCATAAGAATGCTCCTGTGCGTAGACGCCATTCACAACAATTAGCTAGCCCTATTGTAGTTCAACCGCCGAGTGTAACCGCATCCCACCAACTTGGTGAGCTATTGATGAGTTGATGGTATCTGTTAAATGTCACGTACGATTCACATCTGGTGGGTACCCTGATGGCTGAATGAAACGAAGCAGATTTACACCGGGAGGGCCCCGTATGACAACCAAGTACACCGACGCGCCGCGCACGCGCGTCATGACACCGGCCGCGCTCAACAACGGCGTTCACGAAAACCATTCCATCGGACAGACCATGGCCATCGCGCCCAAAAAGGGCCTGTTCGACGACATTTCCATTCCCCAGATCGTCGCCGGCGCCGCAGCCGCCGCCACGAGCGTGGCGCTTGCTTCAAAGATCGGCATTGCCGGCTCGGTGATTGGTGCCGCTGTGAGCTCAGTCATCACTGTTGTGTCCTCGCAGGTCTACCGCCACTTTATCTCTGCCAGCGCCGAAGCAATCAAGGGCACGCATGCCGCTGTCGACTACCCTGCCGGCGCCTACGAGCCCGTTGAGCCCGATGTCGAGGAGCACCTAGGTGGCGCCGCGACCACGCAGGAGATGCGCCAGGTTGCGGGACGCGCGACCACGGCGCGCGTCGCCCCCAACAGCCTGCGCGCCAAGGCGGCAGCCGAGCGCAGCCAGACGCAAAAGAAGGTCATCGTCTTCTCGATCGCCATCGCCATCGTCGCGGTCATCGCCTGCGCCGGCGCCATCCTTATCACCACTGCCGGTGAGGGTCTGGGTGAGCGTCCCGAGCCAATCCTGTCGTCGCGCACGACCGAGAGCGATGCAAATGGCGACACCCAGTCGCAAGATCAGCAGGCACAGGCGGACGACACGCAAGACAGTTCCACCTCTGCCAATTCGTCCTCGAACACCCAAAACCAATCGCAGGGCACCGACTCCTCCACGGCCAACAGTGGCACGCCGTCCGGCACGACCGACTCAAGCCAAACGACTGACGGCTCTCAGCCGAGCACGGGCGACCAGACGAGCGACACCACGTCGGGAACGGGTGCAGCAGACAGTAGCAACACCAACAGCTCGAGCGGAACTGCGTCCGGCACGGCATCTGACAACTCGAGCCAAGGTACGGCATCGGGCAACTAAGCACATTTGCCTCTCATAGATAACCGACCTGTACAACGGGCGCGAATCGAAAGCGGTTCGCGCCCGTTTGCCTTGGGCGCCGCCATGGCGAACGCCATGCGATGGTAAGATGCTTTACATGTGTAAAGAGGAGATTTGCCATGAGCAAGACAATAGTTAGGCCCACGCTTTCGCTGGGCAACCACATCTATCTGTATCGCCTGCTGCGCGATGCGATTGGATGCGGCAAGCAAACGTTTATGACGCAGGTCGAGGAGGCACTCGCCGCTGGCGACATGACCGCTTATGACCTGGGCTTCGAGTCCACGCGCGAGCTGCTCGAGGAGCTCGACGACTGCATTAAGCTGACCGTCTTTAAGGGCGGCCGCCTGTATGCCACCGTCATCGCCAACGAGGCTTGGGATGCCGCCCTTGCCAAGGGCGAGGACAAGCCCAAGGCAGCCAAGGGCGCTAAGCAGTCCTACAAAAAGAAAAAGCGCGGTGAGAAGGACCTCAAGGCCGTGCGTCCCAAGCACGTTAAACGTCCCAAGCCAGAAACCATGGTTGAAGCCACGCCGGAACCCGAGCCCGAGACAGGGATCGAAGTCGCTATTGAGGTAACGGCAGAAGCCGAAACCGAAATCGCCGCCACGACCGATCCCAAAGTCATATCCGAGCAGGAAGCCACTGTGGAGCTCAATGAAGCGCCCAAGTCGACAACCAAAGAAGCTGCTGACCAACCCGAGACGCCTACGTTCCAAAACAGCGATGTCTTTGGCAACGAGGCCGAGGACGATCAGTCCGACGAGCCCGCAGATCAAGACGCTACCGAGTCGGCGCCGGAGCCCGAGACGCCGCAGCCCGCCATCTCGCTCACGGTCGTCTATGACCCCGAGAACGCCAACGCCGGCATCACCACCATGGCATCCACGCCGGTCGAGACAAAGCCGAGCATCGAGAACGAGAACGCAACGCAGGTTGAGATTGAAACTGCAGCTGCAGACGCGCCCGTCACCGTGAAGCCCGCAGATTCCACAATCAAGCCGGAAACGACGCCGGAGCCCGCACCCGTCATCGAATCCGTGCCCACCTCTGCTTGCGACCAAATTCCCGCACCGGCACCGGCTCCGGCACCCGCAGCGGCCCCAACCCCCGCACCTGCAGCGCCCGCCATCCCCGAGGACTTCCCCGTCGATTTCGCAACCGAGGTCTTCTGCCCCGGCCCGCTTCTGCACCAGTTGTCGACCTATCTCCCCTACGGCGCCGACACGCTCGGCATCATCGGCGAGTACTACTGGATCGCCCGCGAGCTCGGTACCATCGAGGCCGCGCGAAACCGTGCAAGCTTCCCCCTGCACTATACGCAGGCCGGCGAGCGCCACGAAGTCACCGTGCGCATTCGCCGCAACACCACCGGTGGCCTCGGATCCACCTGGGCCATCGATAAAGTCGAAGAACCCGAGCAGTAACGACAAACGGCTCAAATCCAAATCAGGATTTGAGCCGTTTTTATTTGTTGATGTTGCGTAACCAACAGCGAGCGGGCCGCAAGTGCCCCAGGTTGCCGTGAAAGAGGAGCGACGCGTACTTCGGTACGCGAGCGACGGCTTGAACGGCAAGATGGGGTGCTTGCGACCCGCGCAGCGTCGAGCAGTTACGCGGTTTGGAAAACCGCGTAACGATCTAGTCGCGCGTCAGCTTACGGTGGATACGATGCGGCTGGGCCGCGTCCTCGCCCAGGCGCTCGATGCGGTTGGCCTGATAGGCCTCGAAGTTGCCCTCGAACCAATACCAGTTGCCCGGGTTCTCGTCGGTGCCTTCCCACGCCAGAATGTGCGTGGCGACGCGGTCCAGGAACATACGGTCATGGCTAATGACCACCGAGCAGCCCGGGAACTCGAGCAGCGCCGCTTCGAGCGAGGACAGCGTCTCGACGTCGAGGTCGTTCGTAGGCTCGTCGAGGAGCAGCAGGTTGCCGCCCTGCTTGAGCGTGAGCGCCAGGTTCAGACGGTTGCGCTCGCCACCGGAAAGTACGCCAGCGCGCTTCTGCTGGTCCTGGCCCTTAAAGCCAAAGCTCGCCACATAAGCGCGGCTCGGAACCTCGGTCTCGCCGACCATCATGTGGTCCAGGCCGTCCGAGACGACCTCCCATAGGTTCTTATCGGGGTCGATGCCGGAGCGGTTCTGGTCGACATAGGAGATCTTGACGGTCTCGCCCACCTCAAGCTCGCCCGAAGTCAGCGGCTCCAGACCCACAATCGTCTTGAACAGCGTGGTCTTACCGACACCGTTGGGGCCGATGACGCCCACGATGCCGTTGCGCGGCAGGGTGAACGAAAGGTCATCGATGAGCACGCGGCCATCGAACTCCTTGTGCAGATGATGGGCCTCGAGCACCTTGTTGCCCAAACGCGGGCCCACAGGGATGCGGATGTCGGTCCAGTCGAGCTTCTGGCTTGCGCGGGCCTCGGCCTCCATCTCCTCGTAGCGAGCCAGACGGGCCTTGTTCTTGGCCTGACGGGCCTTGGGCGAGCTGCGCACCCACTCGAGCTCGGCCTCCATGCGCTTGGCGAGCTTGGCGTCGCGGTTGCCCTGTGCCTCGATACGGGCGGCCTTGGTCTCCAGATACGTGGAGTAGTTGCCCTTGTAGGGATAAAGGTGACCGCGGTCGACCTCGCAGATCCACTCGGCAACGTTATCCAGGAAGTAGCGATCGTGTGTGACGGCAAGCACCGCGCCCTGGTAGTTGTGCAGGAAGTGCTCGAGCCACAGGATCGACTCGGCGTCCAGGTGGTTCGTGGGCTCGTCGAGCAGCAGCAGGTCGGGAGCCTCGAGCAGCAGCTTGCACAGGGCCACGCGGCGGCGCTCGCCGCCGGAAAGCACGTTGACCGGCATGTCGGAATCGGGCAGCTGCAGGGCGTCCATGGCCTGGCCGAGCTTGGAATCGATATCCCAGCCGTCGGCGGCGTCGATCTCGTCCTGGAGCTTTCCCATCTCAGCCATGAGGGCGTCCATGTCGCAGTCCGGGTCGCACATCTCCTCGCCGATCTTATTGAAGCGATCGACCTTGGCGATCATATCGCCAAACGCCATGCGCACGTTCTCGATAACGGTCTTGTCGTCGTCGAGCGGCGGCTCCTGCTGCAGGATGCCCACGGTGTAGCCGGGGGTGAGCCTGGCATCGCCGTTGGAGACCTCCTCGATGCCGGCCATAATCTTGAGCAGGGTCGACTTGCCCATGCCGTTGGGGCCCACGACGCCGATCTTCGCGCCCGGAAAGAAGCTCAGGGTCACGTCGTCGAGAATAACCTTGTCACCATGCGCCTTGCGCGCCTGATACATAGAATAAATAAACTCGGCCAATTTTACACTCCGTTAGCTCGGGTTTTATGTTTCTTACGCCAGGTATTGTCGCATGCCGCCGCCAGCGTCCCCACCCGTGTCCCGCGCGCCTACCGAAAGACCACGGGTAACAGCAGCCTCGAAGAAAGAGTATCCGTTCGTAAGTGAAGCAAGAAATCCCATTTGGCAGCG